>JBEGRF010000038.1:0-2979 GCA_041180605.1 Actinomycetota bacterium | reverse complement strand
TCGAAGTGCAGCAGGTATCTGTTGTCGCGTCGTTCGCCCCGCACCGCCTCGATGCCACCTGCATAAAGATCGGCGTTGCGCTTCAAGTTCACGAAGATTTGCTCGAGTCTCCGCACGTCGACCACGACGTCGACTGGGTCAACTTCAATTTGGCGCTGGTCAAGGCCGTGGCGGTTGGCGAGTGCGGCTACCAATTGGTCAGCGGCAAGCACCTCAATTTGTGGTCGCACCGTACCCGATTGGTATCGACTCATCTCGATGAGGTCATTCAAGATTTTCTCGAACTCATCGATCTGCGAGGTGAGTAGATCGCTTCCAAGTTGAGCGCGCGATGGCAGTTCGTCACGTCGCGAGGCGATGAGGTCTGCTGCCCCTCGTATGACGGTGAGTGGGCTCTTTAGCTCGTGACTGACCGTGGCACCGAACCGGGCTTCACGGTCGATGCGCACCTGCAGCGACTCCGTCATGCCATTGAATGCCTGCGCAATACGGGCCAGGTCTGGCTCTTTCGGTTCAGAAACACGATGCGAGAGATCGCCATGAGAGATCGCCACGGCAGTGTCGCCGACAGCGTGGAGCGGCTCCATCACGCGGCGAGAAAGTCGCAGTCCGATGAGCCCGCCGCCGAGCGTGCCTAGCGCAACGCCAACAGCAAGTGCACCTTGCAACACGTTCAGCGTTCGTGCCAATTCTTGTAATGACAGCACCCCGACGAAGAAACTTCCCGATTCTGGATTCAGTGGATACCCGACCGACATGGTGGGTTCGTCGCGCAGTGCGAATCGCTGTCGCGCCGGCACACCCTCACTCAGCCGTTTGAGCAGACTTGACGGCAAGTCATCGGCCGAGATTCCCACGCCCGACACGAACCACTCACCGTCACGAAAGAGAGCCGCACGCGAACCTTGCAGTAGCTGTGCGCCGGTGGTGAGTGCAGTCAGTGAATCAGTGCCCGAGCCAAGAGTGCTCGATGCGAGTCGCGTGGCAGCCACCACTTGCGCGATTGCTACGTCGGTGCGTTGTTCAAGCATGTATTGCCGAGCCAAGAAGTAGGTCGACATTGCAGCCGCAGTTGAGAGCAGGGCGGCGACGACCCCCGCTACCAGCATGGTTTTGACGCGCAGCGTTAATGACAACACTTACGGCACCAACTTGAAGCCCACCCCGCGCAACGTGAGCAACTTGTCCTTGACGTTTTCTGACTCGAGCTTCTGGCGAAGTCGATAGATCTGCATGTCGACGAGTCGGGAGTCGCCGAGATAGTCGTATCCCCAAACGTTGGCAAGAAGCTCTTGCCGCGTCACCGTATTGGGCGAACGCTCTGCCAGCAAACACAACACGCCAAACTCAGTGCGGGTGAGTTGCATCTTGGCGCCGTTGATAGTCGCCTCGTGTTGTGCACGCAAGAACCGCAGGCTGCCGACAACCACTTCCCGCGACGACTCGGCGACTTCTGACGTCGATGCCCGTCGCAGAATCGCACTCAGTCGTGCGAGTAGTTCTCGTGAAGAAATTGGCTTGTTCAAGAAGTCATCAGCGCCGGCTTCGAGACCAACGACGACGTCGTCGGCACCGCCGTGCGCAGTGAGAATCACAATTGGGGCGTCAGTGCGCTTACGCAGTTCGCGCACGACATCGATGCCGTTGATTCCAGGCAGGCGTAGATCGACAACAGCCAGATCTAGGTCGGCGATGCCTTCATACGCAAGTGCTTGCTCTCCAGTCGGAGCTTCAGCAACGGTGTATCCCCCGTCTTTTAATGCTTCAACGAGCACTCGTCGAATTGCATCGTCATCTTCAACGAGCAGCAGGCGAATTGACACTGCTTCATTTTCGCAGCATCTAAGTGTGATTGCGACGAAAACATCCCGACGTGATGGTTCTGTTACACAGCCGTTACTTCAATAACCCGAAAGTTACGAGAATTGAGCGGTCGTGACATTTTCGTGATAGTTGAAAGAGGTTTTGTACACGATGCTGTGATGCATGAGAGCAACGACCCTGCGCACCACTGTCTGCATTCCTGCGCATAACGAAGCGTCGACCATCAAACAAGTGGTCGAACTGGTGCATCGAGCGAGCCGGCATCGCCGCGGTCTCATCGCCGAGGTGCTGGTAATCGACGATCGCAGCACTGACGGCACCGCCGACATTGCTGCTGCCGCCGGCGCTCGAGTGCTCTTCACCGCTGACGAATGCAGCAACTTCGGTGGCAGTCGAGGCAAAGGTGACGCAATCTGGACAGGCCTTCGTCGCTGCGAGACCGATCTCATCACGTTCATTGATGCTGATGTCACCACGCTGAGCTCCCGATTCGTCGAGCGTCTCAACGCTCCGCTGCTTCGGTCGCGTGACGTGCACCTCGTGAAGGGGCGGTTTCGTCGGGCATCTGGCCGCAACGTGTCGGGGCGCGTCACCATGCTGACGGCACGACCCCTGCTTTCACTGCTGCATCCGGAAATCGCGCACCTTAAGGAACCTCTGAGTGGGATGTTTGCCGGCCGGGTCGACACCCTTGGCGAACTCTGGCTCGATTGTGACTATGGGGTCGATGTCGGCATTCTGCTCGACGTCGTGAATTCTGTTGGCCCGCAGAGCGTGGTTGAAGTCGACCTCGGCGAACTGCGCCATCGCAATCGTGATCTTGACTCATTGTCAGTGACTGCGGAGCAGGTCGCACGCGCGATTCTGGCTCGTTCATCGCAGAGTGCGATGTTGCACGATGACATCTCCGTGCGACGCGTGCCGCCACGTTGGGGTGCAGCCACGCTGCGAACCCCGGTGGTCGGCAGTCGCCCCGTCGACTAACCGACTACTGGTCGGCTCACCCCGACGCGACGCTACGTGGCGCGACGCAGTGCGACGCGACGTTCTATCCGACGCGGAAAGGTGCCGAGGTGTACGTACCCACCGCGGTGCCAGTCGGCGACAGCGCCACGACAGTCAGCGTGTAGGTGCCTCGAATCAGTGGGCCATAGT
>JBEGRF010000037.1:0-6327 GCA_041180605.1 Actinomycetota bacterium | reverse complement strand
CCAAGACCGCGGAGCAGTCGACTTACGTGAATGAAATCGTCGAGCTGCTCCTTTCGTGGGGCGTGCCTCGACTGCGGGACCTACCGTGGCGATCGACGCGCGATCGCTGGGCAGTGTTGGTAAGCGAGGTGATGGCGCAACAAACCCAAGTCGCCCGGGTGATCCCGAAGTGGAAGCAATTCATGCAGCTGTATCCGACGCCGCGTGACTGCGCGACGGCGCCGCTGGCTGACTTGTTGCGGATGTGGAGTGGGCTCGGTTATCCGCGACGCTGCAAGAACCTGCACGACGCTGCAATGCGAATCGTCGAGCGACACGGGGGAGAAGTTCCTGGCGACATCGAGTCGTTGCGGGCGCTGCCTGGCGTAGGCCCGTACACGGCTCGAGCGGTGCTGGCGTTCGCGGACGCTGCAGACGTCGCCGTGGTCGACACCAACGTGGCCCGAGTGTTGGCACGTATCGGCGGCAAGCCGCTCACCGCAAAAGACTCGCAGGCAATTGCAGACTCGCTGCTCCCGCACGGCAGATCGTGGGAGTGGAACCAAGTGGTCATGGACTTCGGTGCTCAGGTATGTGCCGCGCGGTCTCCACGTTGTGGCGAGTGCGTGCTCGCGTCGTTGTGCCCGACCAAGGCAGCGATGCGCGAAGAGTGGCATGAACACCTCGACCCGGCGCGCATGAGTGCGTTGACAAGCAAGCCGCAGGCGCGATTCGACGGTTCCGACCGCCAGGCACGCGGACGATTGATGAAGGTGCTTGCGGAGCATGGGGTGCCAGTGGCTGATGTGCCGAAAGTGATGCAGTTACACGGCGACAGAATGCGAGCGGAGAGACTTCTGGCATCGTTGGTGCGCGACGGGCTGGTCGCGTGCGACGAAGAATGGTGCCGCCTGCCGTAACGCAGAAGCGTGGTGAGTCCTGGTGTGGTCAGAGTGCCGAGTCAGCTACGCAGGAAGTCGACGATGAGCGCATTGACACGTCGATGCTGCTCCAGTTGCATGAAGTGCCCTGCGTTGGGGATGAATTCGTATCGCACGTTCGCCGGCGACATCGCACGCGCTGCGTCGGCAACTTCGCGTCCGATGCAACCGTCGTTCATGCCGTGCAAATAGAGAAGCGGTTGCGTCGGATGTTCGGCACCCATGCGCTGTTGCAGTTCCGCGAGGTCGGGGTCGCGCTTGCCGTCGCCGAGAGTCGCGCGGTAGTAGCCGAGGGCCGCCTGTAGATTTCCGCTCTCTCGTAGAGCCGCTTTGACGTGCGCGAGATCCTCGGTTGCGTCGTAACCGGGTGACCACTGCGACCACAGCATGTCGATGAAGGCGAAATCGTTGGCGGCAACCACGTGATTCGACAAACCGTGCTGAAAGAAGAACATGTACCAACTTCGTTGTACCTGTGTGAGGTTGCCGAGAAACGCGGCACCGAGTGCCGGCCCGGGTGGCACTGCCATGCTGACCACCTTGCTCCAGCGCTGAGGCGCATCGATTGCGGCCCCGCACGCCGATGGTGCACCCCAGTCGTGTCCGACGATCACGGCGCGGGAATCGCCACCGAGCACTTCGTGCAAGGCGTTCGCATCACGGGCAAGAGCGGCGGTTTGGTACACGCCAGATGGCGCGACGCTCGTCGGCGCGTAGCCGCGCATAAACGGTGCTACCGCCCGGTAGCCGGCGTCGGCCAATGCCGGGAGAAGATGGCGCCAGGTATGCGGCGAATCTGGGAATCCGTGCAGGCACAATGCCAAGGGACCCTCCCCGCACTCGAGATATGTGACGACTAGCTCGCCGGCTCGCGACACTCCGGTGCGCACCTCGCGGGTACTCGCATCGACCTTGCGCCCCGATGGTCCGGTGCCCCCTGCCATGCGAGCGACCCTAGACGGCGTCACGGAGCCTCGGCGAATGTGCAAGAAGTCCCGCGCATTGCGACGAACGTCACCGCCGATCTCACTGGCCGAGTACGGACTTCCCACTTAGCGTCACCATTGCTCATGAACACGTCGCAGCCGGGAATGACGGTGTCGTTTCACGGTGTGCGCGGCTCGACTCCGTGCCACGGTGAGGAAACGCACCACTACGGCGGCAACACGTCGTGCGTCTCGGTGCGAACTCGCGACGAAGTTCCCGTCGTGTTCGATCTCGGCACCGGCGTGCGGTATTTCGGTCGGCAGTGCAACGGCGCAAGACCGCTTCGCATCGTCTGCCTGCTCACGCACCTGCACTACGACCACACGCTCGGTCTTCCGTTCTTCGAGCCGCTGCTCGACCACAACACGACGCTCGAGATCTACGCACCAAAGCAACCCGATGGCCGCACGATCAGGGAGCTGTTCCTCGAGAAGATCAAGCCCCCGATGTTCCCCGTGCCACTCGAGCAATTCGCAGCGCGAATCGAGTTCCATGAACTAGGTGACGACGACTTCTCAATCGGGAGATACACCGTGCGTAGCAGGTTCGTTCCACACATCGGTCCGACACTCGGTTTTCGTCTCACCTACGAGGGCGCCAACGTCACCTACTTATCGGACCACCAGCAACCAGTAAACGGGCCGTTCACCATCTCGAATGGTGCACGTGAGTTGTGCCAAGACGTCGACCTGCTCATCCACGATGCTCAGTTCACCGAGGAAGAGTTCGCATCCAAGTGCACCTGGGGTCACTCCACCTACTCGTACGCCCGTTGGGTAGCAGAGACGAGTAGAGCGAAGCAACTCGCACTCTTTCATCACGACCCTTCGCGAACCGACGCCGAGATTTCCCGAGTCACATCGGAGATTGCGAATTCGAGCAGCGTGAGCGTGTTCGCTGCTCGCGAAGGTGACTCGGTGAACGTTCTAACGTGTAGTGCGTGAGCGCCGGTTCCGCCCCCAAACCCGACAACAGCGAATTCAGAAAAGTTTTCGGTCATCTTCCCACCGGTGTCGTCGTGGTGACGGGTCGCAGTCCATCGGGTGAATCGCACGGCATCACGATCGGTTCGTTCGCGTCGATCTCGCTCGATCCTCCTCTCGCAGGGTTCTTCATCGGTCGTGCGTCGCGCACCTGGCCACTCATCGCGACGGGCGGCAAGTTTTGTGCCAATGTGCTCGCTGCTTCGCAGGGTGATCTGTGTTGGCGCTTCGCGAAAGACTCCGCCGAAGGTTCGCGATTCGGCGATCTTGACGTCGGAAAGTCGGCGAACGGCTGCCCTCTGTTGCCAGGAGTCATTGCCGCCATCGACTGCAACGTGCATTCAACGCATTCGGTGGGCGACCACGACCTGATCGTCGGTGAAGTTACTGACTTGCGAGTGATAGATGGCAGCAAACCCGCGATGGTGTTCTTCAAGGGCAAGACCGGCGACGCACACGTCGGCGAGTGACTTCGCTTGAACGTCTCCTCGCTCGCCGCCGCTATCGTCGGCGCAGTCTTCGTGTACGCGGGCGTGGGAAAGCTGCTGGCGGGTCGCGAGTGGCCGAAGTCTGCGGCACTACTGGGCGTGCCGAGAGCAATCGCGATTTTGACGATGTTTGCCGAGATCGTCATCGGGCTCGGGATGTTGCTCGGGAAAGCGCTCGGCGATCCTTTGCAGCGCGGGTTCTTGGTGGCAGGAGTCGTGATGCTGCTCGCGTTCATCTTGTTGCTCGTCGGCCAGATGCGCCGTGCCGATCGACCACCGTGCATGTGCTTCGGCGGTTCGAGCCGGCGACCGATAAGCGCGCGCGACATTGTGCGAAACGTCTCGCTGCTCGTCTTGGTGTTCGTCGCGATCCTTTCGTAGCCTGACGCCGTGCGTGTTTGGATCGACCAAGACCTCTGCACGGGTGACGGACTGTGCGTCGACCATTGCCCTGATGTCTTCGTGCAACTCGAAGACGGCATCGCTTACGTCGTGGAAGACGGAGTCGTGCTCAACGATCCGGGTAGCGCAGGTAGCCTCGCCGAAGTGGACGTGAAACACCAGGCATCCGTAGTAATGGCTGCTGACGTGTGCCCTGGCGAGTGCATCTTCATCGATATGCGCGACGAAGAAGAGCGACTCACCTTCATCGGCGGTGCCACCACTACTTCGTGAAGTGGCGCATTGCGGTCGCTGGAGTGGCGACTGCTATTGCATTCTCGGGTGTCGCTGTCGTCGCCGATGCCGAGGATTTCGATGTCGAGGGCTTTGCCGTCGAGGACTTTGCTGTCGAGGTCGACGTCATCGTCGAGAATCCGAGTGCGACGTTGGTGGCCGCCGAGGTGTTGCGGACCATTCGCGTCGAGCGCGAAAACTCGCGCGGCTACAGCCGCTCGCTCTTCAAGCACTGGTTGGACGTTGACGCCGACGGCTGTGACGCCCGCGAGCAAGTGTTGAAGCGTGATGCAATCGGCTTCGCGCAAGTCGACCCTTTCCGCTGCACCGTCGTAGAAGCAGACTGGCTTTCGCCCTATGACGGCAAGAAGACGTCGGATCGAAGCGAAGTCGACATCGACCACGTGGTGGCACTGAAAGAAGCCTGGGACTCCGGAGCATTCGCCTGGAACGAAGCCCAACGAACGGCATTTGCCAACGACACCACCGACCCACGCACGCTGTTGGCCGTCTCGTCGTCGAGCAACCGTTCAAAAAGCGACAAAGATCCATCCAACTGGCTGCCTCCCTTACGTGGTTACTGGTGCACCTACGTTTCGAACTGGATCTCCGTAAAGGCCCGATGGAATCTCTCGATGGACGAGAGCGAGTGGGGACGTATCAACAACTTGCTCACGGGTCAGTGCGCCGGCACCACGATGCGCGGCTGGAGCGCTCCGCCAGTCAGTGTCACGGCGTCGACGACCTCAGTCGCCCCGTCGCAGAGCGGTGCCACATCAGGTAGCGGCTCAAGCGGTGCCACCTCGGGTAGCGGCTCGAGTGCGCCCGCACTCGCCAGCGTTCGCCCCGGCGCATTCTGCGCACCCGAGGGTGCGCTCGGCACCTACAACTCGCTCATTTATGTCTGTTCGAAGACCGATGTCAACGGAACTCCGTATTCAGGCAACCGTGCGAGGTGGCGCCGCCAAGTGTGATCGATCACCTTGGCACCGCGTTTCACGATGCAGCGGCTACTGTGAAAGCGCATGTCAAAAAAGACCAAGAAGCGCAAGGCGCGTCTGCGCCGCTCGAAGGCGAACCACGGCAAGCGACCCAACATGGGTCGCCGCTGAGCAGTTCACTTCCACCTCACTCCTGACTCGCGTTGCGTCGATCGTCGTCGGCGGACCGGTCGCGCCATGGCGCGACCTCGGATTCCGAATTAAAAACTCCGACGATTTATCTCTCGTCACGCGCGATTCTGCGAACACTCCCGTCGCACGGGTACAACTCGGTGATGTCGCATTGCACATCGACCCGGCGTTGCCGGCAGGTCTCCATCATCTTGAACTGATCGGTTGCGCCACAACACGTGTCGAGATCGCCGGCCAGCCAACCGACATCGCCGACCAGCCAAACGACATCGCCGGTCTCCCGGTCGTGCACGTTGACGAAGCACCATCGAGTCGCTACGACTCACCACACGCCAGCTCGACCGAGTCGCGCACTGGCGACGAGTCGTCACCGGGTTTCGTGCTCGATGTCGTCGGTGTCGATCACGTTGTCGTGCTCGCAGACAACGTCCGCACGACCTGCGCGGAAATTGAACGTGTCTCGGGCGCGCCGCTCAAGCGCCTGAAAGAGAGCGATCGTGGCGTGCAAGGGTTCCATCGTTTCGGCAGCGTGATTCTGGAAGTCGTCGAGCGTCGCCTCGTCGAGCCACGCACACATTCGCCAGTGGCCACGTACTGGGGTTTCGTGATCGTCGTGGCAGACATCGAAGCTGTGGCAAAACACCTCGGCCCCGATGTCATTGGTATGCCCAAGGGCGCCGTGCAAGAGGGGCGTCGCATCGCAACCGTGCGTTCAGGTGCCGGGCTTGGTGTGCCGCTTGCCCTGATGTCACCGCCGACTTCGGCTTAGATGTCGTCGTCTTCCTCGAGAGGCTCGCGAGACAAGTACGCCGACCCTTCGGTGCACTGTTCTCGCAACGGACACCACCGACAATGTGCCGCGGGTCGTTTCGTCGGCGCACGGCCATCGAGTTCGACGGCCACGATGGTGCGCACTCCGTGCACCACGCGCCGGACTGCTGCCTGCAGCACGCCTTCGGACACGTCTTCGACGTCGGCGCGCGCCGCGGCCAATGAGTACGTCGCAAGGCGGCGAGGGGTCATGCCGCTTCGCAAAGCTTCGACGAGTGCGTAGAAGCGCAAGTCTTCGCGGTGCGAAGCATGAAGTCCGCCGCTCTTCACGTCGATGATTACCTTCTGCTCGGCGGTACCGAGCGTGAGG
>JBEGRF010000036.1:0-100426 GCA_041180605.1 Actinomycetota bacterium | reverse complement strand
CCACGACCACCACGACGAAGCCAGGTAGATAGGCAGACTCGCGAAGACAGCAGCACGAACTGGTCGCACAGCAGACCGACGGTCTACGGTGTGAGTCGATGAAACCCACTGCCTCGACCCTTGCACAACTGAAGGCTTCCGGATGGAAGTCGCGGTCCATTAAAGACGAGATTCGCGAGAACACCGTCCGCGCGATTCGTTCCGGTGACAAGCTCGTCACCGGAATTCTCGGATACGACGACACCGTGTTGCCGCAAGTGCAGAATGCGCTCTTGGCCGGACATGACATCGTCTTTCTCGGCGAGCGAGGTCAAGGCAAGACCCGCATCATTCGAAGTTTGACTGCGCTGCTCGACGAGTGGATGCCGATCGTCGCGGGAAGCGAGATCAACGACGATCCCTACCATCCCGTGTCGCGCTATGCGCGCGACCTGGTGAAAGAGCGGGCAGACGAGACCCCGATCGCCTGGGTGCATCGAGATGATCGATACGGCGAAAAACTTGCCACGCCCGACACTTCGATTGCCGACCTCATCGGCGAAGTCGATCCGATCAAGGTCGCGGAGGGTCGGTATTTGAGCGACGAATTGACGTTGCACTACGGGCTGGTGCCGCGCACCAACCGCGGAATCTTCGCGATCAACGAATTACCGGACCTCTCCGAGCGAATTCAGGTCGGTCTTCTCAACGTGCTCGAGGAGCGCGACGTGCAAGTTCGCGGTTACAAGATCAGACTTCCCATTGACGTGCTGCTCGTCGCGTCGGCCAACCCGGAGGACTACACGAACAGGGGCCGCATCATCACACCGCTCAAAGATCGATTCGGCAGCCAGATTCGCACGCACTATCCGCTTGATGTCTCGACGGAGGTCGAGATCGTGAGGCAAGAAGCACGAACCGCTTCCATCGGCGATGTGCAGGTTCGCTACCCGTCGTTCATGGAAGAAATCGTCGCCGAGATCAGTCATCTCGCCCGCGCCAATGCCAACATCAGCCAACGAAGCGGCGTGAGCGTCCGGCTTTCGGTGAGCAATCACGAACTACTGGCGGCGAATGCCATTCGGCGCGGCCTCAGCGCCGGAGAGAGCGTGGTCGCACCTCGCGTGTCTGATCTCGACGCTCTGGTCGCGTCGACGGCGGGCAAGATCGAGATCGAGAGCGTCGATGAAGGCCGGGAGGGAGCAGTGTTCGAGCAGATTGTGCGCGGCGCGGTGCTCCAGGTGTACAAACGCCGCGTGTCTGGCGACAAGACCAAAGAAGTGCTCGCCGCGTTCGAAGGCGGCGCCATCGCCAGTACTGGTGAAGACGTCTCGTCGGCAGAGCTCGTGAAGTTCGCGGCAGAGGTGCCAGAACTGCGCAGCCTGGCGATGAAGCTCGTTGACGGCGACGAATCACCCGCAGCGATCGCCAGTGCGGTGGAATTCGTTCTCGAAGGCCTGCATCTTGCGAAACGCCTCAACAAAGATGCTTCGGGCGGACGAGCGGTGTACCGGTCCCGCTCGGCAAACGTCTAGTTCCCTGCAGTCTTCTCGCACCTACGACTCGTCATCAGACCGCGAACGGGGTGCGGGTCCAGTGCTCCTCGGTGTCGTTGCGATACCCCGACGGTGCGACGCCAACCAGGCGGGAGACGTGAATCGGTTGTTCGAACCCGCGCAACATGAACTCGCCGACTGGCTCGGCGGTAATACCCTCCGGCAGGTGCCGGGCTTGCTCCGTCGGGATCAGCACCCCGTATCGGGCGGCCTCGTCGCAGAGCCGTGAGGCCAAGTTCGGGGCGTCGCCGATGTAGTCCTCACCTTCGAAGAGGATGATGTCGCCGCTTGCCATTCCGATACGTAGGCGAAGGTCTCCGAGTCGCTCAGCAAAACGGCGCTGGAGCTCCATCGCGAAGATCACTCCACTGTTTTGGTCGGTGGCAATCGCCATGAAACCGTCGCCGAGGAACTTGTCGATTCGGACGCCGGTTTCCGAAGCGAGGTCGCGTGAGACGGCCCGAAAATCCTTCAGCATCGCCTTGGCTTGGTCGTCATCGGTGCGCTGGATGAAGGCGGTGAAACCAGACAAGTCGACGAACACGATGGTGCGGGGATAACGCATCGTGGCTCCAATGCTACGGTTCGCGTATGGGCGTGCGGTTCCGATATTCGCGATGGGACGGAACGCAGCAAGGATTCGAACTCGACGCTGACGCGGTCATCAAAGAATTGACCGATGAGTTGATTCACCACGGTGATCCGAACGCTGCGCTCCGAAGAGTCATGCAGCAAGGCCTGCGCGACCGCAACGGAAGAGACATTGAGGGGCTCCGCGAGACCATGAAGCGCATACGTGAGCGCCGCAAAGAGATTCGCGAGAGCGGCAAACTCGGCGGAGAGTTCGACGATGTCGCACAAGAACTGAACGACATCGTCGACGAAGAACGACTCGCGATTGACGAGGCCGAGCGAAGAGCCGGCGACTCAGGTGACGAGCGTCGAGCTTCTGTCGCACGAGACGCATCGGCCGATCGTCGTTTGCAACTCGACATGCTGCCCGACGACCTTGCACGAAAAGTCGACGCACTCTCGCACTACGACTTCGAGTCGGATGATGCGAGGCAACGATTCGAACAATTGGTCGACCGTCTCCGTCAGCAGGTGCAGGAGCGCCAGTTCGAACAGATCTCGAGCGCGGCAAAGAACATGTCCCCCGATGACATCGCCCGGATGAAAGACATGATGTCTGCGCTCAACGAGATGCTCGACCGCCGCGAGCGAGGCGAAGACCCGCAGTTCGAGAAGTTCATGGAAGAGTTCGGCGACTTCTTCCCCGAGAACCCGAAGACGCTTGACGAATTGCTGGAGCAACTCGCGCAACGCATGGCGGCGGCTCAAGCGATGCTGAACTCGATGACACCGAAGCAACGACAAGAGCTGCGCAACCTCATGTCGCAGATGCTCGACGACGCCGACCTGCAGTGGCAGATGGACCGGCTCTCCGGTCGATTGCAAAGTGCCTTCCCGAACATGGGCTGGAACGAGTCCCAGCAGTTCACCGGGGACCAGCCGATGCCGTTCGGTGAAGCGCTGCAGAGCATCCAGGAATTGAACGACCTGGACAACCTCGAAGAGTTCCTCAACGCCGCATCGTCGCCTTCGGCCCTGCAGGAAGTCGACCTCGAGGCTGTTCGAAGGATGCTCGGCGACGTGACCGCAGATTCGCTGGAGCGACTCTCGAAGCTCACCGAAACTCTCCGCGAAGCCGGTCTCATCGACCAAAAAGAAGGCCGCCTCGAGCTCACACCCCGCGGTTTGCGCAGCATCGGGAAGGAGGCATTGCGCGACCTCTTCGGCAGGCTCGAACGCGATGCTCTCGGTCAGCACCGCATCGAACGCATCGGGGCGGGACATGAACGAGCCCACGAGACCAAGGCGTATGAGTACGGGGATCCTTTTCATCTCGATCTGCAAGGGACGCTGAGGAATTCCTTGCGGCGGCAGGGGGGTGGCCTGCCGCTTCGCCTTCATCCTGACGACTTCGAGATTGACCAGACCGAGCAGCTCACTAGATCGTCGACGGTGCTCATGGTCGACTTGTCGCTCTCCATGCCGATGCGCGACAACTTCTTGCCGGCAAAGAAGGTCGCGATGGCGTTGCACGCACTGATCTCGTCGCAATTTCCCCGCGACTATCTCGGGTTGGTCGGCTTCAGCGAGACCGCCCGGGAGTTGCGCCACGAACAGCTCCCCGAGGTGTCGTGGGACTTCGTCTACGGCACCAACATGCAGCACGGCTTCGCTCTGGCGCGGGGCTTGCTTGCTCGCCAGAGCGGCACAAAGCAGATCATCATGATCACGGACGGCGAACCGACGGCCCACATCCAGAGCGACGGGGAAGTGTTCTTTAGTTATCCCCCTGCTTACGCCACTCTCGAAGCCACGCTGCGCGAGGTGCTCCGTTGTACCCGCGAGGACATCCGTATCAACACGTTCATGCTCGATGCGAGCGGGGCTCTGCGTGGTTTCGTTGAACAACTCACCCAGATCAACAAGGGACGAGCATTCTTCACCACGCCGGAGACCCTCGGTGAATACGTGCTCGTCGACTTCCTTGAACACAAACGTTCGCTTCGACGAAGCAGCGGTCGTCGCGCAAGTTGAGCCGGGCGACTGCCTTCGCTCCGACTTGCAAAAGTTTTCCGAACCTGCCAGAATGACACGGCTGTTATTTGGTTTGGGTAAGGAAGCAGGGAACAGTGAATCAACTCAACGAGAGCGCGGAAAACGACGACCGCGCTTGGCAAGACCAAGCGAACTGCTTGGGAGTGGACCCCGACCTTTTCTTTCCCGAACGCGGTGCGTCGACTCGCGAAGCCAAGGAAGTGTGCAAAGGCTGCGAAGTTCGCGAACAGTGCCTTGAATACGCGCTCGCGAACGGCGAGAAATTCGGCATTTGGGGCGGTCTGTCGGAGCGCGAACGACGTCGTCTGCGTCGCCAGCGCGCTCAGGCAAATCGCGGTTCCGCCAGCGCCTGATAGGGTGGGAGCATGCCCGGCGGCCCAGAACTTTGGATCATCATCGCTCTCGTTGTAGTGCTGTTCGGGGGCTCGCGCCTGCCGAAAATCGCCCGTAATCTCGGTCGCGCTCAAGGGGAACTGAAGAAAGGTCTCGCCGAAGGCAACGCCGAGGTCAACAGAGATTCCAAGCCCGAGGGCAACGGCACTTCACAAGTCTGAGGCCTAGGCCTCGCTGAACTTCACCCGTCGCTTGCTGACGTCGGCGAGCAGACCTTTTCGTTCGTTTGCCGCATAGAGGTTGAGGCCGATGTCGGCCTTCTTGCCCCGCGGCTTGGCGACGATGGAGAGCTCCGATTCGCTCACCTTCACCGCAACTGATTTGACCCGGGCGTCGTAGGTGCGGTCCAGGCCGATGGCTACTCGGAGGATGCCGGCGAGGGCCCGCACAAGTCGCTGGTCTTCGGAATGCAGTGCCGCAAATTCCGCGTGCTCCGCCTTCGGCACGCTCTTGCGGTGGTATCGGGCCACCTGCGCGATGATCTCAACTTCTCGGTCACTCAGGCCCATGAGCTCGGCGTTTCGCACCAGATAGTACGTGTGCAGGTGGTGCTTGGCGTGCGACACGACGACGCCCACATTGGCAAGAAGCGATGCGAACTCGAGGAACTTCCGACTCTCTGGCGGAAGTGAGAGCGGCTCTTTGAGTACTTCGAAGAGGCTGCCAGCCAATTCGGCGACGTGCTGCGAATGATCCGGCCGGTCGTCACACCGGTCTGCAAGTTGTTGCACGCTACGTCGTGCAGCATCGTGCTCTTCGTCCACCTCGATGAGTCCTTCTCTACGCAGAGTGTCGAGCAGCAGACCTTCCCGCAACGCGTAGTCGGAGAACAAGATCGATTTCAGTTCGAACACGTCGACCAAGCCTTCGAGAATCAGTGCGCCACCGAGAATGATGTCCGCACGATTCGAGTCCAGTCCGAATCGTGCGATGCGTTCTTCCACAGTCGGTACCGACTGAAGTTGTGTCACGACGTTTCGAACCTCGTCACCACTGAACTCGAATCGGTTCAGGCTCCGAGGCTCGGGTTCGCTGCGCAGTCGGAGGACCATCCGAGCGATCGTCTCGGCGGTACCCGATGATGCTGCGACGACCTCGTAACCGAGCTCCGACACTTCTGGTGCGACGACCGAGAGCGTGGACCGAACGAAAGCCCGGCAACTGGGTACCGCACTCGGGTGCAACGTAGTGCCAGAGAAGAAGCGGTCGGTCAGACGCACTGCACCGAGCTTGAAACTTCGGGCAAAGAGCACCTCGTCATCAAGGCCCACGACGACTTCGGTCGAACCGCCACCGATGTCGCAAACGAACATCGATCGGTCATGGATCCCGATCGCATTCAACACACCGAGGTGGATGAGACGCGCCTCCTCGACACCGGTGACGACCTCTATGTCAATATCCGTGGCCTTGCAAACTTGCTTGAGGAAGTCGCCGCGATTCTTGGCCTCGCGTACTGCACTGGTTGCCACTGCACGAATCTTTGCGTCGTGTGATTCGGCGATCTCGGCGAGACGAACGAGGCACTTCACGCCCCTCCTCATCGCGTCCTCGGAGAGGTGCTTCATGTCGCCCCCACCTTGGCCGAGACGCACGACTTCTTTCTCGCGAGTCACGACCTCGAAGCCTCCAGGCACTGGTTTGGCAACGACGAGATGAAAGCTGTTCGTGCCGATGTCGAGCGCGGCTACGAGGTCACTCACTGTTTCTGACGATAGCCTCTTCATTTCCGAGGAGTTCCGATGTCAGACGTCACCAAAGAACCACCGCGCGCCCACATCCGCATTACCTACACCGGTCCGGTGTATCCGCACTGGGAGATCATCGGCGACTACGGTGACGCCGACTTGATCGATGAATTCGCCCGGCGCGCCTACATGCGGCTGCTGTACATCCCGATGAAAGACAGCCAGTTCCGTCGCAATCGCGAGCGCATCAACAAAGACGCGGAGAACGAGAACATCAGCGTCGAGTGGTTCCCGCCCGAAGTCAACAACTAACCCGCAACCAGTTCCGGGCGCGCCTCGCGACGTTTCTCGTGAACCGAGGGTGAATCCTCTGTGACTTCCCGTGAGATTCGCAGGCCTTCGCAGGCGCGCCGATCGTCGGATCATTATCTTCCGCGCATCGATTCGCGCTACATCAATCGTGAACTGAGCTGGCTCGATTTCAACGAACGAGTGCTCTCGTTGGCCAAGACATCGCGAACGCCCCTGCTCGAGCGTTTCCGTTTTCTGGCGATAAGCGCATCGAACTTGGACGAGTTCTACCAAGTCAGGGTGGCAGCGTTGCATGACCAGATCGCCGCAGAGATCACCGACAAGATCCTCGACGGCATGACGCCGCAGCAGCAACGAAGCACCATTGCGGAGCGCGCACAGCGATTCGCTGCCGAGCAGGAGCATTTACTTAGCCGCAAACTGTTTCCCGAACTGGCACGCGAAGGGGTGAGGGTGCTGCGCTGGGCGAAACTCGGCAGGAAGGCAAAGGAGGCACTCACCGTCGACTACGAGAATCGGATATTTCCGATCCTCACCCCGCTCGCGGTAGACCCATCGCATCCGTTTCCGTACATTTCGAACCTGGCGCTCAATCTCGCTGTCGTCGTGCGAGAGCCCGGTTCGGGAGAAGAGAAATTCGCACGGGTGAAGATCCCGCGCAACTTCCCGCGGTTCATCTCGGTTCCCGACTCGGACGATTTCATCCTTCTCGAAGACCTCGTCGAAGCCCATCTCGACCACCTCTTTCCGGGTCTGGAGATCGTCAGCGTCTCTCGATTCAGAGTCACTCGCAACGCCGACTTGTCACTTGACGACGAGGATGCCGAAGATCTGCTCGCCGCAGTGGAGATGGAGCTGCGCCGACGTCGATTCGGACGCGCGGTCCGCTTGGAGGTGCAGTCGAACACTCCCGAAAACGTCCTCGAGCTCATGTGCACGGAACTAGAACTCGAACCAGTGGACGTGATTCGCCACGACTTCTTCCTGGAAATTTCAGCGTTGCACCAGTTGGCGAACATCGACCGACCGTCGCTCCGATTCTCACCGTGGACTCCCGTCACCGCGGGTCGCCTCGCCGCGGCCGCCGACGTTGGGCGGTCGATGTTCGAAGTCATCAGGTCGCGCCAGTTGCTCGTGCATCATCCGTATGAGTCGTTCTCATCTTCGACCGAGACTTTCGTCGAACAAGCGGCTCGCGATCCGAAGGTGTTGTCGATCAAGATGACCATGTATCGCACCTCCGGAGACAGCCAGATCGCGCGACACCTCATCCGAGCAGCCGAGGCGGGTAAGCAGGTTGCCGTCGTGCTCGAACTGAAGGCGCGTTTTGACGAGGCACGCAACGTCAGCTGGGCGCGCGAATTGGAACTCGCCGGTGTGCACGTCAACTACGGCTTGGTTGGCCTCAAGACGCATGCGAAGTGCATCCTCGTAGTTCGCGAAGAACAAGGAAGCATTCGTCGTTACGTGCACATAGCGACCGGAAACTACAATTCAGTCACTGCCCGCGTCTATGAAGACATCGGCTTCTTCACGTGCGAAGAAGCCGTGGGTCGTGACGCGACACAGCTCTTCAACTATCTCACTGGATACGGTCGCGAGCCGGAGTACCAGCAGCTCATCGTGGCACCTCACCACTTGAAGGCGGAGCTCATCCGACTGATCAACCACGAAGCAACGTTCGGATCAGACGGTCACATAACGCTCAAATTGAACGCCATCCAGGATCCCGACGTCATCGAGGCGCTGTATGCCGCAAGTGCATCGGGCACAAAAGTCAGCCTGGTCGTCCGTGGCATCTGCTGCCTGCGTGCCGGAGTCACGGGACTTTCAGAAAATATCGAGGTTCGTTCGATTCTCGGGCGCTACCTCGAGCACTCGCGGATCTACCGATTCGACCACGGGCACGATGGTGACGAACCCCTCCATCTCATCGGCTCCGCCGATCTCATGATCCGGAACCTCTCGGGCAGAGTGGAGACCCTCGTCAGACTCACCCATCCCAAGCACCGGTCCTGGCTCGACACGGCTCTCTCATTCCTCCTCGATGACGCCAACGTGCATTATCGACTCGGGTCCGATGACGTCTGGACGCAGATCGGCGACCACAACACGCCCAACGACGCGCAACGACAATTGCATGATTGGGTAGTCGCCACCCAACTGCGCTGACAGAGAATAGGGCGCGTTCACTCACTGTTCAGCAATTTGTAGGCGAACATTCACCGTTTCATCGGCAGCGCAGGATTCTCCAGCCCTAGCGTGCCTACCGTAGAAACCATGGAAGAGACGCGAAAGTCGTACCACTCAGAACTCGAAGAGCTGCGATCCCAGGTGGTGCGACTCGGAGCGTCGGTCATCGAGTCCGTCCCGCGCGCAACGAACGTGCTCCTGAGCGGCGATCTCGAAGGCGCCGACAACCTCGTCCAATCCGACGACGAAATCGACTCGCGTGCACACGACATCGAGGACCGAACGTTCGAGATCCTTGCACTCCAGGCACCAGTGGCAGGCGAACTGCGACAGTTGGTGTCGATACTCAAGATCACCAGCGACCTGGAACGTTCAGCGGACCTGGCGGTGAACATCTGCAAAGCCGCCCGCAGGATTTATGGGAAGGAAATCGACCCCGTACTCCGCGGCCTCATCTCCAAGATGAGCGAGCAAGCCGAGCAGTTGTTCACGGCCGCCATCAACTCGTTCGCCGAGAATGACGCCGCGACCGCCGCTGCAATCGAAGACATGGACTCCTTCTTGGACGCACTTCACCGACAATTCATTCAGGCAATCTTCGAGACTCATGCTCGCGAGCGGATGGACTTGCAGATTGCCGTTCAATTGGCCATCGTCGCCCGGTTCTACGAGCGCATCGGCGACCACGCAGTGAACGTCGGTGAACGAGTTCGTTTCGCTCTCACCGGATGGAAGCCAGAACTGCGAGCGATTGCCCGTCAGCGACAGCGCGACGCCACAGGTGAACTCCCTATCACTCGAGGGTGATCGACGGTCTCGCGTTGTCGTACTCGCTCGCAATCATCACATTCTTGGTCGGGGGCGCGCTCGGTGTCGCCGTGGCTCGTCGACGCAACAGTCGTCATTCGCCGATCGTAAGCCCACCGGCCAACCAAGATCGCGTCGGCTCGGCCGCACCAGCTGGTGTCCCCGACGACATCATCGTGGCGGCACTCGATGCCCTTCCGAGCGGCGTCGTCATCGCCGATCGCGACGGAAAAACCCTATTCAAGAATTTGGCAGCGCGGTCAATCAGCGGCGTGCGGCACATTGACGTGCTGGTCGACGAAGCAGTCGAGTCGATGGTGACGACTTCCGTCACCCAAGGGAGCCAGCACCGCAGATTCGAGACGGCCGGGTCACCTTCGCGGGTGTTTGACATTCGCACCAAACGTCTTCAGAACGGAAGAATTGTTGCAACGGTCGAAGATGTAACGGAACAATCGCGCATCGACACCGTGAGGACCGACTTTGTGGCCAATCTCAGTCATGAATTGAAGACTCCGATCGGGGGCATCGCAGCACTCGCCGACACGATGACCAGCGAGACTGACCCGCAAGTCATCGAGCGACTGTCGGCACGAATCGTCGACGAGTCGTACCGCCTCACTCTTATCGTCGACGATCTGCTCGACCTCTCGCGAATCGAGTTCGGCGGAACCGCAGACTGGGAGCCAGTGCTCGTATCGGACGTGGTCAACGAGGTCGTCGCAAGCATGCAGCACGAGGCCAAGCGAGCTGGTGTGACGATTGAAGCAAAGACTCCCGCAGGGGTGAAGGTCACCGGTGACAGGACTCAACTCGTCTCGGCGCTTTTGAACCTCGTCTCCAACGCGGTCAAGTACAGCGGTGACGGCAAAATCGTGCAAGTCGAGGCGCAGGCGACACCGGAGTTGGTGAGCATCTCCGTCGTCGACCAAGGCATCGGCATTGCCGCGAAAGACCACCAACGGATCTTCGAGCGTTTTTATCGAGTGGATCGAGCACGATCACGCATGACTGGTGGATCCGGACTTGGCTTGTCGATCGTGCGTCATGTCGTCTCCAATCACGGAGGCACCGTGTCCGTCGTCTCCGAAGAAGGCCGCGGTTCGACGTTCACCATGGTGCTGCCTCGCGAAGAGTCATTGCCTGCGATACCCGCGACATCACAGAGCGTCACCGCATGAAGAGCGAGGTCCACCAGACCGTGATGGTCGTCGAAGATGAAGAAGCGTTCATCGACGCGCTCGTCATCGGGTTGCAGCGCGAGGGTTTTGCCGTGGAGGTTGCCCGCGACGGCGCCGAGGCACTGAGTCAGTTCGAAAAAGTGAACCCTGACATCATCCTGCTGGACATCATGCTGCCGAAGGTCTCGGGTACCGATGTCTGTCGCGAGATTCGCAAGAAGAGCCAAGTACCGATCATCATGGTCTCTGCGAAAGGCACCGAGATCGACACCGTCGTCGGGCTGGAAGTCGGGGCGGACGACTACATCGTCAAGCCATATCGCATCCGCGAGCTCGTAGCGCGGGTTCGTGCCGCATTGCGCCGAAGCGGTGCGGCTGGCTCGTCGGGCGTCGAGACCTCCGCGGGTATCACCGTCGGCGAGGTGTCGATTGACGCCGACCAACATGTCGTGACCGTGCGCGGCAGGCTGACCAAGCTGCCGCTCAAAGAATTCGAGTTGCTCTACGTGCTGATGGCAAACGCGGGTCGAGTGATGACTCGCGACACATTGATCGACCGCGTATGGGGCAGCGACTACTACGGTGACACCAAGACGCTTGACGTGCACATCAAGCGCCTGCGATCAAAAGTTGAGGTTGATCCGGGCAACCCGGTCGCGATCCTCACGATTCGCGGATTGGGTTACAAATTCGAGCGACCGGCATAGCGGTCAAACGACCTGCCGGATTGCGACCTTCGGGTTCAGGCGAGCGTTTCGAGGCGAGCCAGCCAGAGTCCGGGCGCGGCCAATTCGGCGGGAGTCGGCAATGCACCGTCACGGTCCATCAACTGAGCAAGGCCGGCTTCTCCTGCTCGTTCGATGACTCCCGCTATGAATTGCTGCGCCATTGCCACGCGATCAGTGGTGATGTCGATGCCGAGCAGGCGCTCGATGAAGACCCGGTCTGCAGACTGCGCAACTCGTCGGCGACGAACAGCCTCCGCAATCCGCGCCGCATCGCCAAGAATTCGGGAAGTCACTTGGTCGACGTGGTGGTCGACAAACCCGACGAGTGCCGCGACTGCGGCATCGAGGAGCGGGGCGACGCGATCTTGTGCTGGAGATCGACTTGCGCCGAGCAAGAGAGTCGGGTCTGAGAGAAGGGAGTCGAGCATCTTCATCGGGTCACCCGACGAGACGTCGATCTTCGAGATGCTCTCAGAGATGGAACCAGCATCGGCGTGAAATCCCCCGGCGAACTCAGAAATGAGCCGGCTCAACGACGACCTGAGATGTGCTGAGCCGAACATCGTGTGGCTCACCATCTCGTGGGTCAGGGCATAAATCACCATGTCGTCGCGCGGAATGGACCACTCATCGGCGAACGCGTCGACGTTTCCGACGATGAGAACGAATCGACCGTGGGGTTCCCGGGGCAGCGGCAGGTCGTACTGCCCGAAGGAGAGTGCAGCCAGTCGACCGACCAGGTTGCCGACGGACATGCCGAGCATGGACGGCGCGATCATCTTGCTCACGTTGCCGAGCATCGCCAACATGGGATCTTCAGATGCGGCTTCATCGTCCGACTGTTCGTTCCCCGAACCGCTCAGGGCGGCAGCAAGCGCGTCGAAATACGGTTTCCACGCCTCGAGGGTCTGCTGCACCCACGTGGCACGGTTGACGACTTCGACCCTCGACGAGTCGACGGTGTCACGCGACATCGACTCGGCTACGCGCATGCTGACGATGCGGGCAAGATTCTCGACTGCGAACCTCCGGGCGGGTTCGACGTTGCTTTCGGCTGCACCCTGCGTTGCCGCCATGAGAGCTGTCTGTCGTGCAACATCCCACTGCAGCGGGCCCTGCGACGACATCGCGCGCTGGAATTGCGCGAACAACGGATTGTTGAACGGATTCGGCGTCTCGTCGTCGGCCATGTTGCCCAAGGCTATGAGTGCTCGCAAGTACGCTGAAGCGCGATGAAAGCCGACCGAGTCGAGCTGAGTGACACTCCACTTGACGTCGGCGGATTGTACGAGTGGGCGCTCGCCCCCGAATTCGGCGCCGTGGTGGTCTTCTCGGGAATCGTGCGCGATCACGCAGAAGGTCGAAGTGGAGTCACCTCTCTCTCGTACGAGGCGTACCGTGACGTTGCTACCCAGAAGATGAGTGAAGTGGTGGAGGAGGCACGTCGTCGATATCCCACTGCAGGGCGCATCGCCGTCGTGCACCGACTGGGAGACCTGCAGCTCACAGAGTCGTCAGTTGTGGTTGTCGTGTCGGCTCCGCACCGTCCCGAAGCGTTCGACACTGCGAGGTTCTGCATCGACGCGTTGAAGCAGAGCGTGCCGATCTGGAAGAAAGAGACGTGGGCGTCGGGAAGTGATTGGGGAACGAACTCGAATGCTCCGGTGCGAGCGGATCGTGTCGTGGACGTCGTGAGGTCAACATGACGTTTGCAGCGACGTCCGTCGCCAGTCTCTTGTTCGCAGCGGTCTCTATTTCTGCTGCTTCGGCACTGGCATATCTCGTCGCTACCGACTCGCGTCGTGCGCGACCCGTCGACGGAGCAGCACAGTTCCGCCGGCACCTCAATGCGCTGTCCGACGACTCCCGCGAACACTTGCGTGAGCAGATTCGTATCGCGCGCGAGCAGCGTCAGGCAGGGAGATAGTCGTGGCACGCGACCTGGCGATCGACCTCGGCACCGCCAACACCTTGGTGTACAAACAGGGTGAGGGCATCATCATGAATGAGCCGACCGTGATCGCAAAGAATCGTCGCACCAACGAGGTGCTGGCCACCGGTCACGAAGCGTGGGACATGATCGGTCGCACTCCGAGCTTCATCGTGGCGGTGCGACCGTTGCGCGGCGGCGCCATCACGGACTTCGAGACGACCGAACAGATGATCCGCCTCCTCCTGAAGAGGGCCGGCGTCTCGCGGTTCGCTCGCCCAAAGGTGCTCATCTGCGTGCCTTCTGCCATCACCGAAGTGGAGCGTCGGGCAGTCACCGAGGCCACCCGACGGGCCGGCGCCGCCGATGCACAGCTTCTTGAGCAGCCGATGGCTGCGGCAATCGGGGCCGATCTTCCGATCGAAGAACCGGTCGGCAACATGGTCGTTGACATCGGAGGTGGAACCACCGAGACCGCCGTGATCAGCCTCGGTGGCATCGTGACCCTGCGTGCCGAACGAGTGGGTGGTTTCAGCATGGACGAAGCCATCCAGGGCTGGGTGCGAAAGGAACATGGGCTGGCGATTGGGGAGCGCACCGCCGAAGAAATCAAGATTCAAATCGGAAGCGCGCAGCAGTCAGCAGCTGATCGCGACGCAGAAGTGAAAGGACGCGACCTCGTGACCGGTCTGCCCAAGACCGTCGTGCTCACTGCGTCGGAGATTCGCGAGGCACTCGACGAGGTCATCACTCGAATGATCGACTCCGTCAAGGAGTGTCTCGCGGTGACACCGCCAGAACTGGCACAAGATTTGCTCACGCGCGGTATCTACCTCGTCGGTGGCGGCGCGCTCCTGCGTGGTCTTCCCGAGCGTTTGCAGATGGAAACCCGGGTGCCTGTCCTCATGTCGTCGCAACCGCTCGAAGCGGTGGTGCTCGGTGCCGGTCACTGCATCGAGAACTACCAGGCATTGCGCGGCATGTTCATGGACGCACGTCGCTGAGTGCGACGAGCGCCGTGGTGATCGACATCGAACGTCTCGTCATTCATCTCGCCGTGTGGGTGGGCAGTGGAGCGTTCATCGGTTGGTTCTTTGCCCGCCAACCATGGCGGAGCATCGCCGACCCTGGTCCGCTCACTTCATTACGTCCGTGGGAGAGCCGCCACTTTTACGAACGCGTCCTTCGTGTTCGAGCGTGGAAAGACCGCCTTCCTGAGGCCGGGACATGGTTCGGCGGCATCAGTAAACGACGACTGCCCGACTTCGGCGAAGGCGGTCTAGAGCGTTTCGCGGCGGAATCGCTGCGTGCAGAGCGAGTGCACGATTGCTACCTGGCGGTGCTGTTGTGCACGCTCGCTTGGACCCGCGGTTGGTTGGCAATCGTGACGCTCACGTACGCGGCGGCCATCAACGCGCCGTGCATCGTGGTGGCGAGATACAACCGCATCCGCCTTGCACACCTAGCATGACCACGATGTTTCTGCGTGGTCGCCTGCAGTGGTCGCTGCTTGCAATCACCGTCGTGAGCGGTGCACTCGCACTCTTCTTTGCTCAGCGAAACGATTCCGGTGTCGAGGCAGTACCCACTACGGTCGCAACGACTACGACATCGACGACGACAACCATCTACCAGCCGCCAATCAGGTACGTGGTGCAACGTGGCGACACGCTCTTTGCCATCGCGCAAAGTTTCCAGGTCGACATGCAGGCCCTCATGGATCTGAACGGCATCACGAACCCTGACCGAGTCGAAGCGGGTGATGAACTTGTCATGCCTCCGGCCACCGGCTTCGTGCCGGTTGCACCGTCGACGACGATGCTCCCTTAACCGTCCGCGTTGCGGTGTCGCACCACGATTTCGAGAATGTCACCCATGATGCGGGCGATCGAATAATCCTTCGGCGTGTAGATGGCGGCGACCCCCGCCGCCAACAACGTGGGTCGGTCGGCATCCGGAATGATCCCGCCCACGACGACAGGGGCGCTCACCCTGACGCGGCGCAGTTCGTGCAGCACTTCGGGTATCAACGACTGGTGAGAGCCAGAGAGGATTGAGATGCCGATCACGTCCGGATCCTCGTCGCGGGCAGATTCGGCGATTTCTTTCGGCGTGAGCCGGATACCGCCGTAGACGACCTCCATGCCTGCGTCGCGAGCCGCGATGGCGATTTGTTCCGCACCGCTCGAATGGCCGTCGAGGCCCGGTTTGGCGACGAGCATTCGCGGGGGTCCGCCGGCAAGAGTGCTCGAGCGACGCGCGATGACGGAGAGATCCTCGCTGCGAGGCGCTGTGACGCCGCCGACTCCGGTGGGTGCGCGGTATTCACCGAACACCTCGCGCAAAGTGGAAGCCCATTCGCCGGTCGTTCCGCCGGCCTTTGCCAACGCAATCGACGACTCCATGATGTTGCGATCTGTCCGCGCCGCGTCACGGAGGTCACGCAACGCTGCTGCCACCGCCGCCGAGTCGCGCTGCTCACGCCACTTCTGCACGTCAGCAACGAGCGCCGTCTCGACTTGCGGGTCGACGCGCAGGATGCTGTCGGCTCCACCAAGCGGCGAAGCAGCGGTTTCGGTGTAGGCATTGACCCCGACGACGACTTGTTCCCCGCTGGCGATGCGGCGAGTGCGCTCAGCCATCGAAGCCACGAGCCTTCGCTTCAGTTCGTCGACCGATGCATAGGCCCCGCCGCGAGAGAGGATGTCATCGAGCTCGACTTTCGCGGCATCCCGAATCTCGCTGGTGAGTCGTTCGATGACTCGAGAGCCATCGAGGATGTCTTCGTACTCGAGCAAGTCGGTCTCCAGCGCGAGAACTTGCTGCATGCGAAGTGACCACTGTTGATCCCACGGCCGCGGCAACCCCAGAGCTTCGTTCCATGCAGGAAGCTGCACGCTCCTTGCGCGGGCGCGTTTCGAGAGCGTGACTGCGAGCATCTCCAGCATGATGCGCTGGACGTTGTTCTCGGGTTGCGCCTCGGTGAGACCCAGTGAGTTGACCTGGACTCCGTAGCGGAATCGAAGTGCCTTGTCGTCGGTGATTCCGTAACGCTCCCGACCAATCGTCTCCCAGAGTTCGCTCATCGCGCGCAACTTGCACGTTTCTTCGACGAAGCGGATACCTGCGTTGACGAAGAACGACATCGCAGCGAACACGCCGGGGAACGAATCAGGTGATACCTGGCCACTCGCTCGCACGGCATCGAGTACATCAATTGCGTTGGCGAGAGCAAATGCAATCTCCTGTACCGGAGTGGCCCCGACTTCTTGCAGGTGGTAGGAGCACACGTTCATCGGGTTCCACTTCGGTGCGTTGCGATTCGTCCAGGCGATCATGTCGACGATGATGCGTCGAGACGGCAGAGGAGGAAAGATGAAGGTTCCGCGAGACAGATATTCCTTCAATAGGTCGTTCTGGGTGGTACCGCGCAATTCTTCGTTGCGAACGTTCTGCTCTTCTGCGTTGGCGATGTAGAGCGCAAGCAGCCAAGCCGCCGTCGCGTTGATGGTCATCGAGGTGTTCATGGTTGCGGGAGGGATGTCTCGCATCAGCGCGCGCATGTGCCCGAGATGTGCGACGGGAACCCCAACTTTCCCGACTTCACCGCGTGCCAATTCGTGGTCGGGGTCATAGCCCGTCTGCGTCGGGAGGTCGAAGGCGACGGAGAGACCCGTCTGTCCCTTCGCCAAGTTCGTGCGGTACAAAAGATTTGAGGCTTCGGCAGAAGAGTGCCCTGAGTAGGTGCGCATCAGCCATGGCTCTTCGCGTCGGCGTGCCGAGCGGGAGTCGGTCATGAAATCAAGGCTAAGGAGAAGTCAGGCTCGTGGACCAACGGCACTGGCCAGTCGCGAGAGGTAGTCGGAGCGCGACACCGTTACACCACCCAAGCTCTCGAGGTGCGGAGTGTGCCACTGTGCATCGAGCAGCGTCATTCGCGCCGAGCGCATGATGTCGACCAGTGCCATCAGGGCCACTTTGGAGGCGTCACGCTCGAGGTGGAACATCGACTCTCCAGCAAAGAACTTGCCAATGCGAACCCCGTACAGGCCGCCGACGAGTACGCCGTCGTCGTTGAACGTCTCCACGCTGTGCGCCCATCCCATCCGGTGCAGCTCGCAGTACTGCTCGACGAAACGTTGCGTGATCCAACGTCCGTCTTCACCGTGGAGCGACGCGCACCCCAGCATCACTCGCTCGAAACACGTGTTGACCCGCAGGTGGTAGCGCCGCGCACTTCGGCGCATCGATCGCGTGACCCGCAAGCCGTCGAGCGGAATGACGCAACGTTCTGCTGGCGACCACCAAAAGAGGGTGCCGTCGCCGACTGCTCTTTCCATGGCAAAAAGGCCGTGTCGGTATCCGTCGATGAGGGTGGAGGCCCGCAAGTCGGCACCTTGCCCGATGAGATCGTCGTCGGCCGGCCAGTTGGCGACCGGCGGCCATTCGTACGTGCACTCGCCGACCGGCAGGGGTGTGCGATCCCAACCGGACGTCGCACGCAGCAACGCGAGATCACCCCACCGGGAGTCGTGGCGTGACGTCCTAGTACTCGTAGAAGCCGGCCTTGGTCTTGCGTCCGAGACGACCTTTCGCGACGAGTTCGCGCAACATCGGCCGAGGGGCGAAGTTGTCGTCGCGGAACGACTCGTGGAGAGTCTCAAGGATGGAGAGCGAGGTATCGAGTCCGACGAGGTCGAGCAGGGCAAATGGCCCCATCGGAAAATTGCAGCCACCTTTCATTGCCGTGTCGATGTCCGTCATCGAGGCAGTGCCATCCTCGAGCATGCGAATGGCGTTGTTGAGATAGGGGAAGAGAAGTGCGTTCACGATGAATCCGGAACGGTCGAGCACGTGC
Source organism: Actinomycetota bacterium (assembly GCA_041180605.1). GTDB lineage: Bacteria > Actinomycetota > Acidimicrobiia > Acidimicrobiales > Ilumatobacteraceae > F1-60-MAGs027. The sequence continues at coordinate 82,173 of JBEGRF010000036.1, read as the reverse complement.
ACACCTTCTTTGCCGACTGCCGAAACGAAGTGCGCTGCTGCGGCGATGGTTGCATCGTTCGCCGTGATCGGTCTCACGATTTCCACGAGAGGCAGCACTTGTGCCGGATTGAAAAAGTGGATCCCGCAGACGCGTTCTGGCTTTCTCACGACCTTTGCCATCTCTACGACGGGCAGTGTGCTCGTGTTAGTCGCCAGGATCGCACCAGGTTTGGTTGACGCGTCCAATTCACGGAAGAGCTGCTGTTTGGTCTCGAGGTCCTCGACGACCGACTCGATCACGACGTCGCAACCCGAAAGCGACCCGAGGTCGGTCGCAGTCGAGATATTGGAGAGGATTTGATCGCGCTCGGCAACGTCGAGTTTGCCTTTTTCGACCTGCCGCGAGAGACCCGCTGCCACCTGTTTTATCGCAGCGGCAGCAGATGAGTCTGAACGTGCGCGAAGAATTGCTTTCAGACCTGCGCGCGCGACCACTTCGGCGATTCCACCGGCCATGATGCCTGAGCCGACGATTCCGACAGAGTTGACCGTCGCTGTGCTCACCACGCCGAGCGTAATCGCGTCGTTCGTTGGAGCGTAATCGTGTCATTCTTCGTATGAAGTGGTTCGGTACCGTACTAGCGATGTCCGAGGGCAAGCTCGCAGCAATTCTTGACGACGATCGTCGTGTGGTCCCGTTGTTCGCGGTGCACAACTTCCGCGATCTCGGTGGCTACCCCACGTCAGACGGACGCGAGACCCGATGGAGGACCCTCTTCCGTGCCGACGGGCTCTACCGGTTGACCACTGACGACGCAGCGCAAGTGATGCGCCTCGGGGTTCGCACTGTGGTGGATCTGCGCACCGAGAACGAAGTGAAGACTCGCGGAAAATTCCCCGTCGACAAACACGAAGTGAACTACCACCATCTGCCGATCATCGATGCGACGTGGGGCGAAACAGCGACTCCGGAAATTGACGATGCCGTCGAATTCCTCGTGTGGGCGTATCGCGCGATGCTCACAGAAGCATCTCCGCGCTTTGCCGACGCGATTCGGCTGCTCGCTTCAGCCGACACGCTGCCTGCGGTCTTCCACTGCGCGGCCGGAAAGGATCGAACGGGACTACTTTCTGCGCTCGTCCTGGGATCCCTCGGCGTGGCCGACGACTTCATCGCTGCCGACTACGGCCTCACTGAACGTGCCATGCGGCGACTGATCGCGTGGGCGAACCAGCACCATCCAGAGTTGGCGGACGTCTACGCGAAGATGCCGCCTCGTTTTGCCGCAGCCGACCCACGAGCGATGAGAGTGATCCTCTCCGACATGTCAGCCGCGCATGGCTCGGTGCGTGGTTACGTGCGCGAAATTGGGGTCAGTGAGGACGTCATCGACTCACTCTCGCAACGATTGCTGGCGACAGTTACGACTCGCTGATCGTCACGCTCTTCAAGATGATCTCGCCCGCAGGCGGCACGCCATTTGCGGCGGGGTCGGGGTTGAAGAGCGCCGCCATTGCCTTCACTGCTGTGTCGAGACCGTCTGTCACCTCGCCGAACAACGAATACTGCGGAGGCAGCGAAGCACCGTTGTTGCCGGTGATGATGAAGAACTGGCTCCCATTGGTGTTCGGTCCGGAGTTCGCCATCGCCAGCGAACCGATCTTGTACTCGCCTGCGGCAGGCAGCTCGTCGGCGAATGAGTACCCGGGACCACCGCTACCGGTGGCCGTCGGGTCGCCGCATTGCACGACGAAATCCTCGATGACTCGATGGCACCTGGTTCCGTCGAAGAATTTCCAGCGGGCCAGCGACACGAAGTTGTTCACCGTGCCAGGTGCACGATCGGCGTAGAGGCGCACAGAGAACGCGCCCTGGGTCGTGTCGAACGTGGCCACGTAAGTCTTCGCCGGGTCGATGCACAGCTGGTGGGAATCGGAGAACTCGCGACGTTGCTCGGCGGTGCCGTCGACTGGCGGGCACTCACTCGTACCGTACGTGAATGGACCCGCAGCTGTCGTGTTGTCCGTGGTCGCATCATCGACGACCGGCGCGACGGTCGTCTCGGGAGCGGCATCCTCAGTGTCGTTGCCGGTGACGAAGACGAAACCGACGAGAGCCACGACGACCAGAACGATGACACCGATTCGGGTGCCTCGCCGTTGCACTTTATTGCGTTGCGCGCGTCGCGCCTCGTGCGATCGCTGAGCCTCGCGGTTCTTTTTCTGTCGTTCACGTTTTGATGTGCCCACGATTCGAAAAGGCTACTCACTGCCAACTCCGCCGCTAATAGCATTGACCCGTCATGTCGCTCATCGTGCAAAAGTACGGCGGCACATCGGTGGCAGACCCGGAACGCATGCGCAACGTGGCGCGGCATATCGCCACGACGAGGGCGGCGGGCCACGACTTGGTGGTCGTCGTATCGGCCATGGGCAAAGCCACCGACAACTTGCTGCAACTGGCGAATCAAGTTTCGTCGAATCCACCGAGCCGCGAGATGGACATGCTGCTCACCACTGGCGAGCGAATCAGCATGGCTCTGTTGTGCATGGCGCTGCACGATGTCGGTGTCGCTGCCGTCAGTTTCACCGGCTCGCAGGTGGGCATCATCACTGACACCGTGCATACCAAGGCAAAGATCCTTGAAGTGAAAGGCGATCGCGTTCGTTCAGCCATCGCCGACAAGAAGGTCGCGGTAGTAGCGGGTTTCCAGGGCATCAGCACCGCCAAGGAGATCACCACGCTCGGTCGTGGCGGGAGCGACACGACGGCCGTCGCACTGGCAGCCGCACTCGACGCTGACTCATGCGAGATCTATACCGATGTCACCGGAGTCTTCACGGCCGATCCGCGCGTGGTGCCGCAGGCCCGCAAGATTCCGGTGCTGCAGTTCGACGAGATGTTGGAGATGGCGGGTGCCGGCAGCAAAGTGCTCGCGCTCCGCTCCGTTGAATTCGCCCGAAATCACGACGTGCCCATCCACGTGCGCTCGAGTTTCACGTGGGACGAAGGAACGTGGGTGGTCGGTCGTCATCACGAAAGGATGAAGAACATGGAAGAACCAGTGATCTCAGGGGTCGTGCAGGATGCGAGCGAGTCGAAGCTCACCATCCTCGGAGTGCCCGATCGTCCCGGGGTGTCTGCTTCGCTCTTCGAGGCGCTCGCTTCTGCCAACGTCAACGTGGACATGATCGTGCAGAACACCTCGAACGCGGGCACCACGGACATTTCGTTCACCGTGCCGAGAGCAGACGTCAAGATCGCCGAGTCGATCGTCTCGCGAATCGGCACCGAACTGAAGGCCGGCGGGGTGACCCACGACGATGACATCGCGAAAATCTCGCTCGTCGGTGCGGGCATGAAGACCAGTCCTGGCGTCGCCGCAAAGATGTTCCGTGTGCTCGCAGACAACGGTGTGAACATCGAGATGATCTCGACTTCCACGATCCGAGTGTCGGTCGTCGTGCGCGCCGCGATGATGCAAAAGGCGGTGCAGGCGCTGCACACTGCCTTCGGGCTCGACAGCGGCGACGACTATTCGGCCCCGCTGCCTGAACGAAAGTAATCGATGACGAGCGAAATTCATCGATGAGTCTCCTGCGCCGCGCGGCGGAGCGCCTCCGACGACCCCAAGGTGTGCCGTGGCGAAGTGCCGGAATGCGCACGGAGACGCTTACCGCAGAAGAAGCGGTGCGAGACACCGGCTGGGTGTTCGACAACAGGACCGGCGATGTCTCCCTCGGATCATTCGTCGCGAGCGGCGACGACGAAGTGCGCAGGTATCTGAAGATCTTCGGATATCCCAAGGGTTCGACGAGCAACCTTACGATGGTCGAGATCGGCAGTGGAATCGGCCGCATGACTGCCGGGTTCACCAGGCGCTTCCGTGTCGTCTATGCAGCCGACGTCGATGCCGCATTTCTCGAACGCTGCAGGGAGACGGTCTTCCATCACGGTGAGCCGAGCGTCCTGCGCACGCTGCACGTGGCGGACGGCCGAAGCCTCGACCTGCCGAGTGGTTCCGTCGACCTCGCGTTCTCCTACATCACCTTGCAACACTGTGGAGCATCTGACGCCCAGTCACTGGTCGGCGAAGCACTGCGCGTGACGAAGAGCGGCGGCCTCGTCGCGCTCAACTTCCGCACGTGGACGCCGCTCGATGCTGCCCTCGTACCCCTCGGCGGCGTCGTGCGGGTCATGTGGCGTGCGCCCAAGGTGGCGAAGTACATGGCGCGTATCCGCGCTCTCACCCGACTGGGTTGGCAGGCAAATCGTCTGGGCCCCGACGACGTGCTCGCTGGGATCGGTATCGATCTCATCGGCTCGCGACTCCGCGATGTCACGGTCATCCACTCACCTCGTCGACGAGTCAAGGTGTCCGCCGACGGAGTGAAGAAGTTGACGGTGCGTCGCGTGCACCCGAGTCATTGGTGGCTGCTCGCACGGTTAGCCTGACTCGGTGCCTTTGAGTCGAAAACCCAACGTCGGCGTAGTCGGTGCCACCGGCATGGTGGGCAACGTCATGCGGACGCTCCTTCTGGAGCGCGATTTTCCGCACGCTGAATTGAGGTTCTTCGCATCGGCTCGATCGGCCGGCACCAAGATCGATTTCGGTGGCCGAAAGATCCTGGTCGAAGATGCGGCGACTGCCGACCCGACCGGGCTCGACGTCGCCATCTTCTCCGCGGGCGCCACGACGTCGCGGGCACTCGCACCGAAATTCGCCGCGGCGGGCGCGATCGTGGTCGACAACTCCTCGTGCTGGCGCATGGATCCCGACGTGCCGCTCGTCGTTTCAGAAGTCAATCCGGCGGACATCTCGTTGGCAAAAAAGGGCATCATCTCGAATCCCAACTGCACCACGATGGCGGCGATGCCGGTGCTGAAGCCCCTGCACGATGCAGCGACCCTCGTGCGCCTCACGGCCAGCACCTACCAGGCAGTCAGCGGCGGAGGAGTGTCCGGCGTGGCAGAGCTCGAGCAACAAGTGGACGCAGCCGAAGACATCGAGCGCCTCACGTACGACGGTGAGGCCGTCGCCTTCCCCGCACCCGCAAAGTTCGCGCGTACCATCGCGTTCAACGTGCTTCCGTTTGCTGGCTCGCTCGTCGACGACGGGCAGCTGGAGACGGACGAAGAGAAGAAACTGCGCAATGAGACCCGCAAGATCCTCCACATCCCGGATCTCAAAGTGTCAGGCACGTGCGTCCGAGTGCCGGTCTTCACCGGGCACTCGCTCTCGCTGCATGCGGAGTTCGCCAAGCCGATCACTCCGTCGCAGGCGAACGAAATTCTTTCCAAGGCTCCGGGTGTGAGCGTCGTCGACATCCCGACACCGCTGCTTGCGGCGGGTAAAGACCCGTCGTACGTCGGTCGAATCCGCCAAGACCAGGCCGTCGACGGCAATCGTGGCCTCGTACTCTTTGTTTCGAACGACAACCTGCGCAAAGGTGCTGCGCTGAACGCCCTGCAAATCGCCGAACTCGTCGTCGCGTCGCTGTAAACGCCTCTGTCGCTGCTTGGTCGGGGAGGGGAGATTTGAACTCCCGGCCTCCACGTCCCGAACGTGGCGCGCTAGCCAAGCTGCGCTACTCCCCGTATTGCGAATGAACGCCTCGCCAGCCTAACGGTGTTCGGCCAAAAGACGGCCCGAGTCAGGCGTGCTGCATGGCCGGCGACGCGGCTTCATGCCATGTGCGACCCGCGCGCACTTCTTGCACCGCCCGTCGCAACCGCAATGAATCGACGGGCTTGATCAACCAGGCTTCGGCGCCGCTTCGTCGTGCCAGGTGGACGTCGGCGAGTCTGTCGAGCAACATCACGACCGGCACGTGCGGCAATCGCCCGCCGCTCTCGTCAAGGCGCAAGTTCATGGTGATAGCCATCGCCCCCATGGAGCCAACCTGTAGGTCGAGCACTGCGACGTCGGGCGTGCGCCGCCGCACGGCATCAGTCACGTCGCGACCGTCGCGGCACACGGTGAACGAAGTCTCCTGAGTTCCGAGCGCGGCAATGACGTCATCGAGCACGTACTGAGCATCCGTAGCAATCAAGACGTGCACGAGCCAAGGTTACCTCGCGCATGGATACCGTTGTCGTGCCGTGATTGCTGCTCTTGCTCTCAGTCTCGCTTTGCTCTTCGGCGCCGCTGCACCGACGAGCGCCGCAGACTCGCTCGCGAAGGTCGATGTGTTCGAGGTGAGCGGGCTCATCGACAATGTGGTCGCCAACGGCATTGAGCAAGCGATCGAGAGATCCTCGAGCAACGGAGCGCAAGCATTGGTGCTGCAGGTCAACTCGCGCGGGGCAGTAGTCGACCAGGCCCGCATGGCCAAACTGCTGGCCGCCGTTCGCGACTCCGAAGTGCCCGTCGGAGTATGGGTCGGGCCCAGCGGTTCCCGCGCGCATGGTTGGTCGTCGTGGCTGCTCGCGGTCGCCGACGTGAGTGCGATGGCACCGAATTCCACCGTCGGGAAAACAGGACTGCCATTCGCACTGGACGGAACGCCGCTCTCACTCGGCGAGGCGACTTCGATCCTGCGCAGCAATACTCTCGGAACTGACGAGGCCCGCGAACGCGGCGTGCTGCGGCTCGACATCGCAGACGAAGGGGTTCCGGTGCTACGCAACATGCTGTTTGCTCTGGACGGCCTCTCCGTCGACGGAAAAGTTCTCGACACCGTCGTGGAGGTCGTCGGCAGCGACGGGACGATCGTGCGCGAAGCGGCAACGACGCGGTTCTTCAAACTGGGCACTCTCGAGCAATTGATGCATACGTCCGCTAGCGCGGCGCTCGCCTACCTGCTCTTTTCCTTCGGTCTCGCGCTTCTCATTTTCGAATTCTTCACGGCGGGAGTCGGCATCGCGGGATTCGTGGGTGCATTGTGCACTCTGCTCGGCATGTTCGGGTTTGCGGAACTTCCGGTGCGACCGTTTGGTATCGCACTGCTCGTCTGCGCGGTGATTGCCTTTGCCGTCGACGTCCAAGTGGGTATTCCACGGTTCTGGACGGGCGTGGGAGTCGTCTTGTTCGTCATCGCGTCGCTCACGCTGTACGGCCCCGTCCAAGAAGAAGCCCTGAAACTGTCATGGCTCACGCTCGCGGCCGGGGTCGCATCGATGACTCTCGCATTCGTCGTCGGTATGCCTTCGATGGTGCGAACTCGATTTGCGACCCCGACCATTGGCAGAGAGTGGCTGGTCGGCGCGCAAGGAACTGCGGCCACTGACATCGCCCCAGAAGGAGAAGTGCTCGTGCGCGGCGCCAAGTGGCGGGCACGTACTAACCGGGCGACTCCGATCAAGTCGGGACAGGCGTTGCGTGTCGCATCCATCGACGGAGTCACCCTCGACGTCGAACCGCTTGAAGGGGCTGCGCGCGACTATCGCGAGATGCGCAAGCAGAGCGGCAGTTGAACGCTCGGGCAGGGCGATGAGCCAGTCGCGCGACGCAGCCGACTCAAATGCCGTGCCGTTGCGGCCGGCTTCCACCGTGATGCTGGTGCGCGATGCACCAAACGACATCGAGGTGTTCATGTTGCAGCGCACCACAAGCGCCGTGTTTGCCAGCGGGATGTACGTCTTTCCCGGCGGACGCGTGGATGACGTGGACTCCGCCTCAGAGTTGGATGAATTGTGCGACGGGATGTCGGATGCAGAGGCAAGCGACCTTCTGCGAGTTCCTAAGGGGGGTCTTGCATATTGGGTGGCGGCGATCCGCGAGTGTTTCGAGGAAGCCGGAGTCTTGCTCGCACGAGACGCGCGAGGCGGTTACGTCTCGCTCACCGAGGCAGATTCGCACGCGAAGTTTTCTGTGCTGCGACATCAGGTGCACGAAGGGGAGTTGTCGCTGGCAGAGCTGTGTCGGCGCGAGAAGCTGCGACTGGCTGTCGACTCGATTCGATACGTGAGCCACTGGATCACGCCGGTCGGCGAGAAGCGGCGATTCGACACGAGGTTCTTCGTCGCGGTCGCGCCATCGTCGCAGGAGCCTTTGCATGATGACAAGGAGACCATCGCCAGCCTGTGGATCTCCCCGAACGACGCACTCTCGCGAGCAAAGCGTGGCGACCTCGCGATGATCCCGCCGACGATCGCCAATCTCCAATTCCTGGCACCGCATCGTTCATCGGTTGCGGCGGTCGATGCGGCGCGTCACATCGGAGTGCCGACGCCGATCCTCCCGAAACTACGGTTCGATATAGACGGTCGCGTGACGGGCATCCTGTTTCCAGACGACCCGCAGTACGAGTCGTTGCGCTAACAGCGAGATACGAGCGAGTCGTCGACGGAGAGGCCGTGATTCAGCGCGGCTTTTTGCTCAACGCGACCTCGACGGATTCGAGCAGTCGCGCAGAGCAGCCCGCCATGTCGACGGCGGGAACCGTCGAGGAGATGATTTTCTTCGCGATATCGCGGAACACCTCGGCTGCGGGGGAGTCACCGACGAGCGCAACCGGCTCGCCGTGATCGCTGCCGTGGGCGACGGCACGTTCGATCGGAACTTGACCGAGAAGATCTGCGCCGATCTCGCGAGCAAGCGTGGCTCCGCCGCCTTCGCCGAACAGCGCGTACGCCTCGCCGTGTTCGCAGGTAAAGCTGCTCATGTTCTCGATGACACCTGCGATACGCAGGAAGCTTCGCTGTGCCATGTCGGCGGCACGTATCGCCACCTTCTGCGCCGACACCGCCGGGGTCGTCACGATGATCAAGTCGGTGCGGGGGAGCATGCGAGCGAGACCCATCTGCACGTCGCCGGTGCCGGGCGGCATGTCGATGAGGAGGAAGTCGAGGTCGCCCCAGTGCACGTCGTTGAGGAATTGCTCCACTGCCTTGGTAAGCATGAGTCCGCGCCACATGAGTGCCGTGCCTTCGTCATCGACGAGCATGCCGGTGCTCACCACCTTGAGCAAGCCGCTGCCGACTCGCCGCTCGTTCGGGATGATCTTCGGCTTGTCAGAGCCTTCGAGTTTGCGTGCAGCCAGACGGTCGGCCATGCCGAGCATGCGCGGCATCGAGAAACCCCAGATGTCTGCGTCAAGCACCCCGACTGTGTGACCTTGTGCGGCGAGCGCCACTGCGAGATTGGCAGTGACGGAACTCTTGCCGACACCACCCTTGCCGCTCGCGATGGCGAGTACGCGGGCCGTGACTGGCACCGCGGTATCGGTGGCGTTCTCCCGCGCGTTCCAACGTGCCTTGGTCATTACTGCCGTGCGCTCGTCGGCAGTCATCTCACCCCACTCGATCTTCACCTTCGTGACCCCCGGGTGGGTCTCCAACCGGGACTCGATGTCGTTCTTGATTTGTGCGCGAAGTGGGCAGCCCTTGATGGTGAGTTTGACTCCGATCGTCACGACTCCGTCAGCGCCGACCTTGACGTCGGTCGCCATCCCGAGGTCGACGATGTTGGCTCCAAGTTCGGGGTCGATGACCGCACGCAGGAGGTTGCGCACGTCTTCAGCGGACGGCGGCGGCATCTGTCGTGGCGGAGTCGGGGCGGACACGCCCTCAACCTACCGAGACCTCGCACCCCCCACGGCCTCCACGAACCGTCCGACGAATGAGTCACAGTGCTCGTCAACGCACCATCTGCTGGCTGTAGTTTTGGAGGCACCATGATCACCCTCACGCCTGCCGCAGCCACCAAAGTGAAGCAACTCTTGGAAACCGAGAACGCGACCGACCTCGCGCTCCGCGTAGCAGTGCGCCCCGGCGGGTGCTCGGGTTACTCGTACGAGATGTACTTCGATGGTGACTTCACCACCGAAGACAAAGTGCAGACGTTCGGTGACGTGAAGGTCGTCGTTGACCCGGCATCGGCACAGTTGCTCTCGGGTGCAAGTCTCGACTACGCCGACGGCCTGAACGAGTCTGGGTTCAAGATCACGAATCCCAACGCCAACCGCACATGCGGTTGCGGTCAAAGTTTCAGCTGATCGCTGACTGCAGTTCGACCTCGTCGAACACCGCGTCGAGCCGCGCGGTAACTACGCCGTTTTCGTCGGTCACGAAGACGGCCGGTTCGTAACTCATCGCGAGTGCCGTGACGATCGGCGCGACCTTCGTGGCGTTCGCATCCTGGTACACCTCCGCATGAATGAACGTTCGCGCGTCACCGATTCCGGTGGCAACCTCGGTCATCGCTTCGAGTGCCGGTGAGCAGGTTCCCGTGGAGCAATGAGCGGGCGTGCCGACCAGTAGCACCACCGGCTTGCCACGCCCCAGCGCGTCAGAGAGCGTGACGTCATGGAGCGGGCACGGCTCTGGTACTCGAGTACAAATCGGATCGACGCCGCGCGAGTCATCGAACGTCGGAGTGTCGAACGGTTCAAGTTGGTCTCCGATACCGGGAACGTCGATCTCGCCGCGTGCAAACACCTGGAATGCAGCGCCGTCTTCCGGGCCTCCGTCGAGGACGATCCGATAGAAACCCGCTTCTTCAATCGTCGTCATGAACGGCCAATACGGCACCGCCAGACCGGCATCATGCTTGGAAGCCGTGAGGTCTTCGACGATCACATCGTTGCGACCGCCGTCGATGCGCACGATGCGGGCGTTGAGCGCATCTGGAGTCGCCACGCTGCCGCCACTGGTGAGCAGGCCGCCCGCACTCGCGAGCGAAAGCGGCAGCCGAATCGGACCAGCGACGAGGTTCTGCGGGAAGCGCTGCACGATCTGCACGTCATCCGGCAACGAAACATCAGTGCCCCGCGATCCGCATGATGCGAGGAACGACGACAACCCCAAGACCGTCGAACCTGCGACGGACACGCCATAACCGGAGACAACCAAGCGCCCCGCGTCGGTGAGAAACTCCCGCCTCGTCCGCAAACGCACGCGCTCAGGGTAACGAGCCGGCCTCCGTCTAACCTTGGACGCATGGCTGCACCAATAGGTCCTTACACACCCGTCGTTCGTGCCGGTGATTGGATCATCGTTTCCGGGCAACTCGGACTGCGTGACGGCAGTCTGGTGCAAGGCGGTGTCGAAGCACAGACGGCCCAAGCAATCGTCAATCTTCGAGCGCACTTGCAGAGCGTCGGCGCCAAATTGAGCGACGTAAAGAAGACGTTGTGCTTCCTCACTGACATGGACACCTTCCCGACGTTCAACGAGGCATACGTCGAAGGCTTTGGTTCTCACCGACCGGCACGCAGCACCATCGGGGTCGCCTCGCTACCGGCCAACGGCGCGGTAGAGATCGAAGCATGGGCGTACCTGCCCGAAGCGGCCGGCAAGTCGCTGCTCAATAAGAAGTCACCGCGCTCGAAGAAATAGCACCATGGCCGGCGCCGTCATACTCGTCATCGTGTTGCTCGCGTTCCCGATCATCGTCGGACTCGGTACCGTCGTGATCGCTGCCATCCTCGGTGAGTCGCTCCACCGCGATGCGCGCGCGCGCAACGAAACGAGCGAACTGCTCGAGTTGAACACCTGAGCAGCGCAACCCCCGCAGTCGCCGATCTCGTCGTTCACTCGGCGCGGCTGCTGGCGACCCTGGACGACGATCGTCGAGAGATTCGCGACGGATGGGTGGCCATCAGCGGCGGCTTCGTTTCGGCAGTCGGTTCTGGCAAGCCGCCGCAGGCTCGACAATCGATTGATGCTTCTGGCTGTCTTGTCACCCCGGGACTCGTCAACGTCCACCATCACCTGTACCAGAACTTAACCCGCGCATTCGGGCCGATGACCGACTCGGCCCTCTTCGGATGGCTGCGGACGTTGTATCCCCTCTGGAGTGCGCTGAACGAAGAATCAGCGCACGTCTCCGCCTGGGTCGGACTCGCCGAGTTGGCGATGTCCGGCTGCACGACGTCGTCGGACCATCTGTACCTTCACCCGCGCGGAGCCGGCGACTTGCTGTCGGCGGAGATCGCCGCCGCACGAGACCTCGGAGTGAGGTTCCATCCCACGTATGGCTCGATGTCGCTCTCCGAGAAAGACGGCGGGCTTCCACCCGACGGTGTGGTACAAGACCACGACGAGATCCTGGCGACGAGCGAGCGAATGGTCGAGTTGCACCACGACCGTGCTCGCGGAGCAATGGTACGCATCGCCTTGGCGCCGTGCTCGCCGTTCAGCGTCACGAAGCAGTTGATGATCGACTCTGCTCGTCTGGCCGAGCGACTCGATGTGCGGTTACACACGCATTTTGCGGAGAACGACGAAGATGATGCCTATTCGATCGCCACGTTTGGCTGCCGACCGACCGATTATCTCGAGGAAGTTGGCTGGGTGAGCGACCGGGCCTGGCTCGCGCACTGTGTGAAACCCAACGACGACGAAGTGAAACGACTTGGTGCTGCCCGCGTCGGAGTCGCGCACTGCCCGAGCAGCAACCTGATCCTTTCTTCTGGAATCGCCCCAACCGTGAAACTGAGGTCCGCGGGAGTGCACGTCGGGCTCGGGGTCGACGGATCTTCGTCGGCGGACTCTGCATCGCTGTGGTTGGAGGCGCGACAAGCGATGCTGCTCGCAAAGTTGTCGAGCGGAGCCTCAGCTGGTACCGCACGGATGGCTCTCGAGATGGCCACTCGTGGTGGTGCTGGCTGTCTCGGACGTCTTGGCGAAATCGGTGAGATCAGCGTCGGGAGCGTGGGAGACGTCGCGGTCTGGTCACTTGACGGCCCTCAGTTTGCCGGAGTGATCGACGACCCGATCGAGGGTTGGTTGCGCTGTGGACCGACGAGCGCGAAACACACAGTGGTGCAGGGGCGAGTGATCGTGCGCGACCACACAATCGTCTCTGACCGACTGAAGGACATGTTGCGTGACCACGCGCGCCTTGCCAAGGGCATGCAACGCGCCTAAGACAAACAGAAATGTCGCACGTCATGACAGACCTGCTCACCGCGTTCGGCGTGGTGTTTCTCGCCGAGCTGCCCGACAAGACGATGCTCGCCACGCTGCTCTTGGCGACGCGATACCTCCGCAAGTCAGCGGTGTGGTGCGGCGTCGCGAGTGCTTACACATTGCACGTCACTATCGCCGCGCTCCTCGGCACCTTGATTTCTCGGCTGCCGACCGAGCCGGTGCGACACGTAATCGGTGCAATATTCGTCGTGGCCGGCTGCTATCTGGTGTGGTCGTCTCGAGGAAAAGACGACGACTCTCCCGAAACCACCGCGAGCGCTGACTCTCGGTCGTGGCGATCGACGTTCGCGGTATCCGCAGCAACGATCGGAGTGGCAGAATTCGCCGACATCACCCAGCTGGCAACAGCCAGCATGGCCGCCACTCGCGACTCGGTCTTTGCTGTCGGTGCGGGGGCCGCGCTGGCACTCACCTGCGTGTCAGGCATCGCGGTACTCGCCGGAGCAAAGGTCGTGAAGCACGTGAACCTGCGGCTTATTCAGCGTGCGGCAGGCGTACTGTTCGTGATTGTCGGCCTCGTGACTGTCGTCTAGCCGGACCACTTCGACGATCCGAAGCGGTAGCCGACGCTGCGCACAGTTTCGATCAGGTGTGCGTGTTCTTCTCCCAACTTGGCGCGCAGACGACGCACATGCACGTCCACGGTGCGTGCGCCACCGAAGTACTCGTAGCCCCAGACTTCGGAGAGGATTACTTCGCGCGAATACACGCGACCAGGGTTTTGCACGAAGAACTTGAGCAGCTCGTACTCCATGTACGTGAGATCGAGCGGGCTTCCTCCGAACGTCGCTTGGTAGGTCTCGAGGTTGAGGCGGAGTCCTGCGTGTTCGACGACGGTCGATGACGGTGCCAGCAGCTCGTTGTAGAACATGTGACGAAGCCGCGCTTCGAGTTCACGCGGGTGAAACGGCGACAATTGGAAGTCGTCGAAGAGGTTGTCCCGTATCTCAAGATCTCCCACTTGCGCGCCGGTGATGAGCACGAGGATGCGCTGCACAGGACGCTCGAGACGGCGCAATGCCCGGCAGATGGCCCATCCACCCTCGGGGTCTTCGTCGCAACAGACCAATGCACCGGCCCAACCTTCGGTCGGCTGCAATTTTGCGAGTGTCTCCGGCGACGCGACACCCTTCCACGAATAACCCGAGAGATCGAGCGTGCGCGCGACGTCGATTGTCGGCGAGTCGGGAAACACCGCTAGCAAACCAGCCGAGGTCATAGCGAACGCAAGTAGGTGTCGATCTCGAATTGCGAGACGTGCGTCTTGTAGTGGCGCCACTCCGCGCGCTTGTTTCGCAGGAACCACTCGAAGATGTGTTCGCCGAGTGATTCGGCGACGAGTTGTGACGACTCCATCATCTTGAGAGCATCATTCAACGATTGCGGCAGTTGCTCGATGCCGAGTTTGGCCAAGGCTTGGTCGCCCATCTCGAACAAGTTTGCGTCGGCTTCGGCGGGCAACTCGTAGCCCTCTTCTACGCCGCGCAATCCAGCTGCGAGGATCACCGAGTAGGCGAGGTACGGGTTGCATGCAGGGTCGGGTGAGCGCAACTCGATTCGGGTGGCGAGGTCGCTGCCGCGCTTCGGCACGGGAACACGAATGAGCCCGCTGCGGTTGTTGCGCGCCCACGACACGTGGACAGGTGCCTCGAAGCCCGGTACCAGGCGCTTGAAGCTGTTCACCGTCTGGTTGGTGACTGCGGTGATCTCGCCAGCATGGCGCAAGAGACCAGCCATAAACGACTTCGCGACGTCGCTCAAGTTGTACAGGTCGTTCGCGTCATAGAACGCGTTCGAATCGCCCTTGAAGAGCGAGAGATGGAGATGCATGCCAGAACCTTGCACGCCCTCAAGCGGCTTGGGCATGAACGTGGCGTGCACGTTGCGCATCGCCGCGATCTCTTTCACGACGAAGCGGAATGTCATGACGCTGTCAGCCATCGCCAGCGCGTCGGTGTGACGGAGATCGATCTCGTGCTGGCTCGGAGAATCTTCGTGGAAGCTGTACTCGACGGGGATGCTCATCGTCTCGAGCGTGCGGATGGTCTCCTTGCGCAAGGAACTGGCGATGTCGGTCGTGGTGAGATCGAAGAATCCGCCTTGGTCGAGCGGTATCGGGCGACCGTCGGTCGGCGGCGCGAAATAGAAGTACTCGATGTCCGGCGCAACATAGAAGACGAAGCCGAGCTTGCGAGCCGCCTCGAGATTGCGTCGCAGCACCTGGCGGGGATCACCCTCGAACGGCGAGCCGTCAAGTTGCGCGATGTCGCAGAACACACGGGCTTCGGCGGCTTTCGAGTCGACCCACGGCAGCACCTCAAAGGTGTTCGCATCCGGGATCGCGAGCACGTCGGCTTCCTGGACTCTGCCGTAACCGTCGATGGAAGACCCGTCGAAGCTCATGCCGTCGTTGAGGGCATTCTCCAGCTCCGCTGGGCTGATGGCGAAGCTCTTCAGGTTGCCCAGAACGTCAGTGAACCACAGACGAACGAGTCGTATCCCGCGTTCCTCGACGGTTCGCAGAACGTAGTCGCGTTGGGCTTCAAGCATGCCGGCCACCCCTTTAGTCAACCGTCACGACACAGAGTCGCGGGTCGCGCATCGACGCCCTGTCGGTGCGCGACCGTGCGCGCTCTATCTGCGGGACTTCGACTTCTTGGCACCGCCGGACGGCAACTTCTCTTGCGAGCAGACGGTCTCGAGCAGAAGCCGCGTGACGACATAAGGGTCCATGTTCGCGTTCGGACGACGGTCCTCGGCGTAGCCCTTCTTGTCGCGAGCAACCTGCCACGGAATGCGGATCGAGGCGCCGCGATTGGAGACGCCGTAACTGAACTGATTCCATGGAGCGGTCTCGTGCTTGCCGGTGAGGCGGCTTTCGATGTCGTGGCCGTAATTCTTCACGTGTTCCATCACTCGACCACCGATCGCCTTGCACGCCGTCTCGATGGCTTCATACGACGAGCGCATGGCTTTCGTGGAGAAGTTCGTGTGCGCTCCGGCGCCGTTCCAGTCACCCTTCTGCGGCTTGGCGTCGAACGAAACGACGACGTCGAAGTCTTCTGCGACGCGATGCAGCAACCAGCGCGCGACATAGAGCTGGTCGCTCACTGCGAGCGCGTCGAGTGGTCCGACTTGGAACTCCCACTGTCCGGGCATCACTTCGGCGTTCGTGCCGGAGATGTTGAGCCCTGCATCGAGGCAAGCCTCGGTGTGAATCTCGATGATGTCGCGGCCCATCACACGACCGGCGCCGACGCCGCAGTAGTAGGGGCCCTGCGGACCAGGTTCACCGTCAAGTTCTGGAAAGCCGAACGGTCGACCGTTCAGGCGCATGAAGGTGTACTCCTGCTCGATTCCGTAGATCATTCCGTGCGCCTTGTACTTCGCCGCCGCCGCCGCGCACGCAGCGCGCGTGTTGGTCGGGTGTGGCTGGCCCGTCGAAGCGAGATACACCTCGCACATGACGAGGATGTTGCGGCCTCCCCGGATCGGATCCTTGCACCAATACACCGGCTTCAACATGCAGTCGGAAGACTCGCCAGTCGCCTGTTCCGTGGAAGATCCGTCGAAACCCCAGATTGGTGGCGTCTTCACGGAGTTCTCCAAGATCTTGGTCTTCGAGCGGAGCATCGGAGTCGGTTTCACTCCGTCGATCCAGATGTATTCGGCCTGGTATGCCATGTCGCGTTTCCTTTCGTCGTACGGGATGAATCAGTTTGGTTCATCTTCGTGTCTGGGGCATCATCCGTTTGTAAACGGAGTGTGAAAATGTCGCCGATTCCGATGTTTCGCTTCAAAAGTTGCAAACGTGCGGCTCAGTAGCCTGATTTCGTGGCGCCGCGACAGCCAGCATCGACGCTTCGCGTGGGATTGGCGCAGGTGAATCCGCGAGTCGGAGACATCAACGCGAACCTGGACATGGTCGTGCGCTATGTGGCGATGGCGGAAGAGGCAGCGTGCGACCTCGTTGCCTTCCCCGAGCTGACTCTCTCTGGTTATCCACCCGAAGACTTGGTGCTGAAATCGGGTTTCGTCGCCGACAACCGCGCTGCCTTGGAGAAAGTCGCAGCCCGCGCCGGTCGCTGCGCGGTCGTGGTCGGATTCGTCGACGAAGCAGAAGACGAACCAGTGGCGCAGACGAGCGCGAGACCCGCTCGACTCTTCAATGCCGCAGCACTGTGCGCCAACGGAACAGTGCTCGGCGTGTATCACAAGCAGTTGTTGCCAAACTATTCAGTGTTCGACGAAGTTCGCTATTTTGCTCCTGGCCACGACGACAACGCGACGTACGACGTTGCTGGTGTCGCTGTGTCGCTCAGCATTTGCGAGGACGTATGGGTGGCGAACGGGCCGGTTGCCCGTCAGCGAGCCGCCGGTGCACAGGTGTGTATCAATATCAACGGTTCGCCATTCGATCGGCATAAAGGCGACGTTCGCGAGGCCACGGTTCGTGCCCGGGCGACCGAGAACGGCATGCCGATTGCCTACGTCAACCAGGTCTGCGGACAGGACGAACTCGTCTTTGACGGCGGTTCGTTCGTCGCCGACGCGACCGGAGCAATCATCGCCCGTGCCGCCCAGTTCAACGAAGAGCTGCTCGTCGTCGACGTGCCAGTCTCCGGCGTCGACAACAAAGAACCTCGTTCGGCACGAATGGCCCAGCCACACGACGAACTCGACCAGATCCTCGGCGCGCTGGCGCTCGGTACGCGGGACTACGTGCGCAAGAACGGTTTCAGCGATGTGGTTATCGGTCTCTCAGGCGGTATCGATTCCGCGGTGGTCGCCGCAGTCGCCGTCGAGGCTCTTGGTGCAGAGCGGGTGCACGGTGTGTCGATGCCGTCGCGATATTCGAGCGAGGGATCTTGCTCCGACGCCGAAGCGCTCGCCCACAATCTCGGAATCGAGATGCTCTCGATTCCGATCGAACCGGCATTCTCGGCGTACTTGGACATGACGGGCGCAGCCTTCGCCGGTCGCAAGCCCGATCTGACGGAGGAGAACCTGCAGAGTCGCGTGCGGGGCACGACATTGATGGCGTTGTCGAACAAGTTCGGTTGGATGGTGCTCACAACGGGCAACAAGAGCGAACTCGCGGTGGGCTACTTCACGCTCTACGGCGACTCGGTCGGCGGATACGCCGTCATCAAGGACATCTTCAAGACGGATGTGTACGCGCTCGCACACCGCATCAACGAACGTGCAGGCCGCGAGTTGATCCCCCAAACGACGATCACCAAACCGCCGTCAGCCGAGCTGCGACCCGACCAACGCGACGACCAGAGCCTCCCGCCTTACGACGTGCTCGACTCGGTGCTTGCGCTGTACGTGGAGCAAGACCTGACTGCCGCTGAGATCGTGTCGATGGGATACGACCCCGAGCTCGTGCGCCGAATCGTGCGACTCGTCGACAACAACGAATACAAGCGCCGACAGCTACCGCCCGGCGTACGGGTGACGAAGAAGGCCTTCGGCAAAGATCGACGGCTTCCGATCACCAACGCTTACCGCGGCTGATGACGCATCGCCCTAAGCCGGCGAGATGCTGCCGGCACGAAACGCGGCGATCGTCACCGCGCTGAGCGCGGCGCAGGCAATGGCTGCGACACAAGCGCCGACCACGCCCGTACGTTCGTACAACCCGGTCGAGACGACGGTGAGCACGCCGCGCCCGAAAGTGCCCGCACCGATCACTAGCCCGAATCCCTTTCCTGGCGAGCCTTCGAACAAGTCGGTGGCGACGGGAATGAGGCTCACGACTCCGTACTCGAATCCAACGATGAAGATGGCGAGAGCACCCAGACCCACTACGAGGGTCCCGTTGAATCCGGCGAGTAGTGCGGCACTCGGCATCATCACCGAGGTGCCGAGCAGCACGCTGCGTTCTTTGCCGATGCGGTCCGTCATTCTTGCACTGGATACGGACGCGAAAAGCTCGCCCGCCCCGAGCGCAAAACCCACCGCTGCGATACCCGCCGCATCGAAGCCGAAATCATCGGTGAGCCAAGCTCCGAACGTGACGAAGACACACTGGCTGGCGCCCATGAGACCGAACATCGAAACCGGAACGAGCCATGCGCCTTTCTTCGGCGTGCCGATCGTCGCCGCTTCATGGGTTCGAGCAAGTTCGGTACCTGCTCGCAATTGTGAGTCGAGCCAGATCCCGCACATTGCCACGGCCACTCCGCCGACGACGCACGCCGCGCGCCAGGAGACCGCAGCGGTCACCAGTCCGAGAATCGAGACACCGACAAGCAAGCTGAGCGCCCACGAAGTCTCGGTGATGCCGACGACACGGCCCCTTCGCTCGTAGGAGACATGGTCGGCGAGCCAGGCGCCCATGCCGAGGTCGAAGCACGACTTCAACAGATTGAGGAGGGTGAGACCCACCCCCAACACCACGAGGTTTGGTGCGACGGCCATCATCAACACTCCGAGTGTCGTTCCAGTCAGACCGACCAGCATTGAGAGCCGCCGCGAGACACGATCGACGAAGTTGCCGATCATCGGCGCAAGAAACCCCGTGAGTTCGGAGATGCTTATCACGATGCCGATGTCGGCAATTGACACTCCGAATCCACTCTTCTCGGCAGCGATGATGGCGATGAAAGGTGGCGCGAACCGATAACACGTATTTGCGGCGAGACGAGTGATGGTGAAAGGGAGTACGTTCGCCCGCACCTCCGGTGCGTATCCGTCATCGAGAATTCGTCGTCGCACGAGTGGTGACGCTAGACGGCGTCGTTGATCGTTGGGCGCGCGGCTGCCGCCAGCGAAACGAAGTCGCCGGCGACGAGTTGACCGCGTTCGTCGAGGTCGAAATAGCAGCCTTCCAAGTTGTGCAGCCGGCGGTCATGGACCTCCATCATCCGGCGAATCGTCCTGATGACTCCGCTGTGGCTTACGACGAGCACGACATCACCTCCGGCATGCGCATCGCGAAGCGCCAACGTCGCGCGCTCGAACACTTCGTGCGGAGGCTCAAAATTCTGGGGGATGCGTCGTTCGCGAAGGTAGTTGGGCCACGTCAATTCGATTTCATGTTCCTGCAAGCCCTCCCATGGCCCGACGTCGGTCTCGACGAGTCGATCATCGATGGTTGGCGTGGGCAGTCCGAGCTGTTGGGCGATGATCGCAGCCGTCTCGCTGGCCCTGCTCAGAGAGCTCGCGATGATACGACTGACCCCGAAGTTGCCGCTGACGGCGGCCTGCGCCGCCTCGCATGCTTGACGACGACCCGACTCCGTGAGTCGGGTGTCTGCACGACCCTGCCACTTGCCGAGAACGTTCCACTCCGATTCTCCGTGTCGCACCATGATGATTCTTGGCAACCTCTTTGAAGCGTCGCGAACTGAATCGTGCATGGAGTGCCCGTCGCAGGGTAGTGGCTTGGGTACGCTGACGACGTGGCGCAACTGTTGTTGTTCGCATCGGCGCGCGAGGCAGCTGGCCGAGCGCGGGACAACTTTCAGGGTGCAACGGTGGCCGAGGTGCTTACCGCTGCAAAGCATCGCTTCGGTCCTTCGTTCGAGAGCGTGCTCGCGTCGTGCACGATTTGGCTGAACGGCGAAGAGTGCGAGCCGCACTCGCCGGTCGGCGAGGCTGACGAAGTTGCCGTGCTGCCTCCCGTGTCGGGCGGCGCCGGCGATCTTTCGACGATGACCCTCGAAGAGGTTCGCGCACAGCGCGGCGCCCTGCAGAGAGAGGAGGACGCCGTGTCGTTCGTGCGGCGCCTTGTGCAAGGAAGGCTCGACATCGCCCGCGACGAAGTGCGAAGGCGGGCGAGCGGCGAGGTGCCTCAAGGAGATGTCACGGACGGGATCACGCGAGTGTTCGCCACCGAGCGCGGCTCTGGTTCCAACCGCCCGCCGCGCGACACCGAAGTCTCCGCCGACCACGTGATGATGCGCGAGCTTGAACAGCTGTGCGACACAGTCGGGTTCGGTGCACTACGGGACCTCGACGATCAGGAACTTGATGCGTGCGTGCAGCGACTTGCCCAATTCGAGTCTGGCGTTTCGGCTCGCCGCAAGGAGTTGTTCGCACAAATCGATGCGTTGTCATCCGAGCTCGTACGCCGCTATCGGTCTTCGACGTCTAGCATCGATGCGTTGCTCGACGACGGTCGTTGATTCGTGGCAAATCGCAAACGTCCGGACATCGGTACGTTTATCCGCCAGCAACGGGAGATTGCGCAACAGTCGATTCGTGATCTTGCAAAGCGGGCTGGAGTATCCAACCCGTACCTCTCCCAGATCGAGCGCGGGCTACGCAAGCCCTCCGCCGATATCTTGCAGCAGATAGCGCGGGCGCTCGAAATCTCCGCTGAAACGCTCTACGAGCGGGCCGGGATGCTCGACCCCAAAGAGTCCCAGGGCAATCCGGTGGTCAGTGCTATCGCCACCGATACCAGGCTCAACGACGAGCAAAAACAGGCGATACTCGCCATCTACCGAAGCTTCGTGGCCGACGACACGGCCCAGTAGTTCCGACACTGCCGATTGGGTGGGTACCCAGATAGGTTCAGACTCCCATGGCTGCAACCCCTGCGCAGCGCGTCGCCGTGCTGTCACTGCACACGTCGCCTCTCGCCCAACCGGGTGTGGGAGACGGCGGCGGAATGAACGTGTACGTTCGGGAGCTCACGTCGTCGCTCGCGCGACTCGGCGTCGAGTGCACGACGTACACGAGGGCATGGAAACCCGGTTTGCGGGAAGTAGTGGAGATCGAACCAAATCACCGGCTCGTCCACGTGCGGGCCGGCGACTTTGACCTGCCGAAAGAGCGTCTGGTCGACATCGTTCCAGAGTTCACCGACACCGTGAGCCACCACATCCGGACTCACTCGCCGGCCCAAGTGGTGCATGCGAACTATTGGTTGTCCGGACTCTCCGGGCACCTCATCAAGCACGATCTCAATTTGCCCCTCATCACGACTTTCCACACCCTGGCTCGCGTCAAGTCGCTGTACGGCGACACGGAGTCTCGCGAACGCGAGGCGATCGAATCTTCGATCATCGGCTGTAGCGACGCCATCTTCGTGTCGTGTCGCGAGGAGAGAGACCTCTTCCGCACGCTCTACGGGGATTCACCCGGCACCGTCGATGTGATCACGCCGGGCGTCGATCGCGCGTTTTTCTCGCCAGGCAGTCGCAACGGAGCGCGGAGCGCACTCTCGCTCGGCTCGCAGCCTGTGTTGCTTTTCGTGGGCAGAATCCAGCCCTTGAAGGGCCTTGACGTCGCGGTCGAGACTCTCGCTGCCCTCGGCCGCCCCGATGCAACACTGCTCGTTGTCGGCGGGGCGAGCGGTTCTGAGGGAGCGGCAGAGCTCGCACGAGTGACTGCACTCGCGGAGTCACTCGGAGTCGCCGGACAGATTCGACTCGTCGAACCTCAGCCGCATCACTTGCTTGCGACCTACTATCGCGCGGCCGACGTGGTACTCGTCCCATCGCGCAGCGAAAGTTTCGGGCTGGTGGCGCTCGAAGCTTCGACATGCGGCACACCGGTCGTAGCCACCGCAGTCGGAGGGCTTCTGTCTCTCGTCGAGGACGGCGTCAACGGATTCTTGGTTCCCGAACGAGACGGCCAGCTCTTCGCCCGCCGAGTGGCTCAGATTCTCTCCGACGACGCGCTCGCCCGCACGATGAGCACGAACGCAGTGCGCCGAAGCGCCGCGTACTCGTGGAAGGGTGCGGCGGCCCGTATGCGGAGAGTCATCGCCGAGTTCGCCGCGCGCGACCTCGTGCTCTGCAACTGACCGCTCAATGAGTGATTTGTTCGACGACGCGCGTCGCGTCGGACTGGAGCGACGTATCGACGAGTGGTTGGCGAACGTGCACAACCATTATCCGAACGTGGTCTCCGCCCAGCGTTCGGCGGAAGAACCAGATCGCTGGATGGTGCGTTTGCGCGGGGAAGCCAAAGAATTCACCACGATTTGGCTGCGACTTGGCCAAAGGACACTTCGCTACGAGACGTATGTGATGCCCTATCCGGAGGAGAACGCAAGCGACGTGTTCGAACTCCTGTTGCGACGCAACGAACGTCTCGTCGGTGTGCACTACGCGCTCGGCGCAGAGAACGCAATCTTCCTCACGGGAGAGCTCATTCTTCCCGCAGTCGAAGAACGCGAACTTGATCGCATCATCGGAACGTTGTATGCCACCGTCGAGGGACACTTTCATGACCTCGTACGACTCGGATTCGCCAGCCGTTTCTCGACGTCTCAGTAGCCTTCGCGTCGTGAAGCGGTCCCGCAATGAAGGAGCACGAAGTCCGCTGGTCATTGTCGGCGGAGGCAACATGGGGGCTGCCCTCATTCACGGGCTCTTGGGCGCGGGCCGAGATGCGAACTCGATCTTCGTGTGCGAGACGAGCGCCGGGCGAAGAGCGGAACTCGCAGGCATGTTTCGCGGTGTGAAAGTCGGCCACGACGTGCCTGCCTGCGGCGAGGCGATAATCGCCGTCAAGCCAGCCGATGCGGGTGTCGTGAGCAGCGCAGTGGTTGCCGCGGGAGCAAAGAGGATCGTGTCGATTGCCGCAGGTGTCCGACTGGCCGCGCTGCGAGCCGCCTGCGGTGGAGGCGTGCGCATCATCCGCGCGATGCCTAATACTGCTGCCACTGTCGGCCTCTCAGCCACCGCAATCGCACTCACCGACGACTGCGACGATGACGATCGTAAGTGGGCGAACGAATTGCTTTCATCGGTCGGCTCGGTCGTCGAGATACCCGAGTCGATGATGGATGCATTCACCGGTTTCGTCGGCTCCGGTCCCGCATACCTCTTCTACGTTGCAGAAGCACTCCGCGACGCAGCCATCGCCGAAGGCTTTGATGAGGAGCTGAGCAATCAGCTGGTGGCCCGCGTGCTGGCAGGTTCGGCAGCGCTGCTTAAGGAGAAGCCAGAGGCCGCCGCGGAATTGCGAGCCCGAGTGACTTCGCCGAACGGCACGACTGCGGCGGGAGTCCGTGTATTCGACGAGCGAAACGTGCGAGACACGATTGCCGCAGCGGTGCGCGCAGCAACACGGAGAAGCAAAGAACTCGGTGACGCGTAGCGTCTCGTCGTCAGGTTAGCAACCTCCCCAATGGTCGAGCGTGACGCGAAGTCGACGCAAAAAATCCCGCACGAAGATGTTGCAAATGGGGAAACGGTGCGTAAGGTAGGGACACAACAAATCACCGGGCGGCTTGCCGCTCCGGGAGTCGCGCCCGCAAGGGTTGCGCCGTATGGGTCGGTGCCGTCGGGGGGTTGGCACCGACCCTTACGTTTTTTGGACGAGCACTGCCACTTTCTGGACGAGCACTTCGTCGCTCGCTCGTAGCGTGACCAGTCGATGAGTGAGCCGCGGTACGACACCATCTCTTTTCTCTCCGACTACGGACTGCGCGACGAATTCGTCGGCATCGTGAAGGGAGTGATCGCGGAAATCGCACCGCACGCGCGGGTGATCGACCTCACCCACGAGATTCCGCCGTTCGACGTTCGAGCCGGGTCGCTTGCCTTGGCCCGCTGCATTTCGTACGTGCCGTCAGGGATCGTGCTCGCGGTCGTCGACCCCGGTGTCGGAACATCGCGACGCGGTGTCGCGGTCTCGGTCGGCGGTGGCAGGGGAATCCTGATCGGGCCCGACAACGGGATCCTGTCGATGGGTACCGCCCTTGCGGGTGGGGCTGACGCAGCGGTCGTGCTCAACAATCCGAAATACCAACTGGAGGCCCCGGGCGCGACATTTGCTGGCAGGGACGTCTTCGCTCCTGCGGCTGCACACCTCTGCAACGGCACCGCCCTGAGCGACCTCGGCGAACCGATCGATGCGCACCTGCTGCTGCCAGGTGTGGTGCCGCTCTCGCGCACCGAGGGAGACGAGATCATCGCCGAAGTGACCTGGGTGGATCGCTACGGCAACTGCCAGCTCAACGTCGGCCCAGATGAAGTCGCCGCTCTCGGTGATCGAGTGAGCGTCGTTTTGACGGCGCCAACCGGAGAGCGATCGACGAGGGCAGCGAGCATCGTGCGGAACTTCGCTCAGATCGGCGGCGGAATCGGGCTCGTCGTCGATTCATTCGGGATGCTCGCACTTTGCGTCGACCGTGGGTCGGCATCCGCCGAGCTCAGTGTCGCCGTGGGCGATGCGGTGCGCTTGTCCACGCTCGCTGACTCGGGCGGTGTCACTTCGAACGTCACTCTTCGACGTAGCACCACTGCGACATGAGCCGCGTACTTTCGTACCGTTTCGCCGAGTTGCGCGTCTCGAGTGCTCACTAAGGTTGTCGTCGTGCGACCAGCCACAACACTGGCACTCGGGCTGCTTCTCTTGGCGATCTTCACGGCGGGTCTCGTGTCAATTCTGATGAGCTGAGCCGATGAACCTCGCGACGATCCTCGAAGCACACCCGGGAGACGCCACGGCGATCATCAGTCGAGGTGTCACCTACAGTTATGCCGACATTCGTCGTCACGTCGCCGCGATGCGCGGCGCACTAGATGAACTCGGCGTGGGAGGCGGCGACCGGGTCGCACTCCTGTGCGGCAACACGATCGAGTTCGTCGTCTCATATTTTGCGTGCCTCGGACGCGGAATCGTGTGCGTACCGCTCAACCCGACGGCACCAGCCCCAGAACTGCAGCGCGAGCTCAGCGTCGTCGGGGCCCGCGCGGTCGTGGTTGCGCCGGCTGCAGTGAGCGGATGGTCGAACGTTGATCGGTCGGCATTGCCCCATCTCGTGCACGTCATCGCAGCCACGGGAGACCTCCCCGGTTCCCTGCACTTCAGGGAACTCATCGAACACGCCCCGGCACCACTCGTGGAACTCGAGCCCGATCATCTTGCGGTGATGCTGTTCACGAGCGGTACCGCAGGATCACCGAAAGCAGCGATGCTCTCGCACGGAAACCTGCAGAGCAATCTCGACCAGATCGCCCTCGTACGCAAGATGGACGGCACCGACCTCGTATACGGCGTGCTCCCGCTCTTCCATATCTTCGGGCTCAATGTCGTGCTCGCGTACTCCTTGATGCGCGGCTCCGCCGTGGTGCTGGTCGAACGATTCGACCCGATGACTGCCGTTGAGACGATTCGTGACAGAAAAGTGACGCTCATTCCCGGGGCACCTCCGCTCTGGATGGCGTTCGAACAGATGGCGAATCTGCCCAGGGACACGTTTGCCAGCGTCCGAATCGCCCTCACCGGTGCCTCGAAGATGCCTGAGCACACGACGAGAGCGCTCTACGAGCGGTTCGGCTTGCTCGTGACCGAAGGGTACGGCCTGACGGAATGCTCGCCCGTCGTCACGACGACGACAAGCGCTGATCGGGAGATGGCGCTCGCCAAGATCGGTTCGATCGGTCGTGTGTTGCCGGGTGTCGAAGTACGAGTCGTCGACGAGAATGGCGACGACGTCTTACGAGGCGACGCAGGGGAGATCTGGGTACGAGGGCCGAACGTGTTCCGCGGTTACTTCGAGGATCCCCAGGCAACCGCTCGTGCGATCAACCCTGACGGTTGGCTACGAACGGGCGACGTTGCGGTCGTCGACGACGACGGATTCCTCTTTCTCGTGGATCGTGCAAAGGATTTGATCATCGTGTCGGGGTTCAACGTGTATCCGGCCGAAGTTGAGGAAGTAATCCTCGAACATCCCGCGGTCGCGCAAGCTGCGGTGGTCGGGGTCGAGCATCCGCACACGGGCGAAGCGGTGCGGGCTTACGCAGTATTGCGGGCAGGTCAGATGCTGGATGAGGACGCGCTCATTGACCATTGCCGGGCACGACTTGCTCGCTACAAGTGCCCGACGAAGGTCTTGTTCGTGCCTCAGCTACCGACGGGCGGTACCGGCAAGGTGCTGCGCCGCGCTCTGCGCTGACCACGACGCCTCTCGTCGCACTGTCGGCACCATGAATCCGACGAAGAGAATGACGACTCCGACGGCGAGCGTCACGGAGAACGCCTGCTCTTCGCCGAGTCGACCGGCGAGCGTGCCGCTCGCAGAGAGTACGACCGTGCCGAGGGCAACCAGTACGTTGCTCAGCACCAATCGTTGCGTCGAGATCACGACGCGCCGTCGCGCACTTTCGAGAGCGGGAGATTTCTGGCTGATGAGGCGCCAGATCGACCACAATGCACCGACGAGAATGAACAATGCAGGCACACCAGAGCCGACTGCAGCGAGGATTCTCGGTACTGCGCCAAAGTGATCGCGAGCGCGCGGAAACTCCGTCGCAACGAATTCTTTTTTTGCTGGCGCGACGACCATCACGCCGATCGCAAACGCACTCAGCGTGGCGATGACACGCCTCAGGGGAATTGCAATTCGGTCACCACCGATGAGCGCCACGGAACCGAGCGCGAGCCACGGCACGTTCAACACCGCACCAGCGGTAAAGAACACTCGGAACACCCCGCTTGACCAACCCGAGGATGCAGCCCACCACAGCGCGAACGAGCCCGTCGCAAATAACACCATTGCAATCGTCCATGCTCCATGGTGCATGTGTCGCCGACGGTGCCAGCGGTCGGCCGTGACCAGGGCAAAACACGTGGCAACGAGGCTGGCGAATGATGCCAGCACGATCGTGCGAGTGTCCATGCGGCGTCAGACTACGAATCTGGTCGTGGCATGCGACACGGTGTCGAACAAGGCTCGTGAAACTGTGCGCAAGCACCGTACCCTGATGTCCATGTCCACCCCCGAAAAGAACGCCCCCGCACGCCGTCGGCGAATTCCGACCGCGGCTGTCAACCGACTCCCTGTCTACTTGCAGATTCTCACGGACCTCCAATTGACGGAGACCACGCAAGTCTCGAGTGACCAGCTCGCTGTGCTCGCCAATGTGAACGCGGCAAAGGTGCGCAAAGACCTCTCATATCTCGGCACCTACGGCACCCGAGGCGTCGGCTACGAAGTTGCATTCCTCATTTACCAGATCAAGCGTGAACTCGGTCTGCTCACGGAATGGAAGACCATCGTCATCGGCGCCGGAAACCTCGGCGCAGCAATCACCGTGAACGGCGGTTTCGCGTCACGAGGGTTCCCCGTCGTCGGCATCTTCGACGTCGATCCGCGCAAGGTGGGCACACGAGTCGGCGATCTTGCCGTGCGCAACCTCGACGAAGTTGCAGAATTCGTCCGCACCAACGGCGTTCACATCGGCGTGCTCGCCGTTCCTGCAACTGCCGCTCAGTCGGTGGCTGACGATCTGATTGCTGCGGGAATCGGCTCGTTGCTGAATTTCGCACCAATCGTGTTGACCACCCCGAAGAACGTCGCCGTTCGTAACGTGGATCTCGGTGTCGAGCTGCAGATTCTCGGCTACCACGAGCAGATGCGCCGACAAGGCACGACGAAGCAGAACACCATCGCAGTCTGACCTCGTCGAGCGCGAGATTAGGCTCACTGACTGATGTCGCTGCCGATTTCTCGCGGCCGAATTTCGCACACACTCCGTAGTGAGACTGGTTGGCTGCTGCGCTCCTTCGTCGGGAGGTTGTCAGACGACGCCGTCATACGCCGTGCAGAAGCGACGTTTGCTGAGCACATTGGACGCAAGGACTGCGTCACTTTTCCGTACGCCAGGACTGCGATATGGGCGACCATGCAAGAACTGAACCTGCCGCGCGGCAGCCGTGTCATCATGCCGCCCATCACCATCAAACCGATTCTCGACGTGGTCGTGCACCTGGGACATGAGCCGGTCTTCGTCGACATCGATCCGACGACTGCGTGCTTCGACGAGCAGGAGCTAGCGAAGGTCGTGAAGACGAAGCCGGCAGTAGCGATACTCACCTACTTGTTCGGTCTCGTGCCGAACATCGGGCAGATCTGCAAGATGTTGCACGACAACGACGTCTACGTCATCGAGGATTTCTCCCAATGTCTCAACGGTGAGTTCGGCGGTCGCAAGATCGGGACGTTCGGGCAAGTCGCGATCTACAGTGCGTCGTCAGTCAAAACCTTCGACACGTTCGGCGGCGGATATGCACTGAGCGACGACCCCAAGATGCTCGAGGGTCTGCGCCGCCGGCAGGCAGCGCTCGCACCTTCACGCCGGGTAGATCTCCTGAAGAGTGTCACGCGGAATTTCGTCCGCAATCTCGCATCGTCACGCCTGCTCTTCCCGGTCGTCACGTATCCGCTGTTGCGAATCGCCACGCGATTCTCCAAGAGGGCAGTCGGCAGGTTTACCGGCGCCCGCAGCACTCAACCGCTCGAGCGATTGCCGCAAGCTTGGTTTCGTCGGTACACCTCGGTACAAGCCAGAGTGGCGCTTGCTGAACTTCCGCGAGTCCGCAGCCGCGACGAACGTCGCATCTCGGCAGTCGACCGAATGGTTGCCGCGTCGGCAATCTCTGATCGTCCGTCCGGGATGATGGGTCAGCGACACGTCTACTGGCAATTCATCATTTATGTAGCTGATTTTCCCTCGGCGCGCGAAGTTCTCGCAAAGAACGGCGTTGACTGTGCCACCACGAGCCTCGTACTTCTCACTGATCTGCCGAAGTATCCGGGTCAGCGCGAAACACCCTCGGCGCACAGGCTGTACCACCGTGGTGTGTACCTGCCGTGTTACCACCAGTTACGTGATTCAGAGATTGAGCGGGTAAGCGAGGCGCTCAAGGAGCTAGTAAAGACTTCGTGAGCGTGGTCGTCGTTGGCTCGGGCCTCGCCGCAGTCGGGACGATTCGAGCATTGTTGAAAAAGGGGGTTCACCCCGTCGTTCTCGACATCGGTGAGCGATTGCCTTCACGTTTCGTAGAACTGCAATCGCCGATGTCACGTCGCGAACCATCGGACTGGACCAGCAATGAGTGGACCCAACTCGGCAAGAACGAGAGTGTCCATCGTCGCGGTGTTCCACGCAAGCTCGTGTTTGGATCTGACTATTTTTATTCGAGCGAGCAAGTCGAATCTGTGGGCAATTCAGACTTTGCGGAGGGCAGTCCGCCGTGGTCGCCGGCACGCGGTGGATTCAGTGTCGGATGGGGAGCCGCGGTACTGCCTCCGGCGCCGACGGACATCGTGGACTGGCCAGTGTCGCACGACGAACTGCTGGCACATATGCGACTGGTGCTGGAGGGAGTGCCATTGTCAGAGCCAGACGACGAACTCTGCCAGGTGTTCGGCAGACTTCGAGGTTCAGCGGCCGATCAATTGATGCTCTCTGTTGGACAGCGACAGCTGCTCGAGCGACTACAACGAACCCGTGTGAGCGACCAAACAAGGAGAGTGCTGGTGGGCCAGAGTCGCTTGCTCACGCAGGCCAGCGAGGGCAGTACCTCCCATTGCAGAATGTGCGGACATTGCAGTTCTGGCTGCGTTTACGGCTCGATCTACACCGCAGAACAAGAGTTCGATCGGTGGGTGCTCGAAAGGAAGATCGACTACCGCAGCGGAGTGACCGTATTCCAAATACGGGAACGAGGTGAAGCAACGATCGTTCGGTTCGTATCCGATGATCGCACCCAAACAATCGAAGCTGGCCGGCTGTTTCTTGCAGCTGGCGCAGTCAACACGACGAGAGTGCTCCTCAACTCCTCCCCGGACGAGATGAGGAGTGCAGTGATCCGACGCACCGGATACAACGTGCAGATCTACGCCTCGGCCTCAAGGATTTCAATCGATTGGCCCAACGTCAACACTCAGACGTCGCACTTTGTGGCTCTCCTGGACCGTGACATCACTCCTCATTGGGCTCACGTTCAGGTTGGTCAGCCCAACGAGCTCATACTTCGACGGCTCGGACTCGATCACTCAAACATCGGGAGTGTCTTCGGTCGTATGTCAAGGATGGTGGCAGGCCGACTCGTCTCAGCAGCACTGAATGTTCATAGCGACCACGGTCCGACGTACGAAGTTCAAATCGAGCGTGATGACGAACGACTTCCGAAAATGAGGACCCGACAGAGTTGGGACTCTACGTCACGCAAGACCGTCGACGCATATTCTGCCCGTCTGGCAACCTCGCTGCGTCGGGGAGGTTTCTTCCGAGTGCCGTTTGCACGACAAGACTCCGGCGCGGCCCTCACGTATCACTTCGGAGCGTCGTTCCCGATGTCTGCGGAACCGACTGCACCGCATCACACCGATGTGCTCGGCCGTCCGTTCGGATGGCAGCGTGTGCACGTCGTCGACACATCAGTGCTACCGGCAATTCCTGCGACGACCGTCGGACTCCTCACGATGTCTAACGCACATCGCATCGCTACGGCTGCAATTACTGCATAGCAACGTCGTCACGGAAGTGAACTCGTTGCTTGTTGTTTTGTCCGAACGATTCGAGTAAGAGGACTAGCCGATTGCACGCGGCGCCAAAACCTTGGCCGGTACGCCCCCGACGATTGTGTTCGCGGGAACATCGCTCACGACGACTGACCCCGCCGCGACTACCGCACCCTCGCCGATGATGACTCCGTAGCGAACCGTCGAGTTGCCGCCGATGTAAGCGCCGCGCCGGACGATGATCGACTCGGCGACGTCATCGAGGAGTCGTGTTCGTGGGTTCTGACCAGCACCGAAGAACGTCACTTGCGGACCCAAGACGACGCCGTCCTCGAGGGTGATGCTCGCCTCTTTCTTCAGCAGCGATGGATAGATCCGGCATCCACGATTGATTGCGACATCATCGCCGATGCTTACCTTGTGCGGGTAGCGGATATAGGTGTCATAGTCGAGCAGCACGCGCCTGCCGTAACGCCGGCACACGATTTTGTAGAACGCCCATCGAACAAAAGGCGGCATCAGGTTCATCACCAGAAAAAGCAGGTGGTCGAAGTACGAGAAGATGGAGAATGCGACTCGTGCGATTCTCCCAGACGAATTCTGGGAAGTTGCCACGACTCGAACGCTACCGATGCTGTCGTAGCCTGACGAGTGATGCGTCAATTCTTGTCGTGGCGCACACTGGCTGCAGTCGCGACGTTGCTCGTCTTGCTCACTGTTGTGCAACTCGTGACTGGACGAGGGCCACGCGGTGTTGGCGATCAGGAAGCAATTCAGCCGAGCGTCCGCAGAGTGGAAACCGTGGCATCAGTAATGCGAATCCAGTCAAGCGAGGCGTTCTCGGTCGTCGAGGGCATCACCGTCGGCTCAGCCGTGCTCGCACTCGACGACGGTCGCACGGTAACGATTGCTCGTGACACACCGGGAGAGATCGACTGTCAGGATCGCGTGACTCCGGCAGCTTGCGTACTGCTCGCCGACATGCTGGGCGAGGGTGTCGTCTGGTACGCCCTCGTCAACGCAGATGCACTTGATGCTCGCACGCTCCTGCTTCCGACCATTGTCGACATGGCGGATGGTGGAGACACCGGAGTCCTTGAGAACGGCTGGCATGTGCCGCTGACCAACGGTGTGATCCGAACATGTGCGGGCGAACCGAGATCAGCGAGTCTTCGATCCTTCATCGAGTCGCACGCAGAATCAGGGATCCGCACCGTGCTTGACCTCGATAAGGATGAAGTCATCGAAGTCGTCTGCGCCAACTGAGCACGGCGCGCGCGTGAATCAAGCGTTCGGGGCGAGGCGGACGATGCGCGCTGCCATGGCATAGGCAATTTCTGCCGGGCCTTTCTCGTCGGGGCGCAACAGGTTGGCCATGATGCGCAATACCCACTCCATCAGCGTGCGACTGTGTATACCGACTCGCGAGAGTTCGCGCATGAGTGCGGGTCGACCGATGATTCGCGCGAAAAGGCGTGCGACCTTGAAGTACTGGCCGTATTCCGCGTCAAGCAGATCTGGATATTGCTGCAACGCCGAGGCGTCACCACTGGCGAGCGCGTCGTGCAACACACCAGCCGCAATTCTCGCCGTCTCGTAGGCATAGTCGATTCCTTCGCCGTTGAACGGGTTGACGCTTCCGGCGGCATCGCCGATCATCAGGTGTGTAGCACCGACTTTGGGGAAGATCGAACCACCCATCGGAATCTTGCCGCTCGTCGCACGACACTCCGGTGTGCCGGGGTCGATTTCCCAGCGGTCGGCGATCATGTGGGCGTAGGAATCCAGCAAGTGCGACGTGTTGACGTCCTTGAATTTCTTGAACGTGGAGAGCAAGCCGACTCCGACATTGATCGTGCCGTCGCCGACGGGGAAGATCCAGCCGTAGCCTGGCATCGAGTTGCCGTCACGATCCTGCACGTCGAGTGCCGACTCGATCCACGGTTCTTTATGGCGCGGACTTGCCCAATAGGTACGAATCGCAGTTCCGTATGGCCAGGACTTCGTTCGTGCAGTTCCGAGTGCACGACCAAAACGACTGTTGGCTCCGTCTGCAACCACCACGTAGTCGGCGCGAACAGCAATCTGACGTTGTCCGTCGAGGTCGTTCACGACTGCGCCGCGGACACAGCCTCTTTCCATGATCGGTTTCGCGGCTTCATGCCCTTGCAGCAGCACCGCACCCAGCTTTTCGGCGTTGAATGCGACCATCGCGTCGAGCTCGCGCCGTCGAACTACATACCCGTGTCGCGGATACACGGGATGGGTCGGCCACTGCAGCTCGAGTTCTCTTCCGTGTGCAGTGGCACGGAGTCCTTCGTATCGATGGAACTGTTTAAGTCGCTTGCCGAGACCCATATCTTCGAGTTGTTTCACTGCTCGCGGCGTGAGTCCGTCACCGCACGTCTTTTCCCTAGGAAAGTGTTTCCGCTCGACGATGGTGACGTCGTGACCGTGCTCGGCCATCCAGTAGCCCATCGCTGCCCCTGCTGGTCCGCCACCAACGACGAGCACGTCAGTTTCTCGCGTTGGCAATGCCGAGACGTCTTCGATTGCAACGTTCGTCGGCAGCACCGTGGCCTCGTTACTCATGCAGCTTCAGCGTAAAGATGTCTGCGCCGCCACCACTGGTGCAGCAATGTGAAGAATGACGCCGACGGGCCGATTCCACACCCGTGAGTCGGTGTGGAGAACCGGATTACTTGCCGACAGGTCGAGGCTCGGTGCCCACGGCACGTGGGGGAGTCTCGAGCATCTTGAACGAATCGGACAGCGTGTCGAAGTCGACCGAGCCTGCTTCGAGTGCTGCAAAGATCTCAGAATCTTCGGAGCACCAAGTTGCGTATTCGGCGGCCCACTGGTCGCTCTTTGGATCGGCGCCGGCAATCGCGTACCGCTCGTGGCAAACGACCCCGAGGATCTCGTAGTCAGTCAAACCGCCGCCCCATTTTTCACCTTGCGAGGGCATTGCATTGCCGTTGTACGACAGCGGTGCATGCGCACCGCCTTCGCGATTCGGGTCGCCGTAGACAGCGAACCCCGCTGACACGTACGGCTGGCTGCCGGTGTAGACGAAATTCAGCATGTCTTCGATGTGCGGGAATGTCTTCAGCACTTCGCCTTCATGCAGCACTCGACCGGCACCGCCCTGGCCGGCTGCACCGTGGCAACTGGCGCATGCACCGTACGCGGCTTCTCCGACGGCCATCGGTCCGCTCGCTTCTCGCTCCTGCGGGCTGACGGCGAGGAGATACATGAATGCCCAGACGGGCAGAAGACTCAGCGTCGCCATCGCCCAGAAGGGAATCTTCTTGCGCGTCTTGGCGGCGACTACATAAGCGGGATCAGGTCTCGGCGGTGGCGGCGGGATGACTTCAGCGACAAGAGCAGGAGCAGCTGACGAGGTCGCCTGCTTGGCCACCTCTTTTGATGCACTGGGTTCGGCGGTAGGTGAGCCTCCTGAAAGTACGGCGCGGCGATCCTTGGATCGCTTGAGTAGATAGTCGGGTATTTCCGTCACTGACCCGCTCCCGCACTGAGCACTTGCCGAATCATCACCGTCGCAAGACTAATCGGCGAGGCACGAGACCCGATATGTGAGCGAGCGAGGTATGCGATTTGCACGAACGCACGACGAGATCCGAGCGTGACGCGGTTTTCAACGAGCGGGGCGAGCCCCCGAAAGGGGCGAAGACTAGGCTTCGTGACGGTGTTTGCCCGCGTGGCGAACTGCCCTGAAAGGTGACAACGTCGCATGATCGCAGTCGACATCCTCCGATGGCCCGGCGTGAATCAGGCGTTCATTTTTTCCTTCATTGCAACCAACTTTCTGGCGTATCTCGTCGTCGTTGTCGGGAAACGACGGCCGGTCGATCGCAAGGCGACATGGGGCGAGGCGATGTTCGGAAGTGCGTATGCCTTCTTTGTGATCTTCCTGGCTTTTGGTGTGGTGCCACACCAGTGGATCGACCATGCCGACAAAGAACTTGGTTGGCGCAAGGACAAGCTCATCTTCGGTCCATTCGACCTTCTGAAGCCCAAGGAATTCGGCGGTCCCTTCCCCTTCACGCTCAGCTACGAGGCGCTTCGTGATGCCGTGGTGCTCGTCATCCACGGTCTGTATATCGGACTCTTCATTTATCTCTTTACGTGGTGGCAGAAGCGTGGGGAAGTCAAGCGCGTCGAACTGCCGAGCAGCACGTACGGCCGCCCGTTGGTGAAGAAGGCGTGACGCGATGACTCGTACTGATGCCAACCCACCGATGATGCCGTATACCGACGAATACACGCTCGTCGAAGTCGACGCCGATTATCTCAACAAGGCCGTGAAACCCAAGCAGTTCATTCACATCGACCAGAGTGAGTGCATCATGTGCGAGGGCTGCGTCGACATCTGCCCGTGGAAGTGCATCCACATGGTCAGTCCCGAGGCCGTCGCCGACTCGAGCGGCACCGAGAAGCCCGGAGCCGACCCGAGCGACCACGTCATCTTCACCATCGACGACGACATCTGCACGCGCTGTGCGTTGTGCGTCGACCGTTGCCCGACTGGCGTGATCGTCTTGGGCAAGGTCGGAGTCGCGCCTGCCACCGGAGATCTGCATGCCCGCACGAACAACCACGGATATGCCTACGGGATGAGGTTCTAAGGAGGAGCCATGTCGAGCATCGTCGAAGAATCACCCCGCCCGTCGCTGAAAGAACGACTCTCCAAGGTCGGTGAGCAACTGCAGGGCAGCCAAGCTTGGAGCTCCATCTTCCGGCCGGGCTCGATATTCCGCAAGGGCTACACCGACTCGCCTCGTAACCGCTCGTATGTCGTCATGAACTCGGTGCTGTACCACCTGCACCCGGTCAAGGTGAAGCGCCACGCAGTCAAGGTGAGTTACACGTTG
Organism: Actinomycetota bacterium; assembly: GCA_041180605.1. GTDB lineage: Bacteria > Actinomycetota > Acidimicrobiia > Acidimicrobiales > Ilumatobacteraceae > F1-60-MAGs027. Next base: position 46,194 of record JBEGRF010000036.1, on the reverse strand, counting down.
TGTCTCGGTGGTCTGTCGTTCTTCCTTTTCATCCTGCTCACGATCACGGGTATCTTCTTGATGTTCTTCTACCGTCCGACGGCGGCCAATGCGTGGGACGACATCCAGTCGCTGCACACGTCGGTGACGTTCGGTTTGATGGTGCGCAACATGCACCGATGGGGAGCGCACTTGATGGTGCTCTCCGTCTTCTTGCACATGGCGCGCGTCTTCTATCACGGTGCGTACAAGGCACCGCGCGAATTCAACTGGGTCGTGGGCGTCATCTTGCTCACTCTCACGCTTCTGCTGTCGTTCACCGGATATCTCCTTCCGTGGGACCAGCTGGCGCTGTGGGCGGTGACTGTGGGAACCAACATGATGGGCTACTCGCCGCTCATTGGTTCGCAAGTGCGGTTCGTGTTGCTCGGCGGAACGGAAATCGGTGCCGAGACTCTCTTGCGTTGGTACGTGCTGCATGTATTGCTCTTCCCGTTCGTGACCGTGATCTTCTTGGCCATCCACTTCTGGCGCGTCCGCAAGGACGGCGGCATCTCCGGGCCGTTGTGAGCGAAAGGTAACGACGATGACGGAAATCCCCGAACACCTCCTCAAGCGCGCCAAAGCAGCTCGCGAAAAGTCCGAGTCGACCGGCGCCGCCGACTCCGGCGAGGGCGATTCGCGCATTCCTTCTGAATTGCTCGAGCGAAGCAAGGCAGCACGTGCCGGTGGAGTCGCCGTCAAGGACGCAGCTTCGGCGCCGGTCGTCGCCGCACCGGCCGCTGGCGGAGTTCCCGTCGGCGCGGGGCCCGGCGGCCACACTCAGCGTTTGTTGACGGTCGTCAAGTCGGGCTCGATCCAAGACGTAAAAGCGGTCCCCGTCGACAAAGTGCACGTCTGGCCGCACCTGCTCTCGATTGAATTCGTTGCCGCGCTGGCGTGCACCGCGTTCACGTTCATGTTTTCGTGGTTCGTGAATGCCCCGCTTCTCCAGGCAGCCAACTTCAACCAGACACCGAACCCGTCGAAAGCGCCGTGGTACTTCATGGGCTTGCAGGAGCTGCTCACGATGTTCCACCCGATGATTGCCGGCGTCACGATTCCTGGCATGGGCTTGATCCTGCTGATCTTTGCCCCCTATCTCGATCGCAACATCTCCAACAAACCCGAAGACCGCAAGTTCATCACCAGTCTGATGACCATTCACATGATGTTTTGGGCCGTGCTGGTCATCATCAGCTCGTTCTTCAGGGGTCCCGGTTACAACTTCACGCTGCCGTGGCGTGACGGAATCTTCTTCGAGTTGTAAACCATGAGCACCAACACCATCCTCATCATCGCTGCTGCCGTACTCGTGGTACTTGCCGCTGCCGTCGTGCTCACTGCCGCCCGCCGCAAAGATGCAACCGGCGTTCTCTCGCGCGAAACACGTTCCCGAGATACCGCGGGTGAACAGAGAGCCAAGGGTCGCGAATACGAACGCGAGGCGGTGGCTGCTCGTTCAACTGCTCTTGCAGTGCCGCCGAGTGTCGCAGTCGCACCGTTCTCTCCGCCCGACCCCGAAGTCATTGGAGTGTCTCGTCGCCAGTTCTTCAACCGTGCCACCGTCACATTGATGAGCGCGGGGCTCGGCGGTTTTGGTGCTGCGGTCATCGGCTTTTTGTGGAAGGGCGCCGAGGGCGGCTTCGGTTCGAAGATCAACGCCGGAAAGTTGGACGACATCATCGCCGGAATCCGATCGAACAAGGGATTCCTGTACCTGCCAGAAGCTCGCGCCTGGTTGACGGAGTACCCCAAAGAGTCGCTTGCCAAGGCCCAAGCGGTGTACGGCAGTCAAGCGCCGGTGCTCGCCGGCATGCAGGCTGGCATCGTCGCGATCTACCAAAAATGCCCGCACCTCGGTTGCAGAGTCCCCAATTGTCCTACCTCTCAGTGGTTCGAATGCCCCTGCCATGGTTCGCAATACAACCGGGTGGGTGAGAAAAAGGGTGGCCCCGCACCTCGCGGTATGGACCGTTTTGCAATCTCCGTCAACAACGGCAATGTCGTGATTGACACAGGCGCGGTGTTCGGCGGCCCAGCAATCGGCACCAACACGACCGGACAAGAGGCCGAGGGACCACACTGCGTGGGCTCCACGGGGGGCCACTAGTCAGATGGTGCTGCTTCTTGCCGACGTCACCACGACACTGGCGTGGATTGCTCTCGTCACTGCGCTCGGTGGGTGGGCGTTGTATGCGTTCTTCAACATCCGATCGAGTCGTGCAGAAATCGGTTCCGAGATCGAGCTCGCTGCCAATCGCAAGCCTTACTATGACGACGAAGTGCTCGAGGGCAAGAAACTCGAACGCACGCAACTGCTCGGTCTCGCATTCCTCGCCGTCGTCACTGTCTCGTTGCCCCTCTACTGGATTCTGGAGCCGGGTCGACAAGCTGGCGCAGAGAAAGAGTTCGAGCACAAGTTCGAATTGTGGGGCTCAGGACTATTCGCGGCCACCGCCGACGGCGGCTTCAACTGCGCCGGTTGCCACGGCGGAATGACCGGCAGCGGAGGCATCGCGGCATTCGCAGTCACCGACCCGAAAACGGGCGAAGTCAAGTCGGTGAACTGGAAGGCGCCAGCCATCAACACGATTTTCTACAGGTACAGCGAAGAGGAAATTCGTTTCATCCTGAACTACGGACGTCCGTTCTCGCCGATGTCGGCGTGGGGTCTCGTCGGTGGTGGCCCGATGAACGAGCAGCAGATTCAGACGGTCATCGACTACTTGAAGAGCATCCAGGTTCCGCGCGAAGGTTGCACCGTTCCGGACGATGATCCTCGGCTCTGTGACGGCGGGCATCTCCCGACAGCGAAACAAGAAGAAATTCAGAGCGAGGCAGAACGGCTCGTCGAGAACGGAACTTACGCATCGCTCGGCGAGGCGCTCTTCAACCTTGATCTCGGATCCGGAAACTATTCGTGCGCGCGATGCCACACCAAGGGCTGGTCGTACGGCGAGCCGCAAATCACTGGCGGCGGCGCATTCGGCCCGAACTTGACCGGCGGTTCGACGATTCGCCAGTTCCCGAACCAAGAAGACATGATCGCTTTCATTTCCGCGGGCAGTGAATACGGCAAGAAGTACGGCGAGCAGGGCCAGGGAGGTGGCCGTATGCCTGGCTTTGGCGCGATGCTCACACCAGACCAGATCAAAGCAATCGTCGAATACGTTCGAGGTCTCTGATGTCTCTTCTCGCCACGCTCGCGATCAATTGGGAGCCGCAGTTGCGCGGCTACACCGTCGTGCTCATCTCGATCGTTGTGCTCATCGGCGGCACTTATTTGGTTGTCGGCACAAACCTCGGTGCTCGCCTCGGATTCCTCGTCATACTCGGTGGCCTGTTCGGGTGGTTGGCGGCGATGGGAGCGATCTGGTGGACCTACGGCATCGGACTCAAGGGTCGCGAGCCGTCATGGCGAGCTGCTGAACCAGCGACGATCATCCGAGACGGAGAGCTCTTGCAATCGATCGGGCTGCTCGAGCAACCCCTCAAGCTCGTCGAAACACCAACGATGAACGCGGCCAGCGTCGCTACCGCGCTCGTCTCAGAAGGGTGGACCAAACTCGATGAATCTGACCCGCAACGCGGTCAGGCTGTCGCTGCCTCGGACGAAATTCTCATCAACCAGGCGGAGGAGTTCGCTGCGGGCGAGTTCGTCTCGGTCGCAGTGTTCGATCGCGGCGGTGACCGCTGGCCCAAGATCAACGATGCCCTCGACTTCGTCGCGTTCTTCCACGAGCCGCGTTTTGCCCTCGTCGAAGTCGCGCCTGTCGTTCCACAACGGATCGAGCCCGGTCGTGCACCAGCCCGCCCGAAGATCGACGAGACCCAGGAGCGCCGCTACGTGCACATAGTGCGCGACCTCGGGAACAAGCGGCAACCGGCGATGTTCATCACGATCGGCTCGCTGCTCGTCTTCGTCATCCTGTGTTGGTTGCTCCACCGTCGCGACCTGATCCTGCGCGAGAACCTTGCTCGCGCCCGCGAGCTCGAAAAGGTCTGAACCCGCTCAACCGGGGGTGACGATGGGCCAGTACCTGCCGATCGTCGTGCTCTCTGTGCTGGCGATCGTCTTCGGCGTTCTCTCGCTCGTCGCATCCAAACTGCTCGCACCGAAGCGACCGAACACTGCCAAGGACGCCCCGTACGAGTGCGGAATCGTCCCGAGCAAGGATTCACCAGAACGGTTTCCGGTGTCGTTTTACATCGTGGCGATGCTCTTCATCATGTTCGACATCGAGATCATCTTCGCCTACCCGTACGCCATCGCCCGCGAGTCGCTCGGGGCGTTCGGATTCTGGGAGATGGTGACGTTTAGTGCAGTGTTCTTCGTTGCGTTCGTCTACATGGTCGCGCGCGGAGCCCTCGAGTGGGGTCCCTCGAAGAAAGAATTGCCCGTCGGCGACGTGACCGTTCTTCCGGTTGCCATGCAAGGCATCAAGGTCGTCGGCCTCGACGGACGTTCGATGCCCGACTCTCACGAAGTAGGCGCGGCATGAGTGCTGTTCGCGAGGTACTTGACAACGGGCTTGGCGGGATCAAGCACAACTTCTTGACAGGCCGCATCGAAGACCTTGTCAAGTGGTCGCGCTCACGATCGAGTTGGGGTGCCACGTTCGGCTTGGCGTGCTGCGCCATCGAAATGATGGGTACCGGCGCCCCGCACTACGACCTTGCCCGCTTCGGCATGGAAGTATTTCGAGCTTCGCCGCGCCAGGCGGACATCATGATCGTGGCAGGGCGAGTCAGCCAGAAGATGGCACCCGTCTTGCGCCAGGTGTACGACCAGATGATGGAGCCCAAGTGGGTGATCTCGATGGGCGTGTGTGCGTCGAGCGGCGGAATGTTCAACAATTATGCGATCGTGCAAGGAGTCGACCAGATCGTGCCGGTCGACGTGTACGCGCCGGGCTGTCCGCCGACACCCGAGACGTTGATTCATGCGATTGAGACGCTGCACCAGTTGATCGAAGACGGCGAAATCATGCAACGTCGTGCCGCCACAGGCGCGGGGGCGAACGTGCACATTCAGGAGATTCCCGCTGGTATCACCACGCCGGTCACATTGGAGCGCCGCTGACATCATGATCGTCGGAGAGTCACGCGGGCAGAAGGTGCTCTTCGTCGAAGCGTCGGAATATCCTGCTGCGGTCGAGTCGCTCTACCGAGACGGCTACACGATGTGTGTCGATCTCACCGCAGTCGACTACCTGGTGCACCCCGGTCGCTCGTTGCCCGATGGCGTTGCTGGTGAACGATTCGAAGTGATCGTGAACTTGCTTTCTGTGAGCCGTCGCGAACGCGTCCGTTTGCGGGTGCAAGTGGCGGAGAACGCAACCTTGCCCTCTATCTTCGACATCCACCCGAGCAGCGAGGCGATGGAACGCGAAGTCTTCGACATGTTCGGCATCCGATTCGACGGCCACCCTGACCTGACTCGAATTCTGATGCCCGAAGACTGGGACGGCCACCCGCTGCGCAAGGACTATTCGCAAGGGCGCATCCCGGTGCAGTTCAAAGGAGCCGCGTCGTGACTGCCGTCGATCAAACCGCACAGATCATCTCGGCGGGTGCTGCGACGAGCGAAGGCGGCCAAGAGCTGCAGCCTCGCGGCGAGATCTCGCAGAAGGAGTTGATGCGCGAAGCCGGGGCAGTGCTGCGATTGAGCGAATCCGCTGCCGCCGCACTTTCGGAGGTGAATTCCGATGCGGGCGAAGATCAGTCGATGATCATCAACATGGGCCCGCAACACCCAAGCACGCACGGCGTGCTTCGACTGATGCTCGAATTGCAAGGCGAGACGGTGCTTCGCTGCAAGCCGATCATCGGTTACCTGCACACCGGCATGGAGAAGACCGGCGAGTCGCTCACCTACCTGCAGGGTGGCACCAACGTGACGCGCATGGACTATCTCTCGCCGCTCAACAACGAACTGGTATTTGCCATGGCCACTGAAAAGCTCCTCGGCATCGATGGTGACATCCCCGAGCGCGCGCAGTGGATGCGCATGCTCTTGTCAGAACTGAATCGCATGAGCAGTCACCTCCTCTTCATGGCCACTAACGGCATGGACCTCGGTGCCGTCTCGATGATGCTGTACGGCTGGCGCGAGCGCGAAGAAGTGCTGCGCTTCTTCCAGAAGGTCACAGGGTTGCGGATGAACCACAACTTCATCCGCCCGGGCGGTCTCGCGGCGGATCTTCCCGCCGGTTGGCGAGACGATGTCCTGCATCTCCTCGACATGCTCCCGCCGCGCCTCGCTGAATACGAAGTGCTGATGACCGGTCAGCCCATCTGGCGCGAACGTCTGCAGGGAGTCGGCGTGATTACCCAGAGCGAGGCGCTCGCGCTCGCCGCCACCGGCCCAATTCTTCGTTCGACGGGTCTCGCCTGGGACTTGCGCCGCGACATGCCGTACCTCAAGTACCCCCAACTCGAATTCGACGTGGTCGTCGGCGTGCACGGTGACGCCTATGACCGTTATGCGATCCGCCTCAACGAGATACGCGAGTCGATGAAAATCGTCCGACAGATCCTGGAGCGCATGCCCTCAGGCGACTTCCGCATCCAGAACAAGAAGGTGACTCCGCCACCCCGCGGTCGCATCGACGAATCGATGGAAGCGCTCATCCACCATTTCAAGATCTTCACCGAAGGCTTCAAGGTGCCCGAAGGCGAGGTGTATGTGGCCATCGAGTCACCGCGCGGCGAGATTGGCTGCTACATCGCAAGCGACGGATCGTCGGTGCCGTATCGCGTGCACGTGCGTGCGCCGAGTTTCGTCAACGTTCAGTGCCTGCCGCACATGATGCGCGGCGGTCTCGTCGCCGATGCGGTCGCCGTCATCTCATCCATCGACCCGGTGCTCGGCGAGGTCGACCGATGAGCCGATTTACCGATGCGCGCGTCGAGACGGCGAAGGAGATCATCGGCCGTTTCCCCCGAAAGAAGTCGGCACTCATTCCGCTATTGCACCTCGCGCAGGAGCAAGACGGCTACGTCGCGCAAGATGCGATGGTGCACATCGCTGAACTGCTCGACCTGGCCCCGGCGGAGGTTTACGGCACCGCGAGTTTCTACGAGATGTTCAAGTTTCACCCGGTCGGCAAGTACTGCATCAACGTCTGCACCAACATCTCTTGCCAACTCGTCGGTGCGTGGAACTTGCTGCACCATGCCGAGGAACGTCTCGGCATCAAGGCGGGCAGCACCACCGAAGACGGCTTGTTTACTATCGAAGACGTCGAGTGCATTGCGGCGTGCACCGAGGCACCGGCGTTGCAAGTGAACTACCGGTACCGCTACAAGGTGACGCCTGAGTCGTTCGACAAGATGATTGCCGACCTCGAAGCCGGTCGTCTTTCGGGCGAGGTTCCTCCGCACGGCACGCTTGCCAACGTCCGCCAAACAACCACCGAAGCATGGAGCAATCGCGGCATCGAGGCACAAGCCAAGGTGGACGAACGATGAGCGTCCCCAGCGGTCCGCGCATCATTACATCGCGATTCGACGTGGCCGACGGCCATACCTACGCCGGGTACGTGCGCACCGGCGGCTATGCGGCCTTGCGCAAAGCCATCAGTTCGATGACACCACAACAGGTGCATGACGAAGTGAAGACCGCCGAAATCCAGGGTCGCGGCGGTGCGGGCTTCCCGGCTGGTACGAAGTGGGGTTTCCTCCCCGCCGACGTGCACCCACGGTATCTCGTGATCAACGGCGACGAGAGTGAGCCCGGCACCTACAAAGACCGTCTCCTCATGGAGCTCGACCCGCACCAGTTGATCGAAGGCATCGTCATCGCGTGCTACGCGCTGAATGCTGCGCAAGCTTTCTTGTACGTGCGCGGTGAGATGGCATTTGCGCAAGAGCGACTGGCCCAGGCACTGAACGACGCATACGCCAACAAGATGGTCGGCAAGAACGTCTGCGGCAGCAACTTCTCCGTCGACATCACGCTCACGTGGGGCGCCGGTGCCTACATCGTCGGCGAAGAGACCGCTCTCATCGAGAGCCTTGAGGGCGAACGCGGCATGCCGCGCCTGAAGCCACCGTTCTTCCCCGCGGTGAAAGGGCTCTACATGCAGCCGACGATCGTGAACAACGTCGAGACGCTCGCCAACGTGCCGTACATCGTCGCGTCGGGTGGTGGACAGTTCAAGTCGATCGGCGCACCGACCTCGACCGGTATGCGGATGTTTGCCGTCAGCGGGCATGTAAAGAAGCCCGGCGTGTTCGAAGTGCCAAACGGTGTCACGACCTTCCGCATGTTGTTCGAGGCCCCCGAGTACTGCGGCGGCATCCGCGACGGGCGCCTCGTCAAAGCATTCATCCCTGGCGGTGCTTCGGCGATGTGGTTCTTCCACGAGCACCTCGACATGGCGCTCGACAAGCCGACCGTCGACAAAGCAGGCTCGATGCTCGGTTCCGGGGCCATCGTGGTGATGGACGAGACCACCGACATGGTTGCGGCATGCTGGCGCATCGTGCGATTCTTTGCGCGCGAGTCGTGCGGCAAGTGCACTCCGTGCCGCGAGGGAACGACGTGGCTCGAGCGCGTGCTGAAACGCATCCTCGACGGCCACGGTCGACCAGAAGACATCGACTTGCTCATGGAAGTGAGCGAGAGCATCAGCCCAGGCATCGCGTGGCCGCCGCGACAGACGACTATCTGCCCGCTCGGCCCGTCGGCGGTTTCGCCGATTGCCTCCGCGGTGCGTCGCTTCCGCCACGAGTTCGAGCATTACATCGCGCACGGCCGTCCGGTCGACGGCGTCGAGTCACCATTCGCCCTGCACGCCGCAAGCCGCAGATGAGCAACGAACCATGACCGACACTGCAACCCCGAAGACCACCGTCAGCATCACCATCGATGGTCGCCCAGTCGAAGCCAAGCCTGGACAGTTGCTGATCGATGCATGCGAGCAGGCCGGCTCGTTCGTGCCGCACTTCTGCTACCACCCGCGCATGTCGCCGGTCGGCATGTGCCGACAGTGCATCGTCGAAGTCGAAGGACCTCGGGGCAAGTCGCTCGTCGTGTCATGCATGACACCGGTCGCGGACGGCCAGGCAGTGTCGACGTCTTCGGAGCCGGCGAAGCGCGCGCAAGAAGGGGTGCTCGAGCTTCTGCTCGCCAACCACCCGCTCGACTGCCCGGTGTGCGACAAAGGTGGCGAGTGCCCGCTGCAGGACCAAGCGTTCTCGCACGGTCCAGGCGAGAGCCGATACGTCGAAGAAAAACGCCACTACGAAAAGCCGATCCCCATCAGCGACATCGTGTACCTCGATCGTGAGCGATGCATTCTCTGCGACCGATGCACGCGCTTTGCGAGCGAAGTCGCGGGCGACCCGCTGATTTCGTTCACCAGTCGCGGCAACAACACGCAAGTGATGACGTTCCCCGACGAGCCGTTCGCCAGCTACTTCTCCGGCAACACGGTTCAGATATGCCCGGTTGGTGCACTCACCGCCTCGCCATACAGATTCAAGGCCCGCCCGTGGGACCTCGACCAAGTAGAGAGCACATGCACCACGTGCAGCGTCGGCTGTCGGACTGTCGTGCAGAGCAGCCGCGACGAGCTCGTCCGCTACCAGGGCGTCGACATCGAGTCAGTGAACTGGGGCTGGCTGTGTGACCGTGGCCGCTTCAACTTCGAGAGCGTGAACGCCAAAGATCGAGTCGGTGTGCCGATGGTGAGATCAGGGGAGTCGCTCGTCGACACCACGTGGGCGAGTGCGCTCGACAAGGCAGGACGCATTTTGCGCACAGTCCTCAATGACCGCGGTCCGGCAGCAGTCGGCTTGCTCGGCGGTGCGCGCGGCACCAACGAAGACGCGTACGCCTGGACGCTTCTCGCCGACGCACTCGGTATCACTTCGCGCGATGCCCAGCTCGGCGACGGTCTGCCGGCGCAGGTGTTCTCCTTGCCGCAATCAACGATCGCTGACGCCTGCTCGTCGCCGACGGTCGTGCTGCTTGCACCCGACCTGAAAGAAGAGCTCCCAGTTCTTTACTTGCGCCTGCGTGATGCAGCAGAGAAGCGGCGAACCCGCATCATCGAAGTGTCACCGCGCGAGACGGGACTTTCGGGCTACGCGTGGAAGTCAGTGCGCCACGACCCCGGTGACCAGGCACGAGTCGTCAGTGAGTTGCTCGCCACGCCCGACGTACGAGACCAACTGGCAAAAGGCCAGGTCACCGTGGTACTTGGACGAGGCAATCTCGCGGAGTCGCCTGAGTTCGCCCTGCTCGCAGCGGGCGTGGTGTTGTCCGCCGCGACGAATGCGAGAGTGCTTCCGGTCGTGCGCCGCGGCAACGTGCGAGGTGCCATCACGGCAGGATTCACTCCGCGCGACGACCGAGGTGACGCAACGTCGATGCTCGCTCGCGCAGCGGCAGGCGAAGTGGAGTGCCTCGTACTCGTGGGCTGCGACCCAGTCTGCGACGTCCCAGATGCCGATCTCGTGCGGCGTGCCTTCGCCAGCGTGAAGCACATCATCGCAATCGACACGTTCTTGACGGAGTCTTCGAGTCGCGCCGAGGTGCTCCTTCCTGCAGCGGCCTACGGCGAGAAAGTCGGCACCACCACCAACTGTGAGGGTCGGGTGAGCGACGTCGCCCAGAAGATCACTGCCGCGGGCACCGCACGACCCGACTGGATGATCGCCGCCGAACTCGCTCTCGAAGTCGGACTCGACCTTGGCTTCACCAGCTACCCAGAACTGCGTGACAAGATGACTGCTTCGGTAGCCGCGTTTTCGCCCGCCGCCGACGCCAAAGCAGTGCGACGCGAAGGTGTCGTCGTCGCACACGCGACGCCAGTACGAATTACGGCCACGTCACGCACTGCCGCACCGCGACTCAGCCACCACTTCCGTCTCGTCGTCTCGCGGGTGCTCTACGACTTGGCAGTCGCAACTGCCAAGAGCCCCTCGCTGTCGGGTCTCGCCCGCGAAGCTGCCGTCCACTTGCACACGGCTGACGCAAGTCGTCTCGGGGTTCGGGAAGGCAGCGACGTGAGGATCGCCGCGAACAACGCTGCAGTCGTCTTGCCAGTCGTTTACGACGACACCGTTGGCCGAGGCGTCGCGTTCGTACCCTTCAATCAGAACGGCAGCGACGTGCGGAATCTCATTCGCCATGACGTCCCAGTAACTGACGCAGTGATCGAGGCCATCTGATGCTCGCCCTCGACCCCATGCTCGAAAGCGACGTGCTGTGGACGCCGCTTCTCATTATCGCGTTGAAGGTGCTCGTCGTATTCGTGGTCGGGCTCGTGGCGACCATGTTGATGGTGTGGTTCGAGCGCAAAGTCATCGCCGGCATGCAGAACCGCATCGGCCCGAACAAAGCGGGCCCGTTCGGCCTGCTGCAGACACTTGCAGACGGCATCAAGCTGTTCTTCAAAGAAGACCTCTTACCACGACGCTCAGACCGGTTCGTCTTTGCTCTCGCGCCATTTCTCGCGTTCGTGCCGGCGTTCTTGTCGTTCGCCATCATCCCGCTCGGTGGCGACTTTCGTGACGGAAATGATGGCATCGTCACATGGTTCGGTGTCCAGACCCGCGTGCAACTCGCCGACCCGCACGTCGGTGTGCTCTTTGCCCTCGCGATCTCCTCGATAGCGGTGTACGGCATCATGCTCGCCGGATGGTCGAGCGGCTCCAAGTACCCGCTGCTCGGGTCGGTGCGCGCCTCGGCGCAGATGGTGAGCTACGAAGCTGCGCTCGGGCTGTCACTGGCCAGTGTTTTGCTCGTTGCAGGAACGCTGTCGACGAGCGGCATCGTCTCGGCACAGTCCTCGCTCACGGACTGGCACCTGGTCTCCACGGGCGTCGTGCCCTTCATCATCTTTCTCATCGCTGCGACGGCAGAACTCAACAGGCCGCCGTTCGACCTCGTCGAAGCGGAGCAAGAACTGGTCGGCGGTTTCAATACCGAATACTCCTCGATTCGCTTCGCACTCTTTTACCTTGCCGAGTTCATGAACACGGTGTCGATGTCGGCGCTCATCGTCACGCTGTTTTTCGGCGGGCCTCAACCCGTGTCATTCAATGGAGTAACGCTGGACATTCCGCTCCTCCCCAACGGATTGGAGGGCACGGTGTGGTTGCTCCTCAAGGTGCTCGTCTTCCTCTATGTCTACGTCTGGTTCCGTGCCACGCTGCCGAGATTGCGCTACGACCAGTTGATGGATCTCGGCTGGAAAGTGCTCATCCCCGCCTCGCTCGGCTGGTTCCTACTGCTCGCAGCGCAACGACTCGCCCGCGACCAAGGCTGGAACATCCTCATCGTCACGGCAGTGTCCGTCGTCGTGCTCGGCGTCTGTTACTCGCTCATGCTCGCCGCCTTCGCGACGAGCAACAAGACTCGAGAGTCGCAAGGAGCACAGTTCTAGATGGGTTACCTCGGTGGATTCCTCGTCACGTTCAAGCAGCACGGTCGCAGGAACCGTGTCACGACGCAGTACTCGGGCGGCCGCCTCTTTAAGCGCAAGAAGCGCAAGGCGGGAACGATGGACGAAAAGATCGCCAAGCCCGAACGCCTGCACGGTCGCCATGTGCTCAATCGGTACGAGGACGGCATGGAGAAGTGCATCGGCTGTGAACTCTGTGCCGCCGTGTGTCCGGCAAAGTGCATCCACGTGCGAGGTGCCGACAACGACCCCGACAATCCCACGTCGCCGGGGGAGCGTTTCGGTTGGATCTACGAGATCAACTACCTGCGCTGTATTCACTGCGACTTGTGCGTCGAAGCTTGCCCGACCGAGGCGATCACCGAGACGAAGTTGTTCGAGTTCTCGTTCACCAACCGCAAGGATGCGATCTATACCAAGAACGAATTGCTGGTCGGCGATGACGGCAAACCCAAGCACCTCCCGTGGGAAGACTGGCGCCCGGGCGAAGACCAAGACACCTCCGCGTGGATGCGCGCTACTGCTCCGGCAGGAGACGCGAACTTCGTCGGCGTGGTCTCGTGGGCGGGAGAACTCGGATACGGCGTACGTGCCGCCGAGGCCGAGCAGTCGACGGCCGATGCCGGTCGCGGAACGCGGACCAGCGACCCAGGTAAGAAGCACTGATGGAACTCGTCGTTTTCGTCCTCGCCAGTCTGATGATGATCCTTGGAGCCGTCGGCGTCGTGACGCGCAAGAACCCGGTGCATGCAGCCCTTTCTCTCGTGCTCACCCTCTTCGGGGTCGCAGTGCACTTCGTCGCATTGGAGGCGTACTTCCTCGCCGCTGTTCAAATCATCGTCTACGCAGGTGCGATCGTCGTTCTGTTCTTGTTCGTCATCATGATTCTCGGTGTCGACAAGGCGGAAGACATTCGTACCGAGCCCCTCGTGACGCAGCGCTGGTTGGCAGGCATCGCCGGACTCGGGTTGCTCGGACTTCTCGTCATAGCAGCTGCCCGCAGTTCAGAGATCTTGACGACGCGCTCCGAGGGTCTCGCCACCGAAGCAGAGTCCGCAACAGGAGACGCAAACATCCAGCAACTCGCGCGCTCGGTGTTCGGCGACTACGTGGTGGCCTTTGAGCTCACCTCGGTATTGCTGGTGGTGGCAGTCGTCGGCACCGTCATGCTGGCGCGACGCCGTCATGCAATGGGCGAGATCTGATGCCTGCACCAACGACTCTTTCGTATCTCGTCATCGCGGCACTCTTGTTCGTGATCGGCACTGTCGGGGTGATGGTGCGTCGCAACCCGCTCATCATGTTCATGTGCATCGAGCTGATGTTGAATGCCGTCAATCTCTCCTTCGTCGCACTCGCCCGCGAACTCACCGACATCGACGGCCAGTCGATCGTCTTTTTCGTTCTTGTAGTGGCTGCTGCAGAAGTGGTGGTCGGCCTCGGCATCGTCGTCGCCATCATGCGCAACCGCTCGAGCCTCACCGCCGACGATCTCGCGGAGCTGAAGGGCTGAGCGATGCTTGATCTCGTCTGGTTGATTCCAGCACTCCCGCTCGCTGGCGGCTTGCTGCTCATAATGTTCGGCGCCAAGCTCGGTGAGCCACGTGCGGGATGGCTGGCTACTTTCGCGACGGCCGGCTCGTTCGCCGTCACCGTCGCGGTGTACTTCGACATGCTTGGCCGCAGCGCCGAAGAACGTTCGCAGGTCGTCTCGCTGTTCCAGTGGATCCCAGTCGGCTCGCTTCAGATCGACCTCGCATTCTTGGCCGATCCGCTGAGCGTCACCATGGCTCTCTTCGTCACGGGCATCGGCTCACTCATCCACCTCTACGCAGTTGGCTACATGCACGGTGACCCGAAATTCCCCAAGTTCTTCCTCTACCTCAACTTGTTCGTGTTCTCGATGCTCATGCTGGTGCTCGGTGAAAACTTGCTCGTCACATTCCTCGGGTGGGAAGGCGTCGGAGCGTGCTCGTACTTTCTCATCTCGTTCTGGCACACTCGCGAGAGCGCGGCAGTCGCCGGCAAGAAAGCATTCGTCACCAACCGCATCGGTGACTGGGGAGTCATGACTGCGATGTTCGTCGCATTCTCGACCGTGGGCTCGGTGTCGTACCGGGCCATCAACGAGGCTGCACACGAAAGCTCCATCTCGAAGGCCGCAATCTCTGCCATCGGCATGCTCCTCTTCGTCGGGGCTTGCGGCAAGAGCGCCCAGCTACCGCTTTACTTCTGGCTTCCCGATGCGATGGAGGGCCCGACGCCGGTGTCGGCATTGATACACGCCGCGACGATGGTGACGGCGGGTGTCTTTCTCATGACTCGTGTCGGGCCAGTGCTCGTCGAGTCGTACGGGTGGGTACCTGACACGGTCGCCGCGATCGGCGCCGCAACTGCGCTCTTTGCGGCGACGATTGCAGTCGCGCAGAACGACATCAAACGAGTGCTCGCGTACTCGACCGTCTCGCAGCTCGGTTTCATGTTCCTTGCCATCGGCTCCGGCGCATTCGTCGCTGCCATCTTCCACATGGTGACTCATGCATTCTTCAAGGCGCTGCTCTTCCTTGGCTCTGGATCCGTCATCCACGGTATGCACCACGAGCAGGACATGCGCAAGATGGGGGCGTTGCGTCTCGCGATGCCGGTCACTGCGTTCACGTTCATCATTGGTTGGCTCGCAATTGCGGGAGTGCCGCCGTTTGCTGGGTTCTGGTCGAAAGACGAGATCCTCCTGTACGTCTATGCAGATAACCGATTCCTTTACGCCGTCGGCATGCTCACGGCGTTGCTCACGGCGTATTACATGACGCGACAAGTGTTCATGGTGTTCTTCGGCGAAGCGCGCTGGCACGATGCGTCAGGCGAGCACGGTGCGCACGGCGACTTCAAGCCCCACGAGAGTCCGCGCGTCATGCTGCTGCCACTCGTCGTACTCTCGGTGCTGTCAGCGATCGGCGGTGGAATGCAACTTCCGTTCAGCAAGAATCTGCACTTCCTCGAGCACTGGCTCGAGCCCGTCATCGAAGAATCCGAGCGCAATATCAGCGGTACGTGGGCCTACGACAACAAGTACGTGTTGCTCGGCGTAGCCGTCGTCGTCGCACTCGCAGGTATCGCGTCGTCGCTCTCTGTGTATGCAAAACGCCGTCTACCGGTTCTCGAGCCGCGCGTACTAGAGAACGCCTGGTACTACGACGCAACCGTGGCACGAGTTGTCGGGGGACCAGGCAAGGCGATCTTCGATGGCATCACCCGTTTTGATGCGCGAATAGTGGATGGTGCCGTGAACGGCGCCGGTGCAGCTGCCCGAAGCCTCGGCGGGATCGTGCGTCGAACACAAACTGGGTTCGTCCGCGCCTATGCGGCACTTATTGCCGTCGGTGCGGTGGCGCTCCTGGCGTGGTTCGTGTGGAGAGGTTGGCTCGCGTGAGTTCATCTCCCTCGTTCGCCGGCCTCGTCGGCAACACCGTTGCCTCGTCGCCGAGTTCGCTCGGCTTCCCGATCCTCACGTCGCTCGTCGTCGTCCCGCTTCTCGGGGCGTTGTGTGTGCTCGGGTTCGGTCGTATGCGCGCTGAGTGGAATCGTCTCGTGGCCCTCGTTGCCACCATCACCACAGGAGCACTCTGCATCTGGACTCTGCAGGCATTCGATTCTGCCGATGGCGGATTCCAATTCGTCTCACACCATGAATGGATCTCGGCGTGGGGAATCTCCTGGCACCTCGGCATCGACGGCATCTCGCTCTTCCTCGTCGTGCTCACGGGCGTGCTCTTTCCGCTCGTCATTGCTGGAGTCAACCCTCATCACGATGAACGCCAGTACCTCGTGTGGTTGCTCATGCTCGAGGCGGGCGTGATGGGTTCGTTCGTCAGCCTCGACCTATTCCTTTTCTTCGTCTTCTTCGAGATCGTGCTCGTGCCGATGTACTTCCTCATCGGTGGGTGGGGCTACGACCAGCGTGTCTACGCGGCGACGAAGTTCTTCCTCTTCACTATGGCTGGATCGGCGTTCCTTCTGGTCGGCATCGTGGCGACGGCGATACTCTCGCGCGACTCCGTCGGCGAGATCACGTTCGACGTCGTGCGTCTTGCTGAAGAAGGTTCGTTCTCTGTCACGGCTGGCCGCTGGCTTTTTGTTGCATTCGCAATTGCATTTGCCGTAAAGGTTCCGCTCTTCCCGGTGCACACATGGCTGCCCGACGCACATACCCAGGCTCCGACCGCGGGTTCGGTGATCCTCGCCGGCGTCTTGTTGAAGATGGGCACCTACGGGCTGCTGCGCTTCGGTGTGTATCTCTTTCCCGAAGCCAGTGTGTGGGCGCGGCCGGTGTTGTACACCCTTGCGGTAATCGGCATCGTCTACGGCGCCATTTCCGCAACGATGCAAAAAGACCTGAAGCGCCTCGTCGCTTACTCGAGCGTTGCCCACCTCGGGTTCATCGTGCTCGGCACATTCGCCCTCACCGACCAATCGCTGTCTGGCGGCGTGATGCAGATGGTGAACCATGGCGTGTCGACCGGAGCTCTCTTCTTGCTCGTCGGCATGATCTACGAGCGTCGTCACACGCGCCAGATTTCTGAACTGCGGGGACTGCAGCAGGTGGCGCCGGTATTCGCCGGTTTCTTCATGGTGGTGATGCTTTCGTCGATCGGTCTGCCGGGTCTAAACGGCTTCGTCGGCGAATTCCTGATCCTCATCGGTTCGTTCGACACCGCTCGCTGGTGGGTGATCGTCGGCACCGTCGGCGTAGTGCTGGCGGCGTTGTATTTACTGTGGGCGTACCAGCGCGTGTTTCACGGCGAGCCGGACGACGCCAATCGCGGATTCGCCGAGCTTCGCCTGCGCGAAGGCCTACTACTCTCAGCTTTCGTCGCCATCATCGTGTTCACCGGCGTCTATCCGAAGCCTGTGCTCTCGCGAATCGAACCGAGCGTGAAGTCGCTGATCGAGCACATCGAGTCGCGCACCGAGTATCGACAGCCGGCGCATGAGGCGGAAGGGGAGTAGCCGATGGACGTGAGCGCAGATTTCGTTCCGCCAATCGTCGAGTGGTACGCCCTCTCGCCGTACATCGTGCTACTCGCCGGCGCTCTTTTCTTGCTGGTCGCCGGCTCGTTGACACCGCGCTGGCCGAGGGGGTGGTACGCGATGCTTACGGCGCTCACGGCCGGAGCAGCAGGCGTCGTCGCTGTTCTCCAATTCGCAGCCCTCGACGACGAAGAGCCGCGGTCGTTGGTGAAGGGAGTGCTCGCCCACGATCGTTTCGGGCTGTTTGCGGTGATCGCACTCTGTGTAGCAGTCGTGATTACGAGCATGATGGCATCCGACAACGCGACCTCCGATACGCAACTGGCGGAGACGGATTCTCTGGAGCCGTACGTACTTCTGCTCACTGCGGCGCTCGGAGCTGCGGTGATGGTGACTTCGAACGATCTTCTCGTGTCCTTCCTCGGTATCGAGATCCTCAGCATCTCGATGTACGTGCTCGCGGCGAGCGACCGTCGTCGCTCGACCAGCCATGAAGCCGGCCTCAAGTACTTCGTGCTCGGCGGCTTCTCGTCAGCCTTCCTGCTCTACGGGATCGCTCTTGTCTACGGCACTACTGGCCAGACGAACCTGGGTGGCATTGCGGTCGTGCTCGCCGACGAGGTCACTGTTCCGCGCAACGATGCGATGCTTCTTGCCGGCGTAGCGCTCTTGCTCGTCGGGCTTTCGTTCAAAGTCTCGCTGGTGCCATTCCACTCTTGGACCCCGGACGTGTACCACGGTTCTCCGACCTATGTCACGGGTTTCATGGCATCTCTCGGCAAAATCGCGGCGGTTGTAACACTCGTGCGACTCTTCGTCGTGGCGCTCCCCGCCCGTGCCGACGACTGGCGACCAGCAGTGTTCGTGCTGGCGGTGCTGACGCTCGTGGTCGGATCCGTGCTCGCAATCGTGCAAAACGACGTGAAGCGCATGCTGGCGTACTCTTCAATCAGTCACGCGGGCTTCATGCTCGTCGGTCTCGAAGCCGCCGGCCACCTCGGCTCACCCGCAGCAACCGAAGGTGCTGCGTCTTCGCTTCTCTACGTCGTGCTCTACTCTGTGCTCGCACTCGGGTCGTTCGCCACCGTCGCGATGGTTTCTGCACGCGGCGATGGCAACTCGACGTCGCTCGATGCATTTCGCGGTATCGCGAAGTCGAACCCAGTGTTTGCTCTCGGGTTCACCTTGCTTCTCTTGGCGCAAGCCGGTGTGCCGCTCACCAGCGGGTTCGTCGCCAAGTTCGGCGTCATTCGCGCCGCCGTGTCAACCGAGAGCTATGTGTTGGCTATTCTCGCCATGGTGTCGGCGGTAGTCGCCGCCTACTTGTATCTGCGCATAATCGTGAGCATGTGGCTCGCCGAGCCAGCATCCGATGCGCAACCCGTTCGAATCGGCATTGCAGGCCGCGTCAGTCTCGCTCTGGCGGTTGCAACGACCCTGATCCTCGGTGTGTTTCCTTCGATCTTGCTCGATCTCAAGGATCTTGGTACGAACTTCGCTCGTTGACGCTGAACGCGTTCAGGTCGAGCAACTACGAATGAACGCGTCAAAGAGACGTTGTTGGTCGCGGGTGTCTGCGGCATTGTCTTCTGGATGCCACTGCACCCCGACGACCCATTTGCAACTTCGATGCTCGACGGCCTCGATCACGCTGTCAGGGGCGCTGCCAACGACAACCAACTCAGGCGCCAACTGCTTGATGGCTTGGTGGTGGAAGGAGTGCGAATTCTCGGGAGAGAGCGAGCCGATGGCGAGTGCGACTCTGGAACCGTTCACGAGCGACACAGGATGGTACGTGTCCCAATGGCTCTCGCGATTGGGCAACACGTCGCCGAGGTCCTGATGCAGGGTCCCGCCGAGTGCCACGTTCAAGAGTTGGATGCCGCGACAGATTGCCAGAAGAGGTTTGTCTTGGCGAACGGCCTCTTTCACGATGGCAAGCTCGAAATCGTCGTGGGCGTCGACGATTCCATAGACAGTGTCAGACCTCTTCGACTCGCCGTAGCGCGCAGGGTCGATGTCACCGCCGCCCTGGATGAGCACGCCATCTGAACTCTCGACGAGTGATACAACACTCGAGAGATGGTTCGCGAGCGGGGCGACTGTGGTAGCGATACCACCGGCTCGAGCGATGGCCTCTGAGTATTTGAGGCCGTTGGAATAACTCTCACCGCGAACCCCTGCGGCATTATGCGTAAGCTTTCCCGGCAGTAGAATTCGTGCGATCACGTTGCGCTCAGCGCCCGGTGACTTCGGAGATTTCGTATCCTTCAGATTTCGCTCCGGCCAGCAGCGAGTCTGCGTGATCGCGACCACGCACTTCGAGTACGACTTGTACTCCCGTTTCTCGCACGTGCAGGTCGACCCCTTCGCGCACGTGCTCGACCTCGATCAGGTTGGCGCCATGTTGGGCAAAGAGGGTCAGCAAACGTGCGAGGCCACCTGGCCGATCACTGATGCGGGCGAACACGATGAGGCGTCGACCCCGCAAGGTCTCGTGCCGTCGAACGAGCCCAGTGAGAAGACCAAGATCTGCATTGCCGCCTGACAGCACCACGCAGGTCGAACCACTCTTGGCAGGTTTGATTCGCTCGGTGATCAGGGCGGATACTCCGACCGCACCGCCTCCTTCTACGAAGAATTTCGACCGCTCCAAGAGCAGCATCATTGCATCGGCAACGCTGTCTTCATTCACGTCGACGATCTCATCCACCCATTGCTCGATGAGTGGGCCAGTCACTTCACCCGGCGCCTTCACTGCGATGCCGTCTGCCAACGTGACGACGGGCCCTGTCGGGGCTTTGCCGTACACGTAGGGAGCACATGAAGAAATCTGCACCCCAATGACTCTTACGTCCGGGTTGAACTGTTTGACGGCGAGTGCGACCCCGCTCAAGAGTCCGCCTCCACCGAGCGGCACGATCACTTGTGCAAGATCGGGGATGTCTTCGATCAACTCGAGTCCGAGCGTCGCTTGTCCCGTCACAATGTCGGGGTCGTCGTACGGATGGCAGAACACCATGCCGCTCTCTTCGGCACGAGTCTTGGCGTTCTTCACTGCGACGTCGAGGCTGTCTCCGCCTTCCTGCACTGTCGCGCCGTACCCGCGGCAAGCAGCCATCTTCGCCAGCGACGCTCCGGCCGGCACATAGATTTCGCACGGCACGCCGAAGTGGCGCGCTCCGAAAGCGAGCGCCTGGGCATGGTTTCCCGCGCTACCTGCGACGACGCCTTTGCGTGCTCGATCGCCGAGCATTGCAAGCTTGTTCATCACTCCGCGAATCTTGAATGCCCCGGTGCGCTGCAGGTTCTCGGCTTTCAAGACGATTGAACCACCGCAACGGTCGCCGAGGTGCGCCGAAGGCGCAACGGGAGTGTGGGTCACGACGCGCCGGTCACGCTCGCTTACCCGGCGAACCTGGTCGAGAGAAATCTCGACTGCACGTCCTTGACTCATGCAACAACTACGGTATCGCTGTGCGCGCGCTCGTCGTAGGCAACAAAGGAGACGCGGATTCTGGATTGGTAGGAAGCCGGCTCGCCGAACAGGGGTTTTCGTTCGAGCACAGCGAGAGGGAGTACCCGCGGGAGTGGAAGCCACTTGCTGGCATCGACCTGCTGCTTCTTCTCGGATCGGAGTGGTCGGTGTATTGGGAGAGTAATGAGAACGAAGTCGCAGCCGAAGTCGACCTCGTGCGGACGGCTATGAAGCGAGGAGTGCCAATCTTCGCGATCTGTTATGGGGCGCAGATTGTCTCGCACGCACTTGGCGGCACGGTCACGCGGGCACATCGGCCAGAGATCGGCTGGCACAAGGTTTCAAGTTCTGTGCACCCAGAACTGCTGCAACACACGTGGTTGCAATGGCACTATGACGTCTTCAGCGTTCCGCCGAGCCTGAAGGTGGTAGCGAGCAACGACATCGGACCCCAAGCGATGAGCGGCAAGAGGTTGTTTGCGACGCAGTTCCATCCCGAAGCGACGACGGGGATCATCGAGCGTTGGACTGCAGGTACCGGAACAGCCGAACTCCAAAAATATGGAATCGACCCGAAGAGTCTCGTGGAGTCATCCTCGGAAAATATTGCACGCACTGCGCAGGTGACCGCCGGACTTGTAGATTGGTTCCTTGAAGAAAAGAGTTCAGTTCCCTAACGACATTTGTCAGCTATCAGGACTTAGCAACATAAGCACAACGAACCTTCCAGCGGAGTAAGCAATCCGTCCGAATGGCTCCCACCCGCGTCTGCCAGTCAGTCCAGTGTCAACAACAAACCAGGAGACACCCTGTGCTCTCAGAAACTTCGCGTCTGACAAACCAGGATTGTCTGCGAATCTCATTGAAACTTCGATTTCGAGCGGGGCACTCCTAGAGATCCCAAAGAATTTCGGACCTAACACTAGAAACTCTCGTTGCGACCAGACTGCCAGTGAAAAGTCATCGCTGTAGTCGTTCCGTTGCTGGTCACGAAAGAGACTGTTTGTCGCCAACTTCGACGCTTTCTCCGTGTTTCTTGAGATCCATCTACCAACTTCCTGTCGATCTTTGGAACCTAACAAGCTGTCAAGCTCATAAGTCGGCGCTGCTGGCCTGACACCTTTGCTCAAGACTTCTCTAGTGGTGGGAGCCACACCATAGAGTAAGGAGAGCACAAGAAATACAGAGGTTGACAACCGCGGGTCTATGGTTTTCGCGCGCCATCTCTTCGTGAGCAAAACGCAAAGCACGAACCCCGACAGAACGCGCCAGTCCGTCAGAGTGTTGAGCACACTGCCGCGGCTCAGTTCGTACGGCAGATCGATTTTCTTTGCAAGGATCGTCCAAAGAACTAACAACACGGCACTTGATATTCCGGATAGCCAGATAAATGGTGACAATACTGAACTCATGTTTTGTTGCGCGAGACGGGTGATAGTTAGCAGGGTCAATGTCGAGAGAAAGAGGCTCGGTCCACTGAAGTATTCGTTTATGTTGGCAGCACCATTGACAATTGACCGTAATACAATTCCCGATACAAAGAACGGTGAAAGTGAGAGCAAGAAAGCGTCACCGGCTGTTAATCCCATAGCCCTTCCATGCCGCAGAGTCGCCACTACACCTACCAAAATAAATATGGCAATCCAAAGATTGTCGAGCGTCGACTTTGCAATGAATGCCGCGGGCCCGTAGAACCAAAGCGCTCCTGACATTCGCCGCGCTTCGACTGAGAAATCTCCGAGAATCGCGCTTAGCCAGGGCAGTGTTGCAAAAGCGACTGCACAACTTATTCCAACAGTAATCCCTGCACCAATGACCACTCGAGAGTGCACCCGTGCTCTCTGGATCTGAAGGTACTCCGCAGCAGCGATTACGGGAAGAACACTTAAAATGCTAGGAAACTTCGTCACGATAGCGATAATCGAGAAGCTGCCATACATGATTGCTCTTCGCCAGAATCGAACCTTCAGGTCAAGTGACAGTTTCAGGAGAGCGATCAGTGCGGCCAACACTGCGTAAACGCCGGCAGTTGACGGTGCCGCCCAATCAAGCCGGAAGTTTGCGAGTACTACCCAGGCAGGAAGAACTGTGAGTAGTTTAGGTCGAGCCAGAGTGCCTGCATGTTGAGTAAGCATTAGCAGTGACGACGCGAGCGCTAGCGAATACGCCGGAGGCATCACGCGTGTCAATGTAACGAGCGGACCCGGACTCTGCGATATGTAGTCGAGCAATCCACTCCAACCGAATGAGAGCCAGTGATAATTGGAAACATCAAGTACGCCCCACTTTTCGAGAGGGCCCGATTCAGAGAGATGTCTCGCAAGGACTTCAAAGAATTGGTAGTCATCAGTAATTAGCCACCACCACTTGCCGCGAAAGAAAGTCGCACCACCGGCGGCAAATATGTACACAAGTACAGGTAGTGACAGAGCTCTATCAACTTGAGTCGCCCGAATGTTGAGGAGAGTGACGGACGCAAGTGAACCAAGTGCAACTAAAATTAGCCAGTTGAATTCGGATGACATGGCTAGCGCTGCAAGGCCGAAGACATGAATTAGAAACTCTCTAGACATGGGTTGATAGTTGTTGATAGTGGTGACTCGACAAAGCTGTACAGCGGCAAGAACGCCAGCACTCACAGCGGCGATGGCGCCCATCGTTCCCCGTCCAATCGCCTGGAATACCACAAATGAAATTGCCCCACCGAGAATCAACCCTGGTCCCAAGATCATCAAAAGGGACGGCTGTACCGCCTTCAGCAGTCGCGTGAGCACTACCGTGCCGAGGGCCGCTTGCAGCACGAGAGCGGTCGCGAACAACGGTGCGTTGACGAGCGGAACCTCGAGGTAAGTGAGAGTCGCAGCTAAGGTCACCCAGATTGCTGCGAGGTCCCGAAGCGAGCTTTGACGTGCTGAAAGGCGAGAAGTGAACACGGTCATCTTTGGCGGTTCCGACCGGCGAAGACGCCAGCGTCACGACATCGCTCAGTCTGCCAGCCCAAGCACCCTTGTGAATTCATGCCGCCCGTTCAGCTTCTGCTTGGACGATGCCGCCCGGTGAGGTTCGACAGGGTTCTTTCGTTGAGTTGCCGCATAGTAGTTTTTTCACGATGTCTGGGGTCTCGGATTTCCTTCGGTCGTACCTGACGGTCGGCTGGTTCGGCCTCGCTGCGGTACTTCTCGCAGGTCTCCTTCTCTGGGTGTCATCGGTCGTGCGACCTGCGCGGCCAGGCCGCGAAAAACTGCTCACGTATGAAAGCGGTGTCGACCCGGTAGGCGAGGGTTGGTCGCAGAGCCAAGTGCGCTATTACATCTTTGCCCTGCTCTTCGTGGTGTTCGACGTTGAAGCCGTCTTCATCTTCCCGTGGGCGACGCAGCTCGAGCGTTACGGCGCCTTCGGCCTGGTCGAGATGGGCGTGTTCGTCCTGATCCTCCTCCTCGGGTTGGTCTACGCCTGGCGCAAGGGAGTGTTGCGGTGGGTGTGAAGTTGGTATCGCAGTGGGGATAGTCGAACGAGGTCGAATGCCGCGCCCATTGTCGGCGCTTTTCAATCTGGGGCGCTCGTACAGCATGTGGGTGTACCAATGGGGCCTCGCGTGTTGTGCCATTGAGATGGGTGCCGCTTTCGGATCACCGCGATACGACGTGATGCGACTCGGTGTCATTCCGCTGCCAGCCAGCCCTCGCCAAGCAGATCTTGTCGTCATCTCCGGCACCGTAACCGACAAGATGGCGCCCGCAGTGAAGCGACTGTACGAACAGATGCCCGAACCGAAGTACGTCATCAGCATGGGCAGCTGTGCAAACTGCGGCGGACCTTATTGGGATTCGTACTCGGTGACCAAGGGCGTCGACCAGATCATCCCCGTCGATGTGTACGTACCCGGTTGTCCGCCGCGCCCCGAAGCTCTGCTCGAAGGCATCGTGTTGTTGCAAGAGCGGATCAAGAACGAGGACATGGGAGCGCGCTGGCGCGGTGAGGGAACCCGCTCGCTCGATGCGAGCACCGCCGCTGAACGGAAGGGCAAACCGGTTGTCGTCGGCAACTGATCACGCATGAGCAATTCCTCGGGAACACAGCCGCGCATCACCTCGGTCGAAGAAGTCAAGGCCGCGCTCGGTGACCGCCTCCTCGATTCGTTCCACAAAGACGATCTGTGGTTGCGGGTGCGTACCGATGCGTGGAAATCCTCGATGCGTGCGCTGCGCGACACGTTGGGCTTCCACTATTTCTGCTTCCTCTCGGCCATCGACTGGATGCCGTCGCCCTACGGCCGAGGAGAAGACGACCCGACCGAACCCGCACCCGTGCGCGACACCACGATTCGCCAGGGATACGCAGGAGGTGCGTCACGCATGCAGGTGTTCGTGCGAGTCTCCAACCCGGTCACGCACGTGAGCGTCATTGTCAAGGTGGACGTGCCAGATGATTCGCTCACTCTCGAGTCGATCCATGACGTGTACGCCGGAGCCAACTGGCACGAGCGAGAAACCCACGAGATGTTCGGGATCGTCTTTTCGGGGCACCCCGACTTGCGCAACATGTACCTGCCGAGTGACTTCGAAGGGCATCCGCTGCGCAAGGACTACCCGCTTCTTGCGCGAATGATCAAGCCGTGGCCCGGAATCGTGGACGTCGAGCCACTGCCCGGGGGCAGCGAAGGCGGTGACGAGGAATGAGCATTACCGATCGAGTCCTGGGAGACCGTGAGCGTCTCGCGTACATCGCGGGTCAGGCTGCCGACTCACGACTCAACGTCGAACTCGAGACCGAGGGCATGACGCTGAACATCGGCCCGCAACACCCGGCAACGCACGGAACGTTGCGAATCATCGCCCGTCTCGACGGTGAGCAAGTGGTCTGGGCCGAGCCGTCCTGCGGCTACATGCACCGCGGCTACGAGAAACTCGCCGAAGTGCGCACGTATCCGCAGGTCACCACGCTGGTGAATCGCATCGATTGGCTGGGCAGTTTTGCCAACGAAGTGCCGTTCATTCTTGCCGCTGAGAAATTGATGGATGTCGAAGCGCCTGCCCGTGCGCAGCACATCCGCACCATATTGTTCGAGCTTTCGCGCATCGCGAACGTGTCGCTCTTCCTCGGCGACCTCGGGGTGCAGATGGGGGCGATTACCCCGGTCTTCTTCGCGTTCCGCGACAGAGAATACGTATTGAACTTGATAGAAGGCGCGACGGGCGGTCGCTTCCACCCGAATTTCGACCGCATCGGCGGACTGAAAGACGACCTGCCAAAAGGTTGGATCGCCGAGACCAAGGCGGTCATGAAGAAGCTCCGCACGTTCTGCGACCAGATCGATGAACTCCTCTTTGGCAACGAGATCTTTCAGTCACGCACGCGTGGCATCGGTGTCATCCCGCGTGACATCGCGCTGCAGTACGGACTGTCGGGCGCCAACCTCCGTGCGAGCGGAGTGGACTGGGATCTGCGTCGCGATCACGCGTTGCCGATGGCATGGAACAAAGTGGATTGGAAAGTCTGGACGCATCCTGACGGTGACAGCTTCGCTCGTTGTTGGGTGCGGCTGCAAGAAACTCGCGAAGCAACGAAGATCGTCGACCAGTTGCTCGACACCATCCCCGGCGGACCAATCATGGCCAAAGTCCCCAAGATCATCAAAGTGCCCGAAGGGGAGGCTTGGGTGTCGACGGAGAATCCCCTCGGCGAGATGGGTTACTACGTCGTCTCACGGGGCGAACTCGGCCCGTTCCGTGTGAAAATCCGTTCAGCGTCGTTCAACAACATCTCAGTCACCCCGTGGGTATTGCGCGGCGTGTATGTGCCTGACATCGTCACCATCCTTGCTTCGCTCTACTTCATCCTCGGAGACATCGACCGATGAGCAAGGTGATGGGTGAATTGTCGATGTTGACCGTCACGCTGGCGTTGGACGTTCCGTATTGGGGGCAGTCGCTCCTGCGAGTGCTCGGTGGCATCGTCGCAGTGCTCCTACCCGCCGGAACCATCGTCTACGTCTTTCTCTTCAAGATGATGTCGTTCATGCAAAGCCGCCTCGGCCCGATGGAGGCAGGTCCTTACGGGTCGCTGCAGCTCGTGGCCGAAGTTGGCAAGTGGCTGCAGAAAGAAGACATCGTGCCCGAGCGGGCCGATGCGCGAATTTTCAAGATTGCGCCGATCGTCGTGCTCGTCAGCACGTTCCTGCTCGTCGCCGTGGTGCCGTTCGGCCCCGATGCATGGTTCACGAATTTCGAGGCAGGCATCTTCTACGCGCTGGCAGTGTCGTCGCTCTCGGTGCTTGGAATCCTGATGGCTGGGTGGGCGAGTGCCAATAAGTACTCCTTGTTGGGCGGCCTGCGCGCCGCCGGCCAACTCATCGCCTACGAACTGCCGATGGTGCTCGCAGTCATCGGCGTGATCATCCAGGCCGAGACGATGAACCTCCAGCAAATCGTACTCGCACAGAACGCCGGCTCGATCTTCGGTTTCTCCGGTCTTGGTAGTCCGTACATCATCACCCAATTCGTCGGATTCATGGTCTTCATGGTGGCGATCCAAGCCGAACTCACCCAAGCGCCGTTCGACATGCCGATTGCGGAGAGCGAACTCGTATCGGGCTACATGACCGAATACTCCGGTTTCCGATTCCTTATCTTCTTCATCGGCGAGTTCGCGACTGCCGGAGTGTTTTCTCTGATCGCTTCAGTCCTGTTCCTGGGTGGTTGGGGCGTGCCTTTTGCCTGGTTCGGCTGGACCGACGTGAACTCGGTCGACAAGTGGATGAACCTCGTAGGGCCAGTCATCATGATCACGAAAATGATGCTCGTCGCCTTCCTAATCATGTGGGTGCGATTCAGCTACCCGCGATTCCGCGAAGATCAGTTGCAGAAGTTCGCATGGAAGGTGCTCATCCCGGTCTCGCTCGGCAATATCGCAGCGACATCGGTCTTCAAGGTGGTGATGTAAATGGCGAAAGTTCCTGGATTAGTGAAAGGCCTCGGCGTCACTCTCGGGACGCTCTTCGAGACGATAACGAAGGGCGCCAACACCGTGCAGTACCCGCACGAGAAAGAGTCGCCGCCCACCAGGGCACGCGGAGTAATCGCGTTGCACGAAGGCAACTGCACCTCCTGCATGTTGTGCGCACGCTCATGCCCCGATTGGTGCATCTATATCGAAGGTCATAAGGAACTCGCTCCGCCCCGCCGTGAAGGCGGCAAGCCGCGGCAAGTCAACAAGCTCGATCGCTTCGACATCGACTACGCACTGTGCATGTACTGCGGCATTTGCGTCGAAGTGTGCCCGTTCGACGCCCTGTTTTGGAGTCCGGAGTACGAGTACTCCGAGCCACGCATCGCGGACTTGCTGCACGACAAGGCGAAACTCAGTGAGTGGATGGAGACCGTGCCAGAAGCCCCCGAACTCGAAGCCGGCGCAGAAAAGAAAAAGAAGTAGTCGATGCTCGCCGCCGAAGCCCTCGTCGCCCAGAACATCGGTTTCGGTGTCGTTGCATTGCTCATGATCGTGGCGGCGCTTCGAGTGGTGACCACGAACAACGTCGTGCACGCCGCACTTTGGCTCGTCACCGTGCTTGCCGGTGCGGCGGCACAGTACGTGCTCCTGGCGGCGGAATTCGTGGCGGTCACCCAGGTGCTCGTGTACATCGGCGCCGTGATGGTGCTGTTCCTCTTCGGAACCATGCTCACACGCGCCCGTATCGGAGCCGAACGCGACTTGAACAACTCTTATTGGCGACTCGGTATCCCCGTTGCCGTCCTGCTCTTTGCGGCTATGACGATTGCCGTGCTGTCGTCGTATAGCGACGAACGACTTCCGAGCGACTCTCGTGTGGTGCCGGTCGCCGAGATTTCTGACCAGATTTTTGGTCCGTATCTGCTTCCGTTCTGGGCGCTCTCATTCGTGTTGCTCGCCGCAATCATCGGGGCCATCGTGTTGGCCCGCAAGGAATAAGGCGATGAACTACTTCGAAGGAGTCGCTCGATGCTGACCAGCCAATTCTTGCTGCTCGGTGCGATCCTCTTTTGCATCGGCGTCTATGGAGTCGTTGCTCGCAAGAACGCGGTCCTTGTGCTCATGTCGATCGAGCTCATCCTCAACTCGGTGAACATCAACCTGCTTACTTTCGCACTTCGCAACGGCTCGCCCGACGGGCACACGTTCGCGCTGTACATAATCGCGGTCGCGGCGGCTGAAGTCGGCGTCGGTCTGGCGATGGTGTTGCTCATCTATCGAAACCGTCGCAGTATCGGTCTCGATGAACTCAGTGAGATGCGAGGCTGACGGTGTCTGCTGTTTCTGAGACTCTCTCGCCGCTGTCTGGCGGATGGTTCCTCGACAACGCGTGGCTGGCTCCAGTCATACCGACCGTTGGCTTCTTTTTGATCATCATGTTCGGCAAGAAGTTGCCGAAGAAAGGCAGCGAGATCGGAGTGATTTCGCTCGTCGGCAGTCTCGTGCTTGCGAGCGGTGCTTCGTGGCAGTGGATCCATCGCGTCAACTCGGCATCCGAAGAACAATTCGTCACGCCCGTCGTGCGGACTTGGACATGGTGGCAGGCGGGCGGAGCCGAGTTCACGATCGGCCAGCACATCGACGGTCTGACGGTGGTCGTGCTCTTCGTTGTCGCATTCATCTCCACGCTCGTGCAGATCTACTCGCTCGAGTACCTGCGCGGTGACCGTCGCTACACGCACTTCTTTGCGGCACTGACATTGTTCTCCGCCGGCATGCTGGCGATGGTCGTCGCCGAAGACATGATCCTCTTCCTCCTCGGCTGGGAGATCATGGGGCTTTGTTCCTTCATGCTCATCGGGCACTGGTGGGAAGACGGGGCTAACAGTCGCGCCGCACTGAAAGCCTTTTTCACAGTCCGCACGGGTGACGTCGGCCTGTTGGTCGGCATCGCAATCTTATTTTTCGCAGCGAACGAATGGACGACGACCAATCTCGGACTCTCTGGCTTCTCGATTCGAGGCGTCTCCGCGTGGGCGTTGTCGGGTAACCCGAATTCAACCGTGATCCTCTTCGCCGCAGTCGCCCTTTTTGTTGCCTGCATCGGCAAGAGTGGCCAGTTCCCGCTGCACACATGGTTGCCGGATGCGATGGCTGGCCCGACCCCGGTCAGCTCGCTGCTGCACTCGTCGACGATGGTCGTTGCAGGTGTATTCCTTGTGGCACGCCTGTACCCGGTGTTCTTCACCGGTCTCGACATTCTGGGGCCGTCTTCGAACGTCATCATGGTCATTGCCGCGATCACCATCGTCATCGCGGCGGCACTCGCATTCGTGCAGACCGACATCAAGCGCGTGCTTGCCTACAGCACCGTCAGCCAGTTGGGATACATGATGCTGGGTCTCGGGTCAGGTGCATGGCTGCCAGCCGTGTTCCATATCTTCACTCACGCCTTCTTCAAGGCGTGCTTGTTCCTGTGTGCCGGTTCGATCAGCCACAGTGCGTCGCATCACTCATTCGACATGAAGAAGGACATGGGCGGTCTTCGAAAGCACATGCCAGTCACCTTCGCCTCGTGGATCGTCTCGACTCTCGCCCTGTGCGGTGTGTTCCCGTTCTCGGGCTTTTTCTCCAAAGACGAGATCATTGACAACGTCGGTGGCAATGGATACGCGTTCTTCATGATCGTCGGTCTCTTTGGTGCATTCCTCACTGCGGCATACATGACTCGTGCGACGTATCTCACGTTCTTCGGCTCACCGCGGGGAGCAGCCGCAGGGGAGCACGATGAGCATGACGCGCATGGCACCCACGACGCGCATGGCACCCACGACGCGCATGGCACCCACGACAAGAATGATGTCCATCCGCATGAAGATCATGCGCATGCCGGTCCGCACGAGTCGGGCCTGCTCATCACCGTGCCAATTGCCATCCTCGCCGTGCTTGCCATCGGCTCAGGTCTCTTCAACGCGACTCCGTTCGGTGAATCGTGGGAGTACCTGAAGAAGTGGGCCGAGCCGCGCGCAGCGGTTGTCGGTGAGGACCACGCCGGCGGACCAGGCGAGTCGCTCATCTTCGCGATGCCGAGCGAAGAAGAGGGTCACTCGACGTCACCGTGCGGAACCGAAACTCCCGAGACCGGAGTCTGTTATGCGCCGGCCCTCAATCACGCCGAATTCAAGTGGTCAAAAGCGCTTCTCTCACTGGCAATCGTCTTTGCGGGTATCGCTATGAGCTGGCTGCTCAGTGCCGCGCTCTATGGCAAGCGAGACCCGCGTCTCGTCGGCCTCACCCAGCGAAATCGCTTCGCTCGGGCTGGCTATCGACTACTTGCCAACAAGTACTACCTCGACGACCTCTATGAGCAAGGCGTGGTGAGCAATGTCGCCGGCCCGATCTCTCGTGCTGCGTATTGGTTCAACCAGAACGTGCTCGACGGAATCCTGCACGGAGTCGTATCGGCCGCCCGATGGATCGCGTTCGTCGTGTATCGCGATATAGACCAGCGAATCGTCGACGGCACTGTCAACGCGTCCGCCGACATCACCAAGTCGGCTGGTGCGACCGTACAACCAATCCAATCAGGACGAGTAGGCCTTTACGGCGCGTTGTTCTTCGCAACCGCTGCCGTCGCCGCGCTCGTCTTCGTCATCCTCAACACCTGAGAATAGGGGAGTAACAACCATGCAAATGATCCGCGACAACAACTGGGTTCTGAGCGCGGGCACCTTTCTGCCGGTGCTCGGTGTGCTCATCTTGCTCGCCACGCCAAAGGCGAACGAAGCAGCAGTCAAGATGGTCGCGCTACTCACCTCCATCGCGACGGTCGTCGTCGGCGCATTCACGCTCTACGGGTTCGATTTCGACAAGGCGGGCTCGATGCAGTTCGTCGCCGAAACCAGCTGGATTCCAGTCATAAAGAGCACCTACTTCATCGGTGTTGACGGCATCAGCCTGCCGCTCTACCTATTGAGCATGGTCGTCACGTTGCTCGTCGTCATCTACAGCCTCGACCACATCCCATCACCTGGCAACCCGAAGGCGTTCTTCGTCCTCATGCTCATCTTGCAGACGGGTATGGCGGGTACCTTCATCGCTCAAGACCTCATACTCTTCTTCGTGTTCTTTGAATTAGTGCTCCTGCCTATGTACTTCATGATCGGCGTGTGGGGCGGCGAGCAGCGGCAATATGCCTCACTCAAATTCTTCCTCTACACGATGTTCGGTTCGGCGCTCATGCTCGTGGCTTTCCTGGCCATGTTTTTCAAAACGGGTGCCGAGAGTTTCGCGATCCCGTACCTCGTGGAGAATGGTGCGGGGATCGCAAAAAACGTGCAGGTCTGGATCTTCGCCGGAATGTTCGTCGGTTTTGCAGTCAAGGTTCCGATGTTCCCGTTCCACACTTGGTTGCCTGACGCTCATACGCAGGCCCCGACGCAAGGCTCGGTCATCCTGGCGGCCATCCTGCTCAAACTCGGAACGTACGGATTCGTGCGCATCGCGATTCCGATGCTCCCTGATGCGGCGATGGAGTGGGCACCGTGGATCGGTGGCCTCGCGGTCGTGGGCATTATCTACGGAGCGCTCGGCTGTCTCGCGCAGACGGATATGAAGCGGCTCATCGCGTTCTCGTCGGTTGCGCACATGGGTTTCGTGATGCTCGGGATCTCGACCCTCACCTCGTTCGGCGTGAATGCCGCCGTCTTCGGCATGGTTGCACACGGTCTCATCACTGGCATGCTCTTTTTCGTCGCAGGCAGCGTCAAAGAGCGCTACCACACCCTCGAAATCAACAAGCTCGGTGGCATGCTCACGCAGATGCCGCGACTCGGCTGGATTCTCGGACTGTGCTCGATGGCGTCACTCGGCTTGCCTGGCCTCGCTGGGTTCTGGGGCGAGTTCCCGGCGATTCTCTCGGCGTACAACCCCGCGGACGGTCTCAATGTGACGGTATACCGCACATACATGGTCATCGCAGCGCTCGGAACGGTGCTTGCTGCCGCGTACCTGCTGTGGCTCTATCAGCGGACTGCCTTCGGCACACCCAAGGGCCACGACCACCACGACCTGCATGACGTGAACACCTACGAGTGGGTCGCCTGGCTTCCGCTCCTCGTCGCAATCGTCGTTTTCGGCATCGCACCCAACTTGCTCTTCAGCGTGATCGACCCCGCCGTGCAAGGTGCGCTTCGCGCATTCGGAGGCTGACGAGTGAGCATGTTGTCAGCCACTGCAGCGCCGTGGGCAGCGCCTGTCGTCGACTACCACGCGCTCGCCCCGGAGATCGTGCTGGCAGTCGGCATCGCGGTGGTGCTGCTCGTCGACCTCTTCACGAGCGAGCGAAGCAAGTGGCTGCTTTCCATCTTGACCGGCTTCTCGCTACTTGGCGCAGTATTGCCGGTGCTCACGCTTGCCTTGCGCGACGACCCAGTGCGCTCGATGTTCGACGGACGTTATGTCGTCGACGATTTCAGCCTCGTCATGAAGGGTTTGTTCCTCCTCGCTGGCTACGTGATCGTGTTGCTCTCGTCGTCGCATTTAGAAGAAGGTGACTATTGGCGCGGTGAGTACTGGTTCTTGCTGTTGACGAGCCTGCTCGGCATGGTGATGATGGCATCGGCGCGCGATCTTGTGTCGGTATTCGTTGCTCTTGAATTCCTCTCGATTCCTGCATACATGCTCGCTGCATGGCGCAAGCGTGATACGAAGAGCAACGAGGCCGGCGTCAAGTACTTCTTGCTCGGTGTCTTTGCTTCGGCGGTGATGCTGTACGGCATGTCGTTGCTCTATGGCGTGGCCGATTCCACGTTGCTCGTCGATATCGCAACATCCATCTCGCTTGACGGGGAGTTCGCAGCGGTGCAGGCGTTGGCAGTGGTGTTCGTCGTCGTCGGTTTCGCCTTCAAAGTCTCGGCCGTCCCGTTCCATACGTGGGCGCCGGATACGTACGAGGGTGCCCCGACCCCGGTAACCGCATTCCTCTCCGTCGCCAGTAAAGCAGCTGGTTTCATCGCGCTCGTCGTCCTACTTCTGACTGCGTTCCCTGCGGCCGCCGATGTCTGGCAACCGTTCATCTGGGTGCTCTCTGCCCTGACAATGACCATCGGCAACCTGTTCGCCTTGCGCCAGACCAACTTGGTGCGCATGATTGCCTACTCGTCAATCAGCCAAGGTGGATTCGTGCTCATGCCGCTCGCCGTCGCCGGAGGTGCTGCAGCCGACGAGGCGTTGCGCGCTGTCGTGGTGTACTTGCTCGTGTATGCGGCGACGAACCTCGGCGTGTTCGGTGTGATACTCGCCGTCTCGCGCAAGACGCAAAGTGGAGAAATCTCGTCGCTTGGCGGGCTGTTTTCTTATGCGCCAGCTCTCGGTGGACTTCTGACGATCTTCCTCGCTTCACTCGCTGGCATTCCGCCGCTCGGCGGATGGATCGGCAAGTTCGCTGCATTCCAAGCGTTGCTCACTGACGCGACCCCGTGGGCATATGCGCTCGCCATCGTTGGCGCGGTCAATTCAGTGATCGCTTTCGGCTACTACGGCAACGTCATGCGCGAGATCTGGATGCGACCGGTGCCGCACGGCGACACGAGCCCTATTGTCACACCCTCATCGCTACGAATCGCACTCGGTCTCACATCAGTCGTCACCCTCGTCGCCGGAGTGTTGCCCGGGATCGTTCTGCACTTCGGCGACGTCGCCGATCTCGTCGGTGCATTCGGCAGCTGACGACGTTCGCCGGGCGATCGACGCCGGCGGAGGTGCAATCCGCTTCGACGAGTTCATAAGGCTGGCACTGTACGGCGAACACGGCTTCTACCTCGGTGCGCGCGCCGGTCGCGCGGGTCGCCGCGGAGATTTTCTCACGTCACCTGAGGTGGGGCCACTTTTTGGCACGGTCATCGCTCGTGCACTCGATGAATGGTGGGAAGACCTCAGTCGTCCCGACCAGTTCGATGTCGTGGAGGTCGGTGCAGGACCTGGAACACTCGCTCGTGCAGTCCTAGCTGCGGCACCATCCTGCGCTTCTGCTTTGCGGTACACGGCCGTCGAAATCTCTGCGGTGCAGCGCGCCATGCATCCGAGCGGTATCGAATCGGTGGCCAATTTTCCCGAGCGAAATCTGACTGGCGTGATTCTTGCCAACGAGTTACTTGACAATCTGCCGTTTCGATTGTTCGTTTATGACGACGGTTGGCGTGAGTCGTACGTCGGCTACGAGAGCGGTCAATTCGTGGAGCATCTGGTGACGAGCGGAACTCTGCCGAGTTGTCTTCCATCGACTGCGTCACATGGGGCTCGTGCAGCCGTCCAAGACGCCGCACGACAGTGGGTCGAATCAGCATTCAAATCATTGACGCGTGGCCGCGTTGTTGCGTTCGATTTTTGCACGACGACGGCTGCGATGACCAGGAGACCCTGGCGCGAGTGGCTGCGGACCTATTCCTCACATGATCGGGGTGGCCACTATCTGGCATACGTCGGTGAGCAGGACATCACCGTAGACGTCGCGATCGAGCAGTTGTCGCCCGCATCGTCAGTGTCGACACAATCGAGTTTCTTGCGCCGCCACGGGATCGAAGCGCTCGTTGAAGAAGGTAGAGCGATCTGGCGAGAACAAGCAGGCAACCCTGACCTTTCGGCGATGAGGATGCGCAGCCGCGTGAGAGAGGCCGAGGCGCTCCTCGCCCCGAGCGGCCTCGGTGGTTTCAGCGTGCTCGAGTGGACTACGTCAACAACGCGTCAATAATCTCAACCAGAAGCTCGTGAGTCACTCAACATAACATCTCGCTCATCAGGTTTGCTCGTCATCCAGGCACTGAGGATGACGAGCAGCATTCCGATGACGGAGAGAGCGGCAATCCGTTCATCGCGAAATACAGCACCCAGAACGAGTCCGACCACGGGGGTGAAGTACGTCGGAATCATCGCTCGAGTGATGCCTGTCTTCTCGAGCAACAGACCGAAAGCCGCGAATGCAAGACCCGTTCCGACCACCCCCAGCACGAGGAGAGCTGCGAGTGATGAGAACGAGAACGAGGAATTTCCGAAGCCAAGAATCGCTGCAGGCAGTGACCATAGAGATGCCGCGAGCTGGACCCGCAAAAGCAATCGGGCTGGCGCGAATTGCGCCTGTAAGGGCCGGGCAATATTCGTTGCGATGGCGTAGCAGACGACAGCAGCGAGCAGGTAGAGAACTCCACCGGTATCTGCGACTCGTTTGCCACTCTGAGAATCCTGGTAGATCGCAGGTGCTGCGATGATGGCGATTCCGACGAATCCCAGAACGATGGCGAATGCGCGCTTCTTGCTCGGTAACCGCCGAACCCAGAGTGCAGTGATGAGAGCGGTGACCACGGGAAGGCCGCCATTCATCATCGCTGCGATTCCGCTCGTTACCGTTTGCTCAGCAAGCGGAAACAGCCAGAACGGGAGAGCCATCCAAATAAGTCCGAGAACGGCGATTCTCGGCCAATAAGCCCGCGGAATCGGCTCAAGCGAGCCGCGGATACAGGCCAACGCGGCCGCACCAACCAATGATCGTCCGAACGGCACTACCGCTGGATCAAAATGGTCGATCGACAACGCGATGAGGAGAAATGACGATCCCCAGGTCAACGAAAGCACGGACGAAAGTCCCCACTCCTTCGCACCGAAAGACTCCATTTGTACGCATTGAAGGCCAGTGACATTCGTAGGCCCGCAATTGGCTCCGATCTTGCGTCTTCACACTATTCTGTTACATCAATGTCACCAATTAAACTCGACAAGCTCACGATTATTGTTCCGACTTATTGTCGGCCTCGCTACGTTCTGCGCCAATTCGAATACTGGAAGAACACCGGCGCAACACTCGTGATACTAGATGGATCTCCTACGCCGATGCTCGTTCCCCAGGAATACGAGAACCCTCACCTCAAGTACGTGTACTCAGGTTCAGACTTCGTTGAACGACTCGCCAATGTCCGAAAATACGTTAATACCCCCTACTGCGCGATGCTCGGCGACGATGAGTTTTATACCTTCAGCGGGCTAGATGAAGCGCTAAGGCTAATGGAGGCAGATGAAGATGTAATCGGATGTGTCGGCAGGTGTTTGTATTTTTTCGTAGATCAGGGAAGGTTTCTCGTCAGGGATGCATATCGACAGTGGAAACCTTTCTCTAAGTCTGCGACAACTCCCCATCACAGACTCGATGAAGACTTACCGCCAAACAAGACGCATATGGCGCACTACACCATAATGCGAAGTGGAATATGGCTTCGGATCATTGAAAACGCATATCAGCGGAAGTTTTCCTCGGCCTTTGTTTACGAGCGTCTCGTCAACCTGCAGCGTGCGATGTTGGGGCGTACCGAGATTCTGGAGTGTCTCCTCTGGTTTCGAAGTATGGAGAATCGAAATATTTCAAATCGACAGGTTGGCGCGCCCCCATTTCTTGACTGGGCGCTTGATCCGCAGTATCAGAATGAAGTCGCTGAATATCGGAACATCGCGCGCAGATTGCTCATCGAGGGCGGGATTCCTGAGCTCGATGCAACTCAGTTCGAACGGCGCTTCTTTGAAGATGGAGTTGAACTGACGCGAGCTCGAAAGTCGAAGTATTTGTATCGAATAAAGCGAAGAGTTCGAATATTGCTTCTCACCAGAAGTCCGAAGCGCGTTCGACTTCTCGCAAAACGTAAGGTTCCAAATCTGCTCCTAGGTCCCACGGGCTGGCAAGGATTCGGAGTTGATGAGATGTGTGAGTCACTTCACTTACGAGGCACGTCGTTTAATCGAGATGAGATTGAACGAGTCAAGAACCTTGCCTTGGAGACGCATCTGGGAGAATTTCAGTTGCGGGACTTGCGTGTCTCCTAGTAACACCATCGACGACCTCGGATCAGAAAAGAGACATTTTCCTCCACGAGCCGAATTCGTAGCGTCAGCCAACGTTTCCGACAGGTCTCTCTACGAGGAGGGCAGTCAGGATTACCAGGCGTATTGGGCGAGGCACGCCAAAGAGCTTGTGACATGGTCGAGAGACTGGCACACGCTCTGCGAATGGAATCTGCCGTTTGTGAAGTGGTTCGTCGGCGCAACACTGAATGTGTCGTACAACTGCCTCGACCGTCACGTGCTTGCCGGTCACGGGCATCGAGTCGCATTCCACTGGGAGGGAGAGCCAGGCGATTCACGCACGATCACATACACAGAGCTGCTGACAGAAACCAAGAAGTTTGCCAATGTCCTGCTCTCCCTTGGAGTCCGAAAGGGCGATCGCGTGAACATCTATCTTCCGATGATTCCCGAGGCTGCGGTTGCGATGCTGGCATGCGCCCGCATCGGGGCAGCGCACAGCGTGGTGTTCGGCGGGTTCTCGGCGACTGCCCTCGCTGACCGCATCAACGACGCATCAGCGAAGGTTCTGATCACTGCTGACGGAGGTTGGCGGCGAGGCGAGATCTTCCCGCTGAAACCCCAAGCCGACGAGGCAGTGAGTAAGTGCTCGACCATCGAGCACGTTGTCGTCGTGCGACGAGGAGGCAACACGGTCTCGATGGACGCTGGGCGAGACCACTGGTATCACGACCTCATGGAGAAGGCGTCTACAGACTGCCCAGCTGAACCTATGGATGCGGAACAACTTCTCTTCTTGTTGTACACATCGGGCACGACCGGCAAGCCCAAGGGAATCATGCACACCACGGGCGGCTACCTCACGCATGTGACAACGACGTTCAAATATGTCTTCGACCACAAGCCCGATACCGATATCTTTTGGTGTACTGCTGACGTCGGCTGGGTGACTGGGCACAGTTACATCGTCTACGGGCCCCTGGCAAACGGCGCCACGCAGGTCATGTACGAAGGCGTGCCGAATTTTCCTGCCAATGACCGAATCTGGTCGCTTATCGAGAAATACAAAGTGACGGTTTTCTACACTGCGCCTACGGCGATCCGCACCTACATGAAGTGGGGAACGCAGGAACCAGCCAAACACGACCTATCGTCGTTGCGTCTCATCGGAAGCGTGGGTGAACCAATCAATCCGGAGGCGTGGATGTGGTACCACGAGCACATCGGTAGCAGTCGCTGTCCGATCGTTGACACATGGTGGCAAACCGAAACGGGCGGCATGATGATCAGTCCATTGCCCGGAGTCACGGTGACGAAGCCCGGCTCGGCAACTCATCCCCTCCCCGGCATCGGAGCCGAGGTGGTGGACGAGTCGGGACGACGCATCGATCGCGGCGGTGGATATCTCACGCTCACTCAGCCGTGGCCGGGAATGCTGCGCGGCATCTGGGGAGATCCTGAGCGTTACAAGCAGACGTACTGGAGCCGTTTCGAAGGGCGTTACTTCGCTGGTGACGGAGCGAAGCTCGACGAAGAGGGTTACCTCTGGTTACTTGGTCGGGTCGATGACGTGATGAACGTTTCTGGTCACCGAATCTCGACCACCGAAGTCGAGTCAGCACTCGTCTCGCACCCATCAGTCGCCGAGGCCGCGGTCGTCGGGGCGAACGATGCAACGACGGGACAGGCGATTATCGCCTATGTGACGCTTCGCGGAGGAATGGAAGTCGACGAACGAGTGTTACGCGACCACGTGGCCAGAGAAATCGGGGCGATTGCCAAACCCAAGACGATCTACTTCACTCCAGACTTACCCAAGACGCGCAGCGGAAAAATCATGCGCCGTCTGCTGCGCGATGTCGCAGAAGGTCGCAACCTCGGTGATACGACCACACTGGCCGATGCGTCTGTCGTTAACGAATTACAGCGTCGTGCGAGTGAGTCCCCGAGCGAGGACTGAAAACTTTCAGTCTCGGAAATTCACGAACTGCAAAGGTAGGCCTAGGTCCGTCGCCTTTAAGAGCGAGATCGTTGTTTGTAGGTCGTCTCGCTTCTTGCCTGACACTCTGATGGATTCACCCTGCGTTTGAGTCGAGACACCCTTCGGAGCCTTTTCTTTGACGAGTTTGTTGATCTCGCGAGCCTTGTCACCTGATATTCCGACTTTGACAGTGACTACTTGCCGTACGGTCTCGCCGGTTGCGGCTTCGACTTTGCCCCAATCAAGCCCGCGCAAGGAAACGCCTCGCTTTACCAGACGTTCCTCGAGCACCGTCTTCAGGGCTTTCAAACGGTCTTCGCTCGCGGTGCGGAGCGTGAGGACGAGCTCAGTCTGTTCAATCGTCGAGTTAGTGTTCTTGAAGTCGTAGCGCTGACTGATCTCGCGCTGTGCCTGGTCGACTGCATTTTTGAGCTCTTGGCGATTGACCTCGGAAACGATGTCGAAACTCGGCACGTCCGTCACGATACCGAATCCGTTAGAGTGAAACCCTCGGGGTCGGTACCCAAGCGGCCAAAGGGAGCAGACTGTAAATCTGCCGGCATCTGCCTACGTAGGTTCGAATCCTTCCCGGCCCACTGAGCTAGTCATTGAGCATTTTTTGCATTATTACAGAATCGAGCCATCTACCAAATTTCCTTCCTATTTGCCGCTCGACCCCAACTTCGACGAACCCCAACGATCTGTGCAGTGCAAGTGACCCGGCACTTTGTGAGTCGATACGAGCAATTACGGTGTGGAAACCTGAGTCGCGTGCCACTTCGAGGAGGGCCGATAGGAGAAGACGTCCGACCCCGCGGCGCTGATATTCGCGGTGGACATAAACAGAATTCTCGACCGTAGTTCTGTATCCAGCTCGGTCACGATATGTACCCAGCGCGGCAAACCCGATGACACCGGTATCAGCGTCTTGAGCGACCAGCGCGGCGAACGCGCCACTTCGTGCTGCCAGCCATTCGCGTTGGGCCTCAATTGTCCGTGGCACTAGGTCGAACGTCGTGGTTGAATTCTCCACTTCGTGGTTGTAAATCGCTGCAATCTCTTCTGCGTCCCCAAGTTGAGCTACTCGGAGCGAGACGGGCGGCATCAGGGAGTAGTCTAAGAAAGGCATTGCGCGAGCAATGTCAGTGCCCTCTTAGCTCAGTTGGCAGAGCACTTCCATGGTAAGGAAGAGGTCGTGGGTCCGATTCCCACAGAGGGCTCGCCTAGCGGCGGCGTAGCTCAGTTGGTAAGAGCATCCGGCTCATAATCGGAAGGTCATCGGTTCGATTCCGATCGCCGCTACAAAATGAATGACCTTTCAAAACGACCGCTACTCTCGCTGCTCCTAGAGCTTCTAGAGAGAAAAGATCGATTCCGCTTTTCGATTTGCTTTCTGTTGGTGCTTGTGACGACGCTATTCGAGCTACTGAGCCTAGGAATTGTCATACCGGTCGTGCAGGTTGTACTAGGAGGAGATAAACGACAGAACTATTCGTGGATTCCAGATGGAATTGAAGATATGCGATACCAAAATTTCGTAGTTATCTTGCTTTCCTCACTTGTTGTTGCCTTTCTTCTGAAGAATTTGTTTATCATTGCATCCACTTACTACCAACAGCGAGCGCAACTCTCAGTCGGAAATCGAATTACACAACAACTTTTTGAGAACTATCTTCGGCAACCCTACGAATTTCATTTGAGCAACTCGTCGTCAGTCCTTCTCCGTAATGTCAGCGACTATTCGAGTGCCACTACCTACCTAATCGGACCAGCACTCTTGCTGGTAAGTGACGTCATAACGGGGCTGGCATTCATCGTTGTACTAATGCTCATCCAGCCAATAAGCACCCTGACGGTAGCCGTAGTTTTTGGGGCCAGCTCATGGATTGTGCTTCGACTGACTCGATCGCGCGCGAAAATATGGGGCGAGGAGAGGATGGTCTATCGAGAATCAATAAACAAGTCGCTGCTCTCAGGATTTGGCGGTATCAAGGAAATAAAACTATTCGGCAGAGATCGAGAAGTAATTGATGTCCATCGCAAGAGCTTGTATGGAGTGTCGCGCACCGTCTATCTGTTCAACGTCATTCAATCCATTCCACGTGCAACATTTGAGATACTAGCCATTAGCAGCCTCTCACTCGCAATTGTGATCTCCCGGCTTCGAAATCAAAGTTCTGACGAAGCCACTCTGATCATTGCATTATTCGGTGTAGTGGCATTTCGAATGCTTCCCGCCATCAATCGAATTGTGGTGTCCATTCAGCAGATCGCTCTTACTCGACCAGGACTTGAAGGCGCAGTAAGAGGGATCAGGCTGTCAGACACGCGCCAACCCGAAGCGAATGCTAGGCCCCTCGGCTCATTTTTAAGCCTTATGGCAATTAATCTTGAGTACCGGTACCCCAACACGGATTCTGACGTAATAAACATTCCAGTCTTTGAGATTCGAGCGGGAGAGTCAGTAGGAATTGTTGGAAAGAGTGGGTCAGGTAAGAGCACGTTAGTTGACTTGTTGATCGGAATTCTGACGCCGTGCAATGGTGAGATACGCGCAAACGGAATCGACATCTCATCAAACTGCCGAAATTGGCAGGACAAGATTGGCTATGTACCTCAATTCGTTTATCTCATGGATACGACAATTCGTAGGAATGTGGCATTTGGTCTCTCTGAAGAAATGGTCGACAATGGTCGGGTTGAGCGCGCGATCAGACAAGCCAACTTGACTGACTTTGTGCACTCCCTTCCGAACGGCTGGGATACAGAAGTGGGAGAGCGTGGCGTGCGACTTTCGGGCGGACAGCGCCAAAGACTGGGAATTGCGCGAGCACTTTACGGAAGTCCAGAAGTGATCGTGCTCGATGAGGCGACGTCGGCGCTCGACATTGAGACAGAGAAGGAAATCGTCGAGTCATTTCGTGAGATCGCCCAAGAACACACTCTCATCGTGGTGGCACACCGAACCTCGACTCTCGCTCACTGCTCACGATTGATTCGGCTCGAGAAGGGTCGAATCATTCAAGAAGGCACCTTCGAAGAAGTGATTGGTAGCCTGCCTGACACGAACTACAGAGGGCAGTAGCTCAGTTGGTAGAGCATCGGTCTCCAAAACCGA
Organism: Actinomycetota bacterium; assembly: GCA_041180605.1. Taxonomy (GTDB): domain Bacteria; phylum Actinomycetota; class Acidimicrobiia; order Acidimicrobiales; family Ilumatobacteraceae; genus F1-60-MAGs027. The sequence continues at coordinate 3,358 of JBEGRF010000036.1, read as the reverse complement.
CGGTCGGGGGTTCAAGTCCCTCCTGCCCTGCAACGGAGCGTGCGCATTCGCCGGACGACCGACTCATTGGCGTTCCCCGATAGCCTGACGTGCCCGTATGTCAATGGATCTCAACAGGCAGCAGAAGCGCGCCATGCGCCGGATGGGCGCTGTTAACGAGCAAGGCGCACCTGTTCGCCAGCCGGTGACGCCGACCCAGCCCCGCGAGCGAGTGGGGGCCGTTCAGTATGCGCGCGAAGTCCGTGACGAGATGCGGAAAGTCTCTTGGCCGACGTGGCCCGAGGTGCGAAGGTACTCAATCATTGTCTTGTTCGCAGTTGTCGTCATCACGGTCTATGTTTTCGGACTGGACTCACTCTTCGGGATACTTTCCGGCTGGCTTTACAAGGACTAAACCATGAACATTGAAGACCTCACCACAGAATCTGTCGTCGACGCAGAGTTCGACCTGACACAGGGAGACTCCGAAGAAGAATTCGTCGACCGTCCCTGGCTGCGCCCCGGCAAGTGGTACGTCGTGCACAGCCAATCTGGCTACGAAAAGAAAGCCGAACAAGCGATGCGCGCACGCGTGCAGTCGATGCACCTTGAGAACAAGGTCTACGAGATCGTCATCCCGATGGAAGACGTAGTTGAGTTCAAGAACGGCCGTAAGCAGACCGTGCAGAAGAAGATGTTCCCCGGGTACATCCTTGTTCGTTGCGAACTCGACGACGATTCGTGGCTCTGCATCCGACAAACACCTGGTATCACTGGATTCGTCGGCCAGAACCAGCGCGGTCAGCGTCCCACACCGCTTTCGAAGAACGAGGTGCAGCATTTCTTCGTCGCCAAAGAAGAGGGCGAAGTACAGCCAAAGCGCAAGGCCCCCAAATTGGATTACGAGGTTGGCGAGGCCGTGCGGGTGAAGGAAGGCCCATTCGCCGACTTCCAAGGTCAGATTGCCGAAATCAACGCCGACCACATGAAGCTGAAGGTGCTTGTGAACATCTTCGGTCGCGACACGCTTGTCGAGATGGACTTCGGCCAAGTCGCGAAGCTCTAATCACTTCTAGAAAAACTAAGCAAAGAGGAAGGAACAACTCACCATGGCGAAGAAAGAAGTCTCTGCGGTCGTCAAGATCCAGATTCCGGCCGGCAAGGCGACGCCTGCACCGCCTGTCGGTACGGCACTCGGACCACACGGCATCCAGATCATGGAATTTGTGAAGCAATACAACGCGGCGACGGAGAGCCAAGCTGGCACCGTCATTCCGGTCGAAATTACGATTTTCGACGACCGCTCGTTCGAGTTCAAACTGAAGACTCCGCCTACGCCAGTGTTGTTGCGAGAAAAAGCGAAAATCGAAAAGGCCGCTTCGAACCCAGGCAAAGAAGTCGCCGGCTCGGTCACTGAGCGGGACGTCGAAGAGATTGCCAAGCGCAAGATGCCGGACTTGAACGCCAACGACCTCGAAGCTGCGAAGCAACAGGTGCGCGGCACTGCCCGAAGCATGGGTCTGACCGTCACGCCCTGAATTGGTTTGGCGCAAAAGGCTCTGCTGGCGGCACGGCGACCGACTAGGCAGACACCGATAGGGTCTAAGAGCGAAATTCAGCGCGCACGGAACGACCTCGTCTGGCGAGCTCAACAATGAGGGAGGCCTTATGGCCAAGGAAAATCACCGAGGAAAGAAATACGTCGCATCAGCCACTGGGTTGAATCGTGATGAACTACACGACCTCGCAGCTGCCGTGACCAAAGTGAAGTCGATGGCGAAAGCCAAGTTCGACGAATCCGTCGACATCGCCGTGCGACTGGGGCTTGACACTAAGAAGAGCGAACAGACGATTCGCGGCACAGTATCGATGCCTTCCGGGACTGGCAAGGCAGTGCGAGTAGCGGTGTTCGCCCAGGGCGACAATGCCAAGGCTGCTCGAGAGGCAGGCGCCGACATCGTCGGTGCAGAAGACCTCGCGGCTGATATCGAGAAGGGCAACATGAATTTCGATATTGCGATTGCGACGCCCGACTTGATGCCGCTCGTCGGCAAACTTGGTCGTGCTCTCGGACCGCGCGGTCTAATGCCAAACCCGAAGACAGGCACGGTCACCACCGACGTCGCTCGCGCAGTGAGCGAGTTCAAAGGTGGAAAAGTCGAGTACCGCACGGATCGTTTCGGCAACGTTCATGTGCCGGTTGGAAAAGCAAGCTTCGATGTCGCCGCGCTCGTCGCAAACGTGAAAGCCGTGCTCGACGAATTGCAGCGCTCGAAGCCTGCTGCAGCAAAGGGTCGCTACATGAAGCGCATCACGATTTCCTCGACGATGAGCCCGGGTGTGCGCATCGACCCAGCCGTGGTCGAAGCCAACTAACCACTTTTCACCACGTTTACTCCTGTGGAAGCTAGAGGTGGGTTCTCGCTGGGGAATATTCTCCAGAAAGTCGCTGCACTTCCAGTACGAGTGGTAAGTCCTTTCGTAACGGTGAGGTTGGTGAGATTTCATACGCCATACGGATTCATGTTGCGCTGCCCCCTGTACTATCTGCTTCGCCGACACGAGGAAGCGAAAGAAAGCGATAGGTATTTCGACATTGTGTTCTGGTCCGGGTCAACGCCGGATCGTGAATTCAGCCAATTCTGGCGACGACAGATACCTCTGTTGCCCGGGCTCCTTCATCGAGTTCTGTGGAAGGCCTTGCATGTAATCGCTTGGTACTGGCAGCGGAGCAGTGTCATGCAAGCGCATGTCATGGATCTCGCCCTCGGGAAAAACCACGTATCAAACTCGATGAACTCAAGCAACTATCACGCTGCAAGCCTCGTCGAAAATCAAGACGAAATAGAGGTGCAATCATGCCTCGAAAGTTTGGGTGTCACGCCGAACTCCCGAATTGCGCTAGTTCACGTCCGAAACTCATCCCACGATATTCAGCCTGGAGCCAAGGGTGTCTACGACGTCAACTTCGCGAACGCAAGTCCGCAGAATTTCCAAGATGCTGTCGACTACTTGATCGGCGAGGGATTCTCGGTGATGACAGTGGGTAACCATCCAACCTCACCGTCTGGCCTCGAAGGAGTCATTGAGTATCACAGCTCTCCTCAGCGAACTGCGTTGCTGGACTTCATGGTTGGAAGATACGCAAATCTCTTTCTGGGGACTTCTTCTGGTGCACTGAGCGCAGTAGCTTTCCACTTTCGCGTGCCTGCGATGCTCACGAATCACGTAATTTGGGACTCAGAGGTCACTGCTGAGCCATTCAGTTATGGGCGAGCAGTCTTCCTTCTCAAGAGTGTGTGGAGAAGCGGAGCCCAGCTCTCACACAGTGAAGTAATGAGCAGCAGACTTCCGTCGAGTGATCGGGCTCTCAGCGACA
>JBEGRF010000035.1:0-7068 GCA_041180605.1 Actinomycetota bacterium | reverse complement strand
CTAGCGCCACCGCCAGCGCCATCGAATTCCACACTGAACGCGTCCGTTGCGCGTGGCCGATCTTCGGCGTCGACATCACCGCCGACTCGCTGCCAGCAGAAACCGGGCTCGTTGATGTGTGCGTGTCATTCACGAAGGGTTGTTACCCGGGCCAAGAACTCGTCGAGCGAATGGACAGCCGCGGCTCGACTGCGCCGCGGCGCTTGATGCGTCTGCCGAGGCGCCCCGCAGCAACATCCACCGGCGTGGCGACGCCCGTCGACTCGGCAGTCGCGACAGCCGGTGCTCCATACGCACTCGCCGATGGCACAGTTATCGGGCAGTGCACCTCGGTCGCGGGTGACTTCGCGCTCGTCATGGTGCAACGAGCGCACATCGAAGTCGCCGAGCAACTCACTCGCTCGTAGGATTGAACGGACGTATGGCCTACATCTACGCCTTCGACCACAAACACCGCAAGGCTCCGATGAGCATGAAGGATCTGCTCGGCGGCAAGGGTGCAAACCTCGCCGAAATGATGACGGTGTTGAAACTGCCGGTGCCGCACGGCTTTACCGTCACTACCGACGCGTGCCGCGACTACATGCGTGGCGGATGGCCGAAAGGCCTCGACAAAGAAGTCGCCGCCCACGTTGCCTCGCTGGAAAAGAAGATGGGCCGCACACTTGGCGATGCCAAAGACCCGTTGCTCGTCTCCGTACGCTCAGGCGCCAAGTTCTCGATGCCGGGGATGATGGACACTGTCCTTAACCTCGGCCTCAACGATGCGAGCGTGCAAGGCCTCGCACGCAGCACCAACGACGAGCGTTTTGCGTACGACAGCTACCGCCGATTCATTGCGATGTTCGGTCGCATCGTGCTCGGTGTGGATGGCCACCACTTCGAGCATCCGCTCGAGCAAGCCAAGGCTGCACTCGGCACCAAGAACGACGCCGACCTTCCGGCGTCGAAACTGCGCGACCTTTGCGAGCAGTACAAGTCGATCGTCAAGCGCGAGACGGGCAAAGACTTCCCGCAGGAATCCGCCAAACAGTTGCGCGGCGCGGTCGAGGCAGTGTTTCGTTCGTGGAACGGTGCGCGAGCCATCGCCTACCGCGTGCGCGAAAAAATCAGCCATGACCTCGGTACTGCTGTCAACGTGCAAGCGATGGTGTTCGGCAACCGCAACAATGAGTCGGGCACTGGCGTCGGTTTCACTCGTAACGCCGCGACCGGCGAGAACAAGCCCTATGGCGACTACCTCATCAATGCGCAGGGCGAGGACGTCGTCGCCGGAATTCGTAACACCGAAGACCTCGACGCGCTGAAGCGCCATTTTCCCGCGGTGCACGAGCAGTTGTTGGAGATCTTCGCGCGCCTCGAGCGGCACTACAAGGACATGTGCGACACCGAGTTCACTATCGAAGACGGAAAGTTGTGGATGCTGCAGACTCGAGTCGGCAAGCGCACCGGTGCGGCAGCCCTGCGCATGGCAGTGGAGATGACAAAAAACGGCGGCACCGGCAAGTACAAGTGGAAGATCAGCAAGAAAGAAGCGCTCATGCGCATCACGGCCGATCACCTCGACTCGGTGCTGCATCCGCAGTTCGCAAACAAGACAAAGGCCGTCGCAAAGGGTCTCGCCGCGTCACCTGGTGCTGCAGTCGGCAAGGTGTACTTCACAGCCGACGACGCCGAAGCCGCGGCCAAGTCGGGCGAAGCGGTCATCCTCGTGCGCAACGAGACGAGCCCCGAAGACGTGCACGGAATGATGGTCGCCAAAGGCATCCTCACTGCACGCGGCGGCTTGGTCAGTCACGCTGCGGTCGTCGCGCGCGGGTGGGGCACACCTGCAGTTGTAGGTGCCGATGCGGTCAAGATCGACGGCAAGCAGTTCAGCGTCGGCGACACGGTAGTTCGTGAGGGCGACACCATCTCGCTTGACGGCGCAACAGGCGAGATCATGCTCGGCGCGCTCACCCTGGCCGGTTCAAAGCCGCCGGCAGAGTTCCACACGATCCTCAAATGGGCGGACGAGATCCGCAAGGGCAAGTTGAGCGTGCGCGCCAACGCCGACACCGGCGACGACTCCAAGGTTGCCCGCGACTTCGGTGCTGAAGGCATTGGCCTTTGCCGCACCGAGCACATGTTCTTGGCGCCAGATCGCCTGCCGGTCGTGCGCCGCATGATCCTTGCCGATACCACGGCAGAAGAAACCGCGGCACTCGAAGAGTTGCGCGCGGTGCAGAAAGAAGATTTCGTCGCCATCTTGCGCGTGATGAGCGGCCTGCCCGTCACGGTTCGACTGCTGGATCCTCCGCTGCACGAGTTCCTCCCGCGTATCGACGAGCTCGAAATCAAGGATGCAACCGGCGGGCTCTCGCAGGAAGAGAAGCAGCTGCTCAAAGCCGCACACGCGTGGTCCGAGGTCAACCCGATGCTCGGCATCCGCGGCGTGCGACTCGGCGTCATCAAGCCGGGCCTCTACGCCATGCAGGTTCGTGCGCTGATGGAAGCTGCAGACCAGGTCGCTGGCGAGGGCTACGAGCCGATCGTCGAAGTGATGATCCCGCTCACGGTCACTGACGACGAACTCGCACTCGCGCGCGGCTGGGTAGAAGGCGTGCTCGCTGACTTTGCGTCACGCCCGCGCACCACGCCATCGGGCAAGAAGGCCAAGCGACCGCAGGTCACCATCGGCACGATGATCGAGACGCCGCGCGCCGCGATTCGCGCCGACGAGTTGGCAGCACATGCCGACTTCTTCAGTTTCGGGACGAACGACCTGACGCAGATGACGTTCGGTTTCAGCCGCGACGACGTCGAGAGTCGCATGATGCCGGCATATCTCGAGGCGGGTCTGTTGAAACGTAACCCGTTCGAGACGATCGACCAGACGGGCGTCGGCGAGCTCGTTGAGATCGCCGCAAAGCGCGGGCGCAAGGTGAAACGGAAACTCAAACTCGGCGTGTGCGGTGAGCACGGTGGCGACCCTGAGTCGATCGGCCTCTTCTACCGAGCGGGTCTCGACTATGTGAGCTGCTCGCCGTATCGCATCCCGATTGCACGACTTGCCGCCGCACAAGCAATCATCGGCGGTGCGAAAACTGACACAAAGTAATCGCCAGACCGTCGCAGACTGCGGCTTGGCGAGACGCTACGCTTTGCGCACAACATGACCCCCAACGTTCTTGCTGCGCTGGTCGGTGCTGCTTCAGACACCGGAAACTACGTTGATGTCGACATCCCGTGGTGGGGGTGGGAGATGCTCGTCGGAGTCATCGCCGTCGCGTTGCTCGTCGACCTGCTCGTATTCCACCGCAAGGCCCACGTCGTCGAGATCAAAGAGGCGGCCATCGAGAGTGCCGTGTGGGTCGGCCTCGGTCTCGCATTCACTGGAGTCATCGCGTGGATGTTTGCCGACCAAGGCCAGGGTGGTGCGGCGGCGGTCGAATACCTGAGTGCCTATCTGATCGAAAAGAGTCTCTCGGTCGACAACGTGTTCGTGTGGGCGGTGGTCTTCAGCCACTTCGCGGTCCCGCGCCAGTATCAGCACCGCACTCTGTTCTGGGGCATTTTCGGCGCGCTGGTGCTTCGTTTCGTCTTCATCATCGTCGGCACAGCGGTGATCAACCGATTCAAGATTCTTCTGCTTGTGTTCGGTGTCTTCCTCGTGTACACGGGCTGGAAGATCGTCAGCGGCAAAGACGAAGACACTGACCCCAACGAGACCAAGACCATGAAATTGTTCCGCCGATTCGTGCCGTCGGTGCAGCACTACGACGGACAAAAAATGATCACGAAGATCGACGGCAAGCGATTCGCGACGCCGCTGCTCGCCGTGCTGGTGATCATCGAAGTTACAGACGTCATCTTCGCCGTCGACTCTGTGCCGGCCGTGCTCGCAGTGAGCCGAGAACAGTTCATCGTGTTCGCCTCCAACGCATGGGCCATCCTCGGTCTCCGTGCTCTCTACTTCCTGCTCGCCGACATGCGCGAGCGATTCGTGTACATGCCGCAGACGATTTCGTCGCTGCTCATTTATGTCGGCATCAAGATGACCCTCGCCTGGCGTTCCATCCATATCCCTGTGGCGATTTCTCTCGGCGTCATCGTCACCTTCCTCGTTGTGGGCGTGGTGGCGTCGCTCATGGCGAACCGTCGAAGGGCTTCCAAGCAACCTCCGAACTAGCCTCTCGCCGATGGCCATCGTCGAGGACGACATCGAGCGCGTGCGCGCTGCACAGCCGATCTCGGCCGTCATCGGAAACTACGTGGCGCTGAAGCGCGCCGGCCGAAACTTTCTGGGTCTCTGCCCATTCCACGGCGAAAAAACCCCGTCGTTCAACGTGCGCGACGAAACCGGGCGATACAAGTGCTTCGGGTGCGGTGCGTCGGGTGACGTATTCAAGTTCGTGCAGGAAGTAGAGCGACTCGACTTCGTCGGCGCAGTGGAGCACCTCGCAGCCAAAGTCGGTGTCACTCTCAACTACACGCAAGGCGGCCCGTCGCGCGACCGCCAGCGAAACAAAGAACTGCTCGAGGTCATGGAGCGAGCAGTCGAGTGGTACCACCAACGACTGCTCACCGCACCCGACGCCAAAGCCGCACGCGACTACTTGCGCTCCCGCGGCCTGAGCGGCGACGTCGCCCGCCAGTTTCGCCTGGGCTGGGCACCAGACGACTGGGATGCGCTGAGCAAGGCGCTCGGGGCATCGCCGGAGATGATGCGTGACTGCGGCCTCGCATTCACCAACAGTCGTGGTCGCCAGCAGGATTCGTTCCGCGCCCGCGTGATGTTCCCGATATTCAAAGAGTCCGGTGAGGCGGTCGCATTCGGCGGGCGAGTGCTACCCGGCAGCAGCGACCCCGCCAAGTACAAGAACTCCGCAGAATCGAAGATCTACGCCAAGTCAAAGACGCTCTACGGCCTCAACTGGGCGAAATCCGACGTCGTGAAAGCCGACGAGATCGTCGTGTGCGAGGGCTACACCGACGTCATCGGTTTCCACCGAATCGGCTTCGCCCGCGCGGTGGCGACCTGCGGCACCGCCCTGACTGAAGACCACGTGCGACTCATCAAGCGTTTTGCCAACAAAGTAGTTTTGGCGTTCGACGCTGACGCGGCTGGCCAGGGTGCTGCCGAACGCTTTTACGAGTGGGAAAAGAAACTCGCCGTGCAAGTGAAAGTGGCTCGCTTGAGCGGCGGAAAAGACCCCGGCGACCTCGCCGGCAGTGACCCGCAGGGCCTACTCGATTCCGTGAACAACGCGGAGGAATTTCTCGCGTTCCGCGTGCGCCGATCGCTCGAAAGCCAGAAGATCGACACGCCGGAATCAAAGGAGCGGGCACTCGCCAAGGCCGTGGCGATCATCAACGAGCATCCGAGCGACATCGTGCGCCGCGACTACGCCTCTGCGCTCGCCGAGACCCTCGGTATAGAAGAAAAGGCCGACGTCGTTCGCCGCGTCGACAAGGGTCTCGACCGTCGAATGGCCCGCGTCGAGACGTCAGTCGCCACGCCGTCAGGCCCCCGCGAGAACGCCGAGTTCGTGATACTCGCCCTCATGGTCAACGACTTTGACACGGTCACCGGCATCGTGTCGGAAGAAGTATTCGCTGACGAGTCGCACCGCCGAGTGTTTCGCGCAATGATGAAGCACCGCAACGACTTCAAACGTGCTGAAGCCGATCTCGACCCCGAGGCGCAGGAATTGCTCAGTCGCGTGCTCGTCGCATCGGTCGAGGGAGATCCGCGCAAGGAAGGGGTCAACTTGTTGCGCGCCGCCGTGCGACGCGAGCTCGGGCGTCGCGTGACGAACACCGCACCTGACGCCATCGCGCGCGACCGGAACATCCGTCAACAGGTGGAGCGTTTGGGTGATCGGGATGTGGCAGAATCTGTCGTATCGGACTTGCTTGCATGGTTGTACGACGTTTCTTCCGCAGTCGAGGCGTGACCCACTAGTGGCAGGCCCGCGAATCAGCGGCGGTGATACGCCCGACACGGTGCGCCAGTATCTCAACGAGATCGGCAAGTATCCGCTACTCACTGCGGCAGACGAACGCATCCTTGGCAAAGCCGTGAAAGACGGCCAGCGTGCCGCCGAGCGACTCGCCAACAAAGACTCCAAGCTCTCAGCCGGCGATCGCCGCGATTTGAAAGAAGCAGTCAAGGCCGGCGAGAAGGCCAAGCAACGCATGGTGAACGCCAACTTGCGACTGGTCGTCTCCATCGCGCGGCGATACGACCGCAAAGAGCTGCACCTCTCTGACCTCATCCAAGAAGGCAACATCGGCCTCATGCACGCCGTCGACAAGTACGACTACGAGAAGGGTTTCAAGTTCTCCACCTACGCGACGTGGTGGATCCGTCAATCTATGACTCGGGCAATGGCCGACCAAGGACGAAACATCCGTATCCCGGGACACATGATGGAGATCGTCAATCGAGTTCAGAGATCTGAGCGTGAGCTCACCGCAGAGTTGAAGCGCGACCCGACGCCAGAAGAAGTCGCTGCTCGCTGCGACATCTCCGTGGAGAAATTGTTCGAAATTCAGCAACTTACGCTCTCGACCGCGAGCCTTGACGCTCCAGTGGGTGCCGACATCGACGACCTCACTGTTGGCGACACTCTTGCGAGCCCCGATGCCGCCGACCCGCTCAACGAGACGGTGCAGCGCGAGTTGATCAACCAAGTGGAAAAGTCGCTCGACGGGTTGCCCGAGCGCGAACGGCGAATCATGTCGATGCGCTTTGGGCTTGGAGATTTCATCGGAAAACAGCACACGTTGGAAGAAGTCGCCGAGCGCGAAGGCATCACGCGCGAACGCGTCCGCCAAATCGAGCAAAAGACCCTGGCGCGAATGCGTCACCCGAACAACGAAAGCGGATTGCGCTCGTTCGTCGAAGACGAGTAACCCCGCGACGAGCGTTTTGCCGCAGCCGCGCCCCGCACGGCGGCTAGGGCAAGTAGCCTGAGTGAGCCTTTCCGGGGTAGCTCAGTTGGCAGAGCAACGGACTGTTAATCCGTCGGCCGTGGGTTCGAGCCCCACCCCCGGAGCCATACTCTTCCACCGGGGCCAGTA
>JBEGRF010000034.1:0-3018 GCA_041180605.1 Actinomycetota bacterium | reverse complement strand
AATCACATCTACGCCGGGGTTCCGGCCACCGACATGACCGAGAAGCTCGGCAACCAGTACCGGTCCGTCAGCGTCGACGAGAAGTTTGCCGTCCTCGAGCGCGAACTCGCCGCATTCGCCGCGAAGGGACACGACCCGAGCAGCATCAAAGTTGTGAAGGAGTGGCCGACGAAGATCGAGCGCGATGTTACCTACTTCAACGTCGCGACTCGTGAGTACACCAAACGGCTCACTGACACCGAGATCGCGTTCATGCTTCACCTGTTGGTGAAGATCAAGTTCTACCCAGCAATCGGCAAGTAGCCGCTCAGCCGACGCGCTGCAGCAGCTTCTCGCCGAGCAACCGTCGCGCGGCGCGTTGTGCGGTCGCAAACGGAATTCCGCAGGTCTCGGCAATCTGCAACAGATCGGTCTTGCCGTCGGAATATGCGAGCACATTGAGCAAGTCGTCAACGGAACTTTCCACGCCGCGCGCGCCGAGGGTGGGGTAGAGCCCGCGTCGCCCGAGTTGCGGCTCGCACAATTGCGTGGCGGAGTACGTCCAGTTCTCTTCGAGCACTTCGAGGCAGGTTCTCACGAATTCAAAGCCGCCCTTCAGGCCCGAAGCGGTGACGACCGAGAAGTCGTCGAGTGATGTGTGGTACTCGGGGTATGAAGTGAACCTTGTTCGGCTGAGCCCGACGACCGGCAAGTCGACTCCAGGACTGCAGTACTGGCGTTCGTCGCTGCCGCGCTCCAAGAATGTGTGGATCCTCGTCTTTGGTCCGAGGTGCTTCAAGACGTGCTTGGCGACGCGGTCGGCTTCAGTGTCGGCAGTGCGTGACTCGATGATGGAGTACGTTCGGTCGTCGCCGACGCACGAAATATTGAATCCGGCAAAGACCCGCGATTTCATCTGTTTGAGATTGCGGCTCAGGTAGCAGATGGATCCGATTGTCTCTGGAATGAAGATGATGCGGTATGTGAACCTACGGTCGAGGGTCGCGAGCCATTTGGCGACGTAGGTCACTACCGTCGGCCCCGAGATCTCGTTGTTTGCCATTGAAGGGTGGCACACATAAGTGGAGATAAAGATCTCTTCCTTGCTCGCACCTTTCAGGATGAGTTCGCCATAGTTCAATACACCGTCGAACTTCTTGCTCTTGATCACCGCGTGGTATCGGCCCGGCCTCAATGAAGCCCGTTGCTCGTGGGAGAGGCAAAAACCCCAGCGATCTGCGTAGTACGAGGTGACGTAGGGGATCGCGTTCGGCTTGTCGGGCAGCGAGTGCAGGTGCTCTTGCAGCGCCTCGAGTTCGAGCACCTCGTCAACGGGCGAAGAGTAGCTCACCACGTGGAGATTGTGATTCTTGAAGTCGACGATGCGCCGCCCGGCCGGGTCTTCGATGTACGCCTCGGTGATCTGCCACTCCTGCGGCACCGTCCAGTCGAAGCACTTCGTGCCCGACGGCACTTCGTGAATCTGCATGTCAGGGAGGATTTCCTGAATCAATTGCAGCGTTTCGCGCACTCCTTCGCCCGTGATGCTTCGGGTGATGGGGAAGAGCTTCTTGGCGAACGCGAGAATCTGCTCGCCTGTGGCTTCGGATGTTCGAAGTTCACTCATGCTGGAACGTGCCAACACCCTTCGTCATTGACGAAATAACACTACTGCCGTCGTTCTGGACGCTTGAGGTCAGACGTTGAAGCGAATCTCCATCACGTCGCCGTCAGCGACTTCGTAATCCTTGCCTTCGACTCGAAGCTTGCCGGCGTCACGGGCCTTCGACCATGAACCGGCGGCGAGCAGTTCGTCGCAGTGGATCACGTCGGCTCGAATGAAGCCGCGCTGCAAGTCGGTGTGGATCTTTCCGGCGCATTCGGGTGCCTTCGAACCCGCGTGGAAAGTCCAGGCGCGTGACTCTTTGTCGCCGGTGGTGAAGAACGTACGCAACCCGAGCAAGTGATATGCCGAGCGAACGAGACGGGGCAGTGCTCCCTCGCCCAAGCCGAGTGCTTCGAGCATGTCGATGCGGTCTTGTCCGGTGAGTTGTGCGGCTTCAGCCTCGATCTGCACGCTCATGCCGAGAACTTCTACCTCGTGTTCGCTCGCCGACCCCGGTGGCGCCAACTCGGCGGCGACCCGCGCCACTTGCGTCGGAATCGTGTCGAGCGCATCTTCGGCCACGTTCACCACGGCAAGCACACGCCGAGTGGTGAGCAAGAAATGCGGCGCCAACAATTCGCGGTCGGCTTCCGAGATACCTGCGCGATACAGCGGGCGTCCATCAGCGAGTTGCTTCTGTGCACGTTCGAGCGCTGCAACTTCGTCGGCAATCGACTTGTCCATACGTGCAGCTTTTTGCATCTTGCCCAACTTTGTCTCGACGCTCTCCAGGTCGGCAAGGGCAAGTTCAAGTTCGACTACTCGCAAGTGCTCGAGCGGGTCGCTCGGGCCGGGGATGTCATCGTCCACGAATGCACGCAACACGAAGACGATCGCATCCACCTCGCGAATATTCGCCAGAAACTTGTTGCCGAGACCCTCGCCCTTGCTCGCGCCCTCCACGAGACCTCCGATGTCGACCACTTCGATCGTGGCATTGACGACCTTCTTGCTCTCCGACATCTTGGCCAGCGCATCGAGACGCGGATCGAGCACCTTGGCGACACCGATGTTGGGGTCTTTCGTCGCGAAGGGGTATGGTGCCGCCAATGCGTTCGAGCCAGTGAGCGCGTTGTAGAGCGACGATTTTCCGGCATTTGGAAGACCGACGAGTCCGAAGCGCTCCATACGACGCAACGACGCTACGCCTGCGTTGCGCGCCCGACGCACCCACCAAGTGCCGCCTGCGCCGAGCGCCCGACGCACCCACCAAGTGTCACCTGCGCCACTCGCCACACGTCTGGGCGGGTGGTTCTGGGGCTGCGAATTGTTACTATCTGCGTAGGAGAAATTCCCCCACGTGACCACATTTGACCTTGACCTCTCCAAGTACCAATTGGGCTGGAGCGACGACGTCGAATACGCCTTCACCC
>JBEGRF010000033.1:0-15065 GCA_041180605.1 Actinomycetota bacterium | reverse complement strand
ACGCCGAACACCCCGACCATCGAGACGCTCGTCAACTTGTTCAACTCGCGTGCCGATCTGAAGCGCGACAGCGGCGCATGGACTGGCGGTGACACGCTGAAGAACGTCATCGTGATGCTGCGCCACCCCGACGGCCGGCGCGAGCCGCTCGCCATCGGTGTGCCAGGCGACCGCGAAGTCGACATGAAGCGACTCGAGGCCTTCGTCATACCCGCGGAAGTGGAGCCGTTCGGCGACGCAGACTTCGCGGCGCGACCCGCACTCGTGAAGGGATACGTCGGGCCCGACGTGCTCGGCGCTTCGAAGGCGCTCGGCATCCGTTATCTGCTCGACCCTCGCGTGGTGAAGGGCAGCGCGTGGGCGACCGGTGCGAACAAAGCCGGCCAACACGTGGTGAACCTCGTGCACGGCCGCGACTTCACCGCTGACGGCGTCGCCGATGTCGCCGAAGTGCGCGACGGCGACTCGTGCCCGAACTGCGGCGCGAAGATGCGCATCGATCGCGGCATCGAGATGGGCCACGTATTCCAGCTCGGTCGCAAATACGCCGAGGTGCTCGGGCTGACAGTGCTCGACGAAAAAGGCAAGCAGCGAGTGGTGACCATGGGTTCGTACGGCATCGGCGTGTCGCGGGCGGTTGCGGCAATCGCCGAAGCGTCGCACGATGCGCTCGGGTTGCGCTGGCCGCGCAACGTGGCACCGATGCAGGTGCACGTCGTGATCGCCGGCAAACCGGGAGACGAGACCGCGCCGGCTGCCGAGAAACTGGCTGCCGAACTGTCGGCGGCGGGGCTCGACGTATTGCTCGACGACCGCGATGGGGTATCCCCCGGTGTGCGATTCAAAGATGCCGAGCTGCTCGGCATGCCGATGATCGTGATCGCCGGTCGAGGCGTGGCCAAAGGTGTGCTCGAAGTGCGCGACCGCATCGCCGGCACCACCAGCGAGATGCCGATTGCAGACGTGGCACGGCACGTCATCGCGGCGTCCGCATAACGGCACCATGCTGCTCCTGAAGGGCGTCACGCAGAACTACGCGTGGGGCGACAGATACGCCTTGCCCGCGCTGCTCGACATCACTGCCGACGGGCGACCGTGGGCGGAAATTTGGTACGGAACGCATCCGCGCGGACAAGCGCAGATCGACGACAGCGTGCATCTGCCGGCGCCGACGTATCTCACCGACGAAATCGGCGACCTGCCGTTCATCGTCAAACTGCTCGCTGCCGCACAACCGTTGTCATTACAGACGCATCCGTCGGCGAAGCAGGCAGCCGAAGGTTTCGCGCGCGAGGAGAAGGCCGGCGTGCCGCACAATGCGCCGAATCGCGTGTACCCAGACGACAAAGCAAAGCCGGAAATGATCGTGGCACTCACGACGTTCGAGGCATTATGCGGTTTCGCCGACGACGTCGAGGCACTGCGCAACTGCGAGTCAGCGGGTGCGCGCGACCTGGCCGAGAGAGTGCGCAAAGAAGGTGTCGCCGCAGCCGCGATGGCGATCCTGCGCGGCGAGACGTTTGCCGCCCCGACGACAGAGCAAAGCCGGAAATGATCGTGGCACTCACGACACTCGAGGCATTATGCGGTTTCGTCGACGATGTCGAGGCACTGCGCAACTGCGAGTCAGCGGGTGCGCGTGACCTGGCCGAGAGAGTGCGCAAAGAAGGTGTCGCCGGAGCCGCGAAGGCGATCCTGCGCGGCGAGACGTTTGCCGCCCCGACGACACCGTCGGACGCGATGCGACAACTGAACGAACATCACGACGACACGCGATCGTTGATCGCGCTGCTCATGCACCACGTGCGACTGCAGCCTGGTGAAGCGCTCTATCTCGACGCAGGCAACGTGCACACGTATTTGTACGGCATGGGGCTCGAAGTGCAAGGCAGTTCTGACAACGTGGTGCGAGCGGCATTCACCGACAAGCACGTCGACCTCGACGAGTTCTTGAAGGTGGCGAACTTTGCTTCGACGACCGACTCACGCGTGATGCCAGAGCGACTCTCCCCCGTGTCGAGCGCGTACCGCTGCGCAGCACCGTTCCAACTCATGCGACACGAATTGAACGGCACGTTCGCCCTGACTGCAAATCGGCAGCACACGATGCTGGTGTGCACGTCGGGGAAAGCCGGCTCGCTGTCGGCTGGTTCGGCCGCATATGTGGCGAACGGTGAGTCAGTGGCACTGGACGGCACAGCGACGTTGTACACGGTGAGCGCATGAAACTGTTCGAGGTGCGCGCATGACGCTCTCCGCGGTGCGCCGGGCGGCTGCGCTTGCACTCGCGGCGATGCTGACGTGGGCCTGCGTCGGCGGCGTGAGCGGAGCGAGTGCTGCGCAGCGCCCCGCGAAGTCAACGTTGCTCGTGCTCGGCGACAGCCTCACGTGGGGATCGAACTACTTCTCGAAGTCGCAATCGCGTCTGGCCTCGTCGGGCACCTTCGAGGTCGTCGTCGTCGACGGTTGGTGGTCGCGCCGGATCGGGGGCATCATCTCGACCACGTATTCAGGAACCAACACCTACAAGAAACTCTTGTCAGGCGGCCTGCGACCGACGGCAGTCATCGTGTCTCTCGGTACCAACGACGTGTACTTCTTGTCGAAGCGCCGCGAGTACGCCACGCTCATCCGCGAACTGATGACTGCCATCGGCGACATCCCGGTGGTGTGGGTGAACGTGCATCGTGTCGACACGCCAACCAACGTGAAGCGCTCGAAAATCTTCAACACCACGCTGGAGCGCACGCTCGCGGAGTATCCGTTGGCGAGCGTGTTCGACTGGTCGGGACTCGTGCAGAAGAACCCTGAAGTGATGGCGTGGGACAAGATTCATCATTCGGCGCTTGGTTACGAAGTGCGTACCAAGACCTACCTCGAACTCGCCAGCGTGCTCGCCCAGCGTGTGGTGGAGTTGACGACGACCACCACGATTGCCCCGTCGACGACTGTCGCGCCGTAGAGGCGGGATGTGGCGGCCTCAGCCGTCAGCCGTGTCGATGATTGACGATCTCAGCCGTCAGCCGTGTCGATGACTGACGGCATCAGCCGTCAATGGTGCGGCGGATCTCGACGATTTTTTCGTTGGAGTGGTTGGCGTCGGCGCCCTTTTCGTCGAGCAATGCCGATCGGTCTCGAGCAGCTTCGCGCTCAGCAATCGTGGTGTCGACACGTTTGAGCGCAGCGTCGACACCATGCTCGTGGATGAAGTTGGCCCAATCGACGAGCGCATCGACCATCTCAGCTTCGGGCACGACGGCGACGTTGCGGCCCTTCACGAACAAGTGGCCGCGCTTGTTGCCGGCCGCGATGCCGAGGTCGGCCTCGCGCGCTTCGCCCGGGCCGTTCACGACGCAACCCATCACCGCGATCTGCAACGGGAGCTGCTTGTCGGCGAAAGCATCCTGCGCGCGTTTGGCGACCTCGATCACGTCGATCTCCGCGCGGCCGCAACTCGGGCAGGCAATCAGGTCGACGTTCTTTCGCTCGCGCAACCCGAGTGACTCGAGCAACTGGCGTCCCGCGCGGGCTTCTTCGACGGGGTCGGCGGTGAGGCTGTAGCGAATCGTGTCGCCGATGCCCTCCAAGAGCAAGGTGGCGATGCCCGCGGTGGCCTTCAATAATCCGCCCGGTAGCGGGCCCGCCTCGGTGACACCGAGGTGCAGCGGATGGTCGGTGACTGCGCTCAGTTTGCGGTATGCCTCCACCATGAGCGGAACACTCGAGGCCTTGACCGAAATCTTGATGAGGTCAAAGCCGACTTCTTCGAAGTAGCGCATCTCCATCTGTGCAGACTCGACCATCGCATCAGCGGTGAGGCCGCCGTGCTTCTCATAGAGCGAAGGGTCGAGCGAACCGCCATTCACGCCGATGCGAATGGGCACTTTTCGGTCGCGCGCTTCGGTGGCGACGGCCTTGATGTGCTCAGGTTTGCGGATGTTGCCGGGGTTGAGTCGCAGGCCGTGCACCCCAGCCTCGAGTGCAGCAAGCGCCATCTTGTACTGGTGGTGGATGTCGGCGATGATCGGGATCGGCGAACGCGGAACGATTTGGGCCAGACCTTCTGCCGCTTCGATCTCGTTGCAGGTGCAACGAACGATGTCGCAGCCCGCAGCCGCAAGCGCGTAGATCTGCTGCAGCGTGCCTTCGACGTCGGCGGTCTTGGTGATGGTCATTGACTGCACACTGACGGGTGCGTCGCCACCGACGGCGACTTTGCCGACGTGGATCTGGCGAGTTTTCTTGCGCGGATAGGCGGGCCGAGCGGCGGGCTGGGTCATGAGAGCAGTGCGGCGGGCTGGGTCATGCGAGGCGAGTGGGCTCGATCATCAGAACAACGGTTGAGTGATGTCGAGATACAAGCCTGCCACGAGCAGCATCACCAGCAATGCCACCACCGCCGTGGTGACCGGCGCCAGTTTTCGTACGTCGGCCTGGTAGCGGCGCGTGCGCGACGAGCGAAGTCGCTCGTACACCGCGACCGCCGCATGGCCGCCGTCGAACGGCAACAACGGAAGCATGTTGAAGACTCCGACGAAGACGTTGACTGCGGCGAGCAACGTGAGCACGCCCTTCCAGCCTTCTTCGCGGCCAATTTCGCCGCCGACTTGGCTGGCGCCCACCAAGGTGCTCGGGCGCGTGAGCGGGTTGGCGCGATCGCTCGTCAGGTTTTCTGCGATGTTCACCGGATTCAACACGGTGAAAACACCGCGAACGGAGTCGCGCGCCGTGAGAGCCACCTCTTTGACGGCTTCGACCACTGCAGAACCGGCGCTCAGTTGCACGTAGTCGCGCGACCAGCCGGAGACGCCGAAGAAGGCCCGAACCTCCGAAGTGTCTTGCGTGCCGGGGAAGACCGTGAGCGTGGGCTTGAGGGTGAGCAGTTCACCGTCGCGCTCGACCACGACCGTGACCGTGTCGCCTGGTTTCTGCTGACCGACGAGCTCGACGAATTCGCCCGAGCTCGCGACTTCCACTCCGGCGAACGAGCGAATGATGTCGCCTTCTTGCACGCCGACAGCTTCGGCAGAACTGCCGGCATAGGGCGGCTCCATCACGCGAACCTCGCCGGTTTCGCCGTAGCGACCGGCGGTGGCGAAGACGCCGGCAAAGAGCACGAGCGCGATGATCGCGTGCATCAACGAACCTGCGGTGATGACCAGCAGGCGACGCGGGAACGACTTCGAGCGATAGGTGCGGGGTTCGTCTTGCGGATCGGTGTCGTCGAGGTTGTTCATGCCGATGATGCGAACGAAGGCGCCGATCGGGAAGGCGCGCACGCCGTATTCGACTTCGCCGCGCTTCCACGACATCAGGCGCGGACCAAAGCCCATGTAGAACTGCGTGACTTTCATGCCCGTGAGTCGCGCCGTAGAGAAGTGGCCGACCTCGTGGAAGAACACCGAAATGATGAGTCCGAGCACGAAGACGAGCGTCCACACGTTGTTGGCACCGAGCCACACGAGGAGCGCCACGATGACGCCGATGCCGACGATGCTGGTGGAGAGCGGAACTTTGTCTCCCGACTTGACGCTGGGGTCTCCCCCGCCGCCGACGAGTTCGTCGCGGAGGCGGGAATAGAAGTTGGTCACGCGGTAACGGTACCTGCGGACTGTGCGAAAGTTTCGACGATGCCGCGTGCAATTCGTCGCGCTTGCGCGTCCGCAGCGAGCACGTCGTCGGCACTGCGTAATGCGTGGCCGTCGTGGCGCTGGAGCGTGGCGTCGTTCACGTCGGCGATTTGCAACCAGGAGATTCGTCCTGCGAGGAATGCATCGACGGCGATCTCGTTCGCGGCGCTCAACCAGGCCGGGGCCGAACCTCCAGTACGTCCAGCCGTGTACGCGAGATCAAGGCAGCGGAACGTCGCGCGATCCGGCGTCTCGAAGTCGAGTCGCCGCAGTTCGCGCCAGTCGATCGAGCCGAAGGGCACATCAAAGCGATCGGGCCATGCGATTGCGTACGCGATCGGCAGGCGCATGTCAGGCAGCGACAACTGCGCAATGGTGGCGCCGTCGGTGAACGTGACCATGGAGTGGATGATCGACTGCGGATGCACGACGACGTCGATACGGTCGTAGGAAACGCCGAACAATTCGTGCGCTTCGATGACCTCAAGGCCCTTGTTCATCAGAGTCGATGAGTCGACGGTGATCTTCGGGCCCATCGACCACGTCGGGTGCTTGAGCGCTTCCGCGACGTTGACGATCGCCAGCTCGGCGCGAGACTTGCCGCGGAATGGCCCGCCGCTCGCGGTGAGGACGAGCGTCGCCAGTTCGCGTTGCGAAGATTCACTCGAGCGCAGACACTGGTGCACTGCGCAGTGCTCACTGTCGACGGGCACGATGGCTGCGCCAGGGGTGGCGCGCAACGGCTGCACCACCGGGCCCGCGGCGATGAGACTTTCTTTGTTGGCGAGTGCGAGGCGTTTGCCCCGCCGCAACGTCTCGAGAGTGACGGGCAATCCTGCGAATCCCACCACTGCGTTGACGACCACGTCGGCATCGTCGACGACGTCGGCGACGTCGGCGACGAACTGCACGGCCTTGAACTCTCCGGCCAGTTTCTTGCGAACGGCTTCGTCGACGACCGCCACGACGCGCGGACGATGCTTTGCTATCTGCTCGCGCAACACCTGCTCGTTGGACGAGGCAGCAAGACCGACGATCTCATATCGACCCCGCGCAGCATCGACGACATCAAGCGTCTGCGTGCCGATGGAGCCGGTGCTGCCCGCGAGGGCAACCTTCACCGTCACGTGTGGTGCAGGTCAACTCGCCCAGGGAGCGAGTGCCACCGAGAGGAAGTAGACGGCGGGCAACGTGAACAGCACGCCGTCGAAGCGATCGAGCACGCCGCCGTGACCCTTCAGCAACGTGCCGAAGTCTTTGACGCCGAGCGAACGCTTGAGCAACGACTCAAACAAGTCGCCCAATGGCGCCAGAATCGCGATGATTGCCCCGAGCATGAGCCACTCCATGAGCGAATCCCACGTGCCGCTTTTCAGACCAATCACCACCACTGCGGTGAACGTGGCGATGGTGCCACCGATCACGCCCTCGATCGTCTTGTGCGGGCTGATCGACTCGCGCAGCGGGGTGCGACCGATGGCAGAACCCACGAAGTACGCGCCGATGTCGTTGGCGGCGATGCCGATGACCGCAATGAAGAGCGTGTCGGTGCCGATGTTCGGGAGGGCCGCGATGAGGGTGGACATGCGCAAGATCATCGCGGCAAAACTGCCCAACAAACCGACGTACACGACACCGAGCATCAACGCGCCAAGGCTGGTGAACGCAGTTGACTGGTCGTCGTTCGACCCGATGAGCGTGATGGCACCGGCGATGAACGCGAACACGACGATCATCGTCATTGCAAGGTGCGACATGTAGTACGCGCCGAGCGGAAGCGCGATGCACGCAACGACCCCGATGATCATCGGCGCACCGACGCCGCGCGACATCGTCTGGGTGAAGAATTCGAGCGCAGCGAGACCCAGCACCACTACGACGAGCGCCATGACCGCCGCCGGGCTGATGAATGACGTCGCAATGAAGAGCACGGCAAGAACGATGCCGACGACCACGGCCGAGCCGAGGTTGCGGTCGGTGCCCACGGTGCGCGGTTGCGTGCCGGTGTCGCCGCGATCAGGACGTTCGCGCCGGACCTGCGCGGGGCGAGCGGCGGCGGGGCGACGCGGTGAGCGATCGCCGACAGTTGGTCGACGGGCCTCTCCGGTGCCTGGGCGGCGAGTCTCGCCGGTGCGCTCGCGCATGGTGGGATGCGTGTCGCTCGGACGACGAGCGCGCGGGTCAGTGGCGTCTCCGCCGATGCGGATGCGACCTTCGGGAGTCGGGCGGCTGACGGGCGGTGGTGCAGGTATCGGACGGCTCGGGTCGGACGTGGCACGACCAGTGTCGCGAGTGGGGCGGCTTGCATCGCGCGTGACGGGGCGGCTCGGGTCGCGAGAGACGGGGCGGCTCGGGTCGCGTGGTTGCACGCCGAATCGCGGGGCCTCCCCTGTCGGTGCCTCGCTCCAATGCGGAAGTTGCGCGGTGTCGGTGGAGTCGACGCGAATCGCCGGCGACGAGTCGTCGGAGTCTGCGAATTTCACGACGCCGAACTCTTCGCCGAAATCGAGCGTGTTGTCGCGACTCGAGTCAGGCGTCACCGGAAGTTTTCCCGTGGTCTCGTCAGAACCGGTGTCGTCGCGGCGATCGTCGGACATGGTCAGACCTCCATCACTTCTTGCTCTTTTTTCGCAGTCGCCTTGTCGATTGCATCGACGTGCTCCTGCGTCATCTTCTCCAAGTCTTTTTCGGCACGCTCAAGCTCGTCTTTGGAGATGTCGCCGTCTTTTTCGGCCGTCTCGAGCAACTTGCGCGCATCGCGCCGTGCGTTGCGCACGCCGACACGACCTTCTTCGGAGATGTTCTTCACGACCTTCACGTACTCCTTGCGGCGCTCTTCAGTGAGCGCGGGGAACGCGAGACGGATCACTTGACCGTCGTTGCTCGGGTTCACGCCGAGATTCGCGGCGCTGAGTGCCTTCTCGATGGCGGCGATCGCGGTGCGGTCGTGCGGTTTGACGACGAGAAGACGTGCCTCTGGTACCTGGAAACTCGCCAATTGCTGCAGCGGAACGGGGGCGCCGTAGTACTCCACGTTCAATTTCTCGATGAGCGCCGGGGATGCGCGACCCGTGCGGACCGCGACAAATTGATGCTGCACGTGCTCGACGGCTTTTTGCATCTTGTCGAGCGACTCCAACAACGTGTCGTCGATCACGCGACTAGCGTACCCACTTCTTCACCCCTGAGGATCGCATGCAGATTGCCCTTCTGCAGAAGGTTGAACACCACGATGGGCAGCTTGTTGTCCATACAGAACGTGATTGCAGTGGAATCCATCACGCGCAGACCCTTGTTGATGACATCGAGATGCGAGATCTTCTTGAAGCGAGTCGCGTTCTTGTCGATCTTCGGGTCTGCGGAGTAAATGCCGTCGACACCGGAGTGCGTGCCCTTCAAGATGGCTTGAGCTTCGATCTCTGCCGCGCGCAAAGCTGCGGCAGTGTCGGTGGTGAAGAACGGGTTGCCGGTGCCGCCCGCGAGAATGACGATGCGACCCTTCTCCAGATGCCGTTCGCAGCGGCGGCGAATGTAGGGTTCGGCGACTTTTGGCATCTCGACTGCAGTCATCACCCGCGAATGTTGCCCGACACGTTCGAGCGCGTCTTGCAGCGCAAGACCGTTGATGACCGTCGCGATCATTCCCATGTAGTCGGCCTGGGCCTGGTCCATACCGCGGCCGCTGCCTTTGGTGCCGCGCCAGAAGTTGCCGCCGCCGACCACGATGGCGATGTCGACGCCGAACTCGTCGCGAGCCGACTTCAACTCGGTGGCGAGCTGCGACAACACATCGTTGTCGAGACCGAAACCTGATTTCTCGGCGAGTGCCTCGCCAGACAATTTCAATACCACTCGCTTCCAGCGGGGCTGGGTGCGTGGTGACATGCCGTCTTTGAGATTACCCGATTTCGATTTGCGCGAAACGCACGATGGATGCCGAACCGATCACTTGCTTGACCGACTTCTTGTCGTCCTTGGCGTACGGCTGCTCGAGCAGGCACAGGTCTTTGTAGAAGCCGTTGAGCTTGCCTTCGACGATCTTGCCGATGGCGGCCTCAGGCTTGCCCTCGTTGCGAGTGGCGGTCTCGAGCGTGGCGCGTTCGGCGGCGACCGCATCGGCGGGCACGTCTTCACGAGCGAGGTATTTCGGGCGGGCGAACGCGATGTGGACGGCGATGTCGTGAGCCAACTCTTCGCTGGCACCCTTCATCTCGACGACAACGACGTTGACACCGCGACCGCCTTGCACGTGAACGTAGCTGTCCATCACGTTGCCGGCTGCGGCTTCGAAGCGAACGACTTCGCCGAGCTCGATTTTCTCTTTGAGGAGAATCTTCAGGTCGTCGAGTTGTTTTGCGCGCTGCGAGACAGCCCCTTCGCCCTTTTCGCGAACGAGCTTGGCGAGCGTGTCAGCTTCGGCGACGAACGACTCGCTCGAGGCGACGAAGTCGGTCTCGCACTTCAGCTTGACGATGGCTGCGAGCGGACAGTCGATGGACAACGCCACGACGCCCTGGTTGTTCTCGCGATCCGAACGCTTGGCGCTCGCGGCGAGACCTTTCTCACGCAGCCATGTTTTCGCGGCTTCGACGTCGCCGTTGGCGGCTTCGAGGGCTTTCTTGCAGTCCATCATCCCCGCGCCAGTCGCCTGGCGGAGAGCTTGAACGTCTTTTGCGTTGATGGCCATTAGTTCGTACCACCGGCGAGTTTGGCGTCGCGCGCCGCTTGAGCGGTTGCGGCTTCAGCGCGTGCGCGCGCCTGCTCGGCGGCGAACACTGCGTTGTCGACCACGGCAGTGGCCGGGTTCTGCACTTGGCCGCCGGCCTTTTCTGCGATGAAACGACCTTCGACGATGGCTTCGGCGATGACGCGAGTCATCAACTCGTTGGCACGAATCGCGTCGTCATTGCCAGGGATCGGGTACTGCACGAAGTCGGGGTTGACGTTGGTGTCGACGACGGCGATCACCGGGATGCCGAGCTTGTTCGCTTCGGTCACCGCGAGGTGTTCGGTCTGCGTGTCGAGCACGAAGATGGCATCGGGCGGGCGCACCATGTTGCGAATGCCCGACAGGTTGCGCTGCAACTTGGTGAGTTCGCGCGACATGAGCAGCGCTTCTTTTTTCGGAATCTGCGCCCACTCAGGCGACGCGGCGAGACGCTCGAGTTCGATCATCTTCGTGACGCGCTTGGAGATCGTGCCGAAGTTGGTGAGCATGCCACCAAGCCAGCGCTCATTGATGTAGGGCATGCCGGTCTTCTCGGCGTAATTCTTGATCGGGTCTTGCGCCTGCTTCTTCGTGCCGACGAAAAGCACTACACCGCCGCCCGATGCAAGTTGGCGAACGAAGCTGTACGCGGTTTCGATGCGCTGGAGCGTCTGCTCCAGGTCGATGATGTAGATGCCGTTGCGCTCACTGTGAATGAAGCGCTCCATCTTGGGGTGCCAACGCTGGGTCTGGTGGCCGAAGTGAAGGCCCGCCTCGAGCATCTGGCGCATGCTGACAATTGCCATGTCTGTCTCCTTCCTGTGGTTCGGGACTCAAACCGTTGCGCCGAAGCGACCACAGGTTGCGGTTTGAGGATGTTGGATGTGTAACGCTCCGAGACTGCGGATGAATCCGCCGCTTCGGCTCGTGTGACGCTATCGGGATTTGGGCCTGAGGTGGCGCGGTAGAGAGGTGCGGGGGCGGGGTGTGGCGCTGCGGCGAGGTGTGGCGCTGCGGCGGCGGGTCAGCCGTTGCAGCCGTGCGCCGGGGGTGCACCCAGCGTGACGCGAAATCGCGGGCGGGCGGATGCCGCCGCTGCCCCGGCATCCAAAGTGGCCGATGCCCCGGTGTGCATGGTGCTGGCAATGCGGGTGTACGGCACCGGGTCAACGTGGCGATCGCCGATTCGCACGCCGAAAAACAATGCGTCTGCCGCGATACCGAGCGACTCCCCTTTCATCACGGTTCTTCCTCGGCTTACCTTCAGCGACCCCAACCCGCCGTAGGTGACGCGCAGTCGGCGATCACCCTGCGCGCGCAGCACAACATAGAGACGTCCACCGACCAGACCAGCGAACGTGACGGTGCCATTCGTCGCGGCCCGCACCTCGGTGCCCGAAGTGGTGGCGAGTTCGAGGCCGCGGTTGCCGGCGCAACGGTCGCACGGTGGCGCACGAAACGGGTCGATCACGCTGGTGTGCGCGGGCAGCGCAAGGCACAGCGTCGCAAGTGCAGCGAGAAGCACCGTCAGCGAAAGTTTGCAGCGGCCAGGTGACCGCGCATCTGCAACACGGCCTTGGCATGTATCTGCGATACGCGACTCTCGGTGACGTTCAACACTTCACCGATCTGGGTGAAGGTGAGATTTTCTTCGTAGTAGAGGAGCAAAGTGGTGCGCTCACGTTCGGGCAGTTTGCGAATCGCGTCGCGCATCGCACGGCGCAGCTCCCCCGACTCGATCGCGGCGTCGGGGTTCGTCGCCCGCTGAAAGTCGCTCGTCTCTGGCATCGCATGGGAATCGAGCGCCACGTGATCGAGCGGACCGATCGCGCTCGAAGCAACATCGGCAAGCCAGTCGTTGAGTTCATCCACGTTGATGGCGAGGCGTTCGGCGATCTCGTTGTCGGTGGCGGGGCGACCGAGTTCGTTCTGCAACGCAGCGATCGCCGTCTCGATTTGCCGCGAGCGTGAACGTACCGAGCGCGGTACCCAGTCGAGCGCGCGCAAGCTGTCGAGGATCGCACCGCGGATGCGCGGGATGGCATACGACTCGAACTTCACGCCTTCTGCCGGCAGGAAGCGGTCGATGGCTTGCACGAGCCCGACCATGCCGGAACTCACGAGGTCGTTGGTCTCCACCCGCTTTGGCAACCCGGCCGAAAGACGACCGGCGACGAACTTGACGAGCGACGCGTAATGCACGACCAAGAAGTCACGGGCGGGCGCGTGCTGGTGATCGTGCCAGCGTGACCACGCTTCGTCGACGGTGAGACGTTCTGGTCGCGGGTTCATGCGCGCGGATGCGACGCTCCGTACGCCGTCTTCAGCCGTTCTTTGCTCACGTGCGTGTAGCGCTGGGTGGTTGCGACATCTGCGTGGCCCAGCAGTTCTTGCACCGTGCGCAGATCGGCCCCGTTGTCGAGCAGATGGGTGGCAAAAGTGTGTCGCAACGCGTGCGGATGCGTGGGAGACATCGCTCGGTCGTCGATCAGCCGGCGCACGTCGCGAGGAGTGATGCGGCGGCCACGATGATTGAGAAAGAGGGCAAGCTCGTCGGTGCGCGACGAGCGCGAGGCTTCCCCTTCGTCGTCGGCGACTTCGTGGCGCAACTTCAACCAGTCGCGAATCGCCTCGATCGACGGCTTGCTGACTGGCACCAGGCGTTCTTTGCTGCCCTTGCCCATCACTCGCACGACACTGCGCCGCGAATCGACGGAGTCGACGTCGAGCGAGCAGAGTTCGCTCACACGAAGCCCACTGCCGTAGAGCATCTCGACCACGGCGTCGTCGCGCAGATGTCGCCAACGAGGATGATCCTCCGGATGGTGCTCCAGCAGCGCCCGCAACTGCTCCGCGGTCAGCACTTTGGGCAGTCGCCCTTTGTCGGAGGGCGTCTTCACGCCGAGCGTGGGGTCCACTTTCACTTTGCCGTTTCGCGACAGCCAGCCGAAGTAGCGGCCGAGCGCGGCTTTCTTGCGGGCGATGCTGCGACGAGCCAATTTGCTGGTGGTGAGGAACGCGACGTACGAGCGGACGTGGGCCTTGGTGACCTGGCTCGGAGCTTTCACGCCGTGGCGCTCGACCCAGTCGGCAAAGAGCCGCACATCGCGCTGGTAGGCGCTCACGGTGTTGGCGGCCGACGCAGTGAGCGAGGTGACGAACCCGCCGATGTTCCACCGATCGGCTGCTCCCACGACTCAAACGGTAGTTGCCGCGCGCATCGGTGATGCACGCTGCGTGGACGTCACGAAGCAAGCAGTGCCTCCCACCAACCGCCGTTGACGACTGCCCACCCTTGTGCCTCGAGCCGCCCGAGTCGCAATGCGACTTCTTCGATCGGCAAGTCGAGTTGGGCGACGAGGTGTTCGAACGTGCACGGCCTTGGCGCGAGTGCGTCGAGCACAACTTTGTCGGCGGTTGACGGGCGTGGACGGGCGTCGCTGCTCGCGATGTGGCGGTGGTGATCGAGGCCGAGCGCGATGAGCACGTCTGAGGCATCACACACGGATGTGGCGCCTTGCGCGATGAGCGCGTTGGTGCCGGCGCTCGTGTCGCTGTGCGGCGAACCGGGCACCGCCAGCACGGTGATGCCGCGCTTCGCCGCTTCATCGACGGTGATCATCGACCCACCTGTGGTGCGCGACTCGACCACGACGAGCAGTTCGCTCACCATCGCAAGCATGCGGTTGCGGAGCGGAAAGCGGAACGCATCAGGCGCACAGCCAGGCGGAGATTCAGTGATGATGACGCCGCATTCAGCGACCCGTTGCCAGAGCGATTCGTGTTCACGCGGGTACACGACGTCGAGGCCCGAAGCGACGACGGCGATGGGTGGCGCAGTGAGCGAACCTGGAGGTGGCGCGATGAGTGACGTGTCGTCCCATGCGTCGAACACTCCGCGATGTGCGGCTGCGTCAATGCCGCGGGCGAGCCCCGACACGACGGCGACATCGTGTCGAGCAAGATCACAGCTGAGTCGTCGTGCAAAATGGCGGCCCGATGCGCTCGCCGCCCGCGTGCCTACGACACCGACCCGACGTTTGGAAAACACCGAGAGATCACCTTTGGCAAAGAGCACTGCAGGCGCAGCGAAGTCGCCGCGCATCGATGCCGGATATTCGGCATCGTCGTGCAGCAACACGCGAATGTCGCCGTCGTGCAGCGCCTCGGCTGTTTGCTCGAGCAACTGCACGGTTGCCGCGCGGCGCCACAGGCGATCCAGACCGTCGTGGCGAAGCATGTCAGCGATCCCATCAGGTGCGGGAGACTCACCGCGCACTACGCGCCACGCGCGCTGCGCGCCGAGACCGCCCACCAACCTGCGCAGCCGATGCGGCCCCACTCCCGGCAACGATGCGATGGCGGCAGCGAGGATGCGATCATCGTGCGACGGTTCGCCGTTTGCACTGCGAGTTGGTTCGCCGTTCACCGTGCACCGCCGGCAAGTGTGGAGAGACCGGTGCGCAACTGCAGGGCAGTCGCAACGTGAGACTCACCCACCACGTCGGGCGCATCGTGCAAGTCGGCGATGGTGCGAGCCACGCGGCGCACGCGGTGCAGCCCGCGACCACTCAATCGACCAGCCTCAAGCTCACGCCGCAACAGTGCTCTTGCCGCCGACGCAAGCGGTGCGAACCGGTCGAGGTCGTCGACGGCGATCTTGGAGTTGACGCCACCGTTGCGCTCGGCGGCGACCGACCTGGCTTGCATGACGCGGGCGGCGACGC
>JBEGRF010000032.1:0-10715 GCA_041180605.1 Actinomycetota bacterium | reverse complement strand
CACCTCGCCAATTTGCTCGCGCGTCGCATCAAACAGCGTCAACGTCACGCCTTCAAGTGTGGCGTACCCCACCAGTCATCGCGCGAGACACCCGACACGCACCCCACCAGTCGTCCCGCCGCACCTGTCGCCACGCACACTTGTAAATTTGAGTTGTGCGGCGGCTGGCGATCATTTGTGCAATGTTGCTTTCTGCTTGCTCCACCTTTTCATCAAACGTCTGTAAGGGCCCGGATCTCTCCGGCTGCGATCTTCGTGGCGTCGACTTCAGCGGAGATCGCCTCGACGGCCGCAACCTCAGTTACGCAAACCTCGAAGGCGCGAACCTCTCTGGCGCATCCCTAGTCGGCACAAACCTCGCAGGTGCGACCCTCGACAACGCCAGTCTCGAACGTGCTGACCTCACTCGTGCGAACCTCTCGCAGTCGCGGATTTACAGGGCGAATTTGGTCAACGCGAATTTATCAGAGGCGAATCTCTATCGGGCCTTTGTCTGGGCCGCAAATCTCAGTGGGGCGAATTTGACTCGCGCCTCGCTGAGTGGAGCCGAACTAAATCGAGCGAATCTCGCTGGCGTGATCATTGAGGGTGCGGACTTCGGAGACGCGGACCTTAGCGACACCATTCTTGAAGACACAGCTGTCGATCCGGATCGCGGAAAATAGCTCCGGACAGCATCAGGCAATTTTCAGGTGGTTTGACGCTCTATCTGAGGTGTGGTTTCGCCAGCTGTTCGTAGTCGCGCATGCGGGCGCGCAGAACGTCGAGTGACGCAGTCCAGAACTCTTCCTTCGTCACGTCGAGACCGAACGATGCGCCGAGTTGCTCGGCGGAGTCCATCCCGGCGCGCGACAGCAAGTTGTCGTAACCGTTGCGGAACTTCTCCGGATCGCGCTGATACTGCGCATACAAGCCCAAGCCGAACAACAAGCCATACGTGTACGGCCAGTTGTAGAAGTGGCTGCCGTAGTAATGCGGCTTCAAGATCCACATGTATGGATGTGCCGTCTTCTGGTCGATGCCGTCACCGTACGCACGATCCTGCGACTCGCGCATCAACTCGTTGAACTCGCTCACACCGAGGGTGCGCTTCTGGCGGCGTGCAAATACCTCTGACTCGAAGAGGAATCGACTGTGGATGTCGACTACCACCTGTGCCGCACCCTGCAGATCGACGTCCAGCAGCGCCAGGCGCTCGTCACCCTTTAGGCGCGAGAGACCTTCCTCCACGACGAGGGTCTCGCAAAAGATGCTCGCTGTTTCCGCAAGCGCCATCGGAAGATTGCGCTGCATCGGCGTGCGATGCGCAAGTTGCGTGTTGTGGTACGCATGACCCAGTTCGTGCGCGGTCGTCTGGGCCGAGTCGACGCTGCCGCTCCAGTTGAGCAACACGAGCGAACGATCACCGACGAACGACATGCAGAAAGCACCGCCCACTTTGCCTTCGCGCGGCTCGGCATCGATCCACTTCTCGTCGAGCGAACGATCGACCAGTCCGGCGAGGTTGTCGCTGTACGCACGGAACGCGCCGCGCACCAATGACACGCCCTCATCCCACGAGATGTTGCTCGGGGCGAACGAGAGCGGCGCCAGCAGGTTCCACCAGGAGATGCCGTTCGCATCGCCGTTCAAACGACCCTTCACGCGCAGCCATCGACGGAAGTCGGGAAGCGACGCGTGCACGGCGGACTGCATCGCATCAAACGTCGCGCGGCTCACGCTGTTGGCGTAGAGCGACGCATCGAGCGGCGACGCCCACTGTCGACGCCGATTGACCGCGTTCGCCTCACCTTTGATCGCGTTCATCGCGCCTGCACAAGCGACACCGATCGTCGGCCAAGCACGCATCTCTGCCTCGTATGCCGCCTTGCGCACGCGCACATCCGGGTTGCTTGCCAGGCCGCGCACCGCTGCCATCGGAAGATCCTTTGCGCCATCAGGAAGATCGACGCGCGTCTTCAACTGGGAGGTCACGTCTGCTTGCAAGCGGCCCCACGCCGACGAACCGGTCGTCGAGAGCTCGGCGTAAAGGTTCTCTTCTTTCTCTGACATCTGGTGTTCGGCGCGCGCTTGCAGGCGACGCAGCGGTCCGAGGTGTTCGCGTGCGTGGTCGCTCACCTTCGACAGCCCTTCGGCTCCGAGCGACGCAACCCATTCGGCGAGGCGCGCCACCAATGGCGACAACTTCGAGTCCATCACTTCGAGCTCCGACAACAAACCTTGCGCGCGCTCGTGTCGCGAGTCGGTGCTGACCGTCGCGTACACGTACGCGCCGAGCACGTTGTTTGCCTCGGCCACCGCGTTGAAGGCGGAGATCACCGCATCTGCTGCGGCGCCATCATCGGCGGTCGGGGTGCGTGGGGCGACACCGCGAATCTCGTGCTCGTCGAACAATGCACCGAGTCGGCCGACATCGGCTCCGAGACGCTCCATTGCGTCCATGAATGAGCGGGCATCGAAGGACTCGTGAACGTCGGCGACGCTCCAGCGGGGCAATGCGGGTGTTTCAGGCATGCTGCGAAACTATCGCCGCGCGACGGGGCGAGATGAGTCGAGCCGCAGATCTCCCACGAACACTTCGTCACGATGCACCACATGCATGCCAAGCGACTCATAGAGCGCTATCGCCGACGTATTGTTGCCGGCCACATAAAGCATCCCGTTACGTAGGCCCAGCGAGGCGAGTCGCGCAAAACCCGCGATCGTCAATGCGCGCCCGAGACCTTTTCCGTGGTGTGCTGGGTCGACTCCAATCACATAAATTTCGCCGAACGGAGGAATTGTGCGGTGCGTCTTCGTCCAGCAATAACCGGCGATGCGTCCGCCGATTTCGTGCAGGAGAAAACCAGACGCATCGAACCATGGTTCAGCGAGGCGTGCAGCCAGCACTTCGCGAGTCCAGTCGCCTTGCTCCGGATGGTCAGCGAACGCGCGAGCGTTGACATTCAGCCACTCTTCATCGTCGACACCAGGGCGGAACGGACGCGTAACAAAACCATGTGGAACTCGGTGTTGCGGCGCGAGCGGCAAATCGCAACGCATGTGCAAGAGCGGGGCATCGAGCGCCAAGCCGTGCGATGCCGCGAATCGCTGCTCGTCGGCACTCGGTTCGCAGACGAACCACCTAACGGCGCCACCGCCATCCTGCTTGATGCTCGCGATCGCCGAATCGAACTCTTCTTGCGACACGTGGTCGTGGCTGCGCATGACCCAGCCGCGGTTGATTCGCGAGATTTCCATTCGCGACACGGCGAAAGGCTACCGACGAAGCCATCTTCGCAGGGCATCGAAGCGCACGCGACGATTACGGTTGTGCGCGTGCCACGAGCCAAAAACGCCGCATCCCGCAAGAAGGCTTCGCGTCCGCCGACGTCGCGCAAGAAGACTTCGCATCCAAGAGCCAAGCGCCCGACGAAGGCAGAGCTTCCCGCGCATGCACGCATCATCCTTCGCGGTCTGAAGAAGGACTACCCGGTCGCCGTCTGCGAGCTCACGCACGAGACCCCGTTTCAACTTCTCGCGGCGACGATTCTTTCGGCGCAGTGCACCGACGCGCGAGTCAACATGACCACGCCGGCACTCTTTGCCGCTTATCCCACCGCGCAAGCGATGGCGGTCGCCGACGTTTCGCACGTCGAGCAACTCGTAAAGTCGACAGGCTTCTACGCGTCGAAAGCGAAAAATCTGATCGGCATGGCAAATGCCGTGATGACACGGTTCGGTGGCGACGTGCCGACCGCGATCGAAGATCTCGTCACGCTGCCCGGCGTCGGGCGCAAAACTGCCAACGTCGTACGCAGCGTGGTGTTCAACCTGCCGGGGCTTCCTGTTGACACGCACGTCTTGCGGCTCTCCAAGCGACTCGGCCTCACTCGCGAGGAAGACCCAGTCAAAGTGGAACACGAACTCAATGCGCTGCTACCGCCCGAAGAGTGGGGCGAGTTCAGCCTCCGACTGATTCTTCATGGTCGTCGCGTATGCGACGCACGCAAACCCAGATGCGGCGAGTGCCGGCTCGCACCAGTCTGCCCGTCGAGACAGTGATGCCGACCCCGAGCGACAACGCCAGCGCCGCCGCCGAGCTCGCCGCGCTCGTTGACGCAGTGGATGCCTGCCGCAGCAGATTGTCGGCACTCGCCGAGCGACGCAACGCCGCACTGCGGGGCGACAACGACGACGCTGACTCACTGCTCGTGTCGATTTATGAAGCCGAGCGTGGTTTGTCGACGGCAGTTCGACTGTTGCAGCGCGCCGTGCGCAGCGCGCGCTGACCCGCGGATCGCCCCCGACGCCGATCGCCCCCGGCGCCGATCTCAGACTCCTCTTAGCCTTGATGCGTGGAGCGATATCCGAAACGCGACGATTTGCGCGAACTCTCGGGCTATCACTCGCCCCAAGTATCGGTCAAGGTGAGACTGAACACCAACGAATCACCGATTGCGCCCCCTCCTGAATTCATCGACGCCGTCGCAGCCGCCGTTCGCGACGTGCAATGGAACAGGTATCCCGACCGCAACGCGACCGCGCTTCGACAAGACATCGCCGCACTGCACGGCGTCAGCGCCGAGAACGTCTTCGTCGCCAATGGCAGCAACGAAGTGCTGCAATCGCTGCTGCTCGCATACTCCGGGGCCGGTCGCAAAGTAGTCACGTTCGAACCCACCTATCAACTTCACTCGCACATCGCGCGCATCGCGGGAGCAACCGTCGTGAGCGGTCGCCGCAACGCCGACTTCACGCTCGACCCCGACGAGGTCAGGCGAACGTGCCAGCAACACTCACCGAGCATCACGTTCTTGTGCTCACCGAACAACCCGACCGGGCTCGCAGAATCGCAAGAATCCCTGCGCGCCGCAGTGGAGTCGACCCCAGGCATCGTGCTGGTGGATGAGGCGTACGCCCAGTTCTCGCCGCATTCCGCGCTCAGCGTGGTGCGAGAAGACGCGCGGGTCGCAGTGAGCCGCACCTATTCAAAGACGTGGTCGATGGCCGCAGCGCGCCTCGGATATCTCGTCGCACCGAAGTGGATGGTCGCCGATCTTGAGATCGTGGCCCTCCCGTATCGCTTGGATGCGCTGAAGCAAGCCGCGGGACGTGCGGCGTTGCGTTACGTCGCGCACATGGAGCAGGCGGTTCGCGACGTTTTAGCACAACGCGAACGACTGGTCGCGGCGATGTCCAAGATGCCGCTCACGGTGTGGCCGAGCCAAGCGAACTTCATCCTCTTTCGACCCAACTTGGCGTCGGAGAAGCGCGCGTCGGGTCGCGCACTATGGCAGGCCCTGCTCGACCAGAGCGTGCTCGTGCGCGATTGCTCGTCATGGGACGGGCTTACCGACTGCTTGCGCGTCACGGTGGGCACGGCGGCGGAGAACGACGCATTCTTGTCGGCGTTGCAGACCGCACTTCAGGCGCGAGACTGAACGACATGTCCCGACTCGGCAGGCGCTCTCGCGCAACCAAAGAAACGTCTGTCGACGTAGCGATCAATATTGACGGGCCATCGAACGCCGACATCTCGACAGGAATCCCTTTCTTCGACCACATGCTCGAGCAACTCGCCAAGCACGGAGGGTTCGGTCTCAAGGTGCACGCCAGGGGTGACCTGCAGATCGACACCCACCACACCATCGAAGACGTCTCCATTGCACTTGGCGAGGCCTTCCGCGAAGCCCTCGGCGACAAGACGGGTATCCGACGGTTCGC
Organism: Actinomycetota bacterium; assembly: GCA_041180605.1. GTDB lineage: Bacteria > Actinomycetota > Acidimicrobiia > Acidimicrobiales > Ilumatobacteraceae > F1-60-MAGs027. The sequence goes on along the minus strand of JBEGRF010000032.1, from coordinate 5,009 downwards.
CAGCGGCGTGTTCCCCCTCGACGAAGCACTCGTCGAGATCGCACTCGACCTGAGCGGCCGACCGTTTGTCGCGTGGAACGTGCAGATCCCGGAGGTGCTGCCGCTCGGCAATCCACCGTTCGATCCGCAACTCGCAGAGCATGCAGTGTCGTCGTTTGCAACGGCGGCGGCCATCACGCTGCACGTGACGAAGCGCTCGGGCACGAACGCCCACCACATCGTCGAAGCCACGTTCAAGGGTTTGGCTCGCTGCTTGCGCGATGCCGTGCGCGTCGAGACGACTGGAGTGCCTTCAACCAAAGGCACGCTGTGAGCTCACCGCTCATCGCGGTGCTCGACTACGGCATCGGCAACCTGCGGTCAGCACAAAAGGCGTTGCAGAAAGTTGGCGCCGACGCACGACTCACCAGCGATGCGAGTCTGGTGCGTGATGCCGCGGCCGTGGTGCTGCCGGGCGTCGGTGCATTTGGCGCCTGCATCTCTGCACTGAAGACGTCGGGTCTCGAACCGCTTGTTCGCGAACGAATTGCAGACGGCAGGCCGTTCCTCGGCATCTGCGTCGGCATGCAGATGCTCTTCGACGAGAGCGAAGAAAATCCAGGCGTGCGTGGACTCGGTGTCATCCCCGGCACGGTTCGTTATCTGCCCGACACGGTGAAGCGGCCGCAGATGCAGTGGAATCGCGTGAACGTGAAAGTCGCGGATGCAATGTTCGCCGGTCTGCCCGCCGAACCGTGGATGTATTTCGTGCACTCCCTGCACCCGGTGCCGAGTGACCCTTCGTGCATCGTCGCGACCGCCGACTACGGGTGCAGCGTTACGGCAGCCGTGCGAAAAGAAAACGTGTTCGCCGTGCAGTTCCACCCCGAAAAGTCGGCAGTCGACGGCCTCGCCCTGCTCGGCAACTTCGTCAACTCGGCCCGCGAATGAGGAACAGCACGGTGGCCCGCGCATGAAGATCTGCACAGCGTCCTGCGTATGAAGCTGTATCCCGCGATCGACCTGCGCGGCGGCTCCGTCGTGCGCCTCGAGCAGGGAGACTTCGCCCGCGAGACGGGTTACTCGAATGACCCCATCGCTGTAGCCAAGTCATACGCCGAAGCAGGTGCTGAGTGGATTCACGTGGTCGACCTCGACGCCGCAGCCGGCAAGGGCAACAATCGCTCGGTCGTGCAACGTATCTCGCGAGCCGTGCAGGTGAAGATTCAAACTGGTGGTGGTGTGCGCAGCGTTGACGACGCGCAACAACTCGCAGATGCGGGAGTCGCCCGTGTCGTGATGGGTTCTGCGGCGGTGCGCGATCCGCAACTGGTCGCAGCCGTCGCAAAGGTGGTCGACGTCGCAGTCGGTCTCGACCATCGCAACGGGGAAGTGGCAACAGACGGGTGGTTGCGCGGTTCGACACTGACGCTTACTGACGCGGTAGAGCAGTATCCGACGGCCTGCGCGTTCATCGTTACCGACATCTCACGCGACGGCATGCTCGCAGGTCCTGACATTGACGGCCTCCGAGATCTTGTTGCAATCACGGGCACGCCTGTGATTGCGAGCGGAGGTGTCAGCGAGCTCGACGACTTACGCGAACTTCGTGACTTGCGCGTATCGAGTGATGACGGTGTTCGCAGGCTGTCGGGTGTCATCGTGGGCAAGGCACTCTATGAAGGTCGTTTCGGCGTGCGCGCTGCATTGAAGGCATTGCGCGCATGACCCGAACGAACTCCGCCACGATCGCGCGGGTCATCCCTTGTCTCGACGTGACCGATGGTCGTGTGGTCAAGGGCGTCAACTTCGTCGGATTGCGTGACGCCGGCGACCCCGTCGAACTTGCAACGCGCTACGACGCTGAAGGTGCAGACGAAGTGGTCTTTCTCGACATCACAGCCTCGAGCGACCGGCGCAACACCATGGTCGACCTCGTGAGCCGTGCAGCTGAACAACTCTTCATTCCCCTCACGGTGGGCGGGGGAGTGCGCGATGTCGATTCTGCTCGTCGGCTGCTCCGTGCGGGTGCAGACAAGATAAGCGTCAACACCGCCGCGGTCGAGCGCCCGGAACTGATCACCGAGATTGCAGCGAATTTCGGCAGTCAGTGCGTCGTGTGTGCGATCGATGCAAAGCGTCGCCCGGGTGGCTTCGAGGTGTATCTGCACGGCGGCCGCACGCCGACGGGTGTCGACGCAGTCGAGTGGGCAGAGCGCGCCACCGCTCTCGGTGCCGGAGAAATCCTGCTCACGTCGATGGATCGCGACGGCACACGCGACGGCTTTGACCTCGACCTCACTCGCAGCGTGACTCATGCCGTCGACGTGCCAGTCATTGCGAGCGGCGGCGTCGGCACGCTTGATCACTTGTCAGACGGTGTGTTGTTGGGTGGCGCAGACGCGGTGCTGGCGGCGTCGATCTTCCACTTCGGGGAGTTCAGCATCGCGCAAGCGAAAACTGCAATGGCATCGCGCGGTGTGCGCGTTCGCCCCGCAAGCCTGACACGCTGAGCCGTCGGTAGCCTGACGCAAGTGTCCGACCAAGAAAAGTTGCCGATCAAAATGCTGAACGATCGGCTGCTCGTCAGGATTCCTTCGGCTGACGGCGAGCGACGTTCTTCGGGCGGCATTCTCATCCCCGCGACCGCGCAGGTTGCGAAACGTCTCGTGTGGGCCGAGGTGGTTGCCCTCGGTCAGAGCGTGCGTGCCGCCGAGGTCGGCGACCGCGTGCTTTTCAGCCCCGATGACCGCTACGAGGTCGAAGTCGGTGGAAGCGACTACATCATGTTGCGCGAGCGCGACCTGCACGCCGTTGCGGCTTCGCGCATCGAAGCGAGCACCGGCCTCTACCTCTAATCACGACTGTGCGCATCTCGCCGAGTCGCGAAGATTTTCGCCAGCAGGCGACATTGCACGGACTCGTGCCGGTGTGGTGCGAGGTCGTCGCTGACCAGCACACACCAGTCGGTGCATTCTTGGCACTCGTCGGCGACAAGCCAGGGTTCCTTCTTGAGTCAGTCGAGCATGGCGAACGCTGGGCAAGGTTCAGTTTCGTGGGCTGCCGACCTCGAGCAGAGATCGCGCTCATCAACGGCAAGGTGCGCACGAGCGGCGCAGTGCCAAGCCACATCCCGACTGACCGCGGGTTTCTCGCCGCGCTCGAAGCGATGCTCAAGACGTATTCGTCGCCTGTCGTGCCAGAACTTCCGCCACTGCAAGGCGGCATGATCGGCCATATCGGTTACGACGTCGTACGCGAGATCGAACGACTCCCGAACGTACCGCTCGACGACCGCAAACTTCCCGACGCTGCAATGTCGATGATCGGGTCGCTCGCCGCCTTTGATCACTGGAAGCAGCGCGCCTATCTCATCGAGAGCGTGCCCACGCTCGGGCTGGATGCCTCCTCGATCGACGCCGCGTATGACGCCGCTTGCGAGTCAGTGCAACGAATGGCCCGCGACCTCTCGCAAGCCGTTGCTGCCGACGTCGCAGAGCCGCCGATTGACGGCTCGATGCTCGAAGCACCGGCGTCGTCGATGCACGACGGAAAGTACCAACAAGCGGTCAAGGTGGCGAAAGAACACATCCTCGCCGGGGACATTTTTCAGGTGGTGCTGTCGCAGCGCTTCGACCTGAAACTCGACGCCGATCCATTCGACTTCTACCGCGTGTTGCGCCAAGTGAACCCGAGCCCGTACATGTACTTCGTTCGCCACGAGAAGCTCACGATTGCAGGTAGTTCGCCCGAACCGCTCGTACAACTTCGTGACGGCCGCGTGACGAGCCGACCAATCGCAGGCACCCGCAAGCGCGGCCGCGACGACGAACACGATCGACGTCTCACCGGAGAATTGCGCGAGAACCCGAAAGAGCGCGCCGAACACGTCATGCTCGTTGATCTCGCGCGAAACGACGTCGGTCGCATCACCAAATTCGGAACGGTGAAGGTGGACGAGCTGATGACGCTGGAGCGATACAGCCACGTGATGCACCTCACGTCACAAGTGTCGGGGGAGTTGCGCGACGATCTCGGCCCCGTAGACGTGTTGCGCGCCACGCTGCCCGCGGGCACCGTGAGCGGCGCGCCCAAGGTGCGTGCGATGGAGATCATCGACTCACTCGAACCCGTGAAGCGCGGGCCGTACGCCGGAGTGGTCGGTTACGTCGACTTCAGCGGAAACCTCGACGTCGCCATCGCCATTCGCACGATGTTCGTGAACGGAGATGCGGCGTATTTGCAGGCCGGTGCAGGCATCGTCGCCGACAGCGACCCCGACGAAGAACATCTCGAGTGCCGCAACAAGGCAGCTGCGTTGTTGGCGGCGGTTCCTGCTGCACGGGAGATGACAAAGCGCCGAACAGACGGCGGCGGCGCACTCGGCACTGGCGGCACCGCGAACAGTAGTCGCTCGTGACAGCGATCGCGCACCGCATCACTCGCGACATCGTCACCGCCCGCGGCAAAGATGCCCGCACGTTCTTGCATTCGCAAGTGAGCAACGACGTTGCCGGGCTCGCAGTTGGTGCGTCGAGATATGCATTTGCACTCGAGCCAACTGGAAAGATCTCTGCCTTCCTTCGTGTTCGGTGCGTTGCCGATGATCACTTCGTGCTCGATGTCGACCCGGGCTGCGGCGAGACCGCACTGGCTCGCCTGAACAAGTTCAAGATTCGTGTTGCTTGCGACTTCGTGCTCGAATCATGCGAGGTGCTTGCGTTGCGTGCACTCGACGCCGACGAGCGATCAGCGTCACTCATGGGCGAAAGCGCCGTCTCTGCCTGGCGGGATACCGACGGGGCAGTGGACGTGTTCGGCGCGTCGGAGTCCGTAGCTACACCGCCGACCGCCATCAGCACCACCGCAACTGCTAGCGCCACCGCAACTGCTAGCGCCACCGCAACTACTAGCGCCACCGCCAGCGCCATCGAATTCCACACTGAACGCGTCCGTTGCGCGTGGCCGATCTTCGGCGTCGACATCACCGCCGACTCGCTGCCAGCAGAAACCGGGCTCGTTGATGTGTG
>JBEGRF010000031.1:0-9937 GCA_041180605.1 Actinomycetota bacterium | reverse complement strand
AGTCGTTCGAACACGCGCACGTACGCCGCCCGGTGCGCGTCGTAGCTGCGCTGCAGGCCTTCGTCGTCGAGATCGAAACTGTAGGAATCTTTCATCACGAACTCGCGTCCGCGCAAGAGGCCCGCGCGCGGACGGGCCTCGTCGCGGTACTTGGTTTGAATCTGGTACAACCACACCGGCAGGTCTTTGTAACTGGAGTAGAGGTCTTTCACCAGCAGCGTGAACATCTCTTCGTGCGTCGGGCCGAGCAAGTAGTCCACTCCACGGCGGTCTTGCAGGCGGAAGAGGTTGGGGCCGTAGTCGGTCCAGCGGCCGGACGCGTCGTACGGCTCGCGCGGCAAGAGAGCGGGGAAGTGCACTTCTTGCGCGCCGATCGCGTTCATCTCCTCGCGCACCACGTGCTCGACGTTTTGCAGCGCGCGCAAGCCGAGCGGTAGCCACGTGTAGCCGCCGGGAGCCGCGCGACGGATGTATCCGGCCCGAACGAGCAGGCGGTGACTGGGCACTTCGGCTTCGGCCGGATCGTCGCGCAGCGTGCGTACAAAGAGCGTCGACAAGCGATGAATCACGCAAAAAGAAGGTTACCGAGCACGGCTATCATGGAGGAGTCCTTTTACGTTCAGCATGAGTGCAGACCGCAAAGGCGTGGGTCACCACCCACGCCTTTTTTTGACTCATGTTTCGGACGAAACGGGACGGAAGGAGTACGACCAGCCCGATGAGCACTGACACCGTCGTCGAACGAGTGCGCGCCCTCGCAGCACCGGTCGTCACCGATCTCGGCCTCGAGATTTACGACATCGAGATGGTCTCCGGCGTGCTTCGCCTCAGCATCGACACGCCCCCTGGCCGCCCAGGTGGAGTCACACTCGACAACATCGCGCTCGTCAGCCGCCTTGTCTCTCGTGAACTCGACCACAACGACCCGATGCCCGGTCGCTACACGCTCGAGGTCACGAGCCCGGGTCTCGAGCGCCCGTTGCGCACGCCGCAGCACTTCCAGCGCGAAGTCAACAAGGTCGTGTCAGTACGTCTGCACCACGCCGTGGACGGCCGCCGTCGTCTGCAAGGCACGCTGATGCGCGCCGACGAGAAGGCCATCGTCGTGTGTCTAGAAGACACCGGCACGGAAATGACCGTCGCCTACGGCGACATCGATCGCGCTCGCACGGTGTTCGTGTGGGGCAAGTCTTCCAAGCCAAGCCGAACTAACGAGGAGGTTGCATCGTGAACCAAGCCGACATGAAAGAAGCCATCCGCATGATCGCGGCGGATCGCGGTATCTCCGTCGATGCGCTGCTGCAGGTGCTCGTCGAGGCGCTCGCCACGGCGTACAAGAAGCGTCCAGGCTCGGCCGAAGAGGTCATCGTCGGCCTCAACCCCGAGAGTATGGACATCACGTTCACGGCCTACGACGTCGATGCCGACGGCAACTGGATCAACGAGCGCGATGACACGCCGAGCCGCGACGAACTCGGTCGCATCGCCGCGTCCACCTTCCGCACGGTGCTCAGTCAGCGAATCCGCGAAGTGGAATACCAGGGTAAGTATGACCAGTTCAAGAACAAAGAAGGCGAGATCGTCGCCGGTCGCATCCGTCTCATGCCCGACCGCGGCGCCGAGCGCAAGTACCTCATCATCGACATGAGCGGCGGCGAGGGCATCATGCCGCTCTCCGAGCAGGTGCCCAACGAACTGCGCGGTTCGAGCGACGGCACGTTCAAGGTGTTCATCGTCGAAGTGCGCCAGGACGACCGTGGCACGCAGGTCGTGGTCAGCCGCAGCCACCCCGGCCTCGTCTTCAAGCTCTTCCAGATGGAAGTGCCCGAGATCGTCAACGGCCAGGTCAGCATCATGGCAATCGCCCGCGAGCCGGGTCAGCGCTGCAAGATCGCCGTGGTCTCAAACGACGCGCGCATCGACCCGATCGGCGCGTGCGTCGGCGGCCGCGGCGACCGCGTGAAGCGCGTGGTCACCGAGTTGCGCGGCGAAAAGATCGACATCGTTACCTATAGCGAGGACAAGCGCGCGATGATCATCAACGCGATGTCGCCGGCGAAGGTCACCGACGTCGTCATCAGCGAAGACGGCACCCAGGCTGACGTCATCGTGCCCGACTTCCAGTTGTCGTTGGCCATCGGCCGCGCCGGCATCAACGCCAAGCTCGCCGCACAGTTGTGCGGTCTGCGTCTCGACGTGAAGAGCGAGAGCGAAGCCGCTGGTCTCACGGTGGAGAACACCCCCGCACCGGTCACCGACGGAGGTGCCAACGCTTGAGCGGTAAGAACGTACGCGTTTCCACTCTCGCCAAAGAGTTAGGCATGACCTCGAAAGAGGTCGTCGACTTGTGCAACTCGATTGGCATCGGCGCCTCGTCGGCGTCGTCGAGCATGGTGGATGCGCAAGCCGATCGCGTACGTCGTCACGCTGAAGAAAAAGGTCTGAAGCGAGAGCCCGCCGCGGAGAAACCGAAGCGGGCAAAGAAGACTGCCGCCGAAGGCGACGCCAAAGAAAAGGCCGATGAAAAAGAAAAGAAGGCGCCGGCCCGCGCCAAGACCACTCGTGCCAAGAACGCCGCTGATGAAGCTGAGGTAACCGCACCCGTTGCGGCTCCGGCGCCTGCTCCGGCTGTCGTCCCGACGCCTGCCGCACCGGCAGCACCGCAGCCCGTTGCGCCCGCCGCATCGACCGCACCGGCCGCTCCGGTGACGCCGACGCCAACGGCTCCGCCTGCCGGCACCGCGCCGCGCGTCGTGTCGTCGCGACCCGGCGCGAGTATCACGAGTCGTCCGCCCACGCCGCGCCCGAGTGGTGCGACGCCTGGAACTCCTCCTGCTGGTGTGTCACCGAGTGGCCCGCGCGTGGTGCCCGCCGGTGGTCGCACGATTCCGCCGCCGCCCGGCGGCAGCCGTGTTCCTCCACCGCCTGCTCGTCGCACCGGTGGTGACGCGCGCGGTCCGCGCCCCGGTGGTACCGGTGCGCCGCGTTCGGGCCCGACTGGTCGCATGGGTCGCTTCTCGTCGTCGAGCCTCGGTCGCACCACACCGCGCCCGACTGGTGCTGGTCCGCGTCCTGGTGCGCCGGGTGGAGCGCGTCCTGGTGGCGGTCGCGGTTCGGGTCTCAGTCGTCAAATCGGCGGCCCGCAGGGCAGAGGCCCCGGTGCGCGTGGCGGCGGCCAGCGTCGTGGTCCGCGCAAGAAGACTCGCGAGCAACGTCGCAAAGACATGGAGCAGCTGCAAGCGCTGCAGCCCACGCAGTACGTTGCGAGCACTGCGCCAGTGCCCGAAGGCCCGATCGTCGTCGAGCGCGGTTCGTCGGCGCAGGTGTTCGCCCCGAAGCTCAATCGCGGCGCGGCGGATGTCGTGCGCTTCTTGCTCGAACAGGGCGAGATGGTCACCGCGACGATGTCGCTTGCCGACGAGCAGATGGAACTCTTCGCGATGGAAGTCGGCGCCGAACTCATCCTCGTCGACCCGGGCCAGCAAGAAGAGATGGAGCTGCAGGCGCTCTTCGACGACTCCGAAGACGCCGACGAAACCAAGCAGGTCACGCGCCCGCCCATCGTCACGATCATGGGTCACGTCGACCACGGCAAGACCACGCTCCTCGACAAGATTCGCAGTGCCAACGTGGTCGCCGGTGAGGCGGGCGGCATCACGCAACACATCGGTGCGTACCAGGTGGAAAAGAACGGCAAGCTCATCACCTTCATCGACACGCCAGGTCACGCAGCGTTCAGCAAGATGCGCGCCCGCGGTGCCGGCGTCACCGACATCGTGGTGCTCGTGGTGGCCGCCGACGACGGCGTGATGCCCCAGACCGTCGAAGCAATCAGCCACGCTCGCGCCGCCGACGTGCCGATCGTGGTGGCGATCAACAAGATCGACAAAGAGAACGCCGACGTACAGCGCACGATGTCGGCGATCGCCGAGCAAGAACTCATCCCCGAAGCGTGGGGTGGCGACACGATCATCGTCGAGATGTCGGCCCAGCAGGGCATCGGTATCGACGAGCTGCTCGACCAGTTGCTCGTCGTCGCCGAAGTCGAAGAACTCACCGCCAACCCGAGCGGTCGCGCGAAGGGCTTCGTGCTTGAGGCTCGACTCGACGTCGGTCGCGGCCCAGTGGCCACGGTGCTCGTCGACAAAGGCACGCTCAACGTCGGCGACCCGATGGTGGCCGGTGCGGCGTGGGGCCGCGTGCGCGCGATTCTCAACGATCGCGGTGAGCCGGTCAAAGAAGCGGGCCCGTCTTCGCCGGTGCAGGTGCTCGGTTTGTCGGCGGTGCCGCAGGCGGGCGACGAATTCCGCATCGCGCCCGATGACCGCACTGCTCGCACCGTCGCCGACTCGCGCGCCCAGCGCCAACGCCTCCTCGCACAGCGCGGCGACGCGCGCACGCAAAAGGGCGTCAAGTTGGAAGACATCTTCACCCAGATTCAGGCTGGCGAGACCGCCACGCTCAACCTGCTCATCAAGGCCGACGTGCACGGCTCGCTCGAAGCCGTCACCGAGAGCCTCCGCAAGTTGGAGCGCGACGAAGTGAAGGCTGCTTTCGTCCACCGCGGCGTCGGCTCAATCACCGAAAATGACATCACGCTCGCTGCCGCGACAAACGCGACCATCATCGGCTTCAACGTGCGCCCCGATCGCAAGGTGCGCGAATCCGCCGAGGCTGAACACGTAGAGATCCGCACCTACGAAGTCATCTACAAACTCATCGAGGACATCGAGAAGGCGATGAAGGGTCTTCTCGCGCCGGAGTTCGAAGAAGTGGTCACCGGCGAAGCCGAAGTGCGCGAACTCTTCCGCGCGCCGAAGGTCGGTGCGGTCGCCGGTTGCTTCGTGCGTTCCGGAGTGGTCACGCGTGGTTCAAAAGTGCGCTTCCTGCGCGACGGTGTCATCATCTGGAAAGGCGCCATCAACACGTTGCGGCGCTTCAAGGACGACGTCAAAGAAGTGCGCGAAGGCTTCGAGTGCGGTATCTCGCTCACCGATTTCCAGGATTTGAAGCAAGGTGACATCATTGAGACCTACGATCTGCGCGAAATCGAGCGCGAATAACTAGGAAAAGGAGCCTGTTGTGAAGCATGCCGACCTGAACTTCCATTTCGACCCGGTTTGTCCGTGGGCCTACATCACCTCGCGTTGGGTGGTGGAAGTGCAACAGCAGCGCGGCTACGAAGTGTCGTGGCACTTCATCTCGCTCTTCATGATCAATGACGCGCGCGGCTACGGCGAGGGCAACAAGGCGTGGCGTGACGGGCACTTCGCCGGCCTGCAAGCGTTGCGAGTGGCGAGTGCCGCGCGCGCCGCCGCCGGCAACGACGCGGTTGCCGCGGTCTACACCGCGCTCGGCAAGGCCATTCATGCCGACAAGCGCCGCCCCGAGCAGTCGGGCGGCATGCAGAACCTGCTTCGCGCGGTGCTGACGGAGTCTGGCCTCAACCCCGACTGGGCAAAGAGCGCCGACGATTCGCTTCACGACGAAGTGATCCGCTACGAAACCGACAAAGCGCTTGAAGCCACCGGCAAAGACGTCGGCACGCCGATTCTCGTCTTCCACCCGGGCACCGACCGTCAAGCCAGTTTCTTCGGGCCGGTTATCAGCAAGATTCCGCGCGGCGCCGACGCGTTGCGCTTGTGGGATGCAGTGGAAACCATCGCTACCACGTCGGGCATGGCCGAGTTGAAGCGCTCGTTGCGCGCCGCGCCGTCGTTCGACTGACGCGCGCCAACCTTTCAGTAACGCTCGCGCATCACCTACGCTGGCGCCATGCACGTCGTCTATACGCGCAAACACCTGCTGCACGACCCGTCCACTGAGATCGAAGCGTCAACGACGCACTCACCGTTCGAGCACACCGGTCGCGCCGAGACCATCAAGGCGTCGCTGCAGGCTGATCCGCGCTTCACGTTTCGCGAGCCGACCGACCACGGCTCCGACCCGATCAAGGCAGTGCACGACGAAGGACTCATCAACTTTCTCTCGGTCGCGTGGGGCGAATACCAGAAGGTCGTCGGTGATCGTCGCGAGGTGGTGCCCGACATGTTTTATCGCGACGAACTGCGCAACCAGATGGGCGGCACCAAAGAACCGGATGCCATCACCGCTCGTCTCGGTTGGTGGTGCTTCGAGACCACCACGCCTCTCACCGAAGGCACGTACCAAGCGGCCCGCGCCGCAGTAGACACTGCGCTCACTGCCTCCGACGCCGTGCTCGGCGGAGAACGCGCGGTCTATGGCTTGTGCCGTCCGCCCGGCCACCACGCCACTCGCGATCTGTACGGCGGTTACTGCTTTTTCAACAATGCCGCAATCGCCGCACACGACATCGTGAAGCGAACTGGGGGCAAAGTCACCGTGCTCGACGTCGATTACCACCACGGCAATGGCACGCAAGAGATCTTCTACGACCGCGACGACGTGCAATACGTGTCATTGCACGGCGACCCGCGTCGCGCGTATCCGTATTTCACCGGCCATGCCGAAGAGACGGGCACCGGCAAAGGCCTTGGCAGCACGTTCAACGTGCCGTTGCCCAAGCGCACCGCCGACGACGCGTACCTCTCGGCACTGTCGACGTGTGCCGAGAAAATCGCGGCGTTCAAGCCGTCGGCGCTCATCGTGTCGCTCGGTCTCGACACGTTCATCACCGATCCCATCGCTGACTTGGCGGTCACGACCGAGGGTTTCTCGCGCAGCGGGGCATTGCTTGCACAACTCAACCTGCCCACGGTGGTGCTGCAAGAGGGCGGATACGACGTGGCGGCACTCGGCCGCAACGTGCACGCCTGGTTGACCGGCTTCGGCGCCTAGTCGCGGAGCCGGCCCAGTCGCCGCTCTCTAGTCGCGGCGCTGTTCGCGCAGGTACGCCTCGAATTGCGCCGCCAACTCGTCACCTGACGGAATCGACGCCGCTTGCTCGTCGCGCTCGTGCGCCACGTCGTACGCCGACTCGAGCTGGCTCAACAACTGCGCGTGCTCGGGGTTCGCCGCAACGAGCGAGTCGAGCCGCTCGCGATGCGCCGACGCTTCGGCGCGCACGTCGCTGACGTCGAGCGAGACGCCGCCCGTGTCGCACACGGCACCGAGCAGCGCCACCGTCGCCGGCGGGTACGGCATGCTCGTCGCGTAGTGCGGCACCTGCGCCCAGATGCCGACACTGGGGATTCCGCGCGCGGTCAGTACGTGCTCGAGCACGGCTTCGATGCCGGCAGGAACATCCACCGAACTGCGCACGTACGGAAGCGACGCAATCGTGTCGCTCGAAGGCGACGTGCACGAGAGGTTCACTGCGCGAGTGTGCGGCGTGGCGAACGGATACGCACCGAGCCCAATCATCTTGCGCACCCTCAGTTGCGCCGCGAGTTCGGCGACAACTTCTGCGAAGCGATTCCACTTCGAGTCAGGCTCGTGGCCGGTGAGCAGCAGAATCTCTTTGTCGTTGATGTCGCGGCCGAGCATGAGGTCAATCGACGGCCAGTCGAGGCGGGTGTTGATGCCCTCGCGAAGCTCCATTGTCGGGCGGCGGGCGCGAAAATCGAGGAATTCGTCGGCGTCGAAACTGAGCAGGTTGGTGGCGCCGGTGTCTTTGATCAGGCGGTTCATCGACGCGTGGGCAGCAGAACTGGCGTCAATCCATCCCTGCAGCATCACCACGAGCAGCGGCGACGAGAGCCGCGGCAACACGTGGTAACTGTCGTGCAATCGATACGACATCTGACTCGTCAGTGTAGGCGCGCGAGATAGCGGTGCGCGCTCGTGACGGCTGACTCAACTTGGGCCGCGAACGGCGCGAGCTCGGCCGCGCTGCGATCACCGAGCGCACCTCCGAGATACCGCGCGTACACGCCTTCGATGATGCACGCGAGTTTCCAGAACGCGAACGCGGTGAAGAAGTCGAGCTGTGAAACGTCGCGCTTGGTGATCTTTGCGTATCGCTCCACCAATTGCGGTCGGTTGAGAAACCCTTTGACGCGGTTGGCTTGGCCCTGCCACGCCGAACCCTCGTCGTCGGGGCCGGTGTAATACGCCATCAAGAGCCCGAGGTCGGCGAGCGGGTCGCCGAGCGTGCAGATTTCCCAGTCGAGTACGGCGACGATTTTCCCGTCGTCGTTCACGATGCAGTTGTCGAGTCGGTAGTCGCCGTGCACGATCGTGGCGGGGCCCTGCTCGGGGATGCGCGCCGCAAGCGCGTCGTGCACTTCGTCGATGAGCGGGAGGTCGCGAGTCTTCTGCGCGTTGAACTGCGTGTACCAGCGCTTCAGCTGCCGCGCGATGTATCCCTCATGTCGCGCCAAGTCGGCAAGACCGACCTCTTGCAGGTTCACTGCATGGATCGCCGCCATGGTGTCGATGAGCGATTCGCTCGCATTGCGGCGGGTCTTTTCGGTGAGCACCTTCTCGGCGATCGTCGCGTCGCGCACGACGTGGCCTTTCACGAACCCCATCACATAGAACGGTGCGCCGTTCACCGCAGGGTCGCTGCACATTGCCAGTGCGGGTGCCACCGGCACGTTGGTGTTGCGCAGCGCGTAAATGATGCGGTGTTCGCGACCCATGTCGTGTGCACTGGCGAGCGTGTGCGAGAGCGGCGGGCGACGCAGCACGTATTCCTTGCCTTTTGCGTCGGTGAGATGGAACGTGAGATTCGAGTGGCCGCCCGCGATCACGCGTGAAGTGAACGGGGGAGCAAAGCCAGCGACGTTCGCCGCCAGCCACGGCGTGACGGTCTCGACGTTGATGCCGTCTCGCGCCGCATCGACCATGCGAAGAAACTACTCGCCCCTATGCGTCGCCCAGCTCAGCGGTATCGTGAGCGCGTGAGTTCTGCGCCAAGCGTCATCGATGTCACCGATGCCACGTTCCAAAAAGAAGTTCTCGATCGTTCGAAGAGCACGCCGGTAGTCGTCGATCTGTGGGCCGAATGGTGCGGCCCGTGCAAGACGCTCGGCCCGATCATCGAGAAGGTCGTCAAGGCGACCAACGGCAAGGTCGTGCTCGCCAAGATCGACGTCGACAAGAATCCCGGCGTCGCTCGCGCCTTTCAGGTGCAGTCGATACCGGCGGTCTATGCGCTGAAAGATGGCCAGGTCGTCGACGGCTTCATGGGTGCGTTGCCTGAGCACGCGGTGCAGGAGTTCGTCGGCAAACTTGCGCCTGGTGGCGATGTCGCCGATGTGAAGACGCTGCTCGCCCGCGGCGACGAAGCCAGCCTGCGCGAGGCACTCAAGATGGAGCCGACCAATGAAGACGTCGTGCTCGCCCTCGCGACTCTTCTGCTCTCGCGCAACGAGGTGACCGATGCGCTGGAGATTCTGCAGCGCGTGCCGCAGTCGTTAAAGATCGCAGCCCTCGTCGAGAAAGCCAAGGCGATGTTCGTGCCTGACGACAACTATGCGACGCAACTCGACGCTTTGTTGCCGCTCGTGAAGAACGACGAAGAGGCTCGCAAGCGGTTCTTGGAGATTCTCGAGACGATGGGTGCAGGTGATCCGCGAACGGCTGTTTATCGCCGCCGGATGACCGGCGTGCTCTTTGCCTAGTCCGCGCCATAACTTTCGTCCTGCCGGTCTCACGTCACACGCCACGCGCCGTACTTTCTTAATCATTTCTTGCCGAAACTCCATGTTGTGAACGCGCTTTGAAATTAGGGTCTTTCCAATGGACACATTCTTTGGAATTCCCGCTCATCCACTCTTCGTGCACATCCCTGCGGTGCTCATTCCGCTTGCTGCCGTCGGAGTAGTCGTCATGCTCGTTCGCCCCACGTGGTGGGAGCGCTACAAGTGGGCCACTCTCGTCGTTGCTGGCGTGGGAATGCTCGGCGCAATCTTTGCCGCCAGTTCGGGTGAAGGGCTCGAAGAGGGCGTCGAAGGAACCGTGAACCGGTCCCAACTTCGCGCGCACGTCGAAGCAGGCGAAGCCGCACGCA
>JBEGRF010000030.1:0-93397 GCA_041180605.1 Actinomycetota bacterium | reverse complement strand
GGCAGTCGCACCCTCAAGGATGCGGTAAACGAAGCAATGCGCGATTGGGTCGCGAGCGTCGAGCACTCCTACTACTGCATCGGATCAGTGATGGGTCCCCACCCGTACCCGTACATGGTGAGGCAGTTCCAAAGCATCATCGGAGAGGAAGCACGCTCGCAGATGATCGAACTCACCGGCCGCGACCCGGACGTCGTTGCAGCGTGCGTGGGCGGTGGTTCGAATGCCATCGGAATCTTCAGCGCTTTCGTCGGCACCAATGCTCGACTCGTCGGCGTTGAACCTGCTGGCGGGGCAGCGGTTGGACGCGGTGTGCCCGGCGTCGTGCACGGTATGAAGAGTTTCCTCATGCAAGACGAGGAAGGCCAGGTGCAAGAAGCCCACTCGATCTCAGCGGGACTCGACTACCCAGGCGTCGGACCGGAGCACTCGTACCTGTCGTCGATCGGCCGAGCGGAATATCCCAGCGTTACCGATGACCAAGTGATCGATGGTTTCCAGATGCTCTCCCGCACCGAAGGAATCATTCCAGCTTTGGAATGTGCACACGTCGTCGCCTGGATCGCTCGTGAAGCGCCGAAGCTGCAAGGGCAAATCGTGCTCATGAATCTGAGCGGTCGTGGTGATAAAGACGTGGCGCAGGTGATGAAAGTACTCGGCTCGAAGCTCGAGAGTTGATGACACGGTGATCCACCTAGAGACAAGATTTCGCCAATTGAGGGCGGATGGCAGAAAGATCTTGGTGCCCTACGTGACCGGCTTCGTACCGGGGTGGATTGATGCAATTCGAGTCTCGGTGGCAAACGGTGCCGACGCCGTCGAGATTGGACTCCCGTTCTCCGATCCGGTCATGGATGGTCCTGTCATCCAACGAGCTTCGAGCCTCGCACTGCAATACGGGGCGACAGCGCGCGGGATCCTCTCCGAAATCCGCACTCTTGACGTCGATGTTCCCCTCGTCGTGATGTGCTATTACAACACGGTCTTCCGCGCCGGCCACACGCGCTTTGCTTCCATGACGCTTGAGGCGGGCGTCAGTGGCGTCATCATTCCAGATCTGCCACTCGAAGAGTCGGAGTCGTGGTGCGAGTCGGCTGATGCTGCGGGTGTGGCGACGGTGATGCTCGCTGCACCAACCGCGCCAGACGAACGGTTGCCGCGCATAGCGGCCCGGTCACGAGGATTCGTGTATGCCGTCGGTCTCCTGGGTGTGACTGGAGAACGCGCATCTCTCGCAGACAGTGCCACCACCATTGCGCGCCGAGTCAAGGCGATCACCGACGTCCCTGTGCTCGTCGGTGTGGGAGTCTCCGATGCGCATCAAGCTGCGCAAGCCTGCGTAGTCGCTGACGGCGTCATCCAAGGCGCATCTGTCATGAGGAGACTTCTCGATGAGGGCGTCGACTCTGTCGGAGAATTCGTTGGCGAAGTGCGCCGCGCGCTTGACGAGTAGTTTTGTCGCATGCTCGCTCCGGGTGAAAAAGCTCCTGCAATCGTCCTGCTTGACCAGCACGGCAAGAAGCGTTCGCTCAAAGATTTCGCCAAGCGCAAGGTGCTTGTCTACTTTTATCCGAGAGCGGACACTCCAGGTTGCACTCAGCAGTCCTGTCTTCTCAGTGAGATCAAAGACGACATCGGTCGAACAGCGATTATCGGTATCAGCCCTGACTCTCCAGAACGACAACTGAAGTTCGACACGAGGTTCAAGCTCGGCTTTCCTCTTCTCGCCGACGAAGATCACCGAGTCGCCAAGGCGTACGGAGTTTGGAAGAAGAAGTCAATGTACGGGCGTGAGTACATGGGTGTCGAGAGGTCGGCATTTCTCATTGATGGCAACGGCAAGATCATCCACGCTTGGTACAACATTTCACCAAAGGACACCCCGAAGTTCTTGCTCGATGCCCTGAAGGAACAACGTAGATGAGTTACCCTGCGCCTGAAACAGTGCTCCCGCATCGGGCTCCCTTTCTTTTCGTCGACACCATCGACGAACTCGTCGTGGGGCAGAAGGCAGTCGGGAAGTGGGCGCTGCGTGGTGACGAGTGGTTTTTTTCTGGTCACTTCCCGGGCCGGCCAACGTTGCCGGGAGTTCTGATGTGCGAGGCGATCGCTCAAGTCGGTGCATACGCGCTGTTGAGCGAACCCGCGCGCACAGGGAAGCTTCCACTTTTCGGCGGTCTTGACTCGGCGAGATTCCGTCGACAGGTAATCCCTGGCGACCTCCTCACCATCAGCGTCGAACTCGGTCGCATGAGCGCACGAGCAGGCAAAGGCGGTGGAACGGCGAGCGTGAACGGCGAAGTGGCCTGCGAATGCGAGTTGATGTTCGTTCTCGTCGACGCCTGAGCGCCATCGGCGCGCGTCTCGTTAGTTGACGGGCGTCAGGATGAGGGAGCCGTTGTGCCCGCCGAAACCAAAATTGTTGGAGATGGTGGGCCCGGGGGACCACTTACGCGGCGCCCCGTAGACGATGTCACAGGCGATGTCCTCGCCCAACTTCGCGGTGTTGGCGGTCGGCGGTATCAACTCGTGCTCGAACGAGAGAAGTACCGCCGCGGCTTCGAGTGCTCCTGCTGCCCCCAGCGGGTGACCCGTCACGCCCTTGATCGACGTGACAGGCGGAGTCGGTGTACCAAAGAGCGTCGCTACAGCTTCTGACTCGGCTCGGTCGTTGAGTGGCGTCGACGTACCGTGAGCGTTGATTTGCTTGATGTCGCGCACCGTCAGCCCGGCGTCATCAAGCGCCTGTTGCATGCACGCCATGGCACCCACGCCGCCTGGTGACGGAGCAGTGATGTGATGCGCGTCGGCATTGCTGGCGGCACCCAGAACTTCGGCGAGGATCGTCGCCCCTCGGGCTAGTGCGAGGTCATAACGCTCAAGAACGAAGACGGCGGCACCCTCGCCGAACACGAACCCGTCTCTCGCCACATCGAATGGTTTGCTGCACCCTGAAGAAGACAGTGCAGTCATGTTGGCGAAACCAGCCACCGCAGTGATAGTGGCTGCTGACTCTGCACCACCGGTGACGACGGCGTCGCACCGACCCCATGCCACAAGGCGCGCCGCATATCCGATGGCATGCGTCGCAGCAGCGCAGGCAGTGCAGATCGTCTCAGCGGGCCCTTGCAGCACGTAACGCATCGAGATTGCGGCTCCGCAGGCGTTGGCCATCATCATCGGTACGAGAAACGGGGAAACACGACGTTCGCCTTTCTCCACCCGTGTGATGACTTGCTCTTCGAGGGTTCGCAGTCCGCCGATTCCGGTACCGAAGATGCTGCCGATTCGCGACCGCTCGTATGGCAGATCGCCAGACGTAGCGAACGCCTCAGACGCCGCAGCGAGTGCAAACTGCTCGACCCGATCTGCTCGACGGGCCTCCTTTGGATTGGCAAAAAACGGCTGAGGGTCCCAGTCGGCGATTTCAATCGTCTTGGCGCCGACGATCCCCGGACCGAGCAACCCCTTCCAGAAATTCTGTTTGCCGATTCCGCACGGCGCAACGACGCCGTAGCCAGTGACGGCGACGCGATGACCTGCTCCCTGCATGGGGAGCGTTACTTCGCTTTGGCCTTGATGAGGTCGAAGGCCTGACCGACGGTGGTGATGCCTTCAAGTTCTTGCTCAGGAACCTCGATGCCGAATTCGGATTCCAGTTCCATGACGAACTCAACAAGATCGAGACTGTCGGCGTCGAGGTCTTCTTTGAAACGGGCCTCTGGGGTGACCTTTGATGCGTCAACCGACAGCATGCTGACGGCGCACTTGGTGAAACGTTCGAACAAGTCCTGGCTCACGATGGGCTCCTTTTCGTGACGATACTAGTGACCCATTCCGAGACCGCCGTCGACCGGAATGACGGCTCCGGTGATGTAAGCGGCGTCGGGCGAAGCCAGGAACGCAATGACACCTGCAACCTCTTCGGGTGTTGCAATGCGTCCGAGCGGAACGAGATCGGCGAATGCCGCCAGTTTCTCGTCGCCTAGCGCCCGTGTCATGTCGGTGTCGACAGGTCCCGGAGCCACGACATTCACCGTGATGCTGCGACTGCCGAGTTCGCGTGCCAACGACCGTGCAAAACCGATCAAACCTGCTTTAGAGGCCGCATAGTTCGCTTGTCCGGCTTGTCCGAGCAAACCGACCACGCTTGACACGAGCACCATTCGACCTTTGCGGGCTCGCAACATCGATTGGGCGGCGCGCTTGCACACGCGGTACGTGCCGGTCAGATTTGCGTCGACAACGCTGACAAAGTCGGACTCCTTCATACGCAACAGGAGGCCATCTTTGGTGATACCCGCGTTGGAAACGAGCACTTCTACTGGCCCGAGAGTTGACTCCACTAGGTCAAAGGCGCGGTCTACATCTTCTTGTTTTGTGACGTCACAATGAACCGCCAAAAAATCGCCCGACGGCTTGTTCGTGTTGTACGTGACCGCAACCTTGTCTCCGAGCGCGAGGAATTTCAGCGCCGTTGCGAGTCCGATGCCGCGGCTCCCGCCGGTCACGAGAACGACACGACTCATGGTTGTCTCCATTCAATGACCGCGCTGGCGGCGGTCATGCCCGCACCAAATCCCACAAGCAGAACGATGTCACCACTCTTCATGCGGCCAGCGTCTGCGGCAGAGAACCAGGCAAGTGGTATTGAAGCCGAAGACGTGTTACCTGTTTCGTGGAGCACCACCGCAGTGCGCTCCATCGGTATGCCGAGCTGACGGCACGCGGCCTCGATGATTCGCAAATTCGCTTGGTGTGGAACACACAGCGACACGTCTGCTGTCGTTAGGCCAGCCTTGGCCAAGGACTTCTGCGCTGAATCCACCATGATGCGCACTGCCCGTCGAAACACTTCTTTGCCGTCCATGTGGATGTAACCGCCGACGTCGGCGTAAAGCAAGTGTTCGACGGATCCGT
The DNA here is from genome assembly GCA_041180605.1 of Actinomycetota bacterium. GTDB lineage: Bacteria > Actinomycetota > Acidimicrobiia > Acidimicrobiales > Ilumatobacteraceae > F1-60-MAGs027. Next base: position 88,477 of record JBEGRF010000030.1, on the reverse strand, counting down.
CCGCGTCCAGATCCCACCCGAGGAGTTGACCGGCATTATCGGTCGCCTCTACAACCGCGGCGCCGGAGCCGTCGGCAAAAAGAATCGCGGTTGCCCGGTCCGACCAATCGGTGATGCGCGACAAGGTGTCCGTGCCGATCACGAGGAGGCGTTTGGCGCCGATAGCAATCAGGCCGTTGGCAACGACATATGCATAAACGAATCCGGAGCACGCTGCATTCACGTCGAATGCGCCGCAGCGAAGGCCGAGAGCGTCTTGTACCGTTGGCGAAGTTGCTGGAACCGTGCGGTCCGGCGTGGTTGTCGATAATACGAGGCCATCGATCGACTCAGGTTCGACTCCGGCCATCGCCATGGCTTTGCGCGCCGATTCAATAGAGAGCGAGGCCGTCGATCCGCCGATGTGGCGGCGCTTGATACCGGTTCTTTCGGTTATCCATTCGTCGTTGGTGTCCATCATTTCGGAGAGGTCGTCGTTGGTGAGCACCTTTTCCGGAAGTGCCGTGCCCCAACCGATGATGCGGCTGCCAGTCATTAAGCGGTCCGCATCCATGCAACTGGCTCGCGCAGGGCTAGTCGTTCGCCGGAATGGGCGATGAAATTTTGCAGCAGACCTGAGAATGGGGACCGTACCTCCATGTCTCCGACATGACCAATCACGGTGCCGACTTCGATGCGCGCTCCGTCGGCGAGGCCAGCCAGCGGCGTGAAGAGACCTGCTGCCGGCGCGACGATGAGACGCTCGGCCACGAAGAGGTGCTCTCCCTCGTGCGCGGTACTGGCGGGGGGTGACACCTGAGTGACCCACTCCAAGAGTGAGTCAAGCTCGTCGGGCGTGGACACACTGATCGACCGCGCCCCATCGACCGTTCGCCTCACCATGCCGGTGAGCACGCCACCTGGTCCCAACTCCACGTAACCGGCGACTCCTTGTCGCGCCAATTCAACGAGCGAGTGCTTCCAGCGCACGGGGCTGCAGAGTTGCGCGGAGAGCAAAGCAGCCCATTCACTGCCTTGCTGGTGGCTCAACGCGTCGACGTTGGAGACGATCGGGACATCTGAATCACGCGGCCTTGCCTCGGCGATGGCGGCACGAAGCCGATCACGTGCGGGTGTCATAAAAGGCGTATGAAACGCGCCCGACACCGGTAGGGACATGACTCGCTTGGCCCCGAGATCCTTTGCATGTTGCGATGCGGCGTTGACCGCATCTGGTGCACCCGCGATAACGACTTGGCCCGGCGCGTTGTAGTTTGCAACCCAGACGTCAGCGTCGGCGCGTCGGCACGCGATCTCAACTTGATCGTCGTCGAGTCCGAGCACTGCGGACATGACGCCAGGTGATTGTGAACCGGCTACGTGCATCGCATCGGATCGCTCCAGTACAAGCTTGACACCGTCATCGAAGGCCAAAGATCCGTTCGCAGTGAGTGCGGTGTATTCCCCGAGACTGTGTCCGGCACAAACACTCGGTTCAACACCTAATCGTTCGACGGCATCGAGCACCATCAGGCTGCTAACGAACGTGGTGAGCTGCGCATTACGGGTGTCTTTCAGTTCGTCGGCATCTGCATCGAGCAAAAGCCGACCGACGTTGCGACCGCTGATCGAGCTGGCCTCATCTACGAGTTCCCAGCTCTCGTGTCCGACCCACGGTCGACCCATCCCTGGGCGCTGCGAGCCCTGACCGGGGAACAAGAACGCGAGCAACGAATCGACCTCCCTCTCGGCGCGGTATCGCTCGTCTCAGGCTACGAGAAGTGGAAGAGCGAGGAAGCGTCGGCAGTAGCCTGACCAGTCGCTGCCCGAGTGGCGAAATGGCAGACGCGACGGACTCAAAATCCGTTGCCTGGTAAGGGCGTGTGGGTTCGACTCCCACCTCGGGCACGTTCGATTCGATCTCAGTGGCCACTCGTAGGCTGGACGATCCCATGAGCGTGCAGTTACCAATGGGTATCGGTGAACGTCTGACGCGACACCGTCTCGCGCGGTGTGCGGCGACTCTCCGCGAGCTGCGCGAGGACTTGCGGGTGACACAAGAGCACTACGACATAATGCACGGCGACGCAGCAGATGCAGAGTTGCGAGCGATTGTCTCTGAAACACCGAGCGCGGAGGCAGACCACCGCGAGGCGCAGAGCCACTTCATGGCGATCCGTCGTCATCTGCAGCATCTCACGCAGACCATCTCAGAGTTGGAGCGGGAGCAGGACGAACTGCTTGACCAGCTCGGTCGACAGCAAACCAGCTGATCCGCGAGTTCTAGAGTCGGGACATGACCACCATCGTCATCGCAGAGGACGAAGCCATCATTCGCCTCGATCTTCGCGAACTGCTCGAAGAAGAGGGCTACAGCGTCGTTGGTGAAGCCGGGCGCGGTGACCAAGCAGTGGAGTTAGTTCGACACCTACGTCCCGATGTCGTCATCCTGGACGTGAAGATGCCAGGAATGGACGGCATCGAAGCTGCCCGCCAGATATGCAGCGAGAGCACCTGCGCCGTCTTGATGCTGACCGCCTTCAGTCAGCGCGAAGTGGTGGAACAGGCGAGAGATGCGGGAGCCCTGGCCTATCTCGTGAAACCATTTCAAAAAGCTGACCTAGTGCCGGCGATTGAACTGGCGATCGCACGATTCGCCGAGACCAAGGCCCTCCAAGCGGAGGTCGGTGAGTTGCACGAAAGACTCGAGGTGCGCAAATTGGTCGACCGAGCCAAAGGGCTACTCATCGATGCTTATGGCATGAAAGAAGCCGAGGCATTCTCATTCATCCAACGATCAGCCATGGCGAATCGTCTCTCGATGCGCAGTGTCGCAGAGTCGGTGTTGAAAGGCGAGACCGTACCCAGTTCATGAAACTGATGGCCCTCGACGGCAACTCACTTGCTTATCGAGCGTTCTTTGCGCTACCCGACACGATGACGACGGTCGACGGCGAAGTCACCAACGCAGTGTTCGGATTCTGCTCGATGTTTGCTGCTCTCGTGAAAGACCACGATCCCGACGGCATCATCGTCGTGTTTGACAGAAAAGAGAAGACGTTCAGGCACGAACAGGCGCCCGAATACAAAGCTCAACGCGAGAAACAACCGGACACGCTCTACTCACAACTCGACGTAATCAAGGATGTGCTGGCAGCAGCCGGGGTCAAAGTTGTGGACCGTGCTGGTTTCGAAGGCGACGACATCATTGCCACCATCGCAGAGAAGCTCGCCGCTGAGGACGAGTTGCTGATCGTGACCGGCGACCGGGACGCCTACCAACTCGTGCAGGATCCCAAGGTCCGCGTTCTCTACAACAAACGCGGAGTGTCTGACTACGCGCTCTATGACGAGGCCGGGATCAAGGAACGCACCGGCGTGACTCCAGCGCAATATGCCGACTATGCAGCACTCAGAGGCGACCCCAGTGACAATTTGGACGGAGTGCCCGGTGTGGGGGAGAAGACTGCAGCAAAACTCATCAATCAGTACGGCTCGTTGCAGGCCGTATTCGATCACGCAGACGAACAGACTCCGAAACTTCGCGAAGCACTCCACGCATCACGAGAACGTGTGCTGCGAAACGCCAAGCTCATGCGTTTGGTGAGGGACGTGCCCTTCGAGCTTGACCGCGGCATGCTGGCACCGCGTCCAGACGTGCAGGCACTGACCGCAGTGTTCGCACGCCTTGAGTTCACCAACATGCTGCCGCGGTGGAATCAGATCCTGACGAAGTTCAGCGGCATCACGAGTCATCAATCGACGGCGAAAGTTGCTGCAGCAATGGACAACACCCTTCGTTGCGTCGTGACACAGGTGTCCTCTGCAGTCGCCGCGATGGACGTGCTTGCATCAGGCTCAAAGCACCTCGGCATAGCCGTTGCGTGGAGTGGGGAGCCTGGTCGTAGCGACATCCTCGCCCTAGTCGTCTCCGACGGCATCACAGAGTCGGGTAACGACCCTGTTCGCTGCAGCGCAATTGCTGGATCGATGTTGTCGCAGCAGAAAGTGCAAGATGCGCTCAAGCAGTCCACTCGTTTGGTCGCCAACGACGGACGGAATCTTCTACGCGGTTTGCTCGCGCTCGGCATCGACATCAATCAGCTCGCATTTGACACAGCCATCGCCGCGTATCTCGTCGAGGCTGAGTCCGGCTCCTACGACGCCGCGAGCATCGCGCGCAGATGGCTCAAGAGGCGTACCGCTTCGATGTCAGGAGCACCGGAAGGCGAATTGAACTTCGACGCAAATCCACTGGAGGCCGCAGCGTCAGAAGCGGCACTCGAGGCAGCAGTGGCTGCTTCTGCGGAATCTGTGCTGCACAAGTCGCTTTCCGAGTCGGGTTTGCTCTCGCTCTACGAACAGACAGAACTTCCGCTCGTACGGGTACTGGCAAAGATGGAACATGTAGGTATCGGAGTCGATCGGCAGCGATTGTCGACGCTGGAGCGAGAGTTGAAAAAGCGCAGCGAAAGTTTGGTGGCGACTCTCCACAAAGAAGCCGGCAAGGAATTCAACGTGAACTCGCCGAAACAACTCGCTGAGATTCTGTTCGTGGAGAAGGGTCTGACCGGTGGCAAAAAGACCAAAACCAAGCAGCAAAGCACTGACGCGGCGACGCTGGAGAAATTGCGGGAAGAGTGGCCGACATTCATTTCACCACTGCTCGAGTATCGCGAGACCGAGAAACTTCGTGCGACGTATGCCGAAGGGCTGCTTGCAGCGATTGCGCCAGACGGCCGAATTCACGCAAGTTTCAATCAGACCGTCGCCCGCACGGGTCGGCTGTCGAGCGACCAGCCGAATCTGCACAATATTCCCGTACGCACTGATGCAGGACGAGTGTTCCGGGAGGCGTTCGTTCCCGAAGAAGGCTGTGAATTCCTCGTGGCGGACTATAACCAGATCGAACTTCGGTGCATCGCCCATCTCGCACAAGATCCAGGTCTGCTGCGCGCATTCAATGAGGGTCTCGACATTCACCGGGCTACCGCGGCACAGGTGTTCGGTGTAGACGTCAACCAAGTCACGTCAGAACAACGCTCCAAAGCAAAGATGGTCTCGTACGGCCTCGCATACGGCATGGAGGCTTACGGCCTGTCGCAACGCCTTGCCATCGATGTGGGGGAGGCCAGAGAGATCCTGGAGTCGTATTTTGCCGCGTTCCCACGAGTGCGCAAGTACATGGATGACGCTGTTGCGAACGCCCGCCAGCTCGGTTATACGACGACATTGTTTGGTCGGCGGCGCCAAATCGAAGGATTCGGAAGCAATCGGAACGCCGATGCGGCGGCAGCCCGAATGGCAATGAATGCTGCGATTCAAGGTCTTGCAGCTGACATCTTCAAGATTGCTCTCGTCGCGATCGATCGCAAGCTCGAGCAGGGCCACTTTGCCAGCCGGATCGTGCTGCAAGTGCATGATGAAGTCATCCTCGAAGTGCCGGTTGCGGAGAAGAAAGAAGTGGGTGAGCTGACACTCGAAGCCATGCAGGGGGCAGCTGCGCTCGACGTGCCGTTGGTCGTCAACGCCTCGTGGGGAAGGAGTTGGGCGGGCGCGAAGGTAGCCTGACCTATCCGCTTCTTCGGAAACGGGAAATGTCCTAATCCAACTCTTTTATCCACCGAGAAAATCACGTGTCCGAAACAACTCTTAGCCCAGCATCCGCTTTGGGCACATTCGATCAAAGCGGAAATTACGTCCCTCGCAAAGTCACTGAACGTGATGCTTCGTTCGCTGACGAGATCGCCAGCACATTCGTCGAGATCAAAGAGGGGAAACTTGTTTCCGGCACGGTAGTTCGTATCACCCGAGAAGAAGTGTTGCTGGAGATCGGCTACAAGACCGAAGGGGTGATTCTCGCCCGCGAGCTCACCATCCGCCAGGACGTCGACCCGAACTCCGTCGTGAAACTCGGCGAAAAAGTCGAAGCTTTGGTTCTTACTCTCGAAGACAAAGAAGGCCGCCTGCTCCTTTCCAAGAAGCGCGCCCAGTACGAGCGTGCTTGGGGCGACGTTGAACGCATCAAGAATGAGGACGGCATCGTCGAGGGCCTGGTTATCGAAGAAGTCAAAGGTGGTCTCATCGTTGATATCGGTCTCCGTGGTTTCTTGCCGGCCTCGCTCGTCGAACTGCGACGCGTCAAGGAGCTCTCGCCCTATGTCGGGCAGAAGGTACAGGCAAAGATTCTCGAACTCGACCGCAACCGAAACAACGTCGTGCTGTCGCGCCGAGCTGTACTCGAGGCCACTCAGCGCGAGAGCCGCGATGGATTCCTCGTCAACCTCAAGGTTGGTGAAGTCCGCAAGGGTCGAGTTTCTTCGATCGTCGCGTTCGGAGTGTTCGTCGACCTCGGCGGCATGGACGGCCTCATCCACGTGTCGGAACTGTCCTGGAAGCACGTTGACAATCCGGCCGACATCGTCAAGATCGGCGATGAAGTCGAAGTCAAAGTACTCGAAATCGACAACGAGCGTGAACGAATCAGCCTCTCGCTGAAGGCCACGCAGCAGGATCCATGGCAAGCGTTCGCCACCTCGCACGCCGTGAATCAACTCGTTTACGGTCGCGTTACGAAGATCGTGCCGTTCGGTGCGTTCGTGCAGGTCGGGGACGGCATCGAAGGTCTCGTGCACATCTCGGAGATGTCGACTCACCACGTCGAAGCCCCTGAGCAAGTGGTCACGCCCGGCGAGGAGCTGTGGGTGAAGATCATCGATCTCGATCTTGCGCGTCGACGAATCAGTTTGTCGATCAAGCAAGCCGCTGAAGGTGGCGAGTTGGCTCCCGAATACCGCGATCAATTCAAGGCGGACGAGCAGGGCAACTGGGTTGGTGCCGACGAGGCTTCTCGCGAAGCGGCGTGGAGCGAGATGTACCAATCCGAGGGTCAACAGAACAGCTGACCTGCGACGTCGCACGATGACCCGATGATTCTCGTCGGTCTCACAGGTGGAATCGGTTCGGGAAAGTCGGTCGTGTCCGCCCAATTGGCGGCGCACGGTGCGGTGATCGTGGACGCAGATGCCATTGTTCGGCAGTTGCAACAGCCTGGCCAGCTGGTTCTGCGGAGGATCGTCGAACGATTCGGCAGTGAAGTTCTGCTCGAAAGCGGACACCTCGACCGTGCGGCTCTCGCCGCCAAGGTTTTCGGCGACTCGTCTGCCCTCGCAGACCTCAACGGAATCGTCCACCCAGCAGTCGGTGCGGAGATGATGCAACAGATCGATGAACTTCGTGACACGGACTCGGTGGTGATTCTCGATGTGCCCCTCCTTGTGGAGAACCCCCGCGTCGGTCTCTGTGGGGTGCTGGTTGTCGACCTCGACCCTGATATCGCGGTTGAACGACTCGTCGCGCAACGCGGGTTCAATGAGGCTGATGCGCGCGCCAGGGTTTCGCGCCAAACTTCTCGCTCGACGCGTCGAGCCGCAGCTGACTGGATCATTGACAACTCAGGTTCACGGCTCGACCTTGCTCGCCAAGTGAGCCAAGCGTGGCGTTGGATGTGTTCATTGCCACCGGCCTCCGCCGACGCCGGTCGTATCGCGAGAACATCAGACTCGTAGCCTTGCCGCGTGGTCGACACGCGCGCCAAGCATGCGTTCAAGGTCGTGTCGGATTACCAGCCGGCAGGCGACCAACCACAGGCGATCGAGCAGCTGGCGGCCGGAGTCGAACGTGGCGACCGGTTTCAGACGCTTCTTGGTATCACGGGCTCGGGAAAATCTGCGACGATCGCGTGGACGATTGAGAGAGTGCAACGACCAACGCTGATTTTGGCACCCAACAAGAGCCTCGCCGCCCAGCTCGCACAGGAGATGCGAGAGTTCTTCCCGGATAATCGGGTCGAGTACTTCGTGTCGTACTACGACTACTACCAACCCGAGGCATACATCCCCTCGAGCGACACCTACATCGAAAAAGACTCGTCCATCAACGACGAGATCGATCGACTTCGCCACAGCACGACCGCGGCTCTGCTCACCAGGAGAGACGTCATCGTCGTTGCATCAGTGAGCTGTATCTACGGCATGGGAGACCCCGATGAATACAAGGGCCACCTTCTCGAACTGCATCAAGGAGTCGACTACGACCAGCAAAGCATTTTGCGGCGACTCGTCGACCTGCAGTACGAACGAAACGACACCGCCCTCGGTCGAGGCAACTTCCGTGTTCGAGGCGACACGATCGAACTGCATCCCGCATACGAAGAATGCGTCACTCGCGTGGAGATGTTCGGGGACACGGTCGACCGCATCACCATTGTCGACCCGGTAACCGGTGAAACGCTCTCTACCCCAAGCGAGATCGTGGTGTTTCCTGCAACCCATTACGTCGCAGGCGAGGAACGCATGCGTGGGGCGATCGAAAAGATCGAGGCGGAGTTGGCCGCTCGCTTGGAGTTCTTCAATTCGAACGGGAAGTTGCTCGAGGCGCAGAGGCTGGGGATGCGCACGCGCTACGACATTGAGATGATCCAAGAGATGGGCTACTGCAACGGCATCGAGAACTATTCAATGCACATTGACGGTCGCTCCTTCGGCGAACCGCCGTTCACGCTGCTGGATTACTTCCCCGATGACTACCTTCTCGTCATCGACGAGAGTCACGTTGCAGTACCCCAGTTGTACGGGCAGTTCGCCGGTGACAGGGCCCGCAAAGGCACGCTGGTGGAACACGGCTTCCGTCTGCCGAGCGCGATGGAAAACAGGCCACTGAGATTTGAAGAGACGTTGGAGCGGGTGAACCAGTGCGTTTTCATGTCTGCAACACCCGCGAAATTCGAGCTCGAGAACTCAGCACAGGTCGTCGAACAAATCGTCAGACCGACGGGTCTCGTCGATCCTGAAGTCATCGTCAAGCCGACCAAAGGTCAGATTGATGACATCATCGCCAATGTGCGGCAGCGAACCGAGAAGGGCGATCGAATCCTCATCACGACGCTCACCAAAAAGATGGCAGAGGACCTCACCGAATACCTGCTGGAACAGGGTCTACGCGTGCGGTACCTGCACTCCAATATCGACACCATCGAACGAATCGAGATTTTGCGGGCGCTTCGCCTCGGCGAGTTCGACGTGCTCGTAGGCATTAATCTCCTGCGCGAGGGACTCGACCTTCCTGAGGTTTCGCTAGTCGCGATTCTGGACGCCGACAAAGAGGGCTTTCTGCGGAGCGAGACCTCGCTCATCCAAACCATCGGACGAGCAGCGCGCAACGTCGATGGTCAGGTCATCATGTACGCCGACAAGCACACGGCTGCGATGGAATCAGCCATCGCACTCACGAACGCGCGGCGTAACCGCCAGATCGCATACAACAAGGAACGCGGCATCGAACCAAAGACCATCCGCAAAGCTGTCGGTGACATCCTGTCCATTTTGCGACCGGACGGAACCGCACCGTATCCCGGCAAGGGCAAGCGTCAGTCACGAGAGCGTGACAAGGTAATCCGCGACCTGCAAGCACTGGGAGCGAGCGACCTGGAGCGCCTCATTCGCACCCTGGAGGAAGAGATGCATGAAGCAGCCTCTGACCTGCATTTCGAGCAGGCGGCGAGACTCCGGGACGAGATCCGTGAATTGCGACGCGAGCTTCGCGAAGGTAAGCCGCAGAATTAGCGTGACGTCGTGACCGATTCGATCGTCATCAGGGGTGCCAGAGAGCACAACTTGAAGAACATCAACCTCGAACTGCCGCGCGACCGACTGATCGTGCTCACGGGCCTGTCGGGCTCAGGGAAAAGCAGTTTGGCGTTTGACACCATTTATGCCGAGGGTCAGCGCCGCTATGTCGAGAGCCTCAGTGCCTACGCGCGGCAATTTCTCGGGCAGATGGACAAACCGGACGTGGATGTCATCGAAGGGTTGTCTCCGGCGATTTCGATCGATCAAAAATCGGCGTCGCGCAACCCGCGGTCCACCGTCGGGACGATAACTGAGGTTTACGACTACTTGCGGTTGCTCTATGCGCGCGTCGGAATGCAGCACTGCGTGAACGACGGTGCCCGGTTGGCAAAGCAGACACCCGAGCAAATCGTCGACCAGGTGCTCGAATTGAAAGAAGGCTCGCGATTCCAAGTGCTGGCACCAGTCGTTCGGGGCCGCAAAGGCGAGTACGACTCGTTGTTGGCCGATCTGCTCGCGCAGGGTTTCACGCGAGTGCGGGTCGATGGTGAAGTCACCGATATTGCCGACTATCAGAAGAGTGGCAAGAAGCTCGCGCGGTACGAGCAGCACACCATCGACGTGGTCGTCGATCGTCTCGTGCGCAAGGACGGCATCACTCGTCGCCTCACGGACAGCATGGAAACGGCACTTCGCCTGGCGAACGGCGTGGCGACGGTGGAAGTCATGGGCAAAGGCGACGACGTTGCAGAAACATTGAACTTCAGCCAGCAACTCGTGTGTCCGAAATGCAGCACGTCTTACGAGGAATTGGCGCCGCGCAACTTCTCGTTCAACACCCCGTACGGAGCCTGCGAGAAATGCCTCGGACTCGGAACCACGTTCGAAGTAGATCAAGAACTTGTCGTGCCGGATACCGACCTGAGCATCTCGGAGGGTGCGATCGCACCATGGCGCAGCGCTCACACGATGTATTTCACCCGAATGCTCGAGGCAGTCGCCGAAGAGGAAGGCATCGATACCGACCGACCCTGGTCGAAACTGACGGCAAAGCAACAAAAGACCATCATGAACGGCCTCGGCGACAATGTCATCGTCAAATATCGCAATCGCTACGGACGGGTTCGGGAATACAGCACCACGTTTGAGGGGGTGATTCCTTGGTTGAAGCGTCGGCACGAAAGCGCCGAGAGCGACTACCAGCGCGAACAATACGAGAGCTACATGCGCGAGAAGCCCTGTTCGTCCTGCAAAGGAGCACGACTCAAGCCGGAGTCTCTCGCCGTAAGAGTGAACGACAGATCGATCGCCGAAGTATGCGGAATGTCGATCGGGGAGTCGTCCAAGTTTCTCGCGGGTCTCACGTTGAACAAGCGGGAGAAGATGATCGCCGAGCGAATCACAAAGGAGATCAACGCACGGCTTGGCTTCTTGCTTGACGTCGGACTCGACTACCTGACGTTGTCGCGCTCAGCAGGCACACTTGCTGGCGGCGAGGCGCAACGCATCCGGCTTGCAAGCCAGATTGGGTCAGGCCTCGTCGGCACCCTCTATGTGCTCGACGAACCATCGATCGGGCTGCACCAGCGCGACAATCACCGGCTGATCGACACCCTGCATCGGTTGCGCGACCTCGGAAACACGGTGCTCGTCGTGGAGCACGACGAAGACACCATCCGGGCGAGTGACTGGATCGTTGACATCGGACCCGGCGCCGGAGAACATGGTGGTGCCGTCGTGTACAGCGGGCCAGTAAAGGGAATTGAGAAGTCTCCTGAGTCGGTGACAGGGGCATACCTTTCAGGCAAGAAGAAGATTTCGGTTCCGACGAAACGGCGCCAAATCGGCACAGAATCCCTCGTCGTCAAGGGCGCGCGAGAACACAATCTCAAGCAGATCGACGTTCGGATTCCTCTCGGGTGCTTCGTTGCCGTCACCGGCGTGTCTGGAAGCGGGAAGAGCACCCTTGTGCGCGACATCCTGCTTCCTGCCTTGATGCAGAAGATCTACAAGAGCAAGGAATCCCCGGGGCGCCACAAGTCAGTCACCGGAATCGACAAATTGGACAAAGTCATCGACATGGATCAGTCGCCCATCGGACGTACTCCGCGTTCGAATCCGGCGACCTATACGGGCCTCTTTGACGACATCAGAAAGTTGTTCGCCAACACTCCGGATGCGAAAGTCCGGGGTTACCAACCTGGTCGGTTCTCGTTCAACGTTTCGGGTGGCAGGTGCGAGGCGTGCTCAGGCGACGGCACGATTCGCATTGAGATGCAGTTCTTGCCAGACGTCTACGTGCCCTGCGAGGTATGCAAGAGTGCCCGTTACAACCGGGACACGCTCGAGATTCGATTTAAAGGGAGGAACATCGCCGAGGTGCTCGATCTGCCGATCAGCGAGGCTCTCGAGTTCTTCTCCAACCAGCCGCGCATTGCTCGCCACCTCCAAACATTGGTCGATGTCGGTTTGGGATATGTGCGTCTCGGGCAGTCAGCACCCACACTCTCTGGCGGCGAAGCGCAGCGGGTAAAGCTCGCCACAGAGCTCGCTCGTCGCAGCACCGGGCATACGATCTACCTGCTCGACGAGCCGACGACGGGTCTGCATTTCGAAGACGTGCGGCGTCTGCTCATCGTCTTGGCGCGACTCGTCGATCAAGGCAATACGGTGCTCGTCATCGAACACAATCTCGACGTGATCAAAACCGCTGACTGGTTGATCGATCTCGGACCAGAAGGTGGAGACGGTGGGGGAACGATCGTCGCCGAGGGCACGCCAGAAGAGGTCTCGCGGGTGAAAGCAAGCCACACCGGTCGCTTTCTCGTCGATGTTCTCGGTGCCTGACGATTGTCCGTGATGCTTCGGCCCGAGCCTGCGACGATCCCGACCGGTCCGGGCTCATACCAGTTCAAAGACGAACACGGTCGCATCATCTACGTCGGCAAGGCAGCGAACTTGCGATCTCGAGTGCTCTCGTATTTTGCCGATCCCGCACTCCTGCACTCGCGAACTGCGGCCATGGTCACGGCCGCACGCGAAGTGACGTGGATCGAAGTGGAGAGTGAAGTCGCTGCTCTTCTCCTCGAATACAACCTCATCAAGCAACATCGACCGCGTTTCAACGTGCGGTTGCGCGACGACAAGAGCTACCCCTTCCTCGCGGTCACCATCGATGAGCAATGGCCTCGTGCCGTCGTGATGCGCGGACGCAAGCGAAAGGGTACGAAATATTTCGGCCCTTACGCTCACGCCTGGGCTATCAGGGACACGCTCGACGCCCTCCTGCGAACGTTCCCGGTGCGTACATGCTCGCCGGCAAAGTTTCGCCAACATGAACGCCTCGGGCGCCCGTGTCTCTTGTACCACATTGAGAAGTGCGCAGGCCCGTGCGTGCACGAGGTGGACCAGCAGACGTATCGCGGGCACGTCGATGGACTGGTGGAATTCTTGGGCGGCAATACGGATTTCGTTCGCGAACGACTCTCTGCAGCCATGCAACAAGCGTCAACGGAGCAGAACTTTGAAGACGCCGCACGGCTACGTGACCGTTTGGGCGCGATAGACCGCGCACTCGAGCGGCAATTGATGGTGGGCGATCGCGGCGAGGATTTCGACGTCATTGCTCTGGTCGATGCTGACCTTGAAGCCAGCGTCCACGTCTTTTATGTCCGTAAAGGTCGCGTTTTGGGAAGCAACGGCTACGTGATTGACAAATCTGAGGACGTCGACTCTGGAGCGTTGATGAGAAGGGTCATCGTCGATCTCTATGCAGAAGAGCCGGCGCTCGGTTGGCCGAAGGAAGTCATGGTGTCGACCGAACCCGAAGACCTCGATGCTTGTGCTTCGATGCTGAGCGAGCGACGCGGTTCGCGAGTCGAAATTCGCATCCCGCAACGTGGCGACCGTCGGGAACTGATGGCGACAGTGAAGAAAAATGCGAGTGATGCACTCGTGAGGCACAAGATGAAGCGGGCGAGCGATCACAATTCACGAAGTCGCGCGATCTCCGAACTGCAGGATTACCTCTCGTTGTCGCAGGCGCCACTACGCATCGAGTGCTTCGATATGGCCCACCTCCATGGCACTGACTATGTGGGGTCGATGGTCGTGCTCGAAGACGGCCTCCCGCTCAAACGCGACTACCGCAAGTTCAAGGTGAAGACGGTCGACGGTAACGACGACTACGCCGCAATGAGAGAGGTGCTTACACGGCGGTTGTCGGCCTATGTCTCCCAACGCGATGCGCCGGCTTCGGAAAGGGGGGAGAAGCCGGGGCGTTTCGCTTATCCGCCGCAACTTCTGCTCGTCGACGGCGGGAAGGGCCAGCTCGGTGTGGCAGTCGATGTCCTGCGTGAACTCGGATTGGAAGACGAGATCAATGTCGCGGCCATCGCGAAACGTTTCGAGGAGGTGTACGTGCCCGAGAGCAGTGAGCCGGTGCGCATACCGCGTGGCAGCGAGGCTCTCTACATGCTGCAGGTCGTGCGCGACGAAGCCCACCGGTTTGCTAATACCTTCCACCGCGAGCGCCGATCAAAGCGCATGAAGTCAAGCGAGCTTGATGGCATCAAAGGACTCGGACCGAAACGCCGCGAGCGACTGCTGCAGACACTCGGTGGTATCCCTGGAGTACGGGAGGCATCGCTGGAACGGCTCGTTGAGCTGTTGCCATCCGAGGTGGCGCGAGCAGTTCACGAACGGTTCGCACCACCTCACTAGCGTTTGCTTGTGGCCGAGATCTTGCTCATCACCGGCCTCTCCGGTGCGGGGCGATCGCAGGCGGCCGACGTGCTGGAAGATCTCGGCTGGTTCGTCGTAGACAACATGCCAGTGGAGCTCGTGGACAAATTCGTGGAGCTCGCTGGAGTTTCAGCCGACAGCACCTCGCGGCTCGCTCTCGTCATTGGTGTTGCGTCTCAGCAGATTGACGCAGTGAAATCTGTGCCGCGTCTGCGTGGTGCGGGACACGACGTACGAATTCTCTTCTTGGAAGCATCCACTCAGTCTCTCGTGAAGCGGTACACCGAATCTCGTCGCAAGCATCCGCTGCGCACAGAGACGGGCACCGTGTCAGAAGCAATCGAACATGAACGCGACGTATTGGAGCCTGTTCGCGAAGTCGCAGACAAGGTGATTGACACCAGCGCTCTCCAACTCTCGCACTTCAAGGCCCAGATGACTGAGTTGTTCTCCTTTGAGGATCTACCCGACACCCTCCAGGTGTCTGTTGTCTCATTCGGTTTCAAACACGGGATTCCCCTCGACGTCGACACGGTCTTTGATGTGCGTTTCATCCCGAATCCGCACTATGACGAGGAGCTTCGTCCACTTTCCGGCAAAGACGAGCCCGTCCGCCGATTCGTGCTCGAACAACCTGCGACCCGTGAGTTTTTGGACCAAGTGGAGGCCCTGTTCCAGTCGCTCATTCCCGCGTATCGAAATGAAGGCAAGAGCTACCTGACGATTGCGGTCGGTTGCACCGGCGGACGGCATCGATCCGTGGCGATTGCTGAAGCCTTGAGTCAGCGCTTGGCTAATCGCGGCGTCTCCGCGCGAGTAGCCCATCGCGACATCGAAAAAAACTAGGCTCTGCTCCATGACCATCCGTGTTGGAATCAACGGCTTCGGCCGTATCGGACGAAACTTCTGGCGAGCTGCTCGTACTAAGGGGGCTGATCTCGAGATCGTCGCCGTCAACGACTTGGGCAACAGGGCGACCATGGCCCACTTGCTCAAGTACGACTCAGTGCTCGGCGTGCTGCCGGACTCCATCAACGCGACTGACGACGGCATCTCAGTAAACGGAAAGACCTTGAAAGTGCTGTCCGAGCGTGATCCCAAGAACCTGCCGTGGAAAGCGCTGGGTGTCGACGTCGTCATCGAGTCGACCGGTTTCTTTACTGATCGAGACGATGCCGCGAAGCACCTGGAAGCCGGGGCTCCCGTCGTCATTGTTTCAGCACCGGCCAAAGGCGCAGATGCAACGTTCGTTTACGGAGTCAACCACGACACTTTCGACCCGAAGAAGCACAAGGTGGTTTCCAACGCGAGCTGCACCACGAACTGTTTTGTGCCGTTGGTCAAAGTGCTGGATGATGCATTCGGAGTCACCAACGGGCTCATGACCACGGTTCATGCGTATACGGGAGATCAGATGCTCGTCGATGGTCCGCACAGCGACTTGCGGAGGGCTCGTGGAGCCGCGATCAACATCACTCCGACGTCGACAGGTGCTGCACGTGCGACCAGTCTCGTAATGGAGTCGATGAAGGGCAAACTTGACGGCACCGCGTTGCGGGTGCCAGTTCCGACTGGCTCCATCACCGATTTCGTCGCGAACCTGAAGAAGCCTGCCTCCGTCGAAGAAATCAACGGAGCGTTCAAATCCGCGGCGGAAGGCGCGCTCAAAGGAGTGCTCGAATACTGCACCGCACCGATCGTGTCGAGCGACATCGTCACCAATCCGCACAGCTGCATCTTCGACGCCGGACTGACGATGAGCCTGGGATCATTGGTGAAGGTGCTCGGTTGGTACGACAACGAGTGGGGATACTCTTGCCGACTCGTTGACACCACGATGCACATCGGCTGCGCTCTCGCCTGAGCCCTCCTTCATGAAGTTGCCGGTTCTCGAAGATCTCGGCGATGTGCGCGGCAAGAAGGTGCTCGTACGCACTGACTTCAACGTGCCAATGTCTGGGCCGGATGATGCGCGAGTTATCACCGACGACTTTCGTATTCGGGCGGCACTGGAGACAATCGAGTGGCTCGTGAATCATGGAGCGAAGGTGGTGTGCGCCAGCCATCTCGGACGCCCGAAGGGAACTGCGAATCCGAAATATTCCATGGCGCCCGTTCGCGCACGGCTCTCAGAACTGGCGCCAAGCGTCGAGTTGCTGGAGAATCTTCGCTTTTCGCCTGGTGAGGAAGACAACGACCCTGGGTTCGTTGCGTCGCTCGTTAGCGGGATCGACGCATACGTAAACGATGCGTTCGGCGCTGCGCACCGAGCACATGCATCGATCGTCGGCCCGCCACAAAGCCTCCCATCTGCGGCCGGAAGGTTGGTGCAGCGCGAAGTAGAAGTCATGGAGGGGCTGCGCCGGTCGCCGAAACGGCCGTTCGTCGCCGTGCTTGGCGGTGCCAAAGTGAGTGACAAGCTCGGTGTCATCGGAGCTTTGGTACAAGTGGTTGATCGGCTGCTCATCGGCGGAGGTATGTGCTTCACGTTCTTGGCGGCAAAGGGATTTCCGGTTGGTGACTCCATCTGTGAGCGAGACCAAATTGAACACTGCAAGGACTTGATGGGGAAGCACGACAAGTTTCTTCTCCCAGAAGACATCATCGGACTCGAC
Organism: Actinomycetota bacterium; assembly: GCA_041180605.1. Classification (GTDB taxonomy): domain Bacteria; phylum Actinomycetota; class Acidimicrobiia; order Acidimicrobiales; family Ilumatobacteraceae; genus F1-60-MAGs027. Next base: position 71,511 of record JBEGRF010000030.1, on the reverse strand, counting down.
GCTGACGGGGTCTACGCAACATTCGGGACCCGCTTGCCCGCCGGTGCAAAAGGCATGGACATCGGCCCAGGTACTGCAGCTGCGTTCACGGATGCGATCATGGATGCACGGTCAGTGTTCTGGAATGGCCCAATGGGCGTCTTCGAGGACGCAAGATTCGCCAAAGGCACTCGTACAGTTGCAGAAGCCATGGCCGCAACCAAAGCATTTACGGTCGTGGGCGGCGGCGACTCGGCTGCCGCGCTAGCCGAGTTCGGACTCGATGACGAAGTCGATCACGTTTCAACGGGCGGGGGAGCATCACTTGAATTCATCGAGCTCGGTGATCTGCCCGGCCTGAAAGCTCTGAGGGAGGCCCCGAATGTCAAGTGAGCGTGTTCCAATCGTGAGCGGAAACTGGAAAATGAACAACAATCATTTCGAGGCGATCCAATGCATTCAAAAACTTGCTTATCTCTTGCAGAAAGAAGATTTCGAGGCTGTCGAAGTCACGGTACATCCCCCGTTCACGGACTTGCGAAGCATCCAGACGCTCATTGACGCCGACGAGCTGCGATTCAAACTCGGCGCACAGAATTGCCACCCAGAAGACAAGGGGGCATTCACTGGCGAGGTCTCGCCGGTGTTTCTGGCCAAACTCGGCGTGAACTACGTGATTGTCGGGCACAGTGAGCGTCGGGAAATTTTCGGCGAGTCTGACGAGTTCGTCGCCAAGAAGGTTGCGGCAGTGCAACGGCACGGCATGACTCCCATTTTGTGCGTCGGCGAAACGCTCTCCGAGCGCGAAGCCGGCACGACCGTCGACAAAGTACGTCGTCAGGTACGTGTCGCACTCGAGAAGCGCACGAGTGAACAGGTGAAGTCCATGGTCATCGCATACGAGCCCATCTGGGCGATCGGCACCGGCAAGAACTCGACTCCTGTCGACGCGCAAGAAGTCATCGCCGCGATTCGTGAGGAGGTCGGCAATGTCGTGTCGAAGCCGGCCGCCCAGGCCGTACGCATCCAATACGGCGGGAGCGTGAAAGCGGGGACCGCTGCAGACTTCATGCGCCAACCGGACATCGACGGCTTGCTGGTAGGTGGCGCAAGCCTTGACCCGACAGAGTTCGCTCGCATCGTGCAGTATCGCCGTCACGCTGTTTAGGCGAGTGCATTCGGCCTAGGCGAGTAGAGGTGACCCAGGCCTGGGTACGTGGCCCGGGTGCGGGCGGGCTGCAACAGCGCTTGATTCGCGAGCGGAAACAGGGGTGATCTTCAAATGGATATTGGTAATTCTGGCCAGCGTCGGATGTCACAGGGCTGGGGGTAGCGTGGCGTTGTCATCATCTTTGGGGGTGACGCCCCACCTTTTCGACGGGGAGGTCGAATACATGAAGAAACACAACAAGGCGAGTCGTATCGCCGCGTCGCTGTTCGCGATCTCGTTGATCGCTTCAGCATGCGGCGGCGATGATGCCGCGACAGAGGACACCACGGCGTCGGAGGAACCTGCTGCAGAGCCGGTCTCGTATCCGACGCTCGCTGAGTGCGCCGACGTCACCTACGACTACGCGTACACACCGCCGGCCAGTGCCGGAATGACGGTGACGTACGACATCAGCCCAGCCGCGGTCTGGGAAGACGGCTCGCCGATCACGGCAGCTGACTTCAAGGCCACCTGGGAAGCCGCCCTCAACACTCCGGGCTCGATCTCGACGGTCGGTTACGACCAGATCGACTCGGTCGAGGCCGGATCCAGCGACAAACAAGTTGTTGTCGAGTTCAAGAGCGTCTACGGTCCATACAAGGGTCTCTTCAGCGGCTTGATCAAGGCAGCATCCGTCGCGAACGCTTCGGACATCTCGGCGGACTTCGCCGACTTCATCGGATTCTCGGGTCGCCCGTGGAAGATGAAGTCGTGGAGCCCGAGCCAAGTGGTCTACGTACCGAACGACAAGTACTGGGGCAGCGACAAGGCCGCCACCAAGCAGCTCGTCATGGTGCCACTGGCAGACAGCGACACCGAAGTTGCCGCCATCAAGGCCGGTGAAGTCGACTTCGTCTATCCGCAGTTCTACGGCGGTATCGAAGAGGCGTACACCGACCCGAACATCACCTTGAAGAAGGAGTTCGGCGGCGACTACGAAGGCTTCTACTTCCAGTCGAAGTGCGGACCGTTCGCTAACCCGATCTTCCGCGCAGCGTTCTCGAAGTCGATCGACCGCGATGCGCTGTTCCAGCAGATCTACGTGCCGCTCGGTGGCGAATCGCCACTGCAGTGCGGCCCGATCGTCCCTGGCCCGTATTGCAACGGAGATGAATTCTCCAATGCGTACGACCCGGCAGGTGCCGAAGCGCTGCTGACCGAAAACGGTTGGACCAAGGGCGCAGACGGCTACTGGATCGACCCGGCAACGGGTACTGCTCCTGACATTCGCTGGATCATCAACACGGGCAACACCCGCCGTGAGAACACGCAGGCTTACCTGATTCCGCTGCTCAACGCTGCGGGCTTCAAGGTGCGCGCAGACAACTGTGACGCTGCCTGCTACTTCCAGCAGCGGCTCCCAGCCCTTGACTACGACATGGCGATGTACATCAGCACCGCTCCGCCGGACCCGGGCTACCTGACCCCGTCGTTCACCTGCGATCAGATTCCGACCGCAGCGAACAACAACCAAGGTCAGAACTCCACCGGCTGGTGCAATGCTGAGGCTTCAGACCTGCTCCATAACGCCGACTTCGAGGCTGACGCAACCAAGCGCGCTGAACTCATCAAGAGCGCGCTCAAGTTGATGGCAGCGGACAGCATCATGCTGCCGCTCTTCCAGTTCCCGAAGGCCGGTTTCTGGCGCACGGACAAAGTGGGTGGCCCGGTTGACGCAGAACTGCGCAACTACACGTCATTCATCAACAACCACCTCTGGACGGATCTCGACGGTGACGGCAAAGTCGTCATCGGCGCTGAACAGTGGCCAGAGTGTCTGAACCCGCTCACCGAGTGTGCCAACTCGTCGTGGATGGTGTGGACGACGATCAACCAGGTGATGCCTGGTGCGTTCGCCACCACCAATGACGGTGCATACGTGGTGACCAACTTGCTGACGGGCGAACCAACAGTCACCCTGAAGTAAGGCGTCAAAACAGACGTTCGCGCGGCGCGCGGGCTCTGCCTTCGGGCGGGGTCCGCGCGCCGTTCGCTTTTCTGGAAGACGAACTAGGTTTGTCGCGTGTTTCGATTCGTTCTCCGACGACTCGCATGGGCGGTACCGACGCTGGTGTTCGTCACATTCCTCGTTTATGTAGCCCTTCGAACAGGCACTGACCCAGTGGCGAGCTACAAGCGCATCAACCCTCGCGCCACTCCGGCAAAGATCGAACAATACATTCAGGCCAACGGCCTCGACCCCAACTACGTGCGCGGCTATTTCACCTGGCTTCGACACTTTGTGACGCTCGAATGGCCACGAAGCATCAAGGGGTCGCGCGAAGTATGGCCGCAGCTCAAGGACGCGTTGGCCAATACGATTCGTCTCGGTATCGCGGCGAGCACCGTCGGCATCGTGGTCGGGCTGATGCTCGGTATCTTCGCAGCGCTTCGTCCGGGTGGCCGTCGAGACGTTGCGGTCAATACGGCTGCGTTCGTAGGAATCTCGATTCCTCCCTACGTGTCGGCAATTCTGTTCCAGTTGCTTTTTGCTGTGTATTGGAGCAAGTGGTTCGGGTCTACGCTGTTCCCGACCTCGGGCGTTTATCCGCCAGGACACACAGGTTTTGATCCGTTATTGATGGCCAAGCACATGGTGCTCCCCACCGTCGTCGTCGCAATTCAGATCATCGCCGTCTACTCGCGATACATGCGTTCATCGTTGCTCGACGTGCTGAGCAGCGAGTACATGCGCACCGCTCGCTCGAAGGGCATCAGCGAGCGTCGGGTGCTCTTTAAACACGGTCTGCGAAACGCGCTCATTCCTGTCGTCACCATTGCCGCACTCGACGTCGGCGCCATCGTCGGCGGACTCATCATCACCGAGAACATTTTCAGCTACCCGGGCATGGGCAAGTACTTCTTGTCAGCTTTCGGTGAGGGCGACTTTCCGCTCCTCATGCCGTGGATGGTGATCATCGTCGCTTCGACGCTGATGTTCAATCTTCTCGCAGACATCTCGTACGCGTGGCTCGACCCGAGGATTCGCCTTGAGTGACGATGTAGTTCTTCCGACGATCTCGCCACGACGAATGGCGTTCAATCGTTTCGTCAGCCACCGTGCAGCAGTGGTCAGCGTGTTCGTGATGCTGATCCTCGTCGTCTTCGTCGCGCTGTCTCCGTTGACTGCTCGGTACGGAGTCAATGAGGCCGTTCAAGCTCCACCGAACTACTTCTTGACGCCCCGAGCAAATGCGTGGCTCGGCACGGATGACATCGGACGAGACCTCTACAGCAGGCTGATTTACGGAGTGAGAGTGTCGCTGGTGATCGGTCTCTTTTCGGCGATCATCTCGGTGGTTCTCGGCTGTCTCATCGGGTCGGTGGCGGGATTTCGTGGCGGACGCTTCGACGACGTCGTAATGCGCGTGACTGACCTGTTCCTGGCTTTTCCGTTTCTCGTGACGTTGCTGGTTATGCGCAACGTGCTCGGTGCCATCGACTGGCTGCGCCCTGTCATTGGGGACATCTCTTCTGTGCGATTCATCATCGTGCTGTTTGCGGTGTTCGGTTGGATGGGCGTGGCCCGCATCGTGCGCGGTCAAGTGCTGGCACTAAAAGAGCGGGAATTCATCGAAGCAGCGCGTGCCGTCGGAGCCAGCCGGTGGTACATCGTTCGCCGGCACCTGCTGCCGAATTCCATCGGACCAATCATGGTGGCCCTCACGTTCTCCGTGGTGTCGGCCATCATCAGTGAGTCGACCTTGGCGTTCTTCGGGTACGGCCCGCAAGCCGGCGAGGGTGCAACTTCGCTCGGAATCCTCGTCGGAGCGGCGAAAGGTGCAGTGAACACCGGATTCTGGTGGCTCGCGGTGTTTCCGTGCTTGACGCTCGTAATGATCGCGCTCTCCATCAACTTCATCGGTGATGCGTTGCGAGATGCCACTGATCCGCGAATGCAAAAAGAGTCGTAATGGTTGCTTCCATGCCCAGGGGGAGCCGTTGATGGCGGAGAAAGTGCTGGAGATCCGCGGGCTGAAAGTGACCTTCAATACTCCGTTGGGGCCACTCAGCGCCGTTCGCGGTGTGGATCTCGACGTGCGCGCGGGGGAGATGACTGCCGTCGTCGGGGAGTCCGGATCGGGAAAGTCCGTCTCGTTCCTCGCAGCCATGGGTCTTCTGCCCAAGACCGCGACGATCGAAGGCTCGGTAGTGCTCGACGGCGAGCAGCTCGTGGGTGCAACACCAAAAAAAATGCGTTCGGTGCGTGGCCGATTGATGTCGATGATTTTCCAGGATCCGCTGTCGGCGCTGAATCCCGTGCACAAGATCGGCACCCAGATCGCCGAGATGCTGCGAGCCCACCAATCAATGAGCGAAAAGGCGGCATTGGCGCGCGCGGTCGACCTGCTGGAGATCGTGGGAATCCCGCAACCAGGAGACCGGGCCCTGCAGTACCCGCATGAGTTCTCGGGCGGAATGCGCCAACGAGTTGTTATCGCAATGGCAATTGCGAACAGTCCGAAAGTGTTGATCGCGGACGAACCGACCACTGCGCTGGACGTGACCGTGCAAGCCCAGATTCTCGAGGTAATCCAGCGCGTCCAGTCGCAGTTCGGCACGGCCGTGGTGCTCATCACTCACGACCTTGGCGTCGTCGCCCGAGTCTGCGAGGAAGTCAATGTGATGTACGCAGGAAGAATCGTGGAACGCGCCAGCATCATGGACGTTTTCGAGCAACCCACGCACCCCTACACGCGCGGCCTGCTGGCCTCTTTACCGCAAGCGGGCGTCGAGCGGTTGGTGCCGATCACCGGATTCCCGCCCAACATGTTGCGACCGCCTTCGGGTTGCGCGTTCCGCCCCAGGTGTGCCCATGCGATCGATGCCTGCTCGAAATCGCTGCCTGAACTCGCGCCGATAGGAAATTCGATGTCAGCGTGTATCCGTGCCCGCGAGTTGGTGGCGAAACCATGACGCTTCTTCATGTGCAGGGTTTGGTGAAGGAGTTTCACATCAAGACTTCGCGGGGTGCACGCCGCCAGAAACGCGTAGTTCAGGCGGTGACCGGTGTGTCGTTCGACTTGGCTCGTGGTGAGACGCTCGGGCTCGTCGGAGAATCAGGTTCGGGGAAGACCACCGTGGGTCGATGCCTCTTGCGACTCATCGAGCCGACGGCTGGCAGCGTCACTTTCGCCGGTCAGGATCTCGCGGCGCTCGATTTTGACGAGATGCGCATCTTGCGTCGGAAGATGCAGATCGTGTTTCAAGACCCTTATGCCTCACTTGACCCCAAGATGACCGTCGGAGCATCGATCGCCGAGCCCTTGGTCGTGCAGGGTATCGCCGGGAACCACGAGCAAAAAGTGGTGGAGTTGCTCGAGCTCGTCGGACTTTCCGCCGATCATGCTCGAAGGTTTCCCCACGAATTCTCCGGCGGCCAACGTCAGCGAATCGGGGTCGCTCGCGCACTGGCGCTCGACCCTGAGCTGATCATTTTGGACGAGCCCGTCTCGGCACTCGACGTCAGCATCCAAGCAGGAGTCGTCAACTTGTTCGGTGACCTGCAGAAGCGTCTCGGAATGTCATACGTCTTCATCGCCCACGACTTGTCTGTGGTCCGACACATCGCGGATCGAGTTGCCGTGATGTACCTCGGCAAGATCATGGAGATTGGTGATGCTGAAACCGTTTACGAGAAACCATCTCATCCGTACACGAAGGCTCTACTCTCGGCCGTGCCACTGCCGAACCCTCGAATTGAACGCGGTCGCACGCGAATCATGCTCGAAGGTGACGTACCGTCTCCGGTGAATCCGCCGTCTGGTTGCCGGTTCCGCACGCGTTGCTGGAAGGCGACGGAGCTCTGCGCGATGCAAGAGCCACCGCTCGAGATGCGACCGAGCGGACAGCTTTCTGCGTGCCATCATCCAGAAGTCTGACGGTCGGTAGGCTGACTGGGTGCGTAGCGCCATCACGATCGTCACCGTCGTCGTCAATGTGATCTCAATGATCGGGCTCATCGTCGGAGTGCTTCTGCACAGCGGTCGAGGCGGCGGTCTTTCCGACATGTTCGGCGGAGGCGGTGGTGCTGCTCTCGGGTCGGCGGCCGCCGAGAGGAACCTCAACCGCATCACCTCAGTTCTCGCATTGGTGTGGTTGATCACCGTGACCGCGCTCGGAATTCTGCTTTCTGCCTGACCCGATAGGTTGGGATTCCGCATCCACGTCGAAGTGGCGAAATTGGCAGACGCACCAGCTTGAGGGGCTGGCGCTCGAAAGGGCGTGGGGGTTCAAGTCCCCCCTTCGACACCAGCGAACTCCAGTGAACTCAGTTTCTCTCTCGAATATGGATCACCAGTCAGTGTTCGAAAACGGCGAGACTTGACCGCGATGCGCAAGACGAAAGTGATAGCGACCATCGGGCCGGCCAGCGCCAGCCCAGAGATGCTCGATGCGCTCGTGACGGCGGGGGCCGATGTGCTGCGCATCAATTGCTCGCACGTGTCGACTAAAGAATTATCCGAGCGGATTCGTCTTGTGCGTCAAGTGCGCAACGATGTCGGAATCTTGGTCGATATCCAGGGCCCGAAGCTCCGCTATACGGGGACGGCGCGAGATCTCCGAGATGACACAATCGAGCGCTTCACGTTCGAAGAGCTCGGGTTGCCGGGCTCGCGCGGTGGCGCCGTTTCCGGGTTGGCCAAAGGACAGCGTCTGTTGTTGGATGACGGTCGCCTGGAGGCACGTATCGAATCGATTGGCGATGATCACCTACTCGCGCGGGTCATGCACGGCGGCGAGCTCAAGCCCAAAAAGGGCGTCAATCTGCCCGACACCGAGGTCGGCGGCAGCGTCTTGTCGGAGAAGGATCGTGCCGACCTCGAGATCGTGAAAGCGGAGAACGTCGAGTTCGTCGCCGTCTCGTTCGTGCAACGGCCGAGCGACATCGAGGAAGTACGCAGCATCATTGGGCCGACAGCCTTGATCATCGCGAAAATCGAGCGTCCGCAAGCCCTTGAACGAATCGACGAAATCTGCCGGGTGAGTGACGGAGTCATGGCGGCCAGAGGGGATCTCGGTGTCGAGTTACCGTTCCAGATCGTTCCGGCTGCGCAGCACAAGATCGCGCGTACGGCCCTTCGTCATGGCGTCACTTCGATCTGTGCGACAGAAATGCTCGAATCCATGACCAGCTCGACCCGCGCCACTCGTGCCGAGGTCGCCGACGTCACTGGAGCAATTCGGGACGGCTTCGATGCGGTGATGCTCTCGGGCGAAACCGCGGTTGGTGCGAATCCCGTTTTGTCCGTCGAGGTGATGGCGACGATCTGTGAGGCGGCCGAACGTGACGTCACCTTGCCGGTGGTCTTTGCCGATGCCAACCCGGAGACAGCGGCAGTTACTGCCGCGGCGAGCTCGTTGGCGCGTCGCATCGGTGCCGACTCGCTGCTCTCCCTCACTTACACCGGCTATTCAGCGCGCTTGCTCGCCGCGTGTCGGCCGAGTTCACCGATCATTGCAGCGACCCCGAGCGAGGCTGCAGCGCGAAAACTCAAGATTGCCTGGGGCGTGTATCCCGTCGTTTCCCAACGCGACGCCGATGTCGAAGTTTCGATCAGTGCCGGGCTCGGCGCGGCACGAGAACGCGGATACGTACGGCGCGGTCATAAGGTGGTTGTCTGTGCATCGAGGCTCAGCCCGCGTTCAGATGCAGATACCATCTGGCTGCACACGGAGAACTGAGATCTGACATGCCGACACCGCCACAGACCGAACGCGCGACCTTCACCTCGTTCCAAGATTCGACCCGCGAAGACTGGGCGCTGATCATGGACCATCTTCCAGACACGCAGAACATGGTGGCGGACAACGCGTTGCACCTCCTTCGGTTGCTCGAGAGCGACCACGGTGGGTTCCCGGTTACTCGTCTCGAGCACTCGTTGCAGACGGCGACTCGCGCCCAACGCGACGGTCGTGATGATGAATACGTTGTGTGCGCACTGCTGCACGACATCGGCGACACGTTGGCGCCATACAACCATCCATACATCGCCTCAACGATGGTGAAGCCGTTCGTCAGCGAGGCGAATCACTTCATGGTCGCGCAACACGGCATTTTTCAGGGTTACTACTTCTGGCACCACATCGGGCTCGACCGTGATGCGCGCGAAGCATTTCGTGATTCTCCCTATTTCGAGTACACCGAAGAGTTCTGCGCGAAGTACGACTCGCCGGCCTTCGACCCCGAGTACCGCAGCGAACCACTCGAACATTTCGAGCCGCTTGTGCGCACGTTCTTTGCTGATCGCCGTCGTCCACGATGACGGTGACTGAGCGACGTCAAACAGACATCTCGCATACCCCTTCGGAAAAGCGCCGTTGGCGGAATTGGGTAGGGAGTGTCTCCAGCACGCCTGAGCGAGTCGTTCGACCAGGCAGTGTGGAGCAGGTACAGGCGGTCATAAGTGAGTCGCCTGCCCACTGGCAAGTCCGTATGGCCGGTAGCGGGCACAGCTTCACGCCGATCGTGCCGAGCAATCATCTGTTGCTGCTACCGAGCCACTTCGGGGAGGACGTCGGGATCGACTCCGGTCGCTTGGTTGCTCGTATCCCGGCAGGGATGGTGCTGCACGAGGTGAATCTTCGACTGGAAGAGGCCGGATTCGCCCTCGCCAACATGGGCGATATCACGGCTCAGACGGTGGCTGGATCAATTTCAACCTCCACGCACGGCACCGGACGTGGGTTTACTGGCCTGGCCGGCCAGGTTGCAGGTTTTTCGCTCGTCACGGCGACGGGAGAGTGGCTGCACTGCAACCGGCATGAGAACACCGATCTCTTCCGACTGGGGCGGGTTTCACTCGGCAGCCTGGGCGTACTCACCCACGTGGAGATGAATATCGTTCCGACCTTCCGTCTGCGCGCCGTTGAAGAACCGAGACGCCTCGACGATGTGCTCGACAATTTCGATGCGATCGTCGACAGCGCCGATCACTACGAGTTCTACTGGGTGCCGCATACGCGCTGGGCGCTCACCAAGCACAACACTCGCACGAGCGAACCTGCTCGGCCCCGTTCGACGGCCCAGAGGTGGCTAAGCAAGACCGTTCTTGAAAATTACGCCTTCGGTGCCGTTTGCGCGTTCGGACGAGCGATTCCAAGCCTCATCCCAAAGCTTGCTACTGCGTTGCCATCGTCTGGGCGTCAGGAGTTCGTTGAGGCGAGCCATCAGGTATTCGCAACGAAGCGTTTGGTGCGTTTCCACGAGATGGAATATTCCATTCCCCGATCCTCGCTGCCGACAGCACTGCGCCAGATTGTCGAGATGGTCGATCGCGAAGGCTTCAAGGTGAGCTTTCCTGTCGAGGTGCGTGTCACTGCAGCGGACGATGTGGCGCTCTCCACGTCATACGGCCGGGAATCTGCGTACGTCGCAGTTCATATGTACAAGGGCATGGAGCACGAACCGTACTTTCGAAAAGTGGAGGAGATTCTTGCACCGCTAGCTGGTCGACCCCACTGGGGCAAGTTGCATTTTCAGGACGTATCGACACTCCGCGAGCAGTATCCGTTATTTGAGGAATTCACTACGTTGCGAGCACGAGTCGACCCGCAACGACGCTTCGTGAACGACTACGTGCATCGCGTGTTGGGTGCGTAAGAACTGAACGGCTTCACTTCACTGGGAGTTTCCCAGCAATTGGCAGACTCGCTCGTCGGGCGGGAAATCGCCGAACCGACGGAGATCCAGGTGCTCACCATTCCGCCCGGTCTCGCCGGCCGCGACGTCTGCGGAAAAGCCCCCACTGGCTCGGGAAAGACCATTGCATTCGGCTTGATCCTGGCGGAGCGTTTGCGGGACCACGCTCAGGGAAGGCCGAGCGGTCTCGTGCTCGTACCGACAAGAGAATTGGCACAGCAAGTGCAGCGCGAACTGCATCTGCTCGACGTGAATAGGAAGTTTTTCACCACATCAGTGTTCGGCGGCACGGGGTATGGGCCGCAAGTGCAGCGACTACGTCGGTCGGCCATCGTGGTCGCCACACCAGGACGTCTCGAAGACCTCCTTTCGCGACGTGACATTGACCTGCGTGACGTACGCGTATGCGTACTCGACGAAGCAGACCGCATGGCGGACATGGGCTTTTTGCCGAGCGTTCGGCGAATTCTCGACCGATTGCCCCGCAAGAGACAGATGCTGCTCTTCTCCGCCACCCTCGACGGGGCAGTTGGAAGCATCGTCGACAACTATTTGTCCGAACCTTTGCACCTGGCCACCTCCGGTGTCGAAGCGGAACCCGACATCGAACACGTCTTCGAAGTGTTGCTACGCGGCGACCGGGCGACTCGTGTCGCCGAACTGCTGTCGGAGCACGGAAACTTGATTGCCTTTTGCCGCACGAAGCACGGATCAGACCGTTTCGCACGACAGCTTGAATCGCTCGGCGTTCGATGTGCCGTCATCCACGGCAACCGGTCACAGGCCCAACGTCAACAAGCCTTGCAAGACTTCCGAAACGGTGCAGCAGATGTTCTCGTTGCGACAGACGTCGCAGCACGCGGCATCCACATTGACGATGTGCCGTGCGTCGTGCAATGCGACCCACCTGATGATCCGAAGGACTACGTTCATCGCGCTGGACGCACTGGGCGAGCCGGAGCGCGTGGCATCGTGGTGTCATTCGTCGAACCTTCGCAAAAGCGTGCCGTGCAGCGCGACATGCGATCAATCGGCGTGCCGGTCGACTGGAAAGAAGCGGCGCACAGCACCAAGCAATTAAGTGCACACCAGGCTTCGAAAGATGACCGTTCGCGAGCGAAAGTGTCGGACGTGGCGGCGCCACGGAAGCGCCCGGGCGACATCGGTTGGTTGTAACGACCGGGAGGTCAGGGACCAAAGACGATGTCTTGCGGGCGCACCGGGGTGCGCGGCAGTTGCCGCCCCGTTGCAGCGCGGATGGCAGCAACGATGGCCGGAGTCACGGAGATACATGGCGGCTCACCGATTCCTTTGGCGCCGAGAGGTGCCTGGGGTTCTGGTTCCTCGATCATCGTTGCAATGACTTCAGGTGCGTCGAGAGCGGTCGGTAGGAGATAGTCGGTAAAGGAAGGGTTGCGCATCTTTCCGTCTCGCAGCACGATCTCTTCCATCACTGCCAATCCCAGACCCTGAGCGATGCCTCCCTCGATCTGTCCGATAGCAGCGAGAGGGTTGAGCACCTTGCCGACGTCTTGCGCCGTCGCAATCTGCACCACTTTGACCAATCCGAGCTCGGGGTCAACGTCTACAACCGCACGATGTGCGACGAACGCGAAAGCCACATGGCAATTACCTTGGCCGTTCTCGTCGAGTTCTTCGGTCGGGCGGTGGTGATGCTCAAACGTCTCGTCGAACGTCATGCCACGTGTCGCTTCCTCTACGGCGATGCGCAACGTTCCCATCGTGTCGACGACGTCGGTGCCTTCGACCGCCAGCCTGATCGGATCCAGACCGTTCTTCTTGGCCACCCACTCAAAGAGTCGCTCGCGTACGAGTCGGCATGCGCCGTCGACTGCGCCACCGCTCATCCATGTTTGTCGCGAGGCTGATGTGCTTCCGGCGCTTCCGATTGCCGTGGTGATGGGTTCGAGGAGCACCGTGTCGACACCGAGCACGGTTCGCGCAATCTGCTGAGCGAGCACGACGAACCCTTGACCGACTTCGGCCGTGGCGAACTGGAGCGTGGCGACACCGTCTGCCAATCGACAACGTGCCGTGGCGTAGTCATCGAACCCCTCCGAGTACATCAGGTTCTTGATTGAGACACCCCATCCGACACCACGTCGCACGTTCGATTTGCGTGCGGTAAGACCGGAGCCTCCAGGGATTTCCAGTGGGTCGGGAGACTCTGGAAGCGGGGCCGGCAACGGGAGGGCGGCTGTCTCGCGAATGCAGCGTTCTACTGGTGCCACGCTCTCCACCACTTGGCCGGTGATGAGTTTGTCTCCCGTGCGCATCGCGTTCTTGAGACGAATGTCGACGGGGGACACGCCGCAAGCTTCGGCGAGTTTGTCCATCTGCGACTCGTGTGCAAAGCACGCCTGCACGACGCCGAAGCCACGCATGGCACCGCACGGCGGGTTGTTGGTTCGCACCGCGTAGCCATCAACTGTGGCGTTCTCGCACTGGTAGGGGCCCTGCACGTGGGTGACAGCGTTGATGAGCACGGCAGAAGACGTGGACGCGTAAGCGCCACCGTCGAGCACGAGTCGCGACTCGACGCGCCGCAGCTTGCCGTCACGATCGGCATGGTGGCGCATGAAGATGGTGGCCGGGTGTCGATGAATGTGGCCGAAGAATGATTCCTCGCGGCCGTACTGCATCTTGATGGGACGACCGGTCACGAGTGCGAGCAGACAGCAGTGCACTTGCAGGCTGATGTCTTCGCGACCGCCGAAGGCTCCGCCTACGCCGCCAAGCGTGAGACGGACTCGGTCGGTGTCGAGCCCGAGGCAGGCAGCGATCTGTTTCTGATCTTCGTGCAGCCATTGCGTGGCGACGAAGAGCTCGACACCCCGACCGTCGTCGTCGGGCAGCGCGAGAGCCGCCTCGAGGCCGAGGAACGCCTGATCTTGCATCCCAATCTCATAGGTTCCCTCCACCACAATGTCGCCAACCAAGTTTTGGTCGCCACGCACGATGCGTTGGCGGCGAATCACGTTGCCGTCGGGGTGGATCTTTTCAAGCGACGGGTTGATTGCTTCCTCGGCGTCGACGAGAGGTGCGAGTACTTCGTATTCCACCTTGATCGCGGCGATTGCTCGACGGGCAGTTTCCGGGTGGTCGGCAGCCACTGCGGCGACGGGTTCACCCGCGTAGCGCACGAAGTCTCGAGCAAATACCGGTTGGTCGCTTGCAATGAGTCCGTAGGTGAGCTTCCCCGGCACGTCATCAGCCGTCACCACAGCAGAGACGCCGTTGATCTTCAGTGCAGGTGAAGTGTCGATGCTCAGGATCCGTGCATAGGGGTGCGGGCTGCGCAGCGTGGCGCCCCAGAGCATGTTGTCTGCCCATGCATCGCTCGAGAATGCAAAACGTCCTTGAACCTTCGGTATGCCATCGGGTCGCAGGGCCGATGTGCCCAACGCGCCGAAGCGAGAGCGAGTGGAAGAGTCGGTCTTCGTATCCATCTCACTCGCCACCAGACGTGTCGGTGGTTCGTGCGTCGCGGGCCTGACGTACGGCCTCGAAAATTCTTCCGTAGCCAGTGCACCGGCAGATGTTGCCGCTGATCGCCTCTTTGATCTCGAGATCGCTCGGCGAAGGGTTGCGGTCGAGCAGATGATGAACTGCCACGATGAGGCCCGGCGTGCAGAAGCCGCATTGCACGCCTCCTGCGTTCACGAACGACCGTTGCACGTCGGTTGGTTCGCCGTCGCTGGACAGCCCCTCGACTGTCGTGATATCGGCCTCGACGGCGGTGGCTGCCATCACGAGGCATGAGCAGACGGCCTCGCCGTCCATGATGACGGTGCACGAGCCGCACTCGCCCTGCTCACAGGCACCCTTGGTGCCAGGAAGACCGAGCCGCTCGCGCAGCACGTACAGCAGGCTTTCGCCGACCCACGCGTCTCGTACTTCGTGGCGGATTCCATTCACTTGCAGCGCGTAGAACTCGTTACTCACGCGACCTCCCCCTTCTGCGCGCCCATCGAATGATTCGCGGCGCGCAGAAGCAATCGTTGTGCAAGGACAGAGATTGCGTGGCGTCGATAGTCGGCGGTCGAACGATGGTCGTCGATCGGTGCACATTCACGTGCTGCTCGTTGACCGAACTCACGAGCGAGGGTCTCGTTCACTTTCGGGGTGCCGGTCAACGAAATCTGTGTGGCCAACCATGCCTCGGTGTCGTGCGCTCGCACGACTGTCGGGGCAACTGCCCCGAGTGCTAGCCGGACCGAGCCGCCCACCGCGTCGTGCACCAAGCACGATGACGCAGCAGAGATCACCATCGCGTTGCGTGTCCCGACCTTGGCATATCCCTGAAACCCTGGCAAGAGCGGCACACTCACTGCCACGATGAGCTCACCTGCCTGTCGAGTGGTGCGTTTGACACCGACCATGAAGTCGTGCACGGACACGTCGCGGGCAGAATCGTGCGAACGAAGGTGCACGACCGCATCAAGTGCGCTGAGCACCGGCAGACCGTCGCCCGCGGGCGAGCAGGTGCCCAGATTTCCACCGAGCGAACCGGCGGCGCGAATCTGCGGCG
The DNA here is from genome assembly GCA_041180605.1 of Actinomycetota bacterium. Classification (GTDB taxonomy): domain Bacteria; phylum Actinomycetota; class Acidimicrobiia; order Acidimicrobiales; family Ilumatobacteraceae; genus F1-60-MAGs027. Next base: position 56,127 of record JBEGRF010000030.1, on the reverse strand, counting down.
ACCCGACCGTCCGCGCAGCTTCGGCCAGAGCCGGCGAATGGATGCTGAGCGGTGGACGTTCCATCTCCGCATACGGCACTCCCGAGCCGATCCGCAGCGTCTTGCCATCCTCGTCGAGGTGCCATCGACGTAGCTCAGCGATCCGGCGCAACGAGACCACGCTCTGCACTTTCGTGCGGTTGAAATTGACCTCGACCATCAAGTCGGTGCCGCCTTGGATGAGTCGCGCCTGCGGGTCGGCTTGAAGTGCGGCGAGCGCTTCTTCGATATTCGTGGCATTGATGACGCTCATAGCGTGCCGCTCACAGAGCTGGTTTCCAATCTGCGAACGCGTCGATCATCGCGCGTACGTCACCCAGCGGGTAGAGGATGGGGCACGTCGCACCGTTGCGCATGTAATGGGCGACTTGCTCCCTCGCATCTGCCGCCGTGCCGCTTGCGGTGAGCATCTGCACGATCTCGTCGGGCACGTACTTCGACGCTGCGACCACTTGCTCGTGTGTGGCCGGCCAAGTGAGGACGCTGCCAACCTTGTCGAGCAGCGACTGCGGCACTCCCGACGCCTTCATGATGTGCGGTTGCTGACCGAGGTATTGAGTCACCATCAGTCGAGCCATGTCGAGGGCCGTCTTCCGGTCTTCGTGCACGCTGCACACGACCAGTTGCGGACGGTCGATTGAATCCATCGAACGGTTTTTCTTGGCTGCCCCGGCACCGAGAGCTTCGATCGCTTTTGAGTTGTACTCCGGAGAAACGAGGTAGTTCAAGACCACGCCGTCAGCGATCTCACCAGTCAGTTCCATCATCTGCATGCCGGTCGCGCCGATGTAGATGGGCACGTCTTTCGGACGTCGCTCTTGGTACACGTAGTCGAGTTCGACACCGTCGAGTTTGACGAATTCGCCGTTCATCGTGACGGTCTCGTTGTTCAAGAGCGCACGCACGGCAGTGACAATTTCGCGCATCGCGCGCAACGGTTTGACACGATCGATGCCGACCTTCTTGGCGAGCGGATCCCACCATGCACCGATTCCGAGCAGCACACGACCCGGTGCGAGATCGTCGAGCGTGCTGAAGGTTGCGGCAAGACGGGCTGGATTGCGGCTCCAACAATCGACGACACCGGAACCGACCTTGAGCGTGCTCGTGACCGACGCGAACGCCGCCATCGGTACGGTGGCCTCGCGCACCAGGCGACTTTCCGCCTGCCACACCGCCTCGAAACCGCGGCTTTCGGCGTACTTGGCGAATTCCATACCCTCGCGAATACGGTGGGCGTCCTGCAGATAGATGGCGACGCGAGCAGTGCCACGGTTGGTGAACGGCGTGTAGGTGGGAGCCGAGTTGGACGCGGAGCTCGAATGTGTCACATGTTCTCCAGTCGGTGATGCAATCGCCGAGCTGCTTCGCGAGCCTTGACTCGAACTTCCAGCTCGTCGACGAGCACCGTCGTTGCATTATCGACGACCGTTCGCCCGCCGACCTCGACACGCTCGACGCGCATACCGGTGGTGAACGCTGCGTGCCACGGCGAATCAGCAGCGGGGTAGCGCCAGGTCACGAGATCCTCCAGCGATTCGGGGAACGCTTCGCGTGCGTTGTGCATCCAACCGGCGACGATCTCAGGTGTCGCCTTGCCGTCGAACTCGCGCAGGCGCGCATACGCGAGCCGTGACTCTTCTGCCATGTCGCTACCGATGCCATCTGAGCCGAGCAGCACCTTGTTTGCTTTCGTCGTCGGTTTTGCGTAGCCGACACCGTTATTCATGTTCGAACGAGGGTTGTGGGCGATCCTGCCGCGCAACGGTCGATCGAGGTGCACCGTGTGCACGAGCAACCAGTCATCGGTGCTGTGGCGTTCGAGTCGCGCTCCTGCCACTGCGTCGTCCACCGCTTCTGCCACGTGAACATGCACTCCGACCCCGTGCTTCTTGGCGAGCAGCGAAGCCGCCTCAATGGTTTCGTCGCTGCAGGTGAAAGCAGCGTGCAACCCGACCATGCCGCGGTTTCCAGCGCTGAGGTGGCGGTCGCATTCATCGAGCCCAGCCTGGGCACCTTTGCTCATCCGCGAGAGGGGCGAAACCTTCTCATGCAGCGAGCCATCGTCCGCCCAGCGATCGGTTGCGCCATAGCAAGCACTGACACGTATTCCCACCTCGCGACACGCTTTGTCGATGATCTCGAGCGAGCCTTCGATCGCGCGAGGCGACTCGTGGTGGTCAATCACGCACGTCGTGCCAGCCAAAACAGCTTCGAGCGCACCAAGTTTTGCCGACCAGTAGATCGTGTCGAGGTCGAGTGCCGCGTCAAGCCTCCACCACACGAGCGAAAGCATGTCGGAGAAGTTGCGCGGGCTCCGTCGCGGCGCGGGCATCCCGCGGGCAAGCGCCGAATACAGGTGATGGTGCCCGTTCACCATGCCCGGCGTGGTGCTGCGCGCTTCCTCTGTTTTCGTGGTTGGAGCTGCGGCGGCCATGGGTTGACGATCAGTCCTCGTCGGGGTTTCCGCGACGCATCGGGAGATGCGTGCGCCACGTGCCGTCAAGTTCATGCAGTGCCTTTGCCACCGCACCCGCCGTCGGTACCAGACCGATCTCACCGACTCCCTTGATGCCGTAGGGGGCCTTTGGCTGCGGCGACTCGACGAGGATGACGTCCATCGGTGGGACGTCCTTGGCGCGCAGGATGCCGAGCGAACGCAGGGTCATGTTGGTGGGGAATCCAGTCTCTTTGTCTGCGGGAAAGTCTTCGGTCAATGCGTAGCCGAGCCCCATGTGAATGCTGCCTTCGATTTGCCCTTCGCAGAGCGTCGGATTCACGGCGCGACCGACGTCATGGGCGGCAACGACCCGTTCGATTTTGCCAGTGTCGCGGTCGATCACGACGAGCTGAGTGGCGTAACCGAAGGTGGAATGGATGATCGGATTTTTGACGCTGGGGTCACCGAGCTTGGTGGTCCAATCGACGCGGTATTCACCGACGTGGTCCACACCGCGCGTGAGCCCAGCTGCGATTGCGGTTCGACAAGCATCTTGAACGGCGCCGGCCCCCATGAGCGTGCCGCGTGAACCAGTCGTCTGGCCGAGGCCGAGCTCCCGCGTCGTATCGACGACCACTCGAACACGTTCGGCGTCGATGGGGATATGTGTCGCGAGTTCCTCGATCGCCACTTGCATCGCGATGGTGTTGATACCTTGACCCATCTCGGTCCATCCGTGACGCACTTCGAGCGTTCCGTCGTGTTCGATGCGCACGACCGCCTTCGTGACTTCCTTGAAACCGTTGCCTAGACCACTGTTCTTCAATCCCAAGCCGAGTCCAACGGCTTTGCCAGACGCTTTAGCGGTGTCGAAGTGCGGCTTGATTGCCTCAAGGCACGCCAGAGCACCTTCACAACCGTCATCCATCACTTGCCCCGGGCCCCACACCATGCCTGGGCGGATGACATTGCGCCGTCGAATCTCCCATGAATCAATCCCGACGAGCTCGGCGAGTCGGTCGAGCATCCCTTCCATTGCGAACTGCGCCTGGTTGGCGCCGAAGCCGCGGAACGCACCCCCGATGGGGTTGTTCGTGCGCACAGCGATTGACTCCACGTCGATTGCCGGCACCTGGTAGGGCCCGCTCGCGTGGCCCGCCATTCGCTCGAGCACTTTCATGCCGACGCTCGCGTAGGCCCCCGAGTCGCCCACGGCTCGAACTCGCAGTGCGGTGATTCTGCCTTCTGCGTCGCATCCCATCTCGTACTTCATGCGGATGGGGTGGCGCTTGGCGTGCATCAGCAGGCTCTCTTCGCGTGAGAGCACACATTTGATCGGCGCGTCGAGCAGCCAGGCGGCGAGCGCCGTGTGGGCTTGGTTCGACATATCTTCTTTGCCGCCGAATGCTCCGCCATTGGTGATCAATTCGACAGTGACCCGATCGTTGGCAAGTCCAAGCACGCGAGCAATATCGTTGCGGTCGTCCCACACACCCTGGCCGCCCGAGTACACGTGAATTCGTCGGGAATCTCCCTGCCCTGAAGGAACGGCGAGCGTCGCCTCAGGTTCGAGGAATGCATGCTCGATGCGCTGCGTCTGGAAGGTCTCGCGCAGCACGTGCTTGCTGTTTGCGAAAGCGGCTTCTACGTCACCTCGCTTGTACGCGCTGGTGCTGAGGACGTTGTCTTTGGTCTGCCACACGGCCACTTCGCTGGAGGTGAGCGCGAAGTCGACGTCCGTGACCGGAGTATGAGGTGCATAGTCGACCTCCACCAATGCAGCTGCCGCCCGCGCGTTGACCCTGGTGTCGGCAACGACAATGGCAAGAACGTCACCCGCGTAGGACGTGCGGCCTCCAACAGGGATCATGACCGGCCAGTCCTTGTAGATGATGCCCACCATCAGCTCACCGGGGATGTCTGCCGCGGTATACACCGCCCGCACACCCGTCGCCTGGCGCGCATTTTCGGTGCGGATGGCTTTTACGTCTGCCCGCGCGTGCGTGGTGAAGTGCAACGCGGCGTGCAGCATGCCGGGCACACGTATGTCGTCGATGTAGCCGCGATCACCGAGCGCCAACGCCTGCGCCTCGTGCTTGACGGTGCGAGATCCAACGCCTCCAGCCGGCGCGAGTTGTGGAATGTCGTTCTTGGCCACGCATTCAATGGCTTGCAGGATCTTGGCATAGCCCGTGCAACGGCACAGATGCGCACCCAGGTGCCGCGCCATGTCTTCACGTTTCAGTGCCGAACCTTTTTTGTCGATCTGCGCTTTCGCGCGCACGACGATGCCAGGGATGCAGAACCCGCACTGCAGGCCGCCGCAGGCGGCGAAGGCTTGCGAGAACTTCGCGCGTTCTTCGGCAGAAACGCCTTCCAGCGTGGTGATCTGTGCGCCGGACGCCTTTTCGAGACTGGTCTGGCACGACACCACCGCCTTGCCGTTGACGAGCACCGTGCAACAACCACACTGCCCAGAAGGCGAACAGCCATCTTTGGGTGAAGTGATGTTCAACTCTTCGCGCAGTGCCGACAGAAGATGCGGGTGCGGCTGGCGTACGACGACCGGCACGCCGTTCACCTCGAACTCCGTCGTCGCCCCCACCGTCACCTTTACAGTTTGTCAAAGGTGGTGCAGCTCGCCAACGCATGCCCTGATGAGGGGCGAAGCCCAATGTGGGGTGGGCGAACCTCGGGTGGAGTGGGCTGGACCGGCCCCTAGAGGGGGGTGCCATCAGCGCGGGTGTTGACTCCGCGCTGACTGGTGAGCCGGCGATACGCCTCGGGACGTCGGTAGTAGTCGAGATCGAACAGGGTGTTCTGGTAGTTCTTGCACCACTCAAGGTCGCAGTCGGCGACCACGACTTCGTCACCCGAACTGACGGTCTTGGCCAGAATTTCGCCGGACGGCGCGATGATCTGCGATTCGGCGAGTGAGTCCACGCCTTCTTCGACTCCACCTTTGGCGACGCCAACGACGAACGTGCCGTTTTGATATGCCCCGGACTGCATGACGAGTGAGTTGTGGAACCCGGCGTGACGATCTTGGCTCGGGTCGGGGATGTAGTTGAGCGGTGTGTTGTAACCGCAGAGGATGATTTCGACACCCTGGAGACCCATTTCGCGGTAGGTTTCTGGCCAACGCCGGTCGTTGCAGATCATCATGCCGACACGACCGCCGAATGCAGTCCACACGCCGAAGCCCTCGTCGCTCGGTTCGAAGTAGTAGCGCTCTGCGTGCTGGAACGGGCGACCAGGCTCGTGCGATGCGTGCCCGGGGATGTGGACCTTGCGATATTTCGCAACGAGGCTTCCATCCCGCTCGACGAGCACTTGTGTATTGAATCGTCGGCCATCCGGGGTGAGTTCTGCATAGCCGAGACTGAAACCCACCTTTCGCTGTCGCGCCGCATCGAAGAGCGATTGTGTCGCGGGCGAGGGCATCGATTGCTCGTAGTAGTGATTCGCCGTCGTGATGTCATCGACGAACCAGCGCGGGAAGAACGTCGTGAGTGCGAGTTCTGGAAAGACCACCAACTGCGCACCTTGGTCAGCGGCGCGGTGCAGCAGGGCGACGAGCCGGGAGACTGCCGACTCGCGAGAATCGATCCGTTGAATCGGCCCCATCTGGGCGGCGGCTACTCGAACGACGCGCGGGGCACCGCGCAACGTGCCCTTCATGAGACGAGCCGTTCAGCACGTGTCATACGAAACTGGTCTCAGCAAGTTCGCGCATGCAGTCGAGCAACACGTCTGCACCTGCAATGAGGTCGGCTTCGTCGGTGTGTTCCGCCACGTTGTGACTGAGCCCCTTGTGGCTCGGCACGAAGATCATCGCCGTGGGACACATTCGCGCGATCATCTGCGCATCGTGGCCGGCGCCCGAGGGCATGCGTTGCACCGTGTTACCGCGGGCGAGAGCGAGACGCTCGACCATCCCCACGACACGCTCGTCGAATACGACTGGCTCGAATCGCGCAAGGCTGCGACTCGTAATGGTGACATTCTCACGTTTGGCGAGCTCGGAACAGTAACTTGCGATTTCTCCTTCGGCTCGTTGCAGTACGGCCTCGTCGGTATTTCTCACGTCGAGTGTGAGGACCGCACGACTCGGCACCACGTTGGTGAGGTTGGGGTGGAGGTCGACTTTGCCGACGGTGCAAACCTGGTGACCTCCGAAACGGGCGGCCAGTTCCCGAACAAAGACCGTGACGGCGGCTGCCGCGTACGCCGGGTCGCGGCGCAGGTGCATGGGGGTCGTGCCGGCGTGGTTGCTCTGGCCGTGAATAGTGACTTCTTGCCATGAGATGCCTTGCACGCCGGTTACCGCACCGATACGCACCGCATTGGCCTCGAGCAACGGACCTTGCTCGATGTGCAATTCAATAAAAGCATGTGGCGTGCTGCCAGGGCACGGCACCGAGCCGAGATATCCGATGCGCTCGAGTTCGTCGCCAAGTCGTGCGCCATCGATCGATATCACGTCGTGGGCATACTCCACCGGCATGCCTCCGGCGTACACGAGCGAACCCAGCATGTCTGGCGCAAACCGGGCACCTTCTTCGTCGGTGAACACACCGACCGCGAGTGGGCGTGAAGGCGTGATGCCGGCATCTTGCAATGTTTCGATGACTTCGAGACCGGCGAGCACTCCGTAGTTACCGTCGTACTTGCCGCCTGTCCTGACGGTGTCAATGTGCGATCCTGTCATGACCGGCGCACCGGCGCCCACGTTCCAGGTGCCGATCAAGTTGCCGACGACGTCGACGGTGACCTCGAGCCCGAGATCGGTCATCCACGACCGCACGAGGTTTCGTCCGTCTCGGTCCGCATCAGTGAGTGCGAGCCGATTGCATCCTCCGCCGTCGATCGCGCCAATTTCGGCGAGCGCCATGATTCGCTGCATGAGCCGTGGCCCGTTCACGGCGAGACCAGGTGATGCAAGGCCGCGCGGCGACGACGACTCCGGCGGCGAAGAAGTCGTCGGACGCACAGGGGCATTCTACGAATGGCAGAATTGTCATCTCATGCGCACCATCGACCGATCGCGCTTGGCCGCGCTGATGGAGAGCGAGACCCAACGATTCGTAGAGACGCATCCCAGGTCGGCGGCACACGCGCAGAACACTGGTGCGCTGCTCGGTGGCGTGCCGATGCCCTGGATGCGTCGTTGGCCAGGACCGTTCCCGCTGGTGCTTGATGCTGCAAAGGGTGCGCGGTTCACTGACATCGACGGACATGAATACGTCGACTTGTGCCTCGGCGACACCGGAGCCATGACCGGCCATGCGCACCAGGCGATCGGTGAAGCAGTCTCCAAGCAACTCGAACGGGGTGCAACGGTGATGCTGCCCACTCCCGACGCAGCATGGGTAGCGAACGAGTTGCAGAGAAGGTTCGGTCTCCCGAAGTGGCAGTTTGCGCTGAGTGCGACTGACGCGAACCGATTCGCGCTCCGATTTGCCCGGGCGATCACGGGTAAGCCGAAAGTGGTCGTGCACGACTGGTGCTACCACGGGACCGTCGACGAGACGCTCGTCGTCGCACTCGGTGACCGAACCGTCAGCCGAGCTGGGGCGATCGGGCCGCAGGTGAATCCTGCGCTGACGACACGAGTCGTGCAGTTCAACGATGTGTCGGGCTTGGAGCGCGTACTCGCGCACGACGACGTTGCGTGCATGTTGATCGAACCCGCACTCACCAACATCGGCATCGTGCTGCCAGAGCCGGGGTACTTAGCGGCAGTACGCGAGATCACGCGCAAGCACGGAGTGTTGCTCATCATCGACGAAACCCACACCATCTGTGCAGGACCGGGTGGCTGCACGAAGGAATGGGGACTAGAACCCGACATGTTCGTCATCGGCAAGACGATCGGCGGGGGAATCCCCGTCGGCGCCTACGGGATGAGCGACGAAGTCGGCGCGAAAGTTGAGCAACTGCAGTTGAGCGATGGCATCGACGTTTCAGGAGTTGGGGGAACCTTGGCAGGCAATGCTCTTTCGATGGCTGCCGTGCGGGCAACGTTGACCCATGCACTGCTGCCCGACCAATTCGCGCGCACCAAAGCACTTGCCGCAGCGTGGACCGATGGCGTGAAGGAATCGTATGGGCGCCGCAATCTGCCATGGAGTGTGCAACAACTGGGCTCACGGGCAGAATATTGGTTCTGTCCGCCACCGCGTACGGGCGCCGACGCAGCCGCAGCCGTGGATCACAAACTTGATGCCTTCATGCACCTGTGGGCAATCAACCGCGGTGTGCTGCTCACGCCGTTCCACAACATGGCACTCTTTTCACCGTTCCACGAGCAGTCGGACGTTGATTGCCACACCGAGCAATTCGACTCAGCACTCAGCGCCCTCGTCGACGACTAGACCATGACCACCAGTCAGGTCGCATGGTGTCTGACCGTATTCGCCGTTGCTGCATTCGTGCAATCCATTGGAGGTTTCGGATTCTCCCTGTTTGCCGTGCCGTTGATGGCGCTCGCCATATCGCTGCCCGACGCAGTCGTGGCTGGAAGCATTGCCTCTCTGGCGAATGTCGTCGTGCTGTCTGCTCGCTCGATTCACGACGTCGAATGGTCGACGGCCCGCCGATTCAACGTTCCCGCAATTGCGGGTATGCCGCTTGGACTACTGGTGTTGGTGCGAGTCGACGAGTCAAGGCTCAAAGTTGCGCTTGGAGTGGTGATCATCGCGCTCATCGTCGTGTTGCTGCGCACCCGTTCTGCTGCGCAACCGCGTTTGATCGTCGAAACCACTGCGGGTTTCGTCTCGGGCGTGCTCGCTACATCGACGTCAACGAACGGACCACCTCTCGTATTCGCCGCGCAGTTGCGCGGCTTGAGCCCCGAAGCGTTCCGGGCCACCTTGAGTTTTTCTTTCGCGTTGCAAGGATCGATCAGCCTTCTGGCCTTCTTCGTCTCGGGTGAGGCAACACGAGACGCGATTCTTCTCGCACTCGGTGGGCTGCCGTTGGTCGCGGTCGGGCAGTGGCTCGGTATTCGTACTCGCCCGCGAGTGCACGGTAAGCGATTCGACAGGCTCGTCTATGCCTTGCTGACGCTCAGCGCAGTGTCGGTGTCGTGGTCCGGGTTGTTGGGCTGAGCCGTATTACCGCGCGAACCAGCCGAGCCATGCGTCTTTCGACTTCGGTTTGAAGACTGCGTTGCTCGACCGCACGCGCTTCATCGAGGTAGAGGGCTCGGGAGAGTACATATGCCCGGGGTAGATCACCGTCTCGTCAGGCAGAGATGCGAGCCGCTGCAAGCTTTCGTACATGTCGTCGGGGTTGCTGCCCGGCAGGTCGGTGCGACCACAACCGTCCAAGAACAGGGTGTCGCCCGACACGAGTCGACCGTCGACGAGAAAACACTGGCTGCCTGGAGTGTGCCCGGGCGTGTGGACGAGCGTGATGTTCACGCCTCCGACGGTCACGATGTCGCCGGGTTCGTGCGCAGCAAGTTGGTGTTTGTCGACTCCAGTCACCTTGGTGATCCACTCCACTTCGGCCCGTTGTGCATGGATCGGCACGGACGCGCGCTCGAGGAGACGAGTGATGCCTTCGATGCGCATGCCCATCATTGATCCACCTACGTGGTCAGGGTGGTAATGCGTGGCAAGCACGCCGGCGAGCCGCATGCCGTCAGCTTCGACGGTGTCGATGAGCGAGGCCACGTCGTACGCAGGATCGACGAGCACACATTCACCGGTCTGCCGGTCGCCGATTGCGTAGGCGAAGTTGACCATCTGCTGCGCCATCTGGTCACCTTGCGCAAAGTCGCGACCCGACAGCATTTGGCGAAAGTAAAGACGCCCGTCATTCACCGGAACGAACCTACCCTTGAAGCGTGGCGAACGACTTGATGCCGCTGCGGTACGCGATCGTTGGGGCGGGAATGATGGGTGCGGAACACATCCACGCACTGAGGAACCTGCCGGCGACGGAGGTCGTTGCGCTGTGCGACCCGCACCGCGCGAGCATCGACGCAGCATTGACCGCACTGGGCGGGCGCGAGATGCAACCAAGCTCTGCGCGCGCGAAGGGCAGCAACTTCACCCGACCGCAGATCTTTGCGGACGTGGAATCACTCGTGGCCGATGGCCAGTTCGACGTCGCGGTCGTGGCGACTCCGAACTTCACGCATCGCAAAGTTGTCGAGCCCTTACTGCACCATGGCGCACATCTCTTGATCGAAAAACCGCTGTGCATTACGGCACGCGAATGTCGCGAAATTATCTCACTCGAGCGGGCCACGATGCGCGAATACCGCGTCGTCTGGACGGGCCTCGAATACCGATACATGGCACCGACGATGCGCCTGCTCGATCATGCCCGCTCGGGAGTTCTCGGCAGGTTACGAATGCTGGCGATCCGCGAACATCGGTTTCCGTTCTTGGCAAAGGTCGGCGATTGGAACCGTTTTAGTGAAAATACGGGTGGCACCTTGGTCGAGAAATGCTGCCATTTCTTTGACTTGATGCGCCTCGTGCTCGGCGACGAACCCGTGCGGGTCTACGCCTCAGGGGCGCACGACGTGAACCACATCGACGAGCGATACAACGGAAGACGTCCCGACATTCTCGACAACGCTTTTGTCATCGTCGATTTCGCGCACGGCGCGCGGGCGTCGCTCGACTTGTGCATGTTTGCTGAAGCGACGCGCAACGAGCAGGAGATCTCCCTCGTCGGCGACCTCGGAAAGGTCGAAGCGCTCATGACGGAGGGCATAGTGAGGCTCGGACTACGTAAAGACGGGTGGTTCCAGTCGCGTGACGAGGCGATTTCAACAAGCGACATCCCGGCTGCAGTACTGCAGAACGGTTCGCACCATGGATCATCGTGGCGCGAGCACGTCGCCATGCAACAGGCCATACGCTCGTGCACCGCCGCTGAAGTTACGTTGCACGATGGCCTCATGTCGGTGGCGATGGGTGAGGCTGCGCACCGCAGCATCGCTCTCGCTCGACCTATAGCGATGAGCGAAGTGCTCGAAGCGTGAAGTCAATGACCCGCTGAACCGTTTGCGGCGCAACTTAGAGCGTCGGGTGCGGCGCGACCTACAGGTACGTCTTGAGCAGGGCAGTGCGCACCCGCGGCGTGCGACCAGTGCGGGCTTCATACCGGTCGACTGAATCCGACATCCGAATGAGTGAATTCACTCCAACAAAGCGCAGCGGCTCGACTTCCCACCTCGCGTTTCGGTGCCCAATGAAGGGGAGCGCGCGCAGCGAAGAATCACGATCCAGCCATTCGTCAACCAATGTGCGTGCGAGCAGGTTCGTGCAGGCGACTCCGTCTCCGGTGTAGCCGCCGATACGCGCGTACTTGGCCTCGCGGTCGACGATGACGAAGGGGGTCCAGTCACGTGGCACGCCGAGTGGGCCACCCCAGCGGTGCGTGATACGTGCCCCGCTCGCGGCAGGAAAGTGTCGGGCTATGGCCTTCACGATTCGCCGATGTGTGTCGTCGTCGATGTCAAACGAAGGCTGGACTCGCGAAGCGAAATGGTACGGGGCACCGCGCCCGCCGATTGCGATTCGACCGTCGTCGGTGAGCTGAGCATAGACGATCATGTGCCCGCCATCGGTGAAGGTGGCGCGTCGCGACCACGAGAGTTCGTCAAGCACGGATTTCGGGAGCGGCTCGGTCGCGACCATGAGCGAATACAGCGGCACCATGGTGCGCCGAGTCTGTGCAAACCTCGACGAGTATCCCTCGGTTGCCTGCACGACGAGACGGGCGCGCACCACGCCGGCGTTGTGGCCGCGCAAGATGCCGCCGCGCGAGATGCGAGCACGAGCGTTACGGTCGCCACAAGACATCGCAGAGTGCCGGACTGTCCCGTCATCGATGCGTGCTACCGGGGACTCTTCCCACAACTTCACGCCTCTGCGGCGAACAGCGCGGGCCAAGCCCAGCATGAGGAGATACGGATTCGCCGTTGCACAATGCGGAGTGTGAATGGCGCCGAAGGTGTCCGCCAGGTTCACTTCTTGGCGCACGGCTGCAGGCTCGAGCCAATGCAGGTCTTCGTCTCTCATGCCGAGTTCGCGCTGCATGCGGAGATCATCGAGCAGACGCTCGCGCTGCAGCGGAATCGTTGCAGACGTAATCGACCCGCCACGATGCCAATGGCAGTCGATCTCCTCGCGCGCCAAGACCGCCTCAATCTCGTCGAGGGTCGCGAAACTCTCTCGATACGCATGCAGAGCTTCGTCGCGACCAAACGTTGCGGCGAGTTCGCTCGGTGACAGCGCATACATTCCGCTGCACCAACCGCCGTTGCGGCCGCTCGCTCCGAACCCGACGCGCGCGGACTCGAACACTGCCACGATCAGATCGGGCCGGGCAAGCGACAGGTAGTACGCCGTCCAGAGACCGCTGAACCCACCTCCAACAATGGCTACATCGACTTCGGCTGAGACCGGTGCATGTTCGACGGCCCACTCATGTTGGCCCGCATCGTGCCAGACAGGTCGAAGCTCGGCGCCGGCGAGGGCGTTTAGTGGTTCCACAGATCGTAGAGAGCACGTTCCGGGTCGATGAGCACGTCGCTGCGCTCGTCGATCTGCATGGTCGTACGTTTGCTCTCTGTCGCCTGCCAGGGGGCGCTGCCGGTGCGCGCAAACTGCAGAAGTGCCCCCGAGAGAGCGTCAGCAATCGGGCGATGCGCGTTCGACTGTCCGATGAACATGTCGACTCCCGGAACCGTGATGTTGTCGAAGACGAACGGAATGTCGAGACCATGGCAAGCGCCGAGCACCCCGCCGAACACCGGAGTGGGCCACGTGAAGAAATACGACCACGTGGCCGAACCAGCCCGGTCACGTCCGTCGATCACTCGCCACGCCGGAGCGCGGAACGACTCGTCACTCTGCAGTGCTGCCAACATTTGCGCCGGGGTGGAGCCGGGACGCAGTCGGCAGTAGGCCTGCCACGCGCGATCCGCATCGTCACCGAAGCGTTCTGCGTAGTGCGCACGTGCCTGGGTTTCGGTAAGTTGCGCAGCGGCCGGGTTCATTGCGACCCACAATCGACTTTCGTCGCGCAGCGTGCCGATGACGAGCGGGCGCTGGTCTTCGTGCACTCGTCGGTGTGCGTCGGCTGGCAACACATCGCCACCAATAGTCGGGCTGAACATCGTGACGATGTCTTTGGGGTCGCGCAACATGCGTCCTTGCGCGGCGAGGATGTCATCGACACTCGCGTTCTTCGCGGCGGCGACGGAAGATACAGCCAGTTCTTTCAGGAGTAACTCTTGTGACTGCGCGGCACGCTGCGGAGTGCGAAGCTGTCCGATGGACGGGCTCATCGCCCAAGCTCGATGGAAGAGCGAGGCAGCCCGCGGCGCAGCCATGAGTGCAAGCACGCTGCAACCACCTGCCGATTCGCCGAATATGGTGACGTTGTTTGCGTCGCCACCGAAGTCGCCGATGTTGTCGCGCACCCACTCAAGAGCGGTTATCTGGTCGAGCAGCCCGACATCGGCCTGACCGGCGAATCCGAAAGCACCCAGCCGATAGTTGATCGCGACTACGACGCAACCGCGCGCAGCGAGATTGGTGCCGTCGTACCACGAAGCGTTGGCAGTGCCGTTGGTGAACGCTCCGCCGTGGATCCAGACCAGCACAGGCAACGGCTCGGTGCGGGCAGGCGCGAACACGTTGAGCGTGAGGCAGTCTTCGTTCATCGCGACGGCACCGGTACCCATCGCTTGCTCGAGAAGACCCGGTACTTGTGGGCACTGCACGGGGGCACTTCGAACTTCGTGTGCGGCAACGCGAACCGGTGCGGCGAAACGCGCCGCAGTTGCATAGACGATGTTGCGGTGGGCCACGACGGCTTCTGCGGGCATGCCCCGAGCGTACCGAGCGGTACCGTGTGGACGTGTTTCGTAAAGCGATCGAACGAGCGGTTGCAGATGTCGTTCGTCGGCGTTTCGAGGATTGGCAGTTTGCTGCCGCTATCACGGCCGACACCGAGCGAGGGCGCAAATTCAAGCGATTCGGCTCCGGCTCGCTGATTGCGTTCCCTTGGGTAACGATTTACAACGAGCACTTCATCGAGATCGGGCAAAACACGATGCTCGGGCCTTACATCGCGCTCTCGGCTGGAATGATGCCGGGGCAGCAGTGCGTCACGTCACCCGTCGTGCGTATCGGCGATCGGTGCCTCATGGGTCGCGGCAGCGGCATTGTCGGTCATCTCGCCATTGACATCGGCAACGACGTGTGGACCGGCCACCACGTCTACATCACCGACCAGAACCACGGATACGAGGACGTGACTCGCCCCATCTCACGACAGACGCAGCCTGAGCGGCCCGTCACGATCGGGGATGGTTCGTGGCTCGGCACGGGCACCGTCGTGCTTCCGGGGGCGGTCATCGGTAAACACGTCGCAGTCGGAGCGAACTCCGTCGTGACGGGGGAGTTGCCCGACTTTTGCGTAGCAGTCGGGGCACCTGCTCGGATCATCAAGCGTTACGACCCGCAGAGTGGATGGCGACCAGCCGCGGAGTTCGGCGGGCGCGACACGTAGCACTCGGGCGGTTTCAGTCGGCGCTTCGTCGGGCTGATTACACCGACAAATCGATCGGCGGCACGCAATTCTTCATGCGATTGTCGCCGGCAAACGTCGCGATTTTTTCGCTGAGTGGCAGGCCTTCAGTCGTGGTTTCTGCGAACGGTGAATTGTCGCCGTTACGCAACTGGCCGGCGTAGGCACGGCGGTCTGCGACGTATGTGTCGTAATCAGCAAGCCATAGCGGTACGAGTGCCCGACCTTTTTCATCGTTCGGCATGTCGGCGCGCAAATCGGCGATCATTTCCGCGATGGTGTCTGTCGCTCTGTCGACCAAAGCTGCGCGTTCAACCAGAGCCTCCGAGCCGGCATCGACGAGCAGTCGGTAGTCGGCAAGCGCGAGACGTTCGTTCTTCGCAACAAGACAGCGCGCGTCAGAACGCTGCGTCCACTCCTTGTCGCCGATCTTGTTCGCCGCCTCTTTCGAAGCAAAGAACAACGCATACACCCACATTGCCGCGATGGCGACGCACACAACTGACAGAATGAGAGTTCCCAACCGACGCATGATTTCCGAGACGCTACCCACCGACGCGACACCGAATCGTTTTGTTCGGGCAAAGAATTTGATGGTGGCGATGGTCAGTTTTCACACGGGCTACTTCCTCACCGCCGTGACCGGCGCGGCTGTTTTCGCAATTGCAACGGTTCTCTCGTCGTACGGCGTGAAAAGACTCATCGACGACGTGATCCTGCCGAGTTTCGAGGTCGGCAACGTGGGCTTCAGCACGTGGGCGTCGGTGTCGAGCTTGGTGGTAGTGATCGGATTGGTTCGGGCCGTCGGGGTAGTGGTCCGTCGCTCGTATGCGGGAAGAGCAAATTCGTCGACTGCCAAGACGATCGCCGACATCACGCTCAGCCACTTGATGCGCCAACCGCCGTCGTGGCATCGTGCGCGAATGACCGGTGACATCGCGGCTCGCGCCGGCGTGGATACCGATGCGGCTGCCACGATCCTTGGCCCGATGCCGTTCGCGTCATCCGTCGTAGTGCTGTTGACGGTGTCTGGGGTGTGGCTCATCGTCACCGACCTCTGGCTCGGGCTGTTCGCATTCCTCGTCTTCCCGGTGATGCTCGCGACGAACATCTTGTATCAGCGCCGAGTGGACTACCACTATCAAGTCGCCCAAGACGAGCTCGGCGCACTGAGCGAGGCGGCTCACGAGAGCTTCGACGGAGTACTCGTCGTCAAAGCATTCGGTGCCGAGGAGCGCGAGACGGAGCGCCTCGCCGTCATCTCGCGACGCCTCCGCAAGGCGCGCACCAATGCGATCACGCTTCGCTCCACGTTCGAGTCGGTCATTGACGCCGCGCCATCGCTCGTCAACTTTGCGATCATCGCGTTCGGCGCGATGCGCGTACGTGACGGAGCCATGTCAGTGGGAGAGCTTTCTGCATTCGTCTTCCTCTTCACGCTCGTTTCGCTGCCTTTGCGCATCGTCAGTTACCTCTTCTCGGAGTTGCCGCACTCGGCGAGCGGTTGGGCGCGCGTGAAACAAGTGATCGATGAACCGCTGCAGCGATCGCCACGTGACCTCATCCGTCGCTGCGAACATTCAATGGTCGAGCTTGCTCACGTGAGTGCTGCGCACGTCGAAGGTCAGTTGGCTTTGCGCGACGTGTCTCTCACCGTGCCCCGCGGACGAACCGTGGCAATCGTCGGCGCCACGGGTTCTGGCAAGACGACGCTCCTGCATCTCATTGCCGGCCTCATCGCACCTCGCAGCGGCTCGCTGGGCCTCGGTACGAGGCGAGTTGGTCTCGTGTTCCAGGAGGCGTTCTTGTTTGCTGAGAGTCTCCGCTACAACCTCACCCTCGGAGCAGATGTAAGCGAGGCACGAATCGCCTCGGCATTACGTATTGCAGCGGCCGACGGTTTCGTCAGTGAACTCGGTGTCTCACTCGATACCGAACTCGGAGAACGCGGCGTCAGTTTGAGCGGCGGGCAACGCCAACGACTCGCACTCGCTCGGGCATTGGCGGTGGGCAGCGAATTGTTGCTGCTTGACGACACGACATCGGCCCTCGACCCCGCGACGGAGGCGGCGGTGCTCAACAACTTGCGCTCACTCGGGGCGGAGATCACCACGCTCGTGGTCGCCTCGCGCCCGTCGACCATCGCGCTGGCAGACGAGGTCGTTTTCTTGGTGGATGGGGCAGTCGCCGCGGCCGGCTCGCACGAGGAACTGCTGCGAACCAACGCCGACTACCGCGAGCTCATCTCGGCATTCGAGCACGATCGGCAAATGCCAGAGACCGTGGGTGGCCAGTGATGCTCGCCGACGACATCACACAAGAGGTGCGCCGACGCGGTGCCGTCGACACCATCCGTCAGGGCATGGTCGAGGCTCCGGCGCTCGGCAGGGGTCTCGGGCTCACCTTCGTGCTCGCTCTGCTCGGGGCAGCTGGCAGAGTGACGATTCCGATCGCGATTCAACAGGCGATTGACAAAGGCTTCGTCGCGGGAACTGTGCGGCTTGACTTCATCGTTCGTCTCTGTTGCGTGTGTGCAGTCATCGTCTTGATTGCCGCGTGGTGCCAGCGCACGGCGGTGTACCGGCTGGGTACCGCAGCCGAAGAGGGCCTCTACGGATTGCGCGTGCGACTGTTCGACCACATCCACCGACTGAGCCTCGCCGACCAGAACGAAGAGCGGCGTGGCGCGCTGGTCGCACGCGTCACGAGCGACATCGAAACGCTCACGATGTTCTTTGCCTGGGGAGGTCTGGCGTGGATGCTCGACCTTTCTCTCATGTTCGTCGTCGCATGCGTGATGATCGCGTACGACTGGTTGCTCGCAGTGGTGGCTTTCGCCGTCGTCGCGCCGCTCATTATCGTTTTGCGGCTCGTTCAACGCCGACTGGTGCGCGCCTACGACCGCGTACGAGAGGGCAACGCGACGATGTTGTCGGCGGTCAGCGAAACCGTCGCCGGGGTCGAGACCCTGCAGGCCTACGACGCAGTCGAGCCGGCACTTGACCGCATGCGAGCCACGACCAAGAGCCGGGCCAAGGCGTCGATTCGCGCCGGCTTCATCGGTGCTCTGCTCTTCCCGTCCGGCGAGGTGTTCAGCGTGTTCACCGTCGTGGCAGTGGTCGGCATTGGAGTGTGGCGAGGCGAGGCAGCAGGTCTCACTGCTGGGTCGCTCGTCGGGTTCATGTTTCTCACCTACAGGTTCTTGGAGCCCATTGCCGAGTTCACCGAAGTGATCGACCAAACCCAGACCGCAGTAGCCGGGCTCCGACGTGTGCTCAGCATTCTGGACACGCCGATTGGCCCGCCTCCCGCCACGAACCCCGTGCCGCTCCCAGCGGGCCGCCTCGGCGTCGCGTTGCATGACGTCACATTCGCTTACGCCCCGCGCGACGATGAACCAGCGGCAAACGTGCTCTCCTCGTTGACACTCACGATCCCGCCCGGACAACACGTGGCGCTCGTCGGCGAGTCCGGCGCAGGGAAGACGACGATCGCTCGTTTGGTGGCCCGCCTCGCTGATCCGACCAAGGGTCGCATCACGATCGGAGCAGTCAACTTGAAACATGTCGCCAATGACGACTTGCGAAAACGCCTGACGGTCGTGCCGCAGGAACCTTTCTTGTTCGCTGACACGATCGCCTACAACCTGCGATTCGCCAAACCTGGCGCAACTGACGATGAGTTGCATGAGTCGGTGCGACTGCTCGAACTCGAGGACTGGATTGCCGGTCTCCCAGACGGTCTTGATACTGAGGTTGGGCAACGCGGGCAGTCGCTGGCAGCCGGCGAGCGGCAGATGGTGGCGTTGTTGCGCGCCTCACTCGTTAACCCGGACGTCTTGATTCTGGATGAGGCAACTTCTTCGGTGGATGCACTCACAGAGGTACGCCTGGCTCGCGCCCTGCGCAAATTGTCGGCGGGGCGTACGACGATCTCCATTGCCCACAGGCTCTCCACCGCAGCGCGTGCCGACCGCGTGATCGTGCTCGCAGACGGCAAAGTGGTGGAGGACGGCTCGCATGAGGTCCTCATGAACAACGCAGGAGAATACAAACGCATGTACGACGCGTGGCTCGCCGCCACCAAGGCTTGAGCGCATGAATCTGGCTCGGCGCATCGCGGTCGGCATCTCGGCAGCTGCAATGCTCACCGTGCTGGCCACTTCGTGCGCGTCAGAGTCAGCCGCTGAGGCCTGCACGCGCGGGCCGATTTTTTCTAGCGCTCGTCTGCGAGCCGAGCGAGCCGTCTCGGAACTTGACCGTACGACGACCATCGAACTTGAAGAGTCCGTCACATCAGTCATTGACCAACTGCTGTTGTTGAGAGAAGTGTCACCGCGCCAGTTGCGCGGAGCGCTCGGCGTGTTGCTTGCCGCTTACGGGCAGTTGGTGGTCGCTCTCGACGATGTCGCCTGGAATCCGCAGACTGCGAATACCGACAGTGCTGTGTCGAAAGCCAGGAGTGCATTCGCAGAGACGTCGGTCGCCGAGTCAGCCGACGAGGTCTCGCGGTTCTTCGCGCAGCAGTGCGAGATCGCAATCGGTGAGAGCGACCCGTTGTTCGCCATCACGGGCACCACGCTGCCTTTGCCCGAAAGCGGAGACGAGGCCAGCCTCGACGCGGCAGAAAGTAATACCGTCGATGACGGAGAGTTGACCGCAATCGGCTTCACTATTGGCGAGACGTACGGTGTCGCCCTCACGTCGGACGAAGCAGTGTGCGTCGCGCGCCAATTGGCAGGTTCGAAGGCCACCGACGATGCTTCTCTCGATGACGAGACCTACTTCGAGTTGATCGTCGAGATCTTTGCGACGTGCGCCGTAGCGACTCCTCCGACGACGACACCGTCTGAGTAGCCTCGTCGCGTGCAATTAACCCTCATTCGTCACGCTGAACCCGAGTGGGTGCGTGAAGGACTCAGCCAGGACAATCCGCCCCTCACCTCGCGCGGCCATCGACAGGCTCGACGCCTCGCCGATCGTCTCGAAGCCGAACATTTCGACCACGTGTACGTGTCGCCACTCTTGCGCGCGCGGCAGACGGCCGCACCAATCCTCGAGGCGCAACGTCGTGGCGAGGTCATCGAACCGTGGTTGGAAGAGATCCGCAGCCCGATTTGGCAGGGCAATCCGGCTGAAAAGGCAGAGGCCGCATACCGTGAAGAAAAGCGCCGACCCGCGACAGAACGATGGAAGGGTCTCGAGGGTGGCGAACCGGTCAGCGATTTCACGGCGCGCATCCACCGAGGCGCGAACGAATTCTTGGCGGCACGAGGCATCTACCGCATCGAGCATGAGCTGCCGGTGTGGCACATCGAAGAGCCCGGTGATCGGCTCGCGTTCGTCGCCCATGCCGGCACCAACAGCGTCTTCATCTGCCACCTGCTCGGCCTCGCCCCAACTCCGTGGGAGTGGGAGCGATTCGTCATCGGCCACGCTTCGATTAGTCGCCTCGAGGCGTTGCAACTCGGCGACGGATACACGTTCAGCTTGAGTCGACTGGCGGACAACTCGCACCTCGACGAAGCCGATCACACGTACTGACGGCACCGCTCGAAGAGAAGCTGCTTCGCGGCAATCTCGCCGGGCGATGTGATTCATGCTTCGCGGCGAACCGGCGGGGCGACGTGGTTCTCACATCGCGCCGCCCCGCGGTTCGCTCCTCGCCTTGTGCGTGGCCACGCTCAAGGAAGGTCTTGGCCGCCCGGCCTCGTGGTTATGGCTGGGTGAGCGGCTCCGTGACGTGGCAGGCATTTACTGCTGCGACGACGGGCGTCGGGTCGATTGCCGCACCACCGCGCGGGTGCACTTCGAAGTGCAGGTGCGAGGTGTTGGTGTTGCCGGTTGCTCCGACGGTTCCGAGGATCTGACCGGCCTTCACGACGGCGCCTTCGACGATGTTCGGGGCAAAGGTGTCGAGGTGAGCGTAAAAGAAGTAGGTGCCGTCGGCGGTGGTGAGACGCACACCGTTGCCGGTGAGCGATGCATTGTTGTACACCTTCGTAATCGTGCCGTCCAGCACTGCGTAGAGCAGGTTGCCCTTCGGGGCGATGATGTCGACACCTTCGTGTCGGCGGCTGCCGCGGGCTTCTTGCCAGGTGTTGGTGAACGAGCAGCGACCCTGCACCGGGAAGGCCTTGATCTGCGGGATCCCGAGCGACTCGAGCGAGGGAATCAAGCCGAGCGCCTGGGCTGTCGGGTAGTCGACGGCCTGCGAGGGGTTGAGACCACGGCTCGACTGGAAGTTGCCGAGCGCGATTGACGTCGCAAGACCGAACACTCCGTCAGCGCCACCCTTCACTTCGACGCCGTTGTTGATGAGGGTCTGTTGCACGAGTCGCACGTGCTCGCCACGCTGTCCGCGAGACGGCAAAGCCTTCGGATCGAGCTGCGTCACTGCGACCGCAGGTGCAGCGGGAGTCGCCGCCACCACCGGCTGCGCAACCACTACTGGCGTGGTCGGCTGGACGGCAGGCTTGGCGACAACCGGCTTGGCCGTCACCACTGCAACGGGTGCGGGCGGGGCAACATCGACCAGACCGAGCGAGAACGCCGTGGCGTGATCGAGCGTCTTGGTGACGGGCAGACCCTTGCGGCTCTGGTAGTTCGACAACGCGACGGTGGTGGCAAGACCGAAGGCTCCGTCGGCGCCACCCTTCACGGTGACGCCGTTGTTGATGAGGGCTTGCTGAACACTCCACACCGCATCGCCCTGGTCGCCGACTTTCGGGAGGGTGTCTGGGGTGAGGCGCTGGACGACGATGAGACCAAGGAAGCGAGCCGTCGGCTCGTCGACGATGCCAGACACCTTGAGGCCGACGGCCTTTTGCATGTTGCGAAGCGTCGACTGCGTACGCGCAGAGAAGATGCCGTCGACGCCACCCTTCAGGGTGAAACCGCGGGCAACCATCGCCTGCTGCAGACGAACGACATCGTCGCTTGAGTCGCCGATGACGGGCAGCAGGTCGGTGCCGTTGGAAGGCGTCGAGGCCGCGGGTGCCTGACTCTTGGCCGGGGTGGCAGGTGCCTGGCTGGTGGCCGGAGTGCCGAGGGAAAGGACGATGGATGTTGCGATTGCGGTGAGAACCATTGCTGAAACTCCTTGGTGAGATCCGCAGAAGGGATCGGCCCGGGAGTCAGGAACTGAAGGAAAATCTCACTGAAACGGCTAGTATGACCGCCCAGAGTGGTGACTAGATGCCCATTGTGGGGCAGTCGGCACTCAGAGTGAATTAATCGAGGATTTCGTAACGGCGAGTGGCGAGCAGCCATCCCGCCGGTGTGCGCTCGTATCGGTCATGCAAGACGGCGATTCGCGACCCAAGCGAGCCGTTGCGACGCTGAAAACGTTCGGTCACGGTGACACGGCCGGTGGCGTGACCGGTGGTTTCGTCGACTCGCAGAATGACGATTTCCGGGCTTTGCAGGGTCCAGCGTTCTGGTGAGAAGTGTTTGGCGAACAGACCTGCGAGTTCTTCCGTGCCTTTGGCGTTCGACCCGTCGGGGAGTTGCAATTGCCCATTGGTCGACCATTGCGTCAACCAGGTTGGTTGGTCACCGCGCAGCTGGGCGTCCGCAAGCGTGGCGATCAGCTGGCGCAGCGCAGCATCAGTGATGGCAGTCGGAGCATCGCCGAGAGGGACCGCAACGCTCGCCACGCTGGTCGCAGCCGCGGCACGCGGGGCGGGTTTGTGTGATCGACGCCCGTCACGAATGTCGTCGGGAGAAAGACCCGTCTCGAACGCCGCAAGCGCACGCAGTGTTCGCATGAGTTCTTTGCGCTTCACCACTCCTTCGTGCGCCGCGAATTGCACTGCGAGACCGTCAATTAACGCAGTCAGCCGCATCGCAGAGATTCGCGGCTGTTCGCAACGAAACTCACCCGTCTCGTTGCCGCGCCGAAGAACTCGCTCAAGGAACGTAATCGACTGTTCATCCAACTGCTGACTGATGCTCTTCATGAGCGGATTCCGCAGTGCCTCGCCCCAAGCGTCGATCCACAACATCCATTCGACGTCGTCGGAACCTTCGGGCACATAACTCTCGATGAGGCGCCAAAGTTGGGCCGTCGCTGATTGTCCGAGTTCGATGTCGCGTTCCATCTCTGCGAGGTCTTTGCGTGCGTAATATTCGAACGCGGCGGCGAGCAGACCTTCTTTGCTGTCGAAGTGATAATGAATGAGGCTGTTCGACACGCCGAGGCGCTTGGCGACGTCCGCAACCCGCGTTCCAGCGAATCCGCGTTCGATGACGACCTCGCAAGTGGCCTCCAAAATCTCCACGCGACGAGCTTCGACTGCGTACTTTTTCACGACGAGACATTAGTTCTGCGACTCCCTAGCGTGAGGCCGTGCAATCGGACTCCGTCGCCTCGACGACCTACGCCAACGTCGAGATGCAGCGGGCTCGCGGTCTCGCCATCAACCACTATCGCATCATCGTGTGGGTGGCATTCATCTCGCTGTACGCCATCATCGTGACGGGTTCGCTTGTGCGCCTGACTGGATCAGGCCTCGGATGCATCGATTGGCCATCATGCAATGAGGAGCAATTCGTCGATGTCTCGACTCCGCATGCGACTATCGAACAGTTGAACCGACTGTTCACGGGGGTGGTGGCGGCGAGCGTCATCGCAGCGGTGCTCGCAGCGCTCTTCGTGCGACCCCGCCAGCGCCGACTGGTGCGCCTTGCGTTGTGGCTGGTCGCCGGCGTGCTCGCACAGGTGGTACTGGGTGGCATTGTCGTCTTGACGGGCCTGCACCCGCTCAGCAACATGGGTCACTTCCTTCTGTCGATTGCTCTCATGACCGGCGCGTACTTGCTGGCCGACGCCGTCTCAGTCGACGGCCAACGAGAAGCCAGCGAGACCGCACCGAGTCGTGCTGCGACTCGCGACTCTACGACGTTGCAGTCGGCGCGCCTCATCGTCGCGCTCACCGTCGTTGCAGTCGTCACCGGCACGGTCGTGACAGGCACCGGGCCACATGCGGGGGATGAGTCTGCACCACGCTTCGACTACGTGATTACGTCGGTCGTGCGCGTGCACGGTGCATCGGTGTGGGTCGTGATTCTCACGTCACTTTGGTTCGGGTGGCGCCTGCATCGCATCCGCGCCGAGAGGCCACTGCAGCACGGCTTTGAGTGGTTTCTCTTCGCTGCAATCCTGCAAGCAGGAGTGGGATACCTCCAGTACTTCACCGGAGTGCCCGTCACGTTGGTCGCCGTTCACGTGACGCTCAGTGTCGCGGTGTTCCTGTCGGCTCTGCGGTTGTCGACCCTCGCCCGCCGGCACGCCCGGTGTGACACAATGGCGTGATGATGCGCAGGGGTGGGCGAGTCGCATTGCTCGCACTCGGGGTACTTCTCGGGATGGGAGCCGCCGCTCCCGCTTTTGCCCAGATTTCTGATGATCTCGGAGTCTTCGGCCAGTTGCAGTATTCCGATGGCTCTGGCAACAAGGTCTTTGTTGCCGGCGTGGATCTCTCCATTGATGACGTCGGTGGAGCGACCACCGATGCCGACGGCAACTTCCGCATCCCTGTGCCGAGCCCGGGGGAGTACACGATCAACATCGACGTAGCGACTCTGCCTGCCGGCATCGCACTGCGCGACCCTGACCGACCGTCGCTACAGGTGAAAGTCAGCGAAAACGCTGACCAGCGAATCATCTTCCCTCTCGTGTCGGCGGAAGCTTCTGCTTTATCAGGTGCTTCTGGCGGTGCGGAAGGCAACTGGTCGGTGCGACGAGTGAGCCAGCTGACGCTGGAAGGGCTCAAGCTCGGCCTCTACCTCGCCATGGCGGCAATCGGCCTGTCGCTCATCTTCGGCACGACTGGTCTCGTCAATTTTGCACACGCCGAGATGATCTCCTGGGGCACGCTGATGGCCTACTTCTTCAACATCTACGGCTTGGCCGGCTTTCTCGGCTTCATGGCCGGGTGGCCAGCCCCGTTCGGTGGCGGAATTGAGTTCGTGGTCGCAACGGTGTTCGCTACGGCGATGGGTGGCGCGCTCGGCTACGTGCTCAATCGTCTGGTCTTCCGGACGGCGCGCAATTCTGGCGTGTCGCTGCTTGCCCAGATGGTGATGACGATCGGCCTGTCCATTCTCTTGCGTTACGTGTTCCTCTATTTCTTCGGCGGTCGCTACCGCTCGTATGGCGAATATGCCTCGCAGCGGGCGAACAAGTTCTGGGTGCTCGAGCTCACCACCCGCGACTCCATCGCGATGGGAGTGTCGGTGCTCATTCTCGTTGCTGTCGGGATCGGCCTCACACGCACTCGCGCAGGTCGCGCGATGCGCGCCGTCAGCGACAACAAAGATCTCGCGGAATCATCGGGAATCGACGTCGAGAAGGTCATCACCCAAGTGTGGGTGTTGGGCGGGGCATTGGCTGCACTTGCCGGCACATTCTTCGGCTTCGACCAAGTGAAATGGGATCTCGGAACCAGGATCCTCCTCCTCATTTTCGCCGCAGTCACGCTCGGCGGTCTCGGCACGGCATTCGGCGCCCTGGTCGGGGCGTTGCTCGTCGGCGTCGCCATCAATCTGTCGACTCTGGTCATCGACTCTGAATTGAAGAACATGACCGCATTGATCGTGCTCATCTTTGCCTTGTTGCTTCGCCCGCAGGGTCTGCTCGGCAAGAAACAGAGGATCGGCTGACCATGGATTGGGGCTTCATACTCGAGCGCAGTTTCTCGGCGATGATCGGTCCAGAGGTGATGATCTATGCGCTCGCTGCCGTCGGATTGAACGTGCATTTCGGCTACACGGGTCTCATGAACTTCGGCCAAGTCGGGTTCATGGCAGCGGGTGCGTACGGCGTCGGCGTCACCGTGTTCTGGCTCGACTGGAGCTTCTGGCTCGGGCTCGTCTTCGTGTTCGTCTATGCCGGTGTCTTGGCCCTGTTGCTCGGCATTCCCACGCTGCGACTGCGCGCTGACTACCTCGGTCTCGTCACGATCGCTGCCTCAGAGACCATCCGCCTCCTCGCACGGTCGCGCGTGATGAAGCCGGTTACCGGTGGAGTGGAAGGCATCGACAAGTTCGCCGAGCCGTTCTACAACTTGAGCCCCTTCGACCTCGGCAAGTTCTATTCGTTCGGCCCGTTCAAATACCTCGGTCGAGATATTTGGGTGTTGTGCATCGGTTGGACGCTCCTCATTTTGGTCACGCTGATGGTGCAGGCCCTCATGCGTTCACCATGGGGTCGAACCCTCCGTGCGATTCGCGAAGACGAAGACGCCGCTCGGGCGCTGGGCAAGAATGCGTACTTCTTCAAGATGCAGTCGCTGATGCTCGGCGGTTTGATCGGTGCTCTCGCCGGGCTCATCCAAGTGATCCAGAAATCTTCGGTGCAAGCAGACACTTTCAACCCGGTGATCACCTTCACGATCTGGACGATTCTCATCATTGGTGGCCCGGGGCGCGTGTGGTCGCCGATCGTCGGCTCGTCCATCTATTGGACGCTCATCGTCTTCGTCGAGAACGTTCTTCGACAGCTGCCGGCCGGCGCGCGAGCGAACCTGGAAAAGACGGTCGAATTGAGCGACTTCAACATCGGCATGCTGCGCTACATCATCGTCGGCCTCGGTCTCCTCCTGCTTGCGCGATACCGGCCGCAAGGCATCTTCGGTTCACGAGAGGAGATGGCTCTTGACCGCCGCTGACTCCGACACGCCGATAGTCACGGCCTCCGGCGTCGTGAAGACGTTCGGTGGCCTGCGCGCCGTTGATGTCGACAAGTTGGAGATTCGACGCAACAAGATCACCGCGTTGATCGGCCCGAACGGCGCCGGCAAGACGACGTTTTTCAACCTTCTGACCGGCTTCGACAAAGTCGATGCCGGCACGATCACCCTGGACGGGGAAGAAATTACGGGTACGCCACCGCACCGACTGGCGGCAAAGGGCATGGTGCGCACTTTCCAGTTGACCAAGGCCCTCGCCAAGCTGTCGACCATCGAGAACATGAAACTCGGCGCGCTCAACCAGCGCGGAGAAAAGTTCTGGTCGGCGTTGATCCCGGGGTCCTGGACGAAACAAGAGCGCGAGGTCGAGGCACGTGCCGACGCGATCTTGCAGCGCTTCAATCTCACCCACATGCGCGACGAATTCGCCGGCACCATGTCGGGTGGTCAACGCAAGCTGCTCGAAATGGCTCGTGCGCTCATGACTGACCCGCGCATCGTGATGCTCGACGAACCTATGGCGGGCGTCAACCCTGCGCTCGCCCAGAGTCTGCTTGAACTCATCAAAGCGCTCCCCGCGGAAGGTCGCACGGTCATCTTTGTCGAGCACAACATGGATGTCGTGCAGGAGATCAGCGATTGGGTGGTGGTGATGGCCGAGGGTCGCATCATTGCCCAAGGCACGCCGTCTGAAATCAAGAAGAACAAGGCAGTGGTCGATGCCTACCTCGGAGCGCACCACGGCGAAGACCTCTCCAGGGTGCAACTTTCATGAACTCGGCAAACCCGACGCCCGGCGAAGTGTTGCTCGAAGCCAAGGAAGTGACGGCCGGATACACCCCTGGCGTGAATATCCTCAACAATTGCTCGCTCACGTTGAGGCGCGGCGAGATCGTCGGCATCATCGGCCCCAACGGCGCCGGTAAAAGCACCCTGCTGAAGGCTCTCTTCGGACTTCTCTCCGTGCAATCGGGGAGCATCACCCACCGAGGTGAGTCGATCGTCGGTCTGCACGCCCACCAACTCGTGGAACGCGGCATCGGCTACGTGCCGCAACGTGAGAACGTGTTCCCGTCGCTCTCGGTTCTCGAGAATCTCGAGATGGGCATCTACCTCAAGCCGAAGCATTTCCGCGAACGCGCCGACGTGGTGATGAACATGTTCCCGCGATTGGCCGAGCGCAAGAACCAACGAGCCGGCTCGTTGTCGGGCGGAGAACGCCAGATGCTCGCCATGGGCCGCGCACTGATGATGAGTCCCGAGATCATCTTGCTCGACGAGCCCTCGGCTGGTCTCTCTCCTGTGCTGCAAGACCAGGTGTTCGTACGCACTCGCGAGATCAACAAGGCGGGCGTCTCCGTCGTGATGGTGGAACAGAATGCGCGGCGCTGCCTGCAAATCTGCAATCGCGGGTACGTGCTCGACCAAGGCACGAACGCGTACACCGACACGGGGGAGAAGCTGCTCCACGACCCGAAGGTCATCGAGCTTTACCTCGGCACACTCGCGTCGTAGTCCTGCGACACGGCTCAGCCGAGCAAGGGACGAAGCTCCACTTTGCGGTTGCACGCACGTGATGCCCTCGCTGCCAGCCGCTCGGCTGCAGCCCGGTCAACTGCATGAATGACCCAGAAGCCGCTGTAGAACTCGTCGGCGGCCTGCAGCGAGCCAGCGACACCCTCGTACTCTGCCGGTGCCGGTGCAGAGTGAGGATTCGTCGAGCGCAAGTCAAATCGTCGAGCAGTGTCGGGTGCACCAATGCCCACTGCAATCACGAACTCGCCGTTGCGGCGCAGATCGTCATTGAACGCATCGATTGCTTGCATCTCGCCGGCAACCGCGGAATTGGTCGTGCCGTCCACGACGAAGATCACCCAGCGCACGATGCGACGGTAGTTGCTCGACCGACGGGCGCAGCAGCGGCAGGGCGGCGCCTCGCGCCACGGCGTGGTGTGGCGCGGGGAAAAGAAAAACCCCGCCCGGTTTCCCGGGCGGGGTCTTCCTGTACTGAGACGAACTCAGCTCGCGAAGACGTACTTGTCCAGCGAGGTGTCTGCACCGGCCGCACCGTAAGAAATGATGCGGAACGAAGCAGCAGCCGGCTCACCGGCATCGACGAACTCGTACGGTCCGCCAAGACCGTCGTAGTCGATGTCCGAACCAGCCTGGACCAGCGCGAGGCACGACGCGTAGTCGGTGCACTTCTCGCCGTCCTTGGTGACGCCATTGATCTGCGATCCGACCGAGACACCGTCGGCGCAACCGGCGATTTCAGCAGCGAGTGCCGATATCACGATCGCGTCGTAGGTTTCTGCGCCGTAGTCGTAGACGCCGTCAACGCCTGCGGCATCGAGGCGGGCCGTGAAGTCCGAGATCGACTTGAGGTCGACCGAGGGCACGGTGCCCTTGATGCCGGC
Source organism: Actinomycetota bacterium (assembly GCA_041180605.1). Taxonomy (GTDB): domain Bacteria; phylum Actinomycetota; class Acidimicrobiia; order Acidimicrobiales; family Ilumatobacteraceae; genus F1-60-MAGs027. Next base: position 26,972 of record JBEGRF010000030.1, on the reverse strand, counting down.
GAGGATTGCCGGGTCATCGACGAGCTTGTCGAGACCGGAGATGTTGCCGTCAACGCCGTAGACCTTCTTGGCCGTCGGGCCGACGCCACGCTCGTGCATGGTCGAGAGGATCGTGCCCGACTCCTCGAAGCCGATCACAACGACGGCATCGGGGTTCGCGGCGACGACCTTGTCGACTTCAGCGTCGAAGGTGTCGGTCTCCGGTGCGTAGGCGAGGAACTCGCTCACGGTGCCACCGGACGACTCAAAGTTGGCCTTGAACGCATCGGCAAGACCCTGACCGTACGACTCCTGGCGGAAGAGCACAGCGGCGGTCGTGGAGCCTTCCTCAATGACGAGGTTGGCAAGCACGCGGCCCTGGAGCAGGTCCGACGGAGCGGTGCGGAAGTAGAGGCCGTTGTCGGCGTACTCCGTGAAGTCAGGCGAGGTGTTGGCTGGCGAGAATTGCACCACACCAGCGGACGTGATCTTGTCGATCACGGTCTTCGACACGGCCGACGAGGCCGCACCGACGATCACCTGCGCGCCGGCTGCAAGCAGACGGTCGACTTCGGTGTTGGCAAGGTCGGTCGACGTGTCGCCCGAGTCACCCTGGTTCAGAGTGACTGGATTGCCGAGCACGCCGCCGGCTGCGTTGATGTCTTCCACTGCGAATCCAGAGGCCGCGATTTCCGGCGGTCCAAGGAATGCAAGTGAACCAGTCACCGGAAGGATCGTTCCGATGTTGAGGGTGGTGACTGCGCAGTCCGAAGCAGGTGCCTCGGTCTCCTCAGTGACCTCCTCGGTCGCCTCGTCGTCGCCGCCGCAAGCTGCGAGCACGAGTGCTCCAGCTGCAACCAGCGCGCCGAAACGACGCATGTTGGTTTTCTTCATTTTTCTCCCCCTAGGAGTGGGGCGGCATCTGACCGCCCCGATTGGGTAGGGAGAGGCTACCTGCCTGCCGCAGCTTTTGTGAGGCGGTCTCGCAAGGCGACACCGAGACCGTCTGCTGGAGGCAGGATGACGTGCGCCATGACAACATGCTCGTCGTCGAGCGCGCGCAGGGTGGCATACAAGTCCCGCGCAGCACGCGCGATGTCGCGCGAAAAATCGAGGATGGGAGCAGCACCAGCCTCGAACATCTCATCTGTTTCGTGCAACACCAAGCGTGCGCGCGGTGCGTAATGGGAGTCGAGCATGCCTGGCGCGCGAGATTCGCCGGCCGTTCCGTCAGTCACGGCGAGCAGCGTCGCGGGATCGTCGCTGGATGCACCACGAATGTGTTCGATGGTCACTGCACCGGGTCGGAGCACCTGGAGCACTTCGGTGGTGCAGTCGACGATCGTCGACTCAAGACCAACTTCACACGTTCCGCCGTCGAGCACAAGGTCGATGTCGTCGCCCAAATCGTCCACCACGTGCGCAGCAGTTGTTGGCGATACACGGCCGAAGCGGTTGGCGGACGGTGCGGCAACCGGCCGACCGAGCGCCTCGATGACTTGACGTGCAACGGGATGCGCGGGGCAGCGCACCGCGACGGTGTCACGGCCTCCGGTGACCACGCGACTCACCGATTCATTCGCGCGCACGATCACCGTGAGCGGACCAGGCCAAGACTTCTCGACAAGTCGACGTGCTGTGATCGGCACTTCGGCAGCGACGAGAGCGAGATCTGCTGGCCTGGCAATGTGCACGATCAGCGGGTGTGCAGACGGGCGCCCCTTCACGGCGAACACTCTTCGTACTGCGTCGTCATTCGTTGCGTCAGCCGCGAGGCCGTACACCGTCTCTGTCGGAAGTCCGATGATGTCGCCGTTGCGCAGCGCCGCTACTGCTGCGCGGATGCCTGCTTCATCGGCCTGGATGATTCGGGCCATATGGGTACTACTTTTCGAGAAACCCGAGCACGGCGTCGATGAACTCGAACGATTCTGGGGTGCGGAAGTGATCGACCCCGCGCAGCGGTGCCAACTTTGCCCGTTGGAACGAAGCCGCCAGCTTGTCGGAAGGTGCTGAGAAGTCTTTGTCGCCGATGGCGACGAGCACTTCACATTGCACGTTCCTCAATTGTTCGACGGTGAACGGATCCTGTCTCGGTCTGCGCAGCACGGCAGCAAGAGCACGCGGGTCATTGTGCGACTCGTTGCCGATCTTGCCGAACACTCGCGCCACGAGATCATCGGGAGCAGCCCGACCTTCGAGACCGGAGAGGATTCGCTCCGTGCGAGACGGGTCGTGCGGCAAGAACACACCGTCTCCAATGCCAGCAAGCACGACCTTACGGAACTTCGTTGGCTCGCGAACGACTGCAGAGAGCAGGGTGATCGCACCGAGCGAGAATCCGACGGCATCGACCATGTCGTGCTCGGCCATTCGCGAGAGCAGTGAGCCAGCCAAGTCTAGGTAGTCGGCGGCATCGTGAGATTTCGATGCCGAGCCGTGACCCGGAAGATCGAATGGAAGCACTTCTCGCTCGGCGTCACGCAGCAAGTCAACGAGCCCGCCGCGCACCCAGGTGCGGTCGAATGATCCCGCCCAACCATGCACGAGCAGGACGGGCGGTAGGTGCGATGTAGTCATGCCGTGCAGCCCGCAACAGTAGCCTTGGAAAGTCGGCACGCCGCCGAATGAGGAGGTTCGTCGTGAAGTTCCTGAACGGCCATCCGAACTACGACCTTACGTACAGCGACGTCTTCCTCGTACCCGCGATCTCCTCGGTGGCGTCGCGGATGAACGTCGACCTCACCACCCCTGACGGCATCGGCACCACCATCCCCGTCGTCGTTTCGAACATGACCGCGATCGCCGGACGACGCATGGCAGAAACTGTCGCCCGTCGCGGCGGCATCGTCGTACTGCCGCAAGACATACCCCTCGATGTGGTCGAGACTGTCGTGTCGTTCGTCAAGTCGCGCCACACGGTGTATGACACGCCCATCACGATGTCGGGCCACGACACCGTCGGCGAGGCGCTCAGTCTTGTGCATAAGCGTTCGCACGGGGCAGTGGTGGTGGTCGACGACGACTCCATGCCGATCGGTATCTTCACCGAGCACGACGCCGCTGGCTTCGATCGTTTCACGCAGATCAGCAATGTCATGAGCCGCGAGGTGTTCACACTGCCCGACGGCCTCGATGCTCAGACGATGTTCGAGCGACTTAGCGATGCGCGACTGAGCTTTGCGCCGGTGGTAGCGCGCGACGGACGTCTCGTCGGCTGCATCACCCGCAAAGGTGCGCTGCGCAGCACCATCTACCGTCCGGCAGTCGACAGCGACGGTCGACTGATGATCGCGGTCGCGGTCGGCATCAATGCCGACCCCGCGACACGGGCCAAGGCACTCGTCGGGCTAGGTGTCGACGTCGTCGTGGTCGATACGGCGCACGGACATCAAGACCGAATGCTCGACGTCGTCGAAGAAGTGCGGCGCACCGTCGACGCAACGCCTGTCGTCGCAGGCAACGTCGTGACGGCTGCCGGCACGCGTGATCTCATCAATGCAGGCGCCGACATCGTGAAGGTGGGGGTCGGCCCGGGCGCAATGTGCACCACTCGCATGATGACGGGCGTCGGCCGACCACAATTCTCGGCGGTGCTCGAGTGCGCAGAAGCCGCGCATGCGCTCGGCAAGAGCGTGTGGGCCGACGGCGGAGTCAGATACCCGCGCGACGTTGCACTTGGTCTCGCCGCTGGCGCCGGCAACGTGATGTTCGGTTCGCTACTGGCCGGCACCTACGAGTCAGCCGCTGACACACTGCGCGACGCGCAGGGTCGCTTGTACAAAGAGAGCTTCGGTATGGCGTCGAATCGTGCGGTTCGCAACCGCACGCGCAGCGAAAATGCCGTGGATCGCGCCCGCAAGGAATTGTTCGAAGAAGGCATCAGCACTTCACGCATGTATCTCGACGCCCAACGACCGGGCGTGGAAGACATCATCGATCAGATCGTCTCGGGAGTACGTTCCTCGTGCACCTATACCGGCGCGCGAAGCATCCAAGAGTTCCATGCCAGGGCGACGGTCGGCGTGCAGAGCGCCTCGGGCTACGACGAAGGACGCCCGATCGATACCAGTTGGTGATGAAGCCGACGGAATCGGTAATGAAGCCAACCGTCGTCGCCATCGATGGCCCCGCAGGTGCCGGCAAGTCGACGATTGCAAAGGCGCTGGCGACGGCACTCGGCGTCGAGTACCTCGACACCGGGGCGATGTATCGCGGCGTCACCTTCGAGGTTTTGAAGCGCGGGCTCGAGGCCACCGACGTGGATGCTGTCGCCCGCGTGGCGCACGACATTGACTTCCTGCAGACGCGCGACACGTTGACGGTGAACGGTGTCGATGCGACGTCTGCGATCCGCACTCCCGAGGTTGACGCCGCAGTGAGCCACGTCGCGGCGAACTCGGCGGTGCGGGAGGAGATGCGCTCCCGTCAACGACGGTGGATCGCCGAACACGGCGGTGGAGTCGTCGAAGGTCGCGACATCGGCAGCGTCGTGTTTCCTGATGCGACGCTGAAGGTGTACCTCGTCGCGACGCCGCTCGTGCGCGCCAAGCGGCGGGTGGCGCAGCACGGGGGAGACGTCGAGGAAATCGCGCGTGCCATCGCCGAACGCGACAAGCGAGACTCCACCCGCGACGACAGTCCGCTGCGCCAGATGCCTGACGCCGTCGTCGTTGACACGAGCGATCGCACCGTCGCCCAAGTGATCGAAGAGATCAGTCGACTGTTGCACGCCCGAACGTCAGGTGTTTCGTCATGACGAAATTCGAGGCGCGGCTCGTCGGGCGGTCGATCCCGGCGCGCCTCACGTATTGGCTGGTTCGGAACTTGTTGTTCGTGCTGTGCAAGATCTGGTTCCGCTTCTCGGTGAGTGGGCGTGAGAACCTTCCCGTGAGCGGGCCGTACATCATCGCTCCGGTACATCGCTCCAACATCGACACCCCGTTGTCGTCGTTCGTGACGAGCCGACGGGTGCGATTCATGGGCAAAGATTCGCTCTGGAAGCAAAAACAGGTCGGTGCTTTCCTGTCGTTGCTCGGGGGATTTCCCGTGACGAGGGGAGCGGCTGACTTCGAGGCCCTGAAGCGTTGCGTTGCCGTACTCGATGCCGGCGAACCGTTGGTCATGTTCCCGGAAGGCACACGCCAGAGCGGGCCGACCTTGCATCCGTTGTTCGAGGGGCCCGCTTACGTCGCACTCAAGCGAGGGGTACCGATCGTGCCGGTCGGAATCGGCGGATCTGAGCGCGTCATGCGCAAGGGTTCAAAGATGATTTGGCCGCGCAAGTGCCACGTGTCGATCGGAAGTCCGATCACCGTCGAACACGGCGGCTCTGGTCGCGTCGACCGTGACCGCATGACCGCAATCACCGCCGAGCTCTCGCGAGCGTTGCAGGTGCATTTTGACGATGCCCGCCGCCGCGCACGCGACTAGCCGCGACTCGCGCTGATCGTCAACCGCGCAAGAACGCGCGGGCGATCTTGGGAAGATCGATGGCGTCGCTCACGCCGCACACTTCGCGTGCCGAGTGCATCGACAACTGTGGCACCCCCACGTCGACGGTGTCGATGCCCAACCTCGTGGCCGTGATTGGCCCGATCGTCGAGCCGCACGGCATGTTGTTGCGTGAATAAAACGTCTGGTGCGCGACGCCGGCTGCGTCGCACGCCGACAAGAATGACACGGCAGACGAAGCGGACGTTGCGTATCGCTGGTTCGAGTTTGTCTTCAATGCAACGCCGGAATTGATGTATGGCGCGTGCTTAGAGTCGTGTCGTTCTTGGTAGTTCGGATGCACGGCATGCGCGTTGTCGCACGAGAGGCAAGCAGACTTCGCGAGCATCGTGAGGTATTCGCCGCGAGTCTTGCCGAGCGAAGCGGCGATTCGTTCAAGCATGTGCTCAAGCAGCGGGCCGCCGGCGCCGGTCGTGCTGTCGCTGCCGACTTCCTCGTGGTCGAAGAGTGCGACCACTGCGACACCTTCGTTGCCGCTCACTTTGCTGACTGCGTCAATCGCAGCCCAGCAGGAGAGCTGGTTGTCTAGCCGACCAGATGCCAAAAGTGATACGTCTGCTCCGATGACTCGTGCCGGTTCGTGGTCGACCAACTGCGCGTGAACCGACGCGACGTCCTTCGCGCTGACACCGGCAAGATGGGCCGCGACTGCTCTCACCGGCAACACGTCTTGGCCAGTCGTCCACACCGGTCGCAGATGAGCGTGTTTGTCGAGGATGAGACCGCTCTCGTTGACCCCGCGATCGAGATGTATCGCAAGTTGCGCGAGGCGGGCGACCGGGGTCGCCGACCTGAAGAGCACGACTGAACCGTCTTTGCGAACCACGTGGCCCGCTATGTCGAGGTCACGATCGAGCCACGAGTTGAGCAACGGCGAACCATAGACCTCCACTTCGAGCGTGCCGAAGTTTGCGGCCACACCTTCAGGGTTCGACTTGAGATGCAAGCCCGGGGAATCCGAGTGTGCACCAACCACTCGGAATCGGTCGTTCACGCTGCGCGACGTGACGAAAGCAATGAGCGCTCCACCGCGAGTAACGAAACCTTTGGTGGCACGACCAGAAAAGTCAGGCAGGTCGCTCGCGGTGTCGAACCACGAGAAGCCGGCGTCGAGCAATCTCCGCGCTGCGCTCGCTACGACGTGATGCGGAGTCGGCGAGGCATCAAGAAAACTGCAGAGGTCGGCGACGGTCGACGTCGAGCGACCTCGCTCAGTCGCCTTTGATGTTGAACGGGATTTCGACCGTGACGTCACGCCCCAAGAAACTACAGGTGACGTCGCTTGAATCACCTCGTTCGACGTTGGCCTGGATGGTGGCGATGCAGGCGGAGAGCTCGTCTCGCTGAGTGAAGCCGAAATAGATGACCACCCCGAAGAACGCGGTGAGGAGAAGTTTGGTGACCAACGACGACACGAATTTGAGGACGAGCAACACGCCGAGCACACCGACCACCATCGCGATGAACGAGGCGTCGCGGGCTGATTGTGCGTCGAACGACGAGAGATCCATGACGCAACGATTCTGCCAGCCGACTCGTGACAAGACGTGTCAACGCTGCCCGAGCACGCGTAGTGCCGCAGGCTGTGCGCAGAGCACGTTTCTAGACTGCGCTTATGAGCGACCAGCCGATTTCGATGTCGCGCAGCGGGCCACCCGAGACGATCCTTGCGCCGCTGGATGTGGCGATCAGCCACGAATTGAAGCAAGCGATGTCAGCCTCGCCCGAGGCGAGGCGTGATGCGATCGCAGCCGTGGTGGCCAAGCACCCAACGTGCCTGCATGCCTGGGCTGCCCTTGGTCGCGCAAGCTCGCCGGGCATCGACGCTTACATGGCGTTCCGGGTCGGCTACCACCGCGGACTCGACCAGTTGCGCGCGAGCGGCTGGCGCGGCTCGGGATTCGTGCGTTGGCAGCATGAATCCAATCGCGGATTTCTCGAGTGTCTCGAGGGTCTCGCCGTCAACGCCGCCGTGATCGGCGAAGAGAGCGAAGCCGTTCGTTGCCAGCAGTTTCTCGTGCAGTGCGACCCCAAAGGACGAGGCTGAGCACGACTCGCGGGACGTTTGGCGCACACACGCTCGGCGCGGTGCTGGTCGGAGGTGTTGGCAGCCGATTCGGTGGCGACAAACCGTCGGCGAAGTTTCGCGGTCAGTCACTGCTCAACAACGCTCTTGCTGTGCTCGATGAAGCCGGCCTGTGCAATCTGGCTTACGTCGGTGGTCCGCCGCGCAATGACGTGAGCCACGATGTCGAGTACATCCCAGATTGTCCGGATCTTGCCGAGGTGAAGTTGCCGCAGTGCGCGCTGCGCGGGGTCGTGAGCGTGCTGCAATCGTTGCGACCGCAACACTCGCAAGCGTTGATCATGGCCTGCGACGTTCCGTTGGTGCGCGCTTCGACGTTGCGCAGCTTGCTTGAGTCGTTGGACGATAACGATGCAGCCGTGCCGCACGGCAAACGCGATCACTGGTCGTGCATCGCAGTGCGGCAGTCGACGCTCGCGCACCTTCTTGCTGCCTTTCGCCGCGGGCAATACGCGATGCACCATGCCTTCGGTTCGCTGCGACTCGCCCGCCTCGACGTCGAGGAGCATGAGTTCACGAACGTGAATAGTCGCGCAGATCTCGACGCAGTCATCACCGATGCAATGACGGACCGTGGGTAGGCTCTCCCGCCGTGTCAATTCGAGAAATATCCGCCGGAGATCTTTCCACCGTGCTCGAGCGCGGGGCGGTCGTCATCGACGTGCGCGAACCCGACGAGTACCGAGAGGGACACGTGCCTGGCGCCCAGCTGGTCCCGCTCAGCACGGTTCCGGATTCGTTGGAGGTCTTTCGCAAGGCCGTCCCTGTGTACGTCGTCTGCATGAGCGGCGGGCGGAGCATGAGGGCCTGCGAGTTCCTGCACGACGCAGGCGTCACCAATGTGATCAACGTCGCGGGCGGCACGATGGGCTTTGCCGCACTCGGCAACGAACTGCGAAGCGGCGACCAGCCGTGAGATTCGAGGTGCCGGCGTGAAACTCGCCGAGCACTTCGTCAACGATGAATCCGCCCTGGCCGACGTGGTGCGGGAGGCTTCGACGGCACCGCTTTACGCCGTCGACACGGAGTTCCACCGGGAGCGAACGTATTTTCCGCGGCTCGCGCTCGTGCAGCTGCAATGGGGTACGACCAACGTCCTGATCGACCCGCTGGCAGTCGACCCACGTGGTCTCGCGCCGCTGCTGCAGAGCGAAGGCCTCGCCGTGCTGCACGCCTCGCAGCAAGACCTCGAGGTGCTGCAATACGCGGTGGGTTGCGTACCCAAGCGGCTCTTCGACACACAACTTGCGGCGGGGTTCATCGGGTACTCCACGCCGTCACTCGCCAATCTTGTGCAAGCTCGGCTGAAGGTGACGCTCTCGAAAGGTGACCGGCTCACGGACTGGATGCGCCGACCGCTCACCAACAGCCAATGCGAATACGCGCGCAGTGACGTGAAATACCTGGAGCAGCTTCACAGCAGCATTACCGTCCGGCTCGACGAGCTCGGACGCTCAAACTGGGTCGCCGAAGCGTGCGACGAATTGCGCTTGCGACCGTGGGGCGACAGCAATCCCGACGACGCGTGGCTGCGCATCAAAGACGCGCGCGCGCTCAAGGGAGCTGCGCGTGGTGCGGCACAAGCGCTCGCCGCCTGGCGCGAGAGGCGCGCAATGAGCACGAACGTTCCGCTCCGCAGAGTGATGAGCGACATCGCCCTCATCGGCATTGCTCAGTCGTTGCCCGACTCCGTCGAAGCTTTGGCACACTCCCGCGGTGTCGACGAGCGCTACCTCGGAGGGTCGATTGCACGGGAAATATTGGCCGCGGTTCGCGATGGGCGCGAGCGCGTCGTCGAACTCGAGTCAAACGGCCACGAACCGCTGGAGAAGCGCCTGCGACCAGCAGTCACGCTCGTGACGGCGTGGATCGGCGAACTTGCAAATCAGCATGAGATTGACCCGACGCTGGTTGCCACGAACCGAGACATCGTGGCGCTACTCGCCGGGGGTGACTCACGTCTCGCACGTGGCTGGCGGCGCGAACTCGTCGGCCATGACATCGAGCGGCTGCTCGAAGGGGAGTCTGGCCTCTCTTTCGATCGTGACGGTCGCCTGCGCCTCATCCCTGCCAAAGAGGCGGAGCGGGAGTAAACTTTCAAGCCAATGTCCAACGCCTAGGCGGATGGCCCTCGTGGCTCCGCTACGACAAACGGAGCCCACTTGTGAAAAAGGGACGACATCGTCGGTTCGAAGAAGCGCGACGCCTGAAGCAGTCTGGCCCCACCGCCGAAGACCTCGGACTTTCCTCGCAGAAATCGACCAAGAGCGAAGAGGATGAATTCGCTGAGATCGCCGAGCGTTACGGCGTGGTGTTCGATGAAGACGGCGAGATAGCGGGCGACGACCCCGACTCATCGACCAACGACGGCGAGGACGACCCCGCCTGAACGAACTCATCCGCAACGTCGCCATCGTGGCGCACGTTGACCACGGCAAGACCACGTTGGTTGACGAGCTGCTGCGCCAAACCGGCACCTTTGCTGCGCACCAGAACGTCGTCGAACGCGTGATGGACTCCAACGACCAAGAGCGCGAGCGCGGCATCACCATCCTGGCAAAGGCTGCATGCGTGCACTGGCGCGGCGTCAAGATCAACCTGGTCGACACACCCGGCCACGCTGATTTCGGCGGAGAGGTGGAGCGAGCACTGGCACTCGTCGACGGCGTGCTGCTGCTCGTGGATGCAGCCGAGGGTCCGCTTCCACAGACTCGCTACGTGCTGTCAAAGGCGCTCTCGCAAGATCTCCCGGTCGTGCTCGTGATCAACAAGGTCGACCGCAGTGACGCGCGCCCGGACGAAGTGCTGCTCGACGTGGAACACCTCTTTCTTGATCTCGCCCACAAAGACGAGCACCTCTCGTTCCCAGTGATCTCGGCTGTCGCCCGCGAAGGTCGATCGATGAAGGGCGTCGGAATGCCCGGTGCGGACGCTGATCTCGTGCCGCTCCTGGACGCGATTCTCGACACCATCCCCGCACCAGCGGGCGACGCGTCAGCACCACTGCAAGCACTCGTCACCAATCTCGATGCAAGCGACTATCTCGGTCGTCTCGCCATCGGCCGAGTGCACTCCGGAACTCTGCGACGCGGAGACACGATCGCGTTGCTCGCCAAACCCGTGGACGGCCAGCCCAACGTGCTGAAGCGGCGAGTGTCGCACCTCTCGCAGTTCACGGGCATCGGGCGAACAGAGACCGATTCGATTAGTGCAGGCGACTTGTTCATTCTTGCCGGAATCGACGAAGTCGAGGTGGGCGACACGCTTGCCGACGCCGAGTCGCCGACTGCGCTGCCACGCCTCGAAGTCGACGAGCCCGTGCTGCGCATGAGTTTCTCGGTCAACAACTCGCCGTTTGCCGGCCGCGAAGGCACCTTTGTGACCAGCCGACACCTGCACGACCGCCTAAAACGCGAGACCCTCGGCAACGTGTCGATCAAGCTGCGCGAAACCGATTCGCCCGACGTGCTCGAAGTCGCAGGACGCGGCGAATTGCAACTTGCCGTGCTCATCGAGAACATGCGTCGCGAGGGCTACGAACTGCAAGTCAGCCGGCCAGAGGTCATCACCAAAGAGATCAACGGCAAGACGCACGAGCCGTTCGAGCGCGGCACCATCGACGTGCCCGACGAACACGTCGGTGCAGTCACGCAGGTATTGGCACCTCGTCGAGGACGCATCGTCGATATGCGACCGGGCGACGCCGGCCGCACAATCGTGCACTTCACTGCACCTTCCCGCGGGCTGATCGGATTCCGCTCGTTGTTGCTCACCGTCACCCGAGGCACCGCCCTCATCCACCAGAGCTTCGCCGGTTTCGAGCCGTGGGCGGGCGACGTACCGCATCGCCTCGGTGGTGCGATGATCGCCGATCGAATCGGGCAGGTCACCGCTTATGCACTTGACAATCTGCAGTTGCGCGGCATTCTCTTCGTCGAACCTGGCGACCAGGTGTACGAAGGCATGGTGGTGGGCGAGTGCTCGCGCGGCGAAGAGATGGTCGTCAACGCTGTTCGCGCCAAAGAGAAGACCAACATCCGCACACACAGTCACGACGACGGCGTGAAGCTCGCGGCACCGGTCATCCACACGCTCGAGTCGTCGATCGAGTGGATCGCTGACGATGAGCTCGTCGAAGTGACGCCGAAGTCGATTCGTATCCGCAAGCGACACCTCGGCCTCGAAGATCGACGTCGCGCCAACAAGAAGGGCGCGTAACCTTTCGCACCATGGCCGACCTCGAAGACCTGATCGCCCAGTTGCGCTCGGTCTCCGAAGACCTGGCTGACCGGGCCATCGCCGTGTTGAGCGAGGCCTCGCGCGCCGGCGAGTCGCGACGTCCCGATGAAGAACGGGCGCTCACGCAGGCTCGCCGCGCGGTGGAAAAGGCCATTGCCGTGTTGGAACGCCTGGAGCAGCGCGAAGACTGACCGCTCAGCGTGTGGCTGGGCTCGACGTGTCTTGAGAATTCAGTTGCTGCGAAGCGCCGCAGCCTTCGTAGACAATGCGGCAATGAGCTCGTCAAAGCTCTTTTGAAACGACGACACTCCTTCGCGCTCAAGTTGCGCAGCAACATCGACGAGATCGACGCCCTCAACCGCAAGCGCGTCCCACACCTGACGGGCTCGACCAGTTTCAGCATCGATAGTGCGGGCCAGAGTGCCGTGGTCGTCGAAGGCCTCGAGAGTGCTGTCGGGCAGGGTGTTCACCGTGTCGGGGCCGATGAGCTCGTCGACATACAACGTGTCGCGATACGCGGGATTCTTCGTCGACGTGGACGCCCACAGTGGACGCTGCACTCGAGCACCGTACACGGCCACTCGACGAAATCTCGCACCATCGTGCCGCTCTCGGAAGAGCGAATAGGCAAGGCGGGCCTGCGCAATCGCGGCCTGCCCGCGCAGCGCGAGCGCAGCCGGAGTGTTGATCTTCTCCAGGCGTCGGTCAACTTCTGTATCGACGCGAGAGATGAAGAAGCTACCGACTGACGCGATGTTCGACAGATCATGAACTCCGGCTGCAAGCCGGTCTTCCAAGCCCGAGATGTAGGCATCGAGCACGGCGGCATATCGCTCCAGACTGAAAATCAGCGTCACGTTGACGCTGCGGCCTTCGGCAATCATCTGACGGATCGCTGGCAGGCCTTCCTCTGTCGCTGGAATCTTGATCATCACGTTCGGTCGCGCAATGCGCTCGTGCAAGTCGCGGGCGGCAGCAAGTGTTGCCGCGCCATCGCGGGCGAGCGACGGGTCGACCTCGACGCTCACGAAACCGTCGGCGCCTCCTGACTCCGCGTGCACGGGCGCAAAGACGTCGAGTGCTGCATCGATGTCGCTCAACACCAGTTGCCAGTACGCATCGACCGGGTCGGTCTTTTTGCGCACGAGCGACTCGAATTGCGTGTCGTAGTCTGCCGAGCCCTGGATCGCCTTCTGAAAGATGGTGGGGTTGCTCGTCAGCCCGCGGACTCCTCGATCGCGAAGCACCTTCAGTTGGCCGCCCGTGATCCATCCACGGCGCAGATTGTCGAGCCATGGGCTCTGGCCTTGTTCGGTAGAGAGCCGTCGCAGCCGGTTCATCTCACATTCCCATCGCATCGAGCAAGTCACGCGCACGCGTAACGACGTTGTCGACGGAGATACCGAGTCGCGTCAACGCGACGTTGCCCGGGGCGCTCGCTCCGAAACGGTCGATGCCGATCGAGTCGTCGGCAAACGTGCTCCAGCCGAACGTGCTCCCGGCTTCGATCGAGAGCACCGGCACGCCGATTGGCAGCACGTGTGAGCGCACGGTCGGGTCTTGCGCGGCGAACAACTCGGGACAGGGCATCGAGACCACGCGAACTTGCATGCCACCGTCGGAGAGCACCTTGGCTGCCTCGACGGCCACCGCTACTTCGGCGCCCGTGGCAAGGAGGATGATCCGCGGCGATCCATCGCCGTCGCGCACGATTGCCGCGCCGCGCTCGACGGCGCGACCGTCGGTGACGATCGGGGTGTTTTGGCGAGAAAGGATGAGTGCCGTCGGGCCGTCGTGGTCGCAGGCCTGACGCCACGCTCGAGCGGTCTCGTTGGCATCGGCCGGCCGCACCACACGCAGACCGGGGATGACTCTCAGTGATGCGAGTTGTTCGACTGGTTGATGGGTGGGTCCGTCTTCGCCGACGCCGACCGAATCGTGCGAGAAGACGAAGATCACTTTCGCCTGCGACAGAGCGGCGAGACGCACTGCCGGTCGCATGTAGTCGGCGAACACAAAGAACGTTCCGACGGCGGGCAGCAGACCACCGTGCAACGCCATTCCAACCGCGATTGCACCCATCGCATGCTCGCGCACGCCGTAGTAAATCTGGCGACCCTCGGGATGCTCAGCCGACAACGCCGTCGCGCCCGACAGCTTGGCGCCGGTGTTACCGGTGAGGTCTGCGGCTCCGACGACGAGACCCGGCAGGTCGTCACGTGATGCATCGATCGACTTCTGCACGGCGACGCGCGTGGCGATGCTTGCTGATGGGTCGAAACTCGGCGCCGACGACGCCCACTCGTCGCTGCGCGGCGGTTGCCATGCGTGGTTCCATTCTTTGCTGGCTCGCGCCGCGACCGTCGCGTGCTGCGAGGTGAACTCCGCCCCGCGCGCCCGAGCGTGCGCGCGCACCGCTTGCACGACGGCAGTATCCACCCAGAACGGCTCGTCGGGGATTCCGATGACCTTCTTCGTGGCAGTCACGTGCGCGGCACTGAAGGGGTTGCCGTGGGCTTCTGGTGCATCGGTGAAGTCGGGAGAAGGAGTACCGATGTGCGTGCGCAGAACGAGGAGCGTCGGTGAACCACGATGGGCCTTTGCCGCGATGAGCGCCTGCTCGATCTTGTCGAGGTCGTCGGCTACGTCACCGAGGGAGACGACGTTCCAGCCGTAAGAACGGAAACGTTGTTGCACGTCATCGCTGCAAGACAGCGCGGTCGAACCGTCGATCGTCACCTTGTTGTCGTCGAAGATGCAGACAAGACGGTCGAGCTGTTGATGACCAGCGAGCGACGCCGCCTCGTGGCTGATGCCCTCCATGAAGCAGCCGTCACCGGCAATGACGAACACGTGGTGGTCGTGCAACTCGGCACCGAAGCGGGCGCGAAGATGACGCTCGGCAATCGCCATGCCGACGGCATTCGCAAACCCCTGACCGAGTGGCCCGGTCGTCACTTCCACGCCGGCAGTATGTCCGCGCTCCGGGTGGCCCGGGGTTGCCGAACCCCACTGGCGGAATTGGCGCAGATCGTCGAGTTCGAGACCGTAACCGTTCAAATACAAAGCGGCGTATTGCAGGATCGACGCATGACCGTTGGAGAGGATGAAGCGGTCGCGATTGCTCCAGTCAGGTTGCGCCGGGTCGTGGCGCATCACCCGGCTGTACAACACGTGTGCGAGTGGCGCGAGCGCCATGGCGGTGCCTTGGTGACCGCTCTTTGCAGCAAGCGGGGCATCCATCGCAAGACCGCGGATCATCGCGACGGCGAGACGGTCTTGGTCGCTCGAGAGACCTTTCGCCACGGCAGCGACGATAGTTGGCGCGACTGTTGGCGTGCGTCACGCCGACATAAATGCGTGCGTCACGCCGCCGGCGGTTCGAGCACCGTGAGCGGCACGGGAACGAACGCACCGAGACCGATCCGGCAGTGGGCGAGCACTTGGCCATATTCCTCGATCGGCAGTTCGGCCCGCACGAGACGGTACGTGAACTTGCCTGGCTCCACACGAAACGGCGAAACATTCTGCGCGAGCGGTGGGGTGGCCTCGGGATCCACTCCTGGTTTTTGGAAGACAACCTGCAATACACCGTCACCGGCCTCATTTGGCGGGCAATGGATGAGCACCACGAGGTGCGGCGACAATGTGCACGGCACGGGCTGTGGAGCGACTTGAGAGAAATACACCCCCGTCAGATCGATGCGCGTCGACGGGCCCTCCACTTGTCGCATCGCGAAGTTTTCGACGAAGAGTGCGGCGACGATGTGCATGGGCGTGGAACACTACCGTTGACGCTCGTGGCAAGTGGTCGCACGCTGAGCGAACACGACTCCAAACTTGCCCTCGCTGAGCTCGGCGCGCGCGTCTCGCGCGAACACGTCGTTGCCGATGCGACAAGCGCCGCGCGGGCGGCAGAAAAAATCGGGTTTCCAGTCGTCGTGAAACTCGTCGGCGAGCGTCTCGCGCACAAGAGTGAGCGCGGCCTCGTGAAACTCGGGCTTCGGGATGCTTCTTCGGTCGAGGCCGCGGCTGAGGAGCTGCTGGGCAAACGGCAACCAGCAGACGGTGACGTGTCGCTGCTGGTGGCAGAGCAAGTTGGTGGCTCACGCGAGCTGATCGTCGGGATGGTCCGCGACCCAGCCTTCGGCGCGGTGGTAGTCGTCGGCGCAGGTGGCGTGACTGCCGAAGCCCTCGGCGACACGCAGATGCGCCTGGCGCCGCTCGTGCGGGGCGACCTCGATGACATGCTCGACTCGCTCACCACCAATCACGTCTACGGAGAATTCCGCAACCAGCGGCCAGTCGATCGCGACGCGTTGTGGACGATCGTCAATGCGGTCGCCACGGTGGGCTCGACACGCAACGACGTGGCTTCCCTCGACGTGAACCCGGTGATCGTCACGGCCGCCGGTGAGCCCGTGGTGGTGGATGCTCTCGTCGAGCTGAGGGATGGTGCCGCGGGCGATTCCGGGAGCGCCGCTCGCTACCACGCAAGCGTGACGATGCCGCGTCATCGCGATGAAGCGTTCTCGGCGTTGTTTGATCCGCGCGGCGTGGTGGTGCTCGGCGCCTCGACCCACCCCGGCAAGTTCGGGTTCGTCTCTTTGCACAACCTGTTGGCCAGTGGTTACCTCGGAAAGGTGGCGGCGACCAACTTGTCTCGCGAGGTCGTGCTCGGAGTGCAAACGATTGAGTCGCTCTCCGAACTTCCCAAGGGCGAATTCGACCTCGCCTTCTTCTGCACTCCTGCCGCTGCAAACGAAGCGCTCCTTGCCGAGTGCGCGGCTTGCGGCATCACCGCTGCGTTCGTCACGTCTGCCGGCTACGGCGAAGCAGACGATGCCGGCAAGGCAGCCGAACAGCGACTGGTGGCCGCTGCTGCACGCCACGGAGTGCTGCTCGCCGGGCCGAACGGGCAGGGTGTGGTGAGCACGCCGAGTGCGCTGTGCGCACAGATCGTGGCACCATACCCGCCGCGTGGTTCGATTTCCATAGCAAGCCAGAGCGGCAACTTCGTGAGCAGTTTCATGAACCTCGCGCGTGCGACCGGTGTCGGGGTCGCCCGCGCGGTGTCGGCCGGCAACGCAGCAGCAGTCGACGTGGCTGACTTCGTTGAGTGGATGTCGCGTGACAGCGCGACCTCGGTCGTGCTTTCCTATGTAGAAGGAGTGAGCGACGGCACCCGGCTGCGAGATGCGCTCCGTCGCGCGACATCGCGCAAACCCGTGGTGATGCTGAAAGGTGGTGCTTCCGCCGAGGGAGCGCGGGCCGCAGCAAGCCACACCGGCGCCATGGCCTCGGACATCAAGGTGTTCGACGGATTGTGCCGTCAACTCGGCGTGATTCGCGCAGATACGGTTGACGAAGCTTTCGACGCGGCAGCGCTCATGTCGACTGCACCACTGCCGCGCGGCAATCGCGTGGCGATCCTCACCACGGCCGGCGGTTGGGGAGTCGTCACTGCCGATGCCTTGAGCCGCGATGGCGTGCTGCAATTGGCCGAGTTGCCGGCCGATGTGATGGCTGAGCTCGACGCGTTGCTGCCCGCGCGCTGGTCGCGCAACAACCCCGTCGATTGCGCAGGGGGAGAGACACGCGACACGATCCCGGCCGTGCTCGAGGTGCTCGCCACCTCGTCGGCCGTCGACGCGGTCGTGTACTTGGGTATCGGCATCCAGTCGAACCAAGCTCGATTGATGCGCGAGGGTGGCTTCCACCCCGACCATGGTTTGGAACGAATCGTCGAATACCACGAACGCCAGGACGAACGCTTCGCCACGGCAGCGCACCAACTGACGCGCGAGACGGGCAAACCGGTTCTCGTCGCGACCGAACTCGCAGTCGCCGACCCGCGTAATGCCGGGCCCGCGACGGTGCAGCGGCTCGGTGGCATGTGCTTTGCGAGCGGCCCGCGTGCAGTGAGGGCTTTGGCGCATGCGTATCGATACGCGCGATATCGCGGGCTCGACAATGCGTAACGAAGTGTTGCGACTGCTCGCCACGTTGCGCCGTCGAATCGCGCACTTTGACCGGCATGTCGTGGAAAGCGAACCACAGCGGGCGGTGGCCGGAATTCTCGTCGCTGCAACCGTGGTCTTCGTGCCGGTCTTCTCTGCGTGGCAAGTCACCGATGCTGCGGCCGGCGAATCTCGTCCGCTCACAGTCGCGATGAGCACTGATCCGTCGCCGAGAGAGCCGGTTTTTTCGGTGCGCCGTATTGCCCGTACTACCGCCATCGAGGCCCGCGTCGCAAACTTGCGTTCAAGTTTGGCGGTCTACTCCGACTCGCTGCCAAGCGGCGCGTGCCTCACGGCCATCGCCGATGCGCGTGCAGTTGCGAGCGTCAATTCGACGACCCCGCTGGTTCCCGCAAGCAACATGAAACTGCTCACCGCGGCGGCAGCGCTTGACGTGCTCGGTGCTGGCCACCGTTTCGAAACCCAACTTCGCGGCACCCGAGACGGTGCGACCATCGTCGGAAACTTGTGGCTGGTCGGCGGTGGTGACCCGCTGTTGTCGACACGTGCGTACCCAACCACGCAGCTGAACCCGACCATCTCGCCGACGTTCCTGGATGCGCTCGCCGACGAGATCGCTGCGAGCGGCGTGACGATCGTGTCAGGTTCGGTGGTTGGTGACGAGTCTCGATTCGACAGTGAGCGATATGTGCCGACCTGGGGCGACGGCATCAGGGCGATCGAAGCGGGGCCGCTCTCTGCATTGATGGTCAACGACGGCATCATTCTCGGCGAACCGCTCAAGCCGACCGACCCTGCAGCCGGCGCTGCAAAGACGCTCACACAATTGCTGCGCGACCGCGGAGTGAAAGTCATCGGCGCACCACGTAGCGGAGTAGCACCTGCCGACGCTCAAGTGATCGCGCGGCTCGTGTCGGCACCACTCTCGGCGATTCTCGTCGATGTTTTGACGAACAGCGACAACAACGCAGCGGAGTTGATGTTGAAAGAACTCGGGCTCGTCGGGGCGAGCAGTGCGACGCGAGTCGCCGGTCTGCGCGTCGTCGCTGACGCCCTGCGCGCCAGAGGCATCGACCTCGCCGGCACGACGCTGGCGGACGGTTCGGGTCTTGACGCGACCAATCGAGTCACCTGCATCACCTTGGCATCTCTGCTCAACTCGTACGGCTTCGACAGTGTCATCGGACAGGGGATGGCGCTCGCCGGCACGACCGGCACGCTCCGCGACATGTTCACGATGGGTCCGGCAAGTGGTCGCGTCCGCGCCAAGACCGGCACCCTGCGCAACGTGAAGTCGCTGAGCGGGTTTTTCCCCACTCGCGACGGGGCGATCACGTTCGTGCTCATCCTCAAC
Source organism: Actinomycetota bacterium (assembly GCA_041180605.1). GTDB lineage: Bacteria > Actinomycetota > Acidimicrobiia > Acidimicrobiales > Ilumatobacteraceae > F1-60-MAGs027. Next base: position 7,819 of record JBEGRF010000030.1, on the reverse strand, counting down.
GGGGCAGGTGTGGCCAACCAGTCGGAGTACCGACCACTCTGGAACGACCTCATGCAGAGCCTCGCCACGTATCGCGAGAGCCCGCAAGAGCAACAACTGCTGCCGCGCTGACGAAATTGCGCACGCCGATAGACAGAAGGTGTGCAATTTGACCCCGTCGAGACCTACGAACTGGTTCGCGACTACGCGAAACAAGAGACCGTCGAACCGCTGAAAGGCGCTGGACGCTGGCTCGGTTTCGGGTTGGTCGCGGGCTTCTTCATGTCTGTCGGCATCGTCATTCTGCTGCTCGCAGTGCTGCGACTCTCGCAAGATTTGATCCTGCACACGTGGTGGCCCGAGCAAGCCGACGGTCTTTCATTCTTGCCGTACGTCGTCACGCTTGTCACGGGCATTGCCGCCTCGTCCGTCGTGTGGTCGCGCGTCAGCGTGTTCGAACTCAACAAGGGTCGCCGATGAACGACCGTCGCAAGATCACCAAGGACGACCTCGAGCAACGATTCAAGGCTCTGCAGGACGACGTCACGGAGATTACCGAGACGAAGAAGACGTCCATCACCGTGCTCGCCGTGGCAGGCGTCGCTGCCGGCCTTTTCGTTGCGTACTTGCTCGGCCGTCGTGGCGGTCGCCGCCGTCGCGGCGTCATCGAGATTCGCCGCTGACCAGATGGGTGGTCTCGCGCGGTCGTCACGCGTCGCCGGGAGGTTTGCTGGTCGAGTCGTCAAAGGTGCGGCAGTCGGTCGAGTCGCGAAGCGGTACCCGATCGTCGGAGTGACGCTCTTTGCCTGGCGCTGGTGGCGCCGTCGAGAACAGCGCATCGAGCGCACCTCGTTGCGCTTGAAGCCGGGCAGCACCATCACGGTGAGTGACAAACCTTCGTCAAGAGGTATCTGAAGTGTCCAAGCCTTTCCACGCCGGCGATCGAGTGTTGTTCATCGACCACAAAGAACGTCGCTACTTGGTGACGCTCGAAGAAAAGGGCGAGTTCCACAGTCACGCCGGCTTCGTTGCGCACGCGAACGTGATCGGTCACGCCGAAGGTACGACAGTGGAATCCACGAAGGGCGCAAAATACGTCGTGATGCGACCGACGCTCGAAGATTTCGTCTTGGAGATGCCGCGCGGGGCCCAAGTGATCTACCCGAAAGATCTGGCACCCATCGCGATGCTCGCCGACATCGGCCCGGGGCACCTCGTCTTTGAGTCCGGAATCGGCTCTGGCGCCATGTCGATGACCATGCTGCGCGCCGGCGCTCGCATCGTCGGCTACGAACTACGCGAAGACTTTGCGTCACGCGCCAAGAAGAATGTCGCATCATTCCTCGGCGAGGAAGCAACGGAGCGCTTCGAAGTGCACGTTCGCGACTCCTACGCCGGTATCGAACTGCCGGGGCAAGGGCGTTTTGATCGCGCCGTGCTCGACTTGCCGGAACCGTGGCAGGTCGTGCCGCACCTCGCCTCGGTGATGCAGGCTGGCGGAGTGATGGTTGCGTATACGCCAAGCATCACGCAGGCCGTGAAAGTGCGCGAAGCACTTCTTGGGAATCGTGGCGAATGGGTCGCGATGCGCACGCTCGAGGTGCTGCACCGCACATGGCACATCGAAGGGGAGTCCGTGCGACCAGATCACCGCATGGTCGCCCACACCGGCTTTCTGACGACGGCGCGACTGCTCACCGCGCGCTGAAATCACCCGACGCTGGACGCTCTGGCGACCGAAAATTCGTTGAGCTCTCTTACTCGAGCCTTACGGCTCCACAGCGAGTCTTACGGCTCGATGAAGATGCACTCGCCGGGGCACTCCTCGGCGGATTCAATGACCCCCTCGAGGTACTTTTCGTCGAAGTTGGCGACACCCTCTGCACCCTGCGGGTTGCCCTTGGCGGTCGCGAAAATCTTGTCGCCTTCTTTCACGTAGGCAAGGCCGTCGTCGAGCAGTGTGAACACTTCGGGGGCGATTTCCTCGCAGAGGCCGTCACCGGTGCAGAGGTCCTGGTCAATCCATACCTTCATGGGCTTTCACGATACACGGGACGCCACTAGGTTCAGGGCATGGCCGACGACACATCTGCACGACTTCGTGCACTTGAAGAACGCCTCCTCGAAACGAAAGGGCAACTCTCGACGGCGAAGGCCCGCAATGAAAAACTCGAGTACGCACTGCGCGAAGCAAGGGACCACGTCGCATCGCTGCGCGAAGAAGTCGAGAAGCTCACTCAGCCACCTGCGGCGTACGGCATCGTCCTCGGCACCAACGACGATGGCACGGTGGACGTGCTCACCAACTCCCGCAAGATGAGGGTGTCCCTGCACCCCGACATCGACGCGCACACCCTGCAACGAGGTAGCGAGGTAGTGCTCAACGAGAGCCTCAACGTGGTGATGGCTCGCGGGGCGGAGGCCACTGGCGAAGTGGTGTCGCTCAAAGAAGTGCTCGAAGACGGCGTGCGAGCAATCGTCACCGGGCGCGGAGAAGACGACCGCGTTTGTGAACTCGCTGATGCGTTGCGCGGCATGCATCTGCGCTCAGGAGACCTCTTGCGCCTCGACACCCGCAGCGGCTTGTTGCTCGAGCGCCTCGCCCAACCTGAGGTGGAGCATCTCTTGCTCGAGGAAGTGCCCGACATCTCCTACGACGACATCGGCGGCCTCGACCAGCAGATTGAGGCCATCGCAGACGCAGTCGAGCTTCCGTTCCTCCACGGCGATTTGTTCGCTGAACACCAGCTTCCGGCCCCCAAGGGCATCCTGCTCTACGGTCCGCCAGGTTGCGGCAAGACGCTCATCGCCAAAGCCGTCGCGAATTCGCTTGCCAAGAAAGTCGCCGCTCGTACCGGCGCCGACAAAGGCCGCAGTTACTTCATCAACATCAAGGGCCCCGAGCTGCTCAACAAGTACGTCGGAGAGACGGAGCGACAGATCCGCATGGTCTTCGAACGGGCGAGAGAAAAAAGCGAGGAGGGATGGCCAGTCATCGTGTTCTTCGACGAGATGGACTCGATGTTCCGCACTCGCGGCACGGGTATTTCGTCCGACATGGAATCGACGATCGTGCCGCAGTTGCTGGCCGAGATCGACGGTGTCGAAGGATTGCGCAATGTCATCGTGATCGGTGCGACGAACCGTGAGGACCTGATCGACCCGGCCATCCTGCGGCCAGGACGCCTCGATGTGAAGATTCGCATCGAGCGCCCTGATGCCGAGGCCGCCAGACAAATCTTCGCCCGCTACCTGACGAGTGAAGTGCCGATCTCGGCGACTGATGTCGCTCGCTACGGCGACCTCAAGCACGCGATCAGTTCGATGATTGATGCGACGGTCGAACATATGTATGCGGCCACAGACGAGAACAGGTTCCTCGAAGTCACGTACCAGAACGGCGAACGCGAGATTCTCTACTTCCGCGATTTTTCGTCTGGAGCAATGATCGAAAACATCGTGCGCCGCGCCAAGAAATTGGCCATCAAACGACTGCTGGCGGGTGGTGAGCGCGGCGTCGCCCTCGAGGATCTCACGTCGTCGATCCGCCAAGAGTTCCGCGAGCACGAAGACCTGCCCAACACCACGAACCCCGACGACTGGGCAAAGGTGTCGGGCCGCAAAGGCGAGCGCATCGTCTTCATTCGAACGCTGACGCACGACGAGGGTGCTGGCGGCGGTAAGGCAATCGAGCGGACGGCCACCGGCCAATACCTCTGACGATGGCCATCCCCAAGGTCTGCGGAATCGAGACGGAATACGGCATCGTCGTTCGCAATGCCGAACTCAACGCCGTCACCGCGAGCTCGCTGCTGATCAACGCTTTTCTCGGCCGCAGCCACACGCGCACCGCTTGGGACTTCTTCGACGAACAACCAGGCAACGACGCCCGCGGCCTCCTGCTCGGCGAGATTCTCGCTCCTGAAGTCGAGACGCACCTCGTGAACACGGTGCTCACCAACGGTGCGCGGTACTACGTCGACCACGCGCACCCCGAATGCTCGACACCCGAGTGCCGCACACCGAGTGAAGTCGTGCGCTATGACCGGGCGGCCGAAGAGATCCTGCGTCTCAGCATGGAGCGCGCGCTCGCGATGCTGCCTGACGGCGGCGAAGTCGTCGTCTACAAGAACAACTCCGACGGCAAAGGCAACAGCTACGGCTGCCACGAGAACTACCTGGTGGACAGGGCAGTGCCGTTCGGGCGCCTGGTCAACCAGATCACTCCGCACTTCGTGACGCGCCAAGTATTCGCCGGTGCGGGCAAAGTCGGCTGCGAATCTCCCGGCTCGACTCCTAGCGACGTCGCCTATCAATTGAGCCAGCGTGCAGATTTCTTCGAAGAGGAGGTCGGTCTCGAGACCACGCTGAAGCGACCCATCGTCAACACGCGCGACGAGCCGCACTGCGACCCCGCGAAGTATCGCCGCCTGCACGTGATCGTTGGTGACGCCAACATGAGCGAACTCGCGACCTTCTTGAAGGTGGGCACGACTGCGATCGTGCTCGCGATGATCGAAGACGATGCCATCGGCGACGACCTCACGCTTGCGCACCCTGTGACGGCGATCAGACAGGTGAGCAACGATCCCACGCTGCACGCCACCATCGCGCTCGGCAACGGTAAGCGCATGAGGGCTCTCGACCTGCAGTGGCAACTTCTCGAACGGGCGCGCACCTGGGCAGACCGACACGGTCTCGACTCGGTCACCGTCGACGACGGCAAACGAATCCTCGAGGAGTGGGAGAGCGTGCTCACTGGGCTGGAACGCAACCCCGACGACGTCGCCGACGTCGTCGACTGGGTAGCAAAGAAGCGACTCATCGACGGCTACGCGAAGCGCCACGACTTGCCCGCGACTGACGCTCGGCTGAAGGCCATCGATCTGCAGTATTCCGACCTGCGACGCGAACGCTCGCTGGCTCTGCGTTGCGGACTGCGCACCATCACCACCGACGCCGCCGTGCGCGAGGCCGTCGACACTCCGCCGGAGACGACGCGTGCGTACTTCCGCGGCACATGTCTCGCCAAGTACGCCTCCGAAATCGTTGCGGCAAACTGGGACTCGATCGTCTTTGACGTGGGACGCGATCCGCTACGACGCGTGCCGATGATGGAGCCCCTGCGCGGTACAAAGGCACTGACCGCAGAGCTGTTTGCCTCGAGCGCCACGGCGTCCGACCTCATTGCGCAATTGGGCGATTCTCCGCAGACGTGAGGCGCACCCAGCGGGGTGCTTCTAGGCAGACCCCTTGCTATGGTGCTTGCTATGGCTGAACGCACGAAGAAGCAGCGCACTGCACCGCAACGGGAAAAGACATCACCGCCAGAGACGGAGTCCACCGGTGGTACCGAGAAGACGGACCGCCTGAAAGAAGAACTCGACGGCCTGCTCGATGAGATCGACGAGGTGCTCGAGACCAACGCCGAAGACTTCGTGAAGAGTTACGTGCAAAAGGGCGGGCAGTAAGCCCGTCACACGGCTCGCGCAGGAGATGGAACGAGCACCACGATGACGATGCCGCGATTCGCCGCCGGCGACGACCCCGGCGCAAGCTTTCCTGACCTGCTGCGCAAGCTTGGTATCGACCCATTTCCGTCGACGGTGCGCGCGTCGGGACTCGATACCGGCGTGCGAGGCGGCGCCACGGACACCTCAATCCCGCACGCCACCACCTGCTTGGCGCTCACCTACGACGGTGGAGTCGTCATGGCGGGCGACCGGCGGGCGACGATGGGCAACATCATCAGCACCCGCTCGGTGGAAAAGGTCGTGCCGGCGGACGACTTGAGCGGCGTGGCCATCGCTGGCACCGCCGGCCTCGCGATGGAGATGATCAAGCTCTTCCAATTGCAACTCGAGTACTACGAGAAAGTCGAAGGTCAGGCGCTCTCGCTCGAAGGCAAAGCAAACCAGCTCTCGATGATGGTGCGCTCGAACATGCCAGCGGCGATGCAGGGTCTCGGCGTCGTGCCGCTCTTTGCGGGCTACGACCCTCTGGTCGGCCGCGGTCGCTTGTGGGACTTCGACATCACCGGCGGTCGCTACGAGGAACGAGACTTCGTCGCCGTTGGTTCCGGCTCGATGCTCGCCAGCACCGTGCTGCGCGTCGGATGGCGCAAGAACATGTCGCGTGATGCCGCCGTCGAACTCGCCGCGCGTGCGCTGTGGGAGGCATCCGACACCGACACCGCCACAGGCGGGCCGGACATCTTGCGCGGGATTTATCCGATCGTCGCGTCCATCGACGCCAACGGGTGGAACCGAGTGGCTGACGAATCTCTCGCCTCGACCTACGAGACCATCATGCGCGAGGTGCGTTCACGATGAGCATGCCGTTCTACGTCTCACCCGAACAAATGATGAAGGATCGCGCCGATTACGCGCGAAAGGGCATAGCGCGCGGCCGCGCTCTCGTCGCGCTGCAGACGCCATCATGCATCGTGATCGTGGCGGAGAACCCGTCCACCACGCTGCGCAAGGTGAGCGAGATCTACGACCGTATCGCTTTTGCCGGCGTCGGAAAATACAACGAGTTCGACCAGCTGCGCGTCGCTGGCGTGCGCGCCGCTGAGTTGCGCGGCTATCAGTACTCGCGCAACGACGTGGATGCACGCAGTCTCGCCAACCAATACGCCCAGGTGCTCGGCGACGTGTTTTCCACCTCGGGGCCCAAACCCCTGGAGGTCGAACTGCTCGTCGCCGAAGTGGGCGACACACCGGAACACGACCGTCTCTTCCACATCCTCTACGACGGCACCCTGCTCGACGAGAAGCGCTTCAGCGTGCTCGGTGGCGACGCAGAGGGCATCTCCAAGCGGCTGGAGGCCACGTACCGCGACGACCTCGACCTCTCCGGTGCGGTGAAGGTCGCCGTTGCCGCACTCGCCGGGCCGGACCGCACGGTTGCCGCCGACGATCTGGAGATCGCCACGCTCGTGCGCAACGGCAAGCGCCGATCGTTCACGAGGATCCCCGACGAAGCGGTAGCCGCCGCCCTGCGTTGATGGCCGCGTTGACGGCCGCCGCCGAACTGCCGCGCCGCATCTACGGAGTCGAGACCGAATACGGCGTCACGTGCACGTTGCGCGGACAACGTCGCCTGAGCCCCGACGAGGTGGCGCGGTACCTCTTCCGCAAAGTGGTGTCATGGGGGCGCTCGAGCAACGTGTTCTTGGAGAACGGCGCGCGGTTGTACCTCGACGTCGGCTCGCACCCCGAGTACGCGACCCCCGAATGCGACTCGATTCTCGAATGCATCGTGCATGACCGTGCAGGGGAGCGCGTGCTGGAGGGTCTCGTCGCCGGCGCAGAACAACGGCTGCGCGACGAAGGCATCCGCGGCACCATCTACCTGTTCAAAAACAACACCGACTCGGCAGGCAACAGTTACGGCTGTCACGAGAACTACCTCACGAGACGCACCGAAGACCTCTCGTACTATGCCGAGACCTTGATCCCGTTCTTCGTGTCACGGCAGATCTTCGCCGGAGCCGGCCACATCTTGCAGACGGCGAGAGGCCCCGTGTACTCGCTCTCGCAACGGGCCGAGCACATCTGGGAGGGCGTGAGCAGCGCAACTACGCGTAGCCGACCCATCATCAACACCCGCGATGAGCCGCATGCGGACTCCGAGCTCTTCCGCAGACTGCACGTGATCGTCGGCGACTCCAACATGAGCGAATACACGAACTTTGTCAAAATCGGCTCGGCAGCCTGCGTCATGCGCATGATCGAAGACCCGGTCACGATGCTGCGCGATCTGACCTTGGAGAACCCGATCCGTGCGATTCGCGACATCAGCCACGACCTCACGTGCAAGCGCAAGGTGCGGCTGG
>JBEGRF010000029.1:0-36756 GCA_041180605.1 Actinomycetota bacterium | reverse complement strand
CGACCTGCTGCGCGCGGTAGTACCGAGCGGAATACTTCTCACCGAATCTCTTGATTTGCCCCCTGCCGTGCCAGAGCATTCGGTGCTGGCCGAACTTCGAAAGATCGCCAGCGAAAACATCGTGCGTCGCTGCATGATCGGTACCGGCTATTACCCGACCATCATTCCGCCGGTCGTTCTGCGAAACGTGCTCGAAAACCCGGCGTGGTACACGGCGTACACGCCGTACCAACCCGAGATCAGCCAAGGCCGTCTCGAGGCACTGCTCAACTTTCAGACTCTCATAAGTGAATTGACGGGCCTCGATATCGCCAACGCGTCACTACTTGACGAGTCGACCGCGATTGCTGAGGCCGTCACTATGGCGCGGCGCACCGCAAAGAGCGAGAGCCGCACCGTGGCGGTTCACGACGACACTCACCCACAGCATCTCAGCGTGCTGCGAGCGCGGTGCAAACCGGTTGGCCTGAAGGTAGAGGTTCTGCCGCTCGATGAGCTCTCGAGTGCACCTGCCATTTGTGTGGTGGTGTCTCGCCCTTCATCGAGCGGTGCGATCGCCAGCGACGACGCCACCCGTGTGGTCGTGGATGCAGCCCACGCAAAAGGTGCAGTTGCCGTGTGCGTCACGGATCCACTCGCCAGCACGATTCTCACGACGCCGGCATCTCTGGGGTTCGACATTGCAGTGGGCAGTGCTCAGCGCTTTGGGGTTCCGATGGGCGGTGGCGGCCCGCATGCCGCATACCTGGCCGCGACCGACGCATTTGCGCGCTCTCTGCCCGGTCGGCTCGTTGGCGTCAGCACTGACACCGCTGGACGTCCGGCGCTTCGTCTTGCACTACAAACTCGCGAACAGCACATTCGACGGGAGAAGGCGACCTCCAATATCTGCACAGCACAAGCGCTGCTGGCAAACATTGCGAGTTTCTATGCTGCCTGGCACGGCCGAGACGGTCTCCAGACCATTGCGCGCCGTGTAAGTGGTTTCACTCAAGCAGCTGCTTCGTTGCTTCGCCAGCATGACGTCGGCACAGTTGCTGATGTGTCCAGATTCGACACTGTCACCGTCAAGAACGTTGATGCCCGCAAAGTGCACGCAGCTGCCCTGAAACACAACATCGTGATGCGCCACGTCGACGCCGAGACCGTGGCTTTCAGTTGCGATGAGACCACGGATGCTTCCACCATCGTTGACGTTCTGAGTGCCTTCGGAGTATCGACGAACGTTGATCAAGTGGCAGAACGAACGATGCAGCTCGGAGTTTCCGACGAGATGCTGCGGCGCGACGACTTCATGAGTCAGGGAGTCTTTCGCCGCTATCGCACTGAGACAGAGATGCTGCGCTACCTGCGTCGCCTGGCGGACAAAGACTTGGCACTCGACCGCACCATGATCCCGCTTGGTTCTTGCACCATGAAACTCAATGCCACGACGGAGATGATTCCTGTGACCTGGCCGGAGTTCGCCAACATTCACCCGCACCAGCAAGCAGACGACGTGAAGGGCTACCGCCGCCTCGTACACGAAGTTGAACAGATGATGTGTTCGGTCACTGGATACGACGCCGTGAGCCTGCAGCCCAATGCAGGCAGCCAAGGCGAATTCGCAGGGCTTTTGGCGATCCGCGCGTATCATGCGAGTCGCGGCGACCACAAGCGCACGGTCTGCCTCATTCCGTCGAGTGCTCACGGCACCAATGCGGCGAGCGCCGTGATGGCAGGCATGGACGTGGTCGTCGTTTCCTGTGACCCTGAGGGAAACGTCGATCTCGCCGAATTGCGTTTCAAATGCGAACAGGCTTCCGACCGTCTTGCAGCGCTCATGATCACATATCCATCCACACATGGAGTCTTTGAATCTGCGGTCGGCGAGATCTGCGACGTCGTGCACCAACACGGCGGACAGGTGTATGTCGACGGTGCAAATCTCAACGCACTAGTGGGAGTCGCAAAGCCGGGGCTTTTCGGCGCCGACGTCAGCCATTTGAACCTCCACAAGACGTTCTGTATCCCTCACGGTGGCGGGGGCCCAGGCGTCGGACCGGTTGCAGTTCGTCACCACTTGGCAACGTTCCTCCCAGGTGATCCGCTTTCACCGAAACACGTGAAGGGCGAGGACGACTCTTCGGTCGGTCCTGTCTCGTCGTCGATGTTTGGCTCTGCCGGAATTCTTCCAATCTCTTGGGTCTATGTGCGCATGATGGGCCCTGACGGTCTGCGCCGTGCAACCGCTCAGGCAATCGCGAGTGCGAACTATGTGTCGCACCGCCTGCGAGATCACTTCCCCACGCTGTACACGGGAGCCAATGGTGGAGTCGCTCACGAATGCATACTCGATTTGCGCGACATCACCAAGCGAACGGGGATCACGGTCGACGACGTAGCAAAGCGATTGATGGATTTTGGATTCCATGCGCCGACGATGAGCTTCCCCGTAGCCGGCACGCTGATGGTCGAACCCACAGAAAGTGAGTCACTTGCCGAACTCGATCGATTCTGTGAGGCCATGGTTGCGATTCGTGGTGAGATCGCCCGGGTGGAGGCTGGAGAATGGTCTGCGGACGAGTCGCCACTCCGGCACGCGCCACATACCGTGCAAGATGTCGCCGGAGAGTGGAATCGCGTGTACGACCGGTCACTTGCCCTCTTCCCACTTTCGTCGCTACGAGGTCGTGGCTACTTTCCTCCCGTCTCGCGCATCGACGCTGCACATGGCGATCGCAACTTGGTGTGTTCTTGCGAGCCCCTCGAAGCACTCGCCAGCACCAAGTTCGGCTGACCGACACCAACTACCGTTGAATCGTGTCGACCGAACAATTTCCCCAGTTCGACGTGCAGAAGATCATCGCGGATCTGCTTGCTCTGTTGCGCGGCATCGACCCCGTCACCGAAGGCGTCAAACTCGCGGATCAGGGTCGCCGAACCGTTGAAGCGCTCGTCGTGGCGCTAGAGAACTTCGGGACGACAATGGACAACCTCAATCAAGCTGCGGCACGAGTCAACCGGCTGCTCGATGACGTCGAGGATCCCATCCGTCGAATTGCAGGAATGGCCGAACAAGCCGGTTCCTTGGTGTCGTTTCTTCCCACGCTGGCCAGCAAAGCCGTCTCGAACCTGACACCGAAAGCATCCGCCCCGTCAGCGACGTCGCAGTCGGGACCTTCGCCAACTGCCTAGGCCCCCGGCCGGCCCGTCACACTCCGATAAGGGTCGGCCAGTCAAACGAGGACAAAAGTCGGTCTTTCAACGCCGCACCACTCTGCGCATCACTTGGTTCCGATTTGCAAGGAGTTCTACTTACGGACAAAGGGCAGTTCCACAACTCGTGCCGGCAATTCAGTTTCGCGCACTCTGATGGTCAACTCCCGACCCACAGCCGAGTGGTCCGGCTTCACGAATGCCAGCGCTATTCCCACACCCAATGAAGGCGAGAAATTTCCGCTCGTCACCACGCCGACATCGACACCACGATGGAGCACTCGCGCACCGTCCCGCGGGGGTCGGCGTGACTCTGTTTGCAGACCACACAGCACGCGTTGTACGCCTGCTGACCGTTGGGCTTCCAGCGCGGTTCTGCCGCGGAACTCTGGCTTTTTCCAGCCAATGACCCACCCGAGATCGGCTTCTAGCGGGCTGATTTCCGGAGTGAGCTCGTGCCCGTGCAGGGGTAATCCAGCTTCAAGCCGAAGGGTGTCGCGTGCCCCGAGGCCGGCTGGAACCACACCGGCGGCGATGACCTCACGCGCTACCCGCTCGGCAACTTCCACTGGCGCTGCGATTTCGACTCCGTCTTCGCCGGTGTAACCCGTTCCCGCCACGATGCACTCGACACCGAAGAGCAGGATCTTCGCTACGCGGAACCGGTTTACGCTTGCAACTTCAGGCGACACCTGTTGCAGGCGCTCTCGCGATCGCGGACCTTGTACTGCCACCACTGCCCTACGCGCCGTGGTGTCTTCGCCTCCGATGACGGAGCGAATTCTTTCCGTATTCGATGCGTTGGGCATTACGTCGAAGCGAGTCTCGTCCACCCACCAAATGATGATGTCATCTACGACTCCACCTCTTTCGTTGCATGAGTGGGTGTACTGGGCCCGTCCGACACCTATTTTCGACAAATCGTTCGTGAATGCAGATTGCAGCACATCGAAGGCTCTGGCGCCCTCAAGGCGAACAGTTCCAAGATGCGATACATCAAACAACGCGGCGTCATCACGGCACGCGAGATGTTCGGCCACCGTCCCACTCGGATACGAGAGCGGCATCTCCCATCCGCCAAAGGGCACCATCTTCGCGCCAAGCTCGCGATGCAACGAGTCGAGCGGCGAACGACGGTTGCCCGTCATCTACTACCGCGCGATGCCCTGAAGTGCTGAGCGGTTGCGCGAGCCAGCGGATTGATCAAGCTCGGAACGCTTCAGTTCAATGATTCGGGCGTCGAGTTCCTGTTTGACCGACGAAAGCGGAAGCACGTTCAGCACCCCTTGGCCGTTGCGCACGGCATCGATGAGATGTTCTCCGTCACAGAGCACCACGCTCTTGCCGCTGATGACGATGTGCGCTGATGCAACGTCGGTGCTGACGTGACGGCGCAAGTAGTTGAATACTTCGCGGACAGATTCAAGTTTGATGCCCGCATCGAGCAGATTCTTGATGACTTTCAGCTCAAGTAAGTCGCGGTAAACGTATTCTCGTCGCGATCCGCTGCCCGATGCGTCGGTGGCGGACGGTCGAACCAAGTCAGTTCGCGCCCAGTAGTCGAGCTGACGATAAGAGATTCCGACGATGTCAGCCGCCTGGGTACCGCTGTAGGTGCGCGCTGAATTCGACAAATTGTTCCGCGCCGTGACCATGAGGGCTTTCACCCTAGGGCTGGCCATGCCCCAGCGCCAACCGGGGTTACTTCTCTTGGAAATCCTCGGGATTGATGCTGTCGATGAAGTCTCTGAATTCCTCCAAGACCTCCTCTTCGCTGTCGTCTTCGGAGTCGTCCACGACTTGCCCGACCTCATCAAGGAGATTTCTGCTCGCGGTAATTGGCACCTCAGATCGAACTGCAATCGCAACCGCATCCGACGGACGACACGAGACTGCATGGCGGCGACCATTGTGTACCAGCTGTAATTCGGCGAAGTAGGTGTGGTTCTTCATCTCTGTGATGACCACACGATTTAAATGTGCGCCCAACTCCTCGATCATCTCCACCATCAGATCGTGCGTCAGCGGTCGTGGCGATTTGTGACCGTCGAGCACGATTCGGATCGCGCTGGCCTCGGCGACTCCAATGTAAATGCTGAGTACGCGTCGCTCTCCTTCTTGCTCGCGAAGATGCATGACGGGCACGTTGGCTGGTGCGTCGACCACAACGCCTACGAGATCGAGTTCTACTGCCTCGACGGATTCGCCGGCACTCATGGCGTCAGCGTAGCAACGCACTACGAGTCGAGACGAAGTTCCTTGGTCACGCTTCGCACAAGTGAGGTACGGAGTTCCTCCCCGAGCGACACAAGGTCATCCAGTAGTTTCATCGCGTCGTCACGACTGCCGTCATCCCGTGAAGCGAGTGCCAGCTTCACGATTGGCTCGAAGACGTCTGCTTCTCGTTCGGCCGCGAGACGCCAAGCCATGAGCAGTCTCGGTTCGACACCGAGCACCGCCAAGCGTCCAGCAAGATGCACGATGTCGCGATCAGTCTCGTCGTAGTAAGGATCGGCCCCCATCATGAGCGGTCGAACAAATTTCATTTTCTCAAGCTGCGCCAAGACTGTCGGATCCACTCCCGTTGACTCGAGTACGTCTGCCTTACTCAGTCGTTCAACTCGCCGCTTCGATCCCGTCGAGGAGACCGGCGCAGCCGAGGAACGTTCTCCCCCCACGCGATTCGTCGGATGCCCTGCAGAGGGCATTCGAATGCCGCGAGGCATGCTCGGGTCAGTGATGTCACCCGGCCGCAACAGACCGTCACTGGTCTCTCCTTCGAGGCGGTCGCGAATCACCCGCAACGGAAGAAAGTTGTCTTTCTGCTCGCGCAAAATGAAGCGCAACCGCTCGACTTCTGGCTTGGTGAATTTTCGATAGCCGGCGCTCGTGCGCTCCGGAGAGATAAGACCCTGGCTTTCGAGAAACCTGATCTTTGAAATCGTGATATCCGGAAATTCTTCGAGGAGTAGGGCGAGAACTTCTCCGATCGTGAAATAATGCTCGGGCATACGGCTCAGCCGAAGAATGCGACCAGGCGAAAACGGCCGATCTGCACTTCGTCGCCGTGCTGTACTGGCGATTCCTCCACTCGATTGCTGTTGACATAGGTGCCGTTGAGTGATCCCAGGTCCCTCACGAGCCACGCGGAACCCTGTTTCACGAGCACTGCATGCTGGCGCGAGACCGTGAAATCGTCCAGCTGGATGTCGTTCTCTGGGATGCGACCCACGGTTACCTGGTCACCCTCCAACGTGTACCGAGTGCCGATCTCTGGCCCCTGGCGCACGACCAGCATGACTTCACCCGGTGCAACCTCGCCGGCGTGCACGACGGCATTGTCGCCTTCCCCGATGGCGTCGAGAAGCGGGTCGGTCTTGGGCAGCACATTGGTACGCAAACTCGGCTTGTCGAGCACGGCGCCACACGAGGAGCAGAACGTCGACGCGGGGGGGTTCCGGTGCCGGCACTCGTTGCAAAAGACGTACTGCATTGTCCCGAGCGCCTCTCAGCCGCCGACAAGGGTCTTGTACGCGGATGCATCGAGCAGTTGCGGGACAGCACCCTCGACAGAGATTTCGCATATCCAGCCGGCACCGTAGGGGTCTTTATTCAGCAGGTCAGGCTGCGACGAGAGCGCTTCGTTGACTGCCGAGATGCTGCCACTCACGGGTGCGTAGATATCAGACACGCTCTTGGTGCTCTCCACCTCAGTAAAAGACTGATCGGCAGTCACCTTTGTTCCGACGGACGGCACGCCGACAAAAACCACGTCTCCGAGGGCGTCCTGTGCGTAGTCGGTAATCCCGATTCGAGCGACGCCGTCTGCGATGCGAACCCACTCATGCTGGGCCGTATAGGAGAGATTGTCAGGTACCTGCATAACCTCAACCGTAGCCTCAGGTTGAGCCACGTGAAGCTTCAACTCTGGCACGTCGACCTGCGTTGACACCCCTCGCTACTTGGGGAACGTAAAGCACTGCAGTCGCATGACACAAGACGAAGCCTGGTACTCCAATCGCCCACCCTGCGTTGCGCGCCCCGAGTGCCCAGCCCGCATCGCTCGCTCCGATGAGCAACAACGGGAAGGCGAACATCAACGCGAACGTATAGTTCTTGCCCCACTGACTCACCGGAAACCGAGGCATACCTAGCGCTGTTCCGCTCAACATGAGCAGACCTATGAAGATTTCGCGGATCACCACCGACCAACCAAACCACGCCGGCACCGCGCCATCGATCACTATCGAGCCGACACCAACGATGAACAGCAGTCGATCCACCGCAGGGTCGAACACTGCACCGAACTCGCTGCGCTGATCGAATCGTCGCGCCAGCCAACCATCAACCCAATCGGTCGCGCCGAGCACACCGAGCAGCCACGCTGCGGCTTCGCGGTCGTCGCGCCCGAACAGAAGCCACAAAAAAATCGGAAGACAGGTCAGTCGCGCGAGCGTGACGGCGTTTGGCAACGTCGCGATATTTCGGGACATCGGAGCGCAGACTAGTTCGCCAAGCACGACTACTCTTCTTCGGTGATGCCGACACTCTTCACTCGAATCATTGAGGGCGAACTGCCAGGGCATTTCGCGCTTCGAGACGACCACTGTGTCGTCTTCATGACCATCGCCCCGATAAGAGAGGGCCACGCACTGGTCGTGCCCAAAGTGCCGATCGACAAATGGACGGACCTCCCGCCGCAAATCTCAAGACATGTCTTCGATGTGGCGCAACGCGTAGCACTCGCCCAGCAAGCGGTCTTCGGCTGCGCTCGAGTTGGCCTGGTCATCGCCGGTTTTGAGATCAATCATTGCCATCTGCATTGCATTCCCGCCGATGGGATGTCCGATCTCAATTTTGCCAACCAACAGCAGAACGTTCCCGCTTCACTACTCTCCGACGCCGCGTCGCGACTTGCGACGCAACTGCGACGAGACGGGGTGTCCGGCGCGGTCTAGCCGACGCGGAAGGTCAACTAGAAGAGCGTCGTCGTAGTGGGCTCGATCAAGGCCGCACCTTTATTACGCACGTTGTTGACGGCCGTGCTTACCATTACGGCTCGCAAGCGACTGTTGTCCGCTGTTTGCAAGAGGTGCAGCGGTGCGTCATCTGCGGTCAACCATTCTTCAATGTCGTCCCCGTCAAGAACACAAGGCATGCGATCGTGTATCGCAGCGAGGTGCTCGTTCGGCGAGGTGGTGATGAGTGAACAACTGCGCACCTCGTCTTCACCTAGGTGAGGATCTTTCCATGTCGTCCATAGCCCAGCAATCGCGAGGGGAGCTCCGTCTGCGCCAGCGATGAAATACGGCTGCTTAGGTTGCTTGACAGTCGTGCTCACCCCAACAGTTTTCCATTCGTAGTATCCATCAACAGGTATCACGCACCGATGCTTATCAAGCAACGGACGAAAACTCGGTTTTTCTCTCAACGTCTCTCGTCGGGCATTGATCATGCTCGCGGCTCTGCTGCGGTCTTTCGACCACGAGGGCAGAAGCCCCCAGTGCATTCGGCGCAATACACGGTCCTGTTTGCCGATTTGATTCTCAGACGCAAGGACGAGGATTTGCGTCGTCGGAGCGACGTTGTAGTTCGGAGAGAATCGATCCACTTCGGGATCCTCTAGTACTGCGTCAAACAGCAGAGCGAGTTGTTGCGGCGCCGTCGTCGCCACGAAACGCCCGCACATCGTCGGGCTGGGGAGATTTGAACTCCCGACCTCTTGTCCCCCAGACAAGCGCGCTAACCAAGCTGCGCCACAGCCCGTAGCTACGGCCTCGTCAGTCTACAAATGGTGCGATGAGGCGCCAGGCGAGATACAGCACGAGCATGGTCATCAATAGCCGGAAGTGCCACGGTGCTTTCTCTCCACTGGCCTTCGAGAGCTCTCGCAGCGACGACAGGCGTGTCTGCGAGTTCCTGAGCGACACGTCGATGGCCTTGCCGCATGACGGGCACTTACCAGCACGGGTCAGAGCGGAGGGTGCAAAGTATCGCGAGCAAGGTTCGCACCACGGCATATGGGCTAGGGCGCCTCTTACCCCTGCTCCGAACGGGTGCGCACGCGCAACTTGATCGGAGTCGAGCCGAATTCGAAAGCCTCACGTATCGACCGTTCCAGATAGCGCAGGTACGACTGCGGCAACTCGCGATTGACGAACAGGGTGAAAGTCGGCGGATCGACTGCCCCCTGCAGCGCGTACAACACACGAGCGCCTTGGCCGGGAGGCTGCTGTTGCTGTGCAGCGGCCAGCACACGATTCACATCTCGTGTCGGCACTCGTCGGTGATAGTTGCTGATGGCATCGACGAGCAGGGGCTGGAGCCGGTGCACGTTCTTGCCGGTCAAGGCCGAAAGCTTCACGATCGGTGAATCGCCGATGAAATACAGCCGCCGATTGAGTTCGATGTCGACTTGCTCACGGCGCTCGGCGTCGAGCATCTCCCACTTGTTGAGCACGACGACGATGGGGCAGCCGCTCGCGTCGATCCGCTCGGCCAGTCGCTGATCCTGGCTCGTGACGCCCTCGGTCGCATCGATTACCAGGAGGGCGATGTCGCTTTCGTCAACAGCCCGCAGCGCTCGGATGATCGAGTAATACTCGGTGCCGCGTTCAACCTTGCTGCGCCGTCGCATGCCTGCGGTATCTACGAAGACGATCGGTCCGTCCGGAGTCTCGACCCTGGTGTCGATGGCGTCGCGGGTTGTGCCCGACAGATCATGCACGATTGATCGTTCTTCGCCGACGAGACGATTGAAGAGCGTGCTCTTTCCGACGTTCGGACGCCCAACGATCGCCACGCGAGGCTCCTTGGTCTCGGGATCCCGCACGAACGCTCCTTGCGATTCGACCTCTATGTCGTCGAGTTGCAACGCATCCACGATCACGTCCAAGAGATCTCCGGACTTGCGGCCGTGGATCGCCGAGACAGGCACGGCGTCGCCGAGACCAAGCGAGAGAAACTGCCAGAGTTCAGCTTCTGCATTCGGCCCATCCACTTTGTTGGCGACGAGCAGGATCGAACGTCCGGTCGTCCTCAGCCAGGCGGCGATCGATTCATCGTCGTTGACGAGACCGCTGGTCGCATCGACCAAGAACAGGACAAGGTCGGCCTCACGTGCAGCCGCTTCAACCTGCCTGCTCACTTTGGAGTCGAGTGCAGTTCCCCCAGGCATCCAGCCCCCGGTGTCGATGACATCGAAATGATGGCCGCACCACTCCACCTCGCGGGTATGGCGGTCTCGGGTTACACCTGGCTTGTCTTCGACGATGGCAGCCTGTTCACCGAGAAAACGATTGAACAGTGTGCTTTTGCCTACGTTCGGACGCCCAACGATGACGACGCTCTTGCGGGCGTCGGTGACAGTCACTTGGTTCAGGCTACCGATGCAGCCGAGCGATACCGTTGGTCGGTGATGACTGAGATGTCTCGTTTGAGGTCAGTGAAGTGAACGTCGAACGAGTTCTTCTTGCATCACCGCGTGGCTTTTGCGCCGGCGTCGAGATGGCGATCAAGGCCCTCGCCTGGATGGTGCGCACTTTCGAGCCACCGGTGTACTGCTACCACGAGATCGTCCACAACAAAGTCGTCGTCGATCGTTTCACCAAACAGGGTGTCGTATTTGTGGACGACATTGGCGAAGTGCCAGCCGGCAAACCAATCATGCTCTCCGCGCATGGTTCGCCGCCGAGCGTGGTTGAAGCGGCGCGCTCGCGAGGCAGTTACATGGTCGACTCGGTTTGTCCGCTCGTGACGAAGGTGCACCATGAAGTACGTACTCGTGCCAGCAAGGGATACCGAATCGTTTATGTCGGACACGAGGGTCACGAAGAGGCTGTCGGCACCATGGCCGTCGCCCCTTCGGCTATTTCTCTGGTCGAAACCGAAGAGGATGTCCAAGCACTTCCGCGATACGACGAGCCGGTTGCCCTGCTGGCGCAGACCACGTTGTCACACCGGGAATGGGAGGGTGTCGCAGAAGCAGTGAAGCAGAAGTTCCCTACCGTTTGGACACCTGGTCGCAGTGACCTGTGTTTCGCAACCACGAATCGGCAAGCATCACTCACCAGAATTGCTCCCAACGTCGAAGCGATGGTGGTGATTGGTTCGGCGAACTCGAGCAATACGAGAGCCCTGGAGCGTCTCGCAGCGGATTTCGGGTGCAAACGTGTGCTGAGGGTGAACACCGCGGTAGAACTCCCCGATGATTTGCACGGAGTGATTGGGGTGACCGCCGGCGCATCAGCCCCGGAAGAACTCGTCGCATCCGTAATCAATCGTCTCGCGCCGCGCGAAGGCGTTCAGGAGATTCGTGCCGTCGACGAAAACGAGTACTTTCCACCACCTCGACACATTCGCGAACTGCAATCTGCGATGGATGCCGCCATCACTGCAATGTGTGGTGCGGTAAGCGGCTCCCGCGCCAGATACAACGATCACTCACTCTCTGCAAGCGAGGTGCTCGCCGCGCTCTAACGTCGCAACGTCTAGTTGCGCGGAACCTTGCTCCACGGTACGTCCCTGTCCACACGAACGTCACCCGGCAAACCAAGAACACGTTCACCCAGGATGTTTCGCATCACCTCACTGGTGCCACCCTCGATGCTGTTCGCTCGGGCTCGCAGGAATGCCTTCTGCAAGATGTCGGTTGGCCCCATCGCGGTCTCTGGGCGCTTCATCGAGTAGTCGTGGTACAGCATTCCTTCGGCACCCAACAAGTGCATGCAGAACGCATATGTGTCCTTGTTGAGATCCGCGCTTGCCATCTTGCCGATTGAGCCTTCGGGCCCCGGGGCCCCCACCTTTCGGTTCTGGGCAGCGCGAATATTCGTCAGTCGCAGAAGTTCGGCACGGATGTAAAGCTTCATCAGATCGTCTCGTGTCGCTGACGACTTGCGTTCTTGAGGAAGCTTGCCCCACAGTTTTAGCGCCTCACGAATCGGGCCCGAAGCTTTAGGCGGAATCATTCCGCCGATCGCAACTCGCTCGTTCATCAACGTCGTGAGCGATACTCGCCACCCGTCGCCAGGTTTGCCCAGCGTCTCGAGTGTGGGTACCCGCGCGTCGGTAAAGAACACCTCGTTGAATTCCGCTTCGCCAGTCATTTGCCGAAGTGGTCGAACCTCGACTCCAGAGGCTTTCATGTCGACCACCATTGCCGTAAGGCCCGCGTGCTTCACTGCTTCCGGATCGGTCCGGACGACGAGGAGACCGAAGCGGGAAACGTGTGCCAAGGTCGTCCAGACCTTCTGCGCATTCACGAGCCATTCCTCCCCGTCTTTCACCGCCTTGCCGGAGAGCCCCGCGAAGTCAGAACCTGACCCTGGCTCCGAAAAGAGCTGGCACCAAATCTCCTCTCCGGTGAACAACGGCCGAAGATATCGCTTTTTCTGCGCATCGCTACCCCACTCGACAACGGTCGGACCGCACATTCCATAGCCGATCGGGTTTCTCAAATACGGATTCGGGCCCCCGGCCGCCGCGATCCGTTCATTGACGATCTTCTGATACTTCGGTGACACTCCGAGACCACCATGGCCTTCAGGAAAACTCACCCATGCCAAGCCGAGATCGAACTGTTTGCCAAGGAACGCGACAGCCTCCGTTGTCTTCGGCGGGCATGCAGCAAGCAGCTCGTCCAATAGGTCGATGACATGTTTTTCATCTGAGGTGGAAGGGACGGTGGCGCTCATTGCGTCTGCAGGCATGCAGGCGAGGGTACACCGTGCGCTACCTTCGGGGTCACCATGTTCCCCGGAAAAATCGCCGAAAAGTCACCGCATCATCCGGCAGTCGTGATGGCCAGCAGTGGCCAGACGATGACCTATGGGGAGCTCGACTCCGGGGCGAACCGCCTCAGCCATGTGCTACGGAACCTTGGCTTGACACCAGGCGACCACGTGGCCATCTGCTTGGAGAACCACCCGCGTTTCTTCGAGGTTGTCTGGGGTTGCCACTACGCGGGCATCGTGTACACCTGCTGCTCGAGCCGCCTCACGACCGAGGAACTTGCCTACATCATCAACGACTGCGGCGCCAAAGTCTTCATTACTTCCAGGTACAAGGCTGAACAAGCCGAAGAGATTTTGGCCTCCACCCCGAACCTAGCGGCGAGGTTCATGCTTGACGGCACCACGCCCCACTACGACTCCTACGAAGCGACCGTAGCTGTGCAGCCATCCACACCGCTTGCTCAACGTTTCGAGGGCACTGACATGCTCTACTCCAGCGGGACGACCGGACGACCCAAAGGCGTTGCCTTCGTTTACAAACCTGAGCCCCTCGGAACACCGCCCGGCCTCTTGACGCTCGCCCAATTCGTCTTTGGGTTCAATGAAGCGACTCGCTATCTCTCGCCTGCCCCGCTGTATCACGCCGCACCGCTGCGCTTCAACATGGCCGCTCACCGACTTGGTGGCACCACCATCATCATGGAACACTTCGACGCCGAGGAATACCTGGCAGCAATCCCGAAGTTTCAGATTTCGCATTCGCAAGTGGTGCCGACCATGTTCGTTCGAATGCTGAAACTGCCAGACAAGGTGCGCTCGAAACATGATGTCTCAACGTTGAAGACGGTCATTCATGCTGCGGCACCCTGCCCTGTGGAAGTGAAGAAGAAGATGATCGATTGGTGGGGACCGATCATCCACGAGTACTACGCCGGTACCGAAGGAAATGGCTTCGTCTATTGCAACTCGGAGCAGTGGCTTGCACACCCAGGCACCGTTGGCCAGGCAATTTCTGGCATATTGCACATCCTCGACGAAGAGGGCAACGAGGTACCGACCGGCGAGACCGGCACGGTGTTCTTCGAGAGTCCGGCCGTATTCGAATACCACAATGATCCCGAAAAGACGAAATCCTCACGCGACCCAAAGGGCCGTGGATGGAGCACGCTTGGCGACATCGGATACGTGGATTCCGACAAGTTTTTGTACCTGACCGACCGCAAGGCGTTCATGATCATCTCCGGCGGCGTGAACATCTACCCGCAAGAAAGCGAGAACCTGCTCGTCACCCACCCGAAGGTTGTCGACGTGGCCGTTTTTGGGGTACCGAACGAAGAGTTCGGAGAAGAAGTCAAGGCAGTGGTCCAGCCGGTCACGATGCCCACCTCGCCTTCCGATGCCGACGCCTTGGCCAAGGAACTCATCGCTTTCTGTCGCCAGCACCTTGCCGACATCAAATGTCCGCGCTCCATCGACTTTCGTCCCGAACTCCCCCGTCATCCGACCGGCAAGCTCTACAAACGATTGCTCAAGGACGAGTACTGGGCCAAAGCCGGCCGATCGATCTAGCGGACTCGATGTCGCATCCCTTCCTCGCGGGTCCAACGCCGATTGCATTCGCCCACCAGGGCGGTGCCAGTGAATTTCCTGAGAACACCTTGCCCGCATTTGCGAACGCATACCGGCTGGGTTACCGGTACATGGAGACGGACGTTCACGCGTCCCGAGACGGCATCTTGTTTGCATTTCACGATCCAGACTTGCAACGAACCTGCGGACTCCCCGGTCTCATCCGTGACCTGTCATCCGATGAGATTTCACAAGCGAAGGTCTCTGGACGCGAGCCGATTCCTCGTCTGGATGAGTTGTTGTCGTCGTGGCCCGACGCGAAGTTCAACATCGATTGCAAGAGCGACCACGCACTGCCCTACCTCTTGGAGAGGCTCCGACGAGGAGACGTGTTCGATCGCGTTTGTATCGGATCGTTCAGTGATGCGCGCCTCGATGCGGTTCGAAACGAATTCGGTCAGAGGATATGCACGAGTATGGGCCCGCGTGACGTCGCCAAGGTTCGCCTCGGCACATGGGTCGGGCGAACTCCGAGCTTCAGCAAGGTCGCGGCACCCCTTGCCGCACAAGTGCCGGTGCGACAGGGACCTCTGCCCATCGTCACCAAATCGTTCGTTGACGGGGCGCACTCTGCCGGGCTGCATGTCCACGTGTGGACAATTGACGATGCTGCGGAGATGCACCGCCTGATTGACCTCGGCGTTGACGGGATTATGACCGACGAGGTTTCTTTGCTTCGGAGGATATTGGCCGAGCGCGGTCTTTGGCGGTAACGATGCACATGCTCGAAATAAGTGCCATCTCTCGAGTCTTCAATGCCGAAGTGGTGGTCGAGAACGTCTCGCTACAAGTTGCGGAAGGCGAGATCGTCTCTATCGTTGGGCCGAGTGGCTGCGGAAAGACCACGCTGCTGCGAATCGCGGCTGGGCTTCTCACACCGACCAGCGGGACTGTGCTGCTTCACGCTGGCCGTATCGGATTCGTCTTCCAAGACTCAGCGCTCTTGCCGTGGCAAAATGTGCACGAGAACGCTGCCCTTTTAGCAAGCGATGCCGACAAAGAATTCGTAGAAACCCTCCTCGAGAGAACGGGTCTCTCCGGTCACCGCCACAAATGGCCACATGAACTTTCGGGTGGCATGAAGATGCGGCTATCTCTTGTGCGGACACTTGCGATGCGACCAAGTGTGGTGTTAGCAGACGAGCCGTTTGGCGCACTCGATCAGATGACTCGTCAACATCTGCAGGACGAACTCTTGTTCTTGCACTCCCTTCATGCCTTCACCATCTTGCTTGTCACCCATGCGATCGACGAGGCCGTATACCTGTCAGACCGCGTCGTCACGATGTCAGCGGCGCCTGGTCGATTCATTAGGAGCACGCAAGTCGCTTTCGAGCGTCCACGCAATCCCGACCTTCGTTACTCGGCGGAATTCGCCGCTCTTTGCGGAAGGGTCGCCGACTCGCTACGCCGGACGTCACCATGAGACGACTCACTGCTCCATTCGTGAGCCTCGTGGTATTCGTGGCGGGCTGGTACGCACTCGCCTATTCACTCGAAAACAACTTCGCCACCGATGATGGTTCGGCGCTCATTGTGCCGCCACCACACCGCTTATTCGAAGGCCTAAACAACCGCACAATCGAACGAATACTTCTTGCGACTGGCATCTCGGTTGCGACGGCACTCGCCGGCCTAGCCCTCGCGGTGATGCTCGGAACTGCACTGGGCATTCTCATGGCATCCGCAAAGACGGTGGAACGGGCGATATGGCCTTGGCTCATTGCCGTGCAGGTAACTCCAGTCATCGTGCTCACACCGATCATCGTGCGCATTTTCGGTCCATCATTTCTGGCACGAGTCTTCGTCACGGTGCTGGTCGCGATCTTTCCGATGGCAAGCAACGTCCTGTTCGGCATACGCGCCATCCCGCAGGCTTGGAGAGACCTCTTTGTCCTGCGTAAAGCGACGCCTCTCCAGACCGTGCGCGAACTATGGTTTCCAGCCGCTCTACCCTCGTTTTTCGCCGGTCTCCGAGTCAGTTCCGGCTTGGCAGTCATTGGGTCGATCGTCGGGGATTTCTTCTTCACCCGCGGTGACCCGGGCCTAGGTCGGCTCATCAATTACTTCTTTCTTGACACTCGATCAGGCCCGATGTTCGTCACCGCCATCATCGCCACCCTCGTCGGATTCACCTTCTTCGCAGGCGCAGGATTCCTGCGTAAACTTTTCGTCGATCCATGGCACAAACCCTGATCCTGCGACGCTTTATTCTGGCTGCAGTCGCGCTTCTCGCACTGGCCGCCTGCCGAAACTCGGCTGACAATTCCGACGTCGCCAACACGAAGAGGCCTCTTGTCGCCACGACCCTCAGCGCACCTGCGGACGACTCGACCGACCTTGCTGCTGTCTGCCCTTCTCGCGTAGTGGTGCAGACCGACTGGTTCCCACAAGCAGAGCACGGCGGTATTTATGAGCTGCTCGGCGACGAATTTGTCGTTGACACCGACCGCGGCACAACTTCTGGACCACTCGTCTTTCGCGGTGTCGATACCGGCGTCGACCTCGAGATTCGCGCAGGCGGCCCATTCATTGAATCTCCGGTCGTGACCGAGATGTTCCTCGACGACACCATCACTCTCGGGTATGTGGGAACGGACGTCGCACTCTCCCGCCAGGCGGAAACTCCGACACTCGCCGTTTTCAATGCCCTGACGATCAACCCCCAAGTCATTCTTTGGGACTCAGCCAAACATCCCGCCGCCCGGACGATTGCCGATATCGCAGGCGAAGTCGAGGCAATCAGCGTCTTTGGTGATCGTCCGTTTATGCGTTTTCTGGTCAGCGAGGGGGATGTGCCTGCCGACAAAGTTGACGGAAACTACAAAGGCACTTTGCTCTTATCGACTGAAGACATCGCCCACCAAGGTTTCGCAACGAGCGAACCCTACCGATATGCCAAACTCGCTTCCGGTCCCATCAAAGTGGGTTTCCAGCTCTTGCACGATGCTGGATGGACTTCGTACCCGCAGAATCTTGCTATCAACAAGTTGAGAGTCGACTCCCTTCGCGATTGCCTTCGAAAGTTCGTGCCGATGATGCAGCATGCGCAGATCGACTACATCATGAATCCGTCACGAACAAATGCCGTCATCATCGATGCGGTGACAAAGTTCGACACCTACTGGACGCAGGATGAGGGCCTCACTACTTACGCAGTGGAAACCATGCGGCAACTCCGCGTCGTTGCCAACGGTGATACCCCGACCTTTGGTGACTTCGAATCCCCTCGTATCGATGATTTCATTGCTAAGGCGACTCCCATTCTTCGGTCGCAAGGCATTGACGTGCCCGACCTGACTGCGGCGGACATCGCGACGAACGAATTTCTCGACCCCGCTATTTCGCTGCCTTGACCTAGAGCAGCAGCGGGATCAGGCGTCTCTTACGCTCCAGGCACGTTTGGCGACAGGTTCCTTGTCGCTCCAAGGAAAATTGATCCATTCGTCCGTGCGCCGCCACACGAAGTCGCACTTCACTACCGACGCCGACTTTTCATAGAGCACTGCAATCTTCGATTCTTTTACTTGTCCCGAACAGAACTCATTGACAAGTTTCAATGTGTGACCAGTATCAGCGACGTCATCGACGATCAGCACGCGCGACTCTTTGAGATCGACGAGTGACGGAACGGGCGGCAACATGATCGGCACCGCGAGACGCTCGTCCACGCCCGTGTAGAACTCGACATTGAGCGTGTAGGTGTTCTTGACCGAGAGTGCATAGCCGAGCGCGCCGGCCGCGAGTAGCCCACCTCGAGCGATAGCCAGAATGATGTCCGGCTCGTATCCCGATTTTGCAATCTGCGTTGCCAGCTCACGGCTGGCGACGCCAAAGGATTCCCACGTCATGATTTCCCGTGCCGACACCTAGAGCCTCCGTATCATGCTGCGATGAATCTAGTCGGTCTGCCGCTCGCGCGATGCATCAAACATCCCGAACTCTGCTCCACCGGATGTCTACTGTCGAGTCGTAATGCGCAGCACATTTGACCTCACGCAATTGCGCAACGGGTTCAGCGATCCGACCACTCGGGTCATGTTCTCATCACGTGCGGCACGTGCTACGGTGCGCATCGAACGCGCCGCGCTCACCCCCTGCGGTCCGGGCAGCATCTTGTTCGAGGTCGGTGCGAACGATGAAATCACGGGACACGCCTGGGGTGAAGGGGCCGATTGGCTGTGGGAGCGGGCGACCAAACTTGCGGCCCGTCATCAGCGTTGTGTTCTGTCCGAAGAGTTTTTTTCTCATCATCGCACGGTCTCCCAGGCGCTACGAACGAGCGGGCTTCTTCACTTGCCTGCCACCGAGTCGCCGTATCACGAGATTCTTCCTGCAATACTCGGTCAGCGAATCACTGCCGCCCAAGCACACGCACAGTGGCGCCGCCTTTGTGACACGTATGGAGAGGCGGCTCCAGGGCCACTCAACCTGCGGCTTCCGCCGACGCCTGAACGGCTCAAGATGATCCCCTCGTGGGAATTCCATCAGTTGGGCATCGAAGAACAACGTGCCCGAACGCTGCATACCGCAGCCCGATATGCCGACTACGTCGACCGCACCCGCGATTTCAGCGGCCCTCAGGCCCGGGAAGCTCTCTTGAAACTGCCCGGCATTGGCGTATGGACTGCCGCCGCCACCGTCGGTATTTCGCATGGCGACCCCGATGCACTTCCGGTCGGAGATTTCCACGTGAAGAACACCGTCGCTTGGGCCCTCGCGGGTCGGGCCCGCGGCACAGATGAAGAGATGATCGAGTTGCTCCATCCCTACGACGGCCAACGCTGGCGTGTGGTGCGCATGCTCGAGAGCTCCGGTTTCTCAGCGCCTCGTTATGGGCCGAAACGGCGGTTGTTTGATGTCGCGCGGCTCTAGCCGACGACACCAAGATTCAGACCTGATGACATGTCCTGCCAAAATGCCGGCCACGATTTCTCCACCACCGAGGCATCTCGCACGCTGATACCTTCGTGACGAAGCCCCAGGAGTGACAGGGCCATCGCTAGGCGGTGGTCATCGTGGGGGTCTATGTCCGACGACTTTAAGGGGCGTGGCTCAATACGAATGCCGTCTTCGAACACGGTCGCACCGACACCGCATCGCGACAATTCGTGTGCCAGGTCGCCAAGTCGATCGCTCTCCTTTGTTCGAATGAATCCCACACCGCGTATCTCGGTTGGCGACGAAGCACATGCGGCAATTGCGGCGAGCGTCGGCACGAGGTCGCTCATCGAAGACATGTCAACGCTTGCCCCGCGAAGAACGTCGTTCTCTTTCCGCGACACCTCCACCCCGCCTTCACCCTCGACCAATCGCACGTGGCAGCCAACGGCTTCGAGCACCTCAAGGAACCTCGACTCCGGCTGCGTCGTGTCTCGACGCAAAAGGGGCACCCGCACTGACCCTCCGACGATGGCTGCCGCCCCGAACACGTAGCTGGCCGAAGACCAGTCCGCTTCCGCCACGAAACGGGATGCTCGGTACCGGCCCTGCGGCACCAGAACGTCATTGGAGTCGACTTTTGCAGCGACACCGAAGTGCTGCATCACTTGTGCGGTCATCTGCAGGTACTCCCGCGACACGACGATGCCCTCGAGTCGGATGTGCGCACCGCCGAGCCAGGGCGCAACCATCATGACCGCCGAGATGAACTGGCTGGAAGTATCGCCGCGCGCGGTGAGTAGCCGCGGTGAACCCGCGGTCGGCGATTCCGTAGCGAGGTCTACTCCCCTTACGGTGACTGGCAAACAACCTTCTCGGTCGCACTTCACGGTGGCGCCAAGTTCACGAACCAAACGATGCAATTCCCCCATTGGTCGTGCGCGAAGGCCGGGGCCACCTGTGATCGTCGTTTCACCTCGCCGAAGAGCAGCTACCGCTGTGAGAAATCGTGAAGTCGTGCCGGCGAGCCCCGCATCGAGAATGAGTGGTGCCGTATCGGCCGTATTGATCGGCCCACGAATCACCAGGGAACCGCTGCCGCCTTCCACCTTGGCGCCGAGTTGCGTGATGGCCGCGATCATGCGGCCCGTGTCGTCGCCGCTCGCGACCCCCAGAATCTGGCTCTCTCCGTCCCCGAGGGCCGCACACACCAATGCACGGTTGCTCAACGACTTGGAGCCAGGCACGACGACGGAGCCAGCAATGTGACGGCTTGGCGGCAGGAACCCTTTGGTCGTCACCGGTCAGGCGACCCGCGTTATGACCGGCTTGAAACCTCGTGCCAACAGACCCCCACGGAACAACTCAACGCTCAAAGCGTCGACGATCATGACAAGAATTCCGCGATCCCCCTCAACAGAGTGACTGACTTCGAAGTTGGCGGTATTCACACCCAATTCCGCCGCCAAAGTGAACACCTCGGCTGCTGCACCGGCGCGGTCCGGAATCGGGATTCTCACTTCCGCAACATCAGTTAGCTCGCGCACACGACCCGGCAAGTTGGCGCGCACGGCCCTCGCCTCGCTGAGACGTGCCAGCAATGCGGACGAGTCGGTCTCGTCGACGATCTTGCGCATGTCCGTCAGTCCATCGATCATGGCATCGATTGCATCGATGATGGCCGACTGATTCTCTCTGCAGATATCGAGCCAGATAGTCGGACTACCACTTGCGACACGAGTCATGTCGCGGAAGCCGCCGGCGGCCAGCCGCATGACTGCCGCGTGGTCGTCGGCCCGCGCACGCGCGAGCGAGAGCAAGGTCGCAGCCGCAAGATGCGGCAAGTGGCTCGTGACAGCGACCAACTGGTCATGACGACGTGCCGGCAATGCAAGCACGTCTCCCCCGAGCTCGCGCACCAATGCCGCAGTCGAGGCGAACGTTGCATCACTCGTCGACTCAGTCGGGCACAGCACCCAAACTGCGCCGCGGAACAAGTCTGCGTCGGCACCATCAAGACCTTGCAGCTCGCTACCGGCCATCGGGTGCCCGCCGACGAATCGCGCATCCTTGATTGCTTCGACGATCGGTGCCTTCACTGAACCGACATCTGTGACAATTCCTGTAGTCGACTCAAGCATTCGTTTGACGCCCGAAGCCACCGTGGACACGGGAGTAGCCACGAACGAAACCTCGGCAGAGGGATCGATGCCGCGCGCATCAACCAAACCGCGGGTCAACGCATCGGTCTCTCGTTCACGGTTTTCGTCACTTCCCGAAACGTGCCAGCCCTGGGCACGAAGGGCGACGGCGAGCGACCCACCGATCAAGCCAAGTCCGAGCACGTTTGCATGCCGCGTCACGGCGTTTCAGCGTACGGCGAGAGCACGCACCTCCTGGTTTGTGAGGTGCCGCCATTCTCCGGGAGCGAGCGTGGCATCCGTGATCGGACCGATCCGCGTTCGCACGAGCCGGTTCACCTCGTGCCCAACAGCATCACACATGCGTCTCACCTGGCGATGCCGACCCTCGTGGATGACGATTCTTAGAACACCAGGTTGCACCTGACCCACTTTCGCCGGAGCAGTGACACCATCTTCAAGCTCGACACCTTTGCGGAGCTTGTTCAGTGCTGACTCGGGGACGCCATCTGGACCGCAGCGGACATGCACGAGATATTCCTTCTCGACTCCAAAACTCGGATGTGTCAGACGGTGAGTGAGGTCACCGTCATTGGTGAGGATGATCAAGCCCTCCGAATCGAGATCGAGGCGACCCACAGGGTGTACTCGCGGAACGTCCGGGACGAGTTCAACGACGGTGACGCGTTCGTGAGTGTCTTTTGCAGTGGTGATCACGTTGTAAGGCTTGTGCAGCAAGTAATAGACGAGGTCCGGACGCACTCCGACAGGTACGCCATCGACTTCGACTGCATCTTTGTTGACGTCGACCCGGCGCCCAAGTTCTGCCACATCGCCGTTGACGGTCACACGACCCGCGGCAATCAACTCCTCACAGGTACGACGACTTCCGAAACCTCGCTGCGCGAGCACTTTTTGCAAGCGCTCGCCCGAAGCGAGCTCGTCATTCACGAAGTTGGTACGCCAGGCTCAAGTCGTCGTCGTGTCTGGCACCACTCGCAACCCGGCCTCGAGCGCTTCAACGACACCTGCGTCAGGCACGAAGTCGCTGATCGGCGGCATGTCCTCGAGCGAGTTGATCCCAAGCCGCTCGAGGAAGAGCGGCGTCGTGCCGTACATCACTGCCAAACCAGGTCCGTCGTCGCGAGACACCTCGGTGATGTATCCACGAGACTGCAAGGTACGAATCACCGATTCCGGATCCACGCCGCGAATCGATGCAATCTGGGTTCGTGATATTGGTTGCTTGTAGGCAATGATCGCCAATGTCTCGAGCGCTGCGGACGAGATACGGGCTTGCTGGCCATCAAGAATGAATCGTTCGACATAAGGGGAGACTTCGGGCCTGCTCTGGAGTCGAAACCCTCCAGCAACACGAACGAGCTGGAATCCGTGGCCTGCCTCGTCATATGACGCAGCCAGGCGGTTGCACAGCACTTCGACCACAGCCGAAGGCTGCTCGAGAACCTGAGCGAGCAGCTTTACAGTCACCGGCTCTACGGCAACGAGAAGGATCGCTTCAAGCGCTTTCACGATCTCGGGGTCAATTTCTCCGGTCGTCACTTTCGCCACATCACACCCCTCAGCCGTCGTAGTTGTCAATGACACCGAGGCCGTCCGCTGTGGCCTCGGAATTCCATTGCACCGAAATTTCGCCGAATTTTTCCGCCTGGGCCAGATCGACGCGGCCCTGTTTGAACAGCTCGAGAATGGCAAGGAAACGGACGACGATTTCGATGCGATCGGCGATGCCAGAGACCAGCTCACGAAACGTGACGCTGCCGCGGTCCGGAAGCACCCGAACGAGTTCTTCGAGCGCATCCGCCACGCTCGCCCGAATCGGTGCCACGTGGTACAAGTCGATTGATACAGGACCTTTGGGTTCCGTAGCCCGCAAGAAAGCTCTTTGCACACGCAATGGTGAGACACCCTCGAGCAAGTCGGGTAACAACGATTCGAAGCGTTCGTCTGGTCCGGCGAGTCGCGGATGCGTCATCTCCGCTCGTTCAATCAGGTCGTGCATCACCGTGGCGACATCTTTGAACGTCTTGCAGTCGAGCAGTCGTGCGAGCAAGATATCGCGTTCTTCCCACAGAGCGAGTTCCTCGTCGAGATCTCCGTCATCACCTGTCGGCAACAGCCGGCGGGCTTTCAGGTCGATGAGAGTTGCCGCAATGAGTAAGAACTCCGTCGCGATCTCCAAGTCGAGTTCTTTCATCTTCTCCAACTCCGCGAGATATGCCTCTACGATTCGCGATAGTGAGACCGAGTGGATGTCGACTTCTTCTTGAAGAATGAGGTGCAGAAGCAGATCGAACGGACCCTCAAACACGGGGGTCGACACTGCGTACGCCATTTGTACGAGAATACCCCTGCATTCGCGAGTAACTTGGGATTGTGGCTCGTGTTCTGTCGTGCATTCAACCGACGGGTGATGTCCATCTCGGCAACTACCTCGGCGCGTTGCGTAACTGGGTGTCAGGGCAACACGAGAATGACGTCTTTCACGGCATCGTTGACCTTCACGCCTTGACTGTCACTGAGACGCCGGGTGTGCTCGGTGACCAGACGT
This sequence comes from Actinomycetota bacterium, assembly GCA_041180605.1. GTDB lineage: Bacteria > Actinomycetota > Acidimicrobiia > Acidimicrobiales > Ilumatobacteraceae > F1-60-MAGs027. Next base: position 12,601 of record JBEGRF010000029.1, on the reverse strand, counting down.
TGTCGCTTGCCGCAATGCTCTTTGCTGTCGGTCTCAATCCGGAGGTTGCGACGGTATTCGTGCAAAGTCATCTCCCACAGCACTCACAGCTTGCGTGGATCATGGAATGTACGGTGTCCTACGGCGAGCTCAGCCGCATGACTCAATTCAAAGACAAAGCGGCAAAGCGTGAAGCCGACTTCGTCTCCGCCGGACTTTTTACCTACCCTGCGTTGCAGGCGGCCGACATCCTTCTCTACGACGCCAATGAAGTACCAGTCGGTGACGACCAGCGGCAACATATCGAGATCACCCGTGACATTGCCATCCGCTTCAATCATCGTTTCGGTGAGACATTCGTGCTTCCGAAGGCAGTCACACCTAAGGCCGGTGCACGAGTGATGGATCTGCAGAATCCCGAAGCCAAGATGTCGAAATCATCGAGTGGAGACGCTGGCATCGTGTACTTGCTCGACGACCCGGGGACCATTGAGCGAAAGTTCAAGCGCGCGGTTACCGACAGCGAAAGCGAGGTCATGTACGACCGGGCCCGTAAACCTGGTGTCGCCAACCTCCTCGAGATTCTCGCCACTGCGTCAGGCACCACTCCAGAGGCGGTGGCAAAGATGTATTCGCAATACGGCCCGCTCAAGGCCGACACCGGTGCGGCGGTAGCAGCCATGCTTGCGCCGATTCGTGAGCAGTACCACCAACTGATGAACGATCGCGGCGAACTCGCACGTCTCATTCGACGCGGAGACGAGCGCGCCGAACAGGTCGCTGCCGCCACGCTCGCGCGTGCGCAGGCCGCCATCGGCATGCTTCCTCGCTGACTGGCGTCGCCAAAAGACGCTAGGCCACGTCAAACGGCGTTATTTCACGTCAGATCGCATCAGCTTCACGCAATGCAGTGACGAGCCTCGCATCACCTTCACCGCGAAGCAGCTTCACCGTCAACGGGTCGCTTCCAGCGGTTGAGAGCATTTCGATGCCGATTCGCTCGTGTTCGTGGTAGCGGCGAAACAGCTCGGTCCGAGGCCCGATGATGGACGCTATTACGCGCATCACCGTACCCAATCCTGAATCGATCTTCCCGATGTCATGTAGCACGGCAGCACGTCGGGCCGCAATTGGGGCGGCGGAGACGATGAAATCAAAACGTCGAAGCACCTGCACGGCGTGACGCTGGTCTTGGATCGAGAGCTTCCCAAAGAGTTTGTTTTCGGCCGGCATCAGTACCGCTGCGATTTCGGCACGTTCGCTAACCGAGAGCGGCGCAGAGGTGACGGAGCCGACGAAGCGCTTGACGAGGTGGAAGAAGGTGGTCAATTGCTCACCTCACTTACGTCACTATTTGCGAACGGCGCGTGGATGCGATTCACGGTACACACTGACGAGCAAGTCGTCATCGACTTTCGTGTACACCTGTGTGGTGCTCACCGAGGCATGCCCGAGAAGTTCCTGCACGATTCGCAGGTCTGCGCCGTGCACAAGCATGTGCGTTGCGCACGAGTGGCGCAAGGTATGGGGCGACACATGGTCTTTGATTCCGGCGAGCCCGGCGTACTTCCGCACGATTCCGAATGCCGCTTGACGGGTGAGCCTCGTGCCGCGCACGCCGAGAAATACTGCGTCTGCGTAATCACGGGATTTCCATCGCTTTGGCACCAGCATGCTGCGACCGCCTTCCTCCAGCCAGTCCGATAGCGCTCTGTGCGCACTGCGACCGAACGGCACGATTCGCTCTTTGCTGCCCTTACCAAACAGTCGCACGAGCGAATCCTCCATGTCTAAGTCCGCCATCGACAGTCCACAAGCTTCGGAGATGCGTGCGCCTGTCGCGTACAGAAACTCGACCAGGGCCCGATCTCTTCGCGCGAACGAATCGTCTCCCGTTATGGACGCGATAAGCCGCTCTACTTCATCCTCGCGAAGCGGTTTAGGCAATCCGCTCGGCACCTTCACCCCGTCCACCAATGTGGCGGGATCATCAGGTCGGTCGCCCTCAATTGCCAAATACTTGTGTAGCATCCTGATGGCTGCGAATTGCCGCGCCACAGACCGTGCGGCTTTGCCTTGCTTTCGCAAGTGTGCGACAAACGCCTCGACGTCAGAGCTCGTGGCATTCATCGAATTTCGTTTTCTGGACTTCAGCCACTCTTCGTAATGTTGCAAGTCGCGGCGATACGCCTCGATCGTCTTGGTCGCACGACCCTGTTCGATTTGCAGCCATGCCAGAAATCGTTCAGCTGGCTCCAACGACACGCGGTTCAGTCCTGTCGCAACAGTCGCTCCGTCAAGAGCAGACCCGTCACCGTCTTGGCGTCTTGAATTCGTCCGTCGAGGACCATCTCAATCGACTCCTGGAACGGGATCTCTTCGACTGTCATGTGGCGTTCTTCTGGCCCATGACGGTCGTGCGGAACTTCTCTCAGTTTGCGAGCCAAGTAGAGCTCAACGGTGGAGTCCGTGATGCCGACAGCGGATATCTGCATACCCAGGCGCACCCACTCCCCGGCTTCCAGGCCGACCTCTTCGCGCAACTCTCGTTTGGCGGTGACGAGTGGATTTTCGCCTGCCTGATCACGCATTCCGGCCGGAATTTCCAGCGTCTTTTGATGCAATGTCGGCCGATACTGTCGCACCAGAACGACGCGTCGTTGAGCACCCTCTTGAAGTGCGACTATCCCAACCGCGCCGGGCGATTGCACGAAGGTGCGGGTGAAACGCTCGCCATCTGGGTCAGTGAAATCGCCACGAACAAGCGACCATGCCGCCCACTCGTGCACTGTCCGAAGAGGAGACGAACGGAAACCATCCACTGCGTCGGCTGAACGACTGATCATCTGGCGGCGCGCTAACGCGCCTGACCCACGCCAGAGCCTGATGCTCGCTCGCCCGATGCCTCCCGGTGCGCACGATTGGCGAGCGCCGCTCCGATCAGTTCGCGGAATAGTGGATGCGGCCGGTCCGGTCGACTCTTGAATTCTGGGTGCGCTTGCGTGCCCACCCAGAAGGGGTGGTCCTGCAACTCGATGAACTCGACGAGACGTTTGTCGGGAGAAGTACCGCTGCAAATGAAACCTGCCTCCTCGAAACGGGCGCGGTACGCCGAATTGAATTCGTAGCGGTGGCGATGCCGCTCGCTCACCACAGGCTCACCGTAGGCCTTGGAGACTTTCGTACCGGGTTGCAAAACGGCGTAATACGCGCCGAGGCGCATCGTGCCGCCCTTGTCGGTTACTTCTCGCTGATCGTGCATCAAGTCGATTACCGGGTGTGGCGTCGCTGGGTTGAACTCGGTCGAGTTTGCGTCGCTGAGCGATAGCACGTGACGGGCGAATTCAACGGTCATCACTTGCATGCCGAGACACAACCCGAGACAAGGCACCTTGTGTTCGCGCGCGTACTCCGCCGCGCGAATTTTGCCTTCAATCCCGCGGGGACCAAAACCGCCCGGGATGACGATGCCATCCAGGGTGGTCATCCGGTCGTCTGCCAGAAGGCCTTCAACTTCCTCGGCCTGGATCCAGACGATCTCCACTTTCGCACCATGGTGGAAACCAGCGTGTCGTAGCGATTCAGCAACTGAGAGGTAGGCGTCGTGCAAGTCGACGTACTTGCCGATTAAACCGATACGCACGGGCTTGGTCGCTGCTTCGATGCGCGCAACGAGAGTTTGCCACGGTGCCAAATCGATGTCGCGTTCGATTCTCAGCGTCTCGCACACGACGGTATCGAGGCCTTCATCGTGCAGGATAAGCGGGAGCTCGTAAATATTGCCGACATCGGCAGCGTTGATCACATTGCGCACTGGCACGTCGCACTGACCGGAGATCTTGCGCTTCAACCCGTCGGACAAAGCTTGTTCGCTTCGGCAAACGATGACGTCTGGCTGGATGCCGCGACTTCGCAACTCCGTCACACTGTGCTGAGTTGGCTTCGTCTTCTGTTCGCCGCTCGGCCCGATGAAGGGCACCAGGGTGACGTGCACATAGCAGACGTTGTCTCGACCCACCTCGTTTCGCCACTGCCGGATTGATTCAAGGAACGGCAGGATCTCGATGTCACCGACGGTGCCGCCCACTTCGGTGATCACGACGTCCACGTCTTCTGTGGTGATGCGTTGGATTCGTCGCTTGATTTCGTCGGTGACATGCGGGATTACTTGTACGGTGCGGCCGAGGTAATCCCCGCGCCTTTCGGCGGCCAGCACTGCCTGATAGATCGAACCGGTCGTGGCGTTGGACGCTCGACTCAGGTTCTCGTCGATGAACCGTTCATAATGGCCAAGATCGAGGTCGGTTTCACCGCCATCGTCGGTAACGAACACTTCTCCGTGCTCGAAAGGATTCATCGTGCCGGGATCGACGTTGATGTATGGATCGAGTTTCTGCATCGTCACGCGCAGTCCGCGCATTTTGAGCAGTCGCCCGAGAGAGGATGCAGTCAGTCCCTTGCCGAGTGCGCTCGCCACGCCTCCGGTAACGAACACATGCTTCGGCACCTGGCGTCTCCCGTCGTTCTCACCTGACGGGTGTCCGTCAGTTTCATCCTTGACGGGAGGTCAGTCTACCTTCATCAGCGTGATGAGCGTGACTTTCCGCGGACTTTCAGCATGTTCCTCGCATGTTCCACGGCGGATTCGACCGCCATGCTTCCTGACAACATCCGGGCGATCTCGTCGGCTCGCTCTTCTTCGCGCAATGTGCGTGCGGTCGCGTAGGTAATGCCCTTGCGCACTTGCTTCTCGACGATGACTTGGCGACTCGCCCTCGCTGCCACTTGCGGGAGGTGTGTTACGACGAGCACCTGATGGCGTTCGCCGAGCTCGGCCAATGCATCGGCGACTGAAACCGCAGCGTCTCCGCCGATTCCGGCGTCCACTTCATCGAACACGAGAGTGCCCGGTGCCTGCGTCAGCACGAGACGCAGCGCCAACATCGTCCTCGCCAATTCACCGCCAGATGCAACTTTGGCAAGTGGTGCGGGTTCGCTGCCGGGGTTAGCTGCAAGCAAGAACGTCACCTCGTCGCCAGCCAGATCGGCCTCACGGTCTTCCCCGACCATAACCCTCACTCGTGCACCGCCAAGCGCCAAGTTGGCGAGGTGTTTCTCGACCGCTTTCGCGAGCTTTGGAGCGGCGAGTTCCCGAACTCTTCGAACTATGCCCGCCTGCGTCGCCACAGAAATAATCGCGTCGTTACGGCGCCTATCTAGGTCGGCAGCCCGTTCTTCCCACGACTCAAGTTCTCGTAGACGCTGTGAGGTCTGATTGCCGTACGCGATGACTGATGTGATCGACTCGCCGTACTTGCGACGCAGGTCAAAGAGCGTCTGTCGTCGCTCGACGAGCGACGCGAGGCGCGTGGGGTCCTCCTCGACCGAATCCAGCACTCGTCGCATGTCGTCTGCCGCGTCACCGACGAGGGATTGCAGCTCACGGATTCGCTCGACGTGTTGGCGCATCGCGTCACCGCGACCGAGGCCGGCTGCCGCCGCAGCGAGCCTGTCAATCGCACCCTCGTCATCGGTGAGTGCTCCGATTGCCAGAGCGAGAGACTCTCGGTGCGTCGCTGCATCTTGCAGCAGGTCAATTTGCCGTTCCAACTGAGCATCTTCGTCGGGGTCGACGAGGCCAGCCCGCGTGATCTCTTCGACCTGGAAACGGAGGAGATCGATCTCTCGCGCGCGGGCTCGCTCATCGCCACCCATCGTGGCGAGGGCTGCGTCGATTTCGGTGAGCGTTGCCCGCGCCGTACGCAGTGGTGCAAGATCGACCGACCCGAAAATATCGAGGGCCGCCCGTTGGGCCGTAGCTCCGAGCAGACTCTGGTGCTCGTGTTGACCGTGCAGGTCGACGAGAGCCGCACCGAACTCGGCGAGATTGCTGACCGTAGCAAGCCGACCGTCGACATAAGCCCTCGACCGCCCATCACGCGGCACGACACGACAGAGCAAACGCTCCACGCCGTCGACGTCGATGAATCTTCCTTCGACTCGCAACTCGTCTGCGCCGGGCCGAACCATAGAAGGATCCGCACGTTGGCCAACGAGCAAATTGATCGCCTCGACGATCATCGTCTTGCCGGCACCCGTCTCGCCAGTGAGCACCGTCAAGCCCTCGCCGAATAGAACGCTTGCTTCTTCGATGACACCAAGATTCTCGATGCGAAGCTCGACCAGCACGACTATTTCCCTATCACGCGGGCGGGGTCGAGTGTCGTCACTCGAATCGACTACTCCGTGAGGCCGAATTTAGAGCGCAGAATCTGGTGGAACTTCGGCGGAGCGAACCGAACGAAGTGCGCCGTGCACGTGTCTGGCGCAAATGTCACGGTGTCGTGCTCAGCGAGGCTCGCAACCCGTCGCCCATCGATCGCCAAGTCCACTGGGCGTGTTCCAGCAACCACCATTTGCAGGTGCTCGTCTGGACCGAGTACGAGCGAACGGTCGAAATTCATATGCGGTGACACTGGAGTCACGATGAGCGCCCGATGACGTGGCGACACAACCGGACCGCGTGCCGACATTGAGTACGCCGTCGACCCCGTGGGGGTGGCAACAATGACACCGTCGGCCGAGTAACGCTCGAACAACTCGTGGTTGACGGAGACGTCAATCCACACGGTGTGGCCAGATTGCTGTTTTTCGAGCACTGCTTCATTGAGTGCACGCCAAGAGGTTTTTGGCTGCGCTTTTCCGGCGACGGTCACCGAGAGGAGCATCCGCTCGTCGATGATGAAATCACGGCCAGGCTTACCTGCCAGTGCGGTGTCGACGGCTGCAGTCGCTTGGTCGATGCCGACCTCGGTGAGATATCCCAGCAAACCTACGTTGACGCCCAGAATCGGCACAGGAGCCCCGTTCAGCATGCTGACGGCACGCAGCACGGTGCCGTCGCCTCCGAGCACTACGACGAGATCCGCATCTGAGGCGTCGCGATCGCTCGCCACATCAGCGAGTTTGTGCGCTTCGGCGTCGGGTCGGCTCATCCACAGATGATGGCCGCCACGAGAGAGCGTGGCGCGCAGCTGCGCAAGCAATGGCGCCACCTCGTTACGGGTGTGGTGCGCGACCACCATCACGTTTGCCATGTCGTTCAGGCTATTGAGGTCGTCACACCTTGACGGCTCGCAGCCAGTGCTCGCGATTGCCAGCAGGGCCTGCCACCTCGCACTCGACTTCGCCGCTCACGCGCGCGCCGTGTTGCTCCATCGATGTAGCGACTTCCCTTATACAACGCTCGCGAATCGCTCGGTCGCTGATGACTCCCCCACCCTTGTCGGTCTCCGACTTCGAAGCTTCGAATTGCGGCTTTACCAAAAGAAGCAGTTCACCACCCTGCCGGCAGGCGGTGACCAAGCTCTTCATGACCGCTCGCAGCGAGATGAACGAGAGATCTGCCACGATGACATCGAAAGGTCCGGCGAGTGTTCCGGCGAGCGACATCTCACCGATGTCTCGCGCATTCACTCCGTCGCGCACCTCCACTCGCGGATCAGCGGCAATCTTTGGGTGCAACAGCCCGCGACCGACGTCGCAAGCCACCACGGTTGACGCTCCTCTTTGCAAGAGGCAGTCCACGAAGCCTCCCGTCGATGCTCCGGCGTCGAGCACTCGGGCTCCGCGAATTGACATGGGACCTCCGCTCTTCTCGAAGTGCTCCAAGGCGGATTCGAGTTTCAGCCCACCTCGGCTCACGAAACGATCCACCGTAAGCACCGCAAGCTGATCGCGATCCGACACTTGACGCGCGACGTTGAGGGCAGGTGCGCCGTTCACCGTGACGCGGTCGTCGGCGATGAGTTCTGCCGCTTCACCTTCGCTGCGCGCCATCCCTCTCGCGACGAGCGCCTTGTCTATCCGAGTCGGGTGCGACACGCTTCAGGCGCCGAGCACGAAGTCGGCAAGACCCGCAAGGTTGTCGAAGACACCGTCTGGCGCCACCGAGCGGTCGTCAGGGGATTCACTCACACCGGACAGCATCAGCGCGAACTTGGCCCCAACCAGTCGGGCAAAGGCACCGTCGGTAGAGTCACGATCACCCGCCATCCACCCATCGCTCAGATCGCCGACACCAAGGCGTTGTCGAACGAGTTGGCCCATCGGGGCATAGGGCTTTCCGGCGATGATCGGTCGAACGCCACCGGCTTTCGCAATGGCCGCCAAGATCGAACCACCGCCAGGAATCAATCCTGCGGGCGTCGGATACGTGGGGTCGTCGTTGGTGCCGATGAGCCTCGCTCCCGCCAATATCGGATTGACGGCCCTGGTCAAGCCTCGATAGTCAAAGGTGTTGTGATATCCGGCGACAACCGTGTCGATGGATGTTGTTCGTGATGCAAACTCGTCGTCGCTGATCGAGTCGTCTGTGCAAGCGACGACAACTGCACCTGCGGTTTCAACTGCTTCGATGATGCCCCGCCCGCCGGCAACGAGCACTCGCTCCCCAGGAGACAAGAGCAAGGCCGCGGCACCCGCCGAAGTACAGACATCACCTTCGGCTTGAATCCCGATGTTGGCGAGCGCGCCCTCTTGCTTGGCAAGCGTCGAGAACGAATTGTTGGTCACGAACAACACACGGTGACCAGCCCTGCGCAACCGCGCGATCGCATCAACTGAGCCCATGATCGGCTGATGCATCAACCACACCACTCCGTCGAGGTCACACAAGATTGGTGTTTTCACGCCTCTGTTCACGCTACTTGCCTTCATATCTGCCAACCTTGAGGTGTGCCGCCGGCAGCTCACGATTCACTCGCAACACGCATGCCTGCGTTTTTTCCGTTTCGTGGCTTGCGCTACTCGCGCAACTACGACTTGGCGGCCGTCACCGCCCCACCGTACGACGTGCTCTCCTCTTCTGATCGAAGTGACCTCGCCGCGCTCCACGAGCACAACATCGTCACAGTTGACCTTCCGGTCGGTGATGATCCATACGCAGGTGCAGCAAGAACTCTCGATGCTTGGCGGTCTTCTGGTGTGCTCGTGCTCGACGAGCGTCCTTCCTTCACGCTTTACCGAATGAAGTTCCTCGACTCGTCAGGAGCCCAACGCCGCACAGTGGGAGTCATCGGAGCGCTTGAAGTTATGGACGAGGGATCTGGAGGCGTACTCCCACATGAGCGCACGACGACGAAGGCCAAGACCGACCGTCTTGACCTCACTCGTGCTACGCGAACCAATTTGTCTCCGGTGTGGGGCCTATCGCTTCGCGAGCAACTTTCGGACGCGCTGGTTGCAGGCGGCGAGTTGATGGGCGAATTCACCGATGCGACCGGGGTGCACCACCGTGTTGAACGAGTGGACGACTCCGCGCGCGTGCGCAGCATCTCGTCGTTGGTCGGATCAGCACCGGTCCTGATAGCGGACGGACACCATCGCTATGCAATCGCACGCACTTACCGAGACGAGGTGCGCGATTCCCCCCTCGCCGAGGCCGCCCGAACGACAATGACGTATGTCGGCGAGCTGGTCGAGGAGCAACTGAGTATCGCCGCGATCCACCGCCTCTACCAAGGAGTCAGTTTTGATCGCCTCCGTGACGTGCTTGCAACATCGTTCGACGTACTGCCTCTCGACCACGGCGTGGACTCTTCAGTGATCGGAGAAATGTCGCGGCGTGGCGCACTCTGTCTCGTCGACACCTTCATGAACGGCTGGTGGCTCACGCCGAAACCATCTGCCTTCAGCGGTCTTCGCGACCTCGACAGCCTTCGACTAGAGCACGCCCTGCGAAGCATCAGCCACGAAGTGGCGTACCAACATGGTTTTGGGGAAGTTGAAGCTCTGATGCGCACGGGTCACGCCGTGGCCGCGATATTCATACGTCCAACCAGCATTGCGGAGATTCGCCGCACTGCAGACGAGACGCTTCTCATGCCGCCGAAGTCAACATTCTTCACACCCAAGTTGCGAACCGGCCTCGTGCTGCGGCCGCTCATCGCCTAACAACCTTGCGCGGTCGCTGCTAGCCGTTTGCTTCCCGAGCAAGCGGCGATTGACGCGTTTCCTTGGCGCGGGTAGCGAGTTCGGCGTAGAGAGCTTCGAGACGAGCTGGTTTCATACCCGAGACGATCTGTTCCACCACGAATTCCGTCACGCTTTGGGTACGTGCCCCGACACGGAAGAAGCGACGGCGCACATATCCGAGAGCAGTGACCTCATCACCGACTTTGATGACTGGCAGGTCCATATTCAGCGCCACGACCGGCACGACCGCACGCTTGCCATTCACGATCGCTGCAAGGTCGAAGGTGGTTGCTCGCTGGTGTCGATCGATCACACGAACGGTGGGCACGGCAACTATACGCCCCCTCACCACTGCAACGTTGGTGGATTCTTGCTGGCTCTCTTTCTTACCCCCACGGGCGACGCGAGATGTTTTCGTGACCATTCCCACTTCTCCTGACTGCCGCGCAACCGCGACTACAGGCTTGTGTGCACGATGTGGCGTAAACGGCGACTTGACGCTCACCGCTACGTGCCAGTATCCGCCAGGACTGGTGACTATTCGCCGAGACTCGCCAGGCGTGCCTCGACGTCGAAGTATGTTGCGTCATGTTTGGCGACGCGTACGAAGTATTTTTTCGCGGTCACTTGATCGCCCGCCCTGTCGTGGAGGTCACCGAGCACGTACCACTCCATTAGATGATGTGGCTGCACTTGGCGCGGCTCACCACCGTGAGTCATGATGCGAATTGCAGCCTGCACATCGCCGCGATCGGCGTACGACATCGCCGCTGACACTCGACCTTCTGCCATGACGGCCGGGTGTGGCGAGTGTTCCTTCATTTCATTCCACAATTCGTCGACGAGTTCATAGCGTTTTAGAGCCCGATAACAGTCAATCAATACGGGGATATTCGTCATGTCAGTACGATCGCTGCCACGGGAGAACTCGAGATGTTCTGCCGCAGCTTTCCAATGTTGGGAGCGGTATTCGAGGCGGCCCGCTAATACTCGCACCTCGGTAATCAACCAGAGATCTTCAAGCACCGGACGCAGAACATCTAAAGCCTCTTTGTATCGCTCGGCGTCATACGCAACTAGAGCGCGAGAAACTTGTTGACTTACATAAGTGAAACGTCGGTCTCCGACCGCCCTTTTCACTTCACGTGCCAATTGCTCTTCGAGCGCTGGCGGAGTCGGGAACAACGCACCGCTCCTGCCTCGGCGCCTTCCTCCGAGATTTCCGCCGCGCTTTGCACTGCGGCCGTCACTCTGGTCGCGACGTGTGTCTCCTCGCCCACGCTTGTCGAAGCGTCGGCCCCGAACCGAACCATCATCTATGACGCGCTCCTCGCGATCTTGTCGAGGAGCAAATGGCTTGTCTACGCCATATTTCCGTGGCCCTTTACGGGCAAACACTTCCGCCCGACGTTGCTGAGCGGCATTCTTCGGTGTCTCATCTTCGTCGCGAAAACGTCGCGGGCGGCGGTTGTCGTCACCACGCGGGCGGCGATCATCGTCCCTGCGTGGGCGGCGATCATCGTCCCTGCGTGGGCGGCGATCATCATCACGACGCGGGCCACGCTCCCGGCGGTCCCCGCGAAAATCCTCACGACGTGGGCGGCGGTCATCGTCACGACGCGGGCGGCGATCATCATCACGACGCGGGCGGCGATCATCATCACGACGCGGGCCACGCTCCCGGCGGTCCCCGCGAAAATCCTCACGACGTGGACGAGGGTCATCATTCCTGCGCGGCCGACGATCATCATCACGCCGCGGACGCGGATCAATATCGCCTTCACGACGCTTCCCGAACCTGCCACGGCCGGCACTTGCATCTTCGGATGTACCCCCACGAGAACGGCCCGAAAACGATCCGCCGCGAGTGTCTCGGCGACCGCCACGCGACCCGCCTCGACGACGATCACCGGCCCCACCATTGCCACCGCGCTCGCGTGAATCATCTTGTGTCATGGTCGTTCTACGCTACGGCACGCGATTCACCACATCTCAAAAAGTCAATGGAATTGGGCTACTAAAGCAAGAAGCCCCCGCTTTCGCGGGGGCTTCTCGTTTGAGAAATCTGGCGGCAACCTACTCTCCCAGGGGGTCTACCCCCAAGTACCATTGGCGCGTTCGAGCTTAACTTCCGTGTTCGGGATGGGAACGGGTGTATCCCCGACGCTGTGGCCACCAGAAACTTTGCGTCCCACCGATCAGACGATCGGTTGAAGACTTCAGAGTAAGCACGAGCACAATCCAAGCCCTCGGCCGATTAGTACCGGTCAGCTACGTGCGTCGCCGCACTTCCACTTCCGGCCTATCAACGTGGTGGTCTAGCCACGGGCCTTACTGCGTTAACCGCATGGGAATTCTTATCTTGGAACGGGTTTCACACTTAGATGCTTTCAGCGTTTATCCCTTCCGTAGGTGGCTAACCAGCCATGCACCGGGCGGTACAACTGGCACACCAGAGCTACGTCCGTCTCGGTCCTCTCGTACTAAAGACAGCATTCCTCAAAATTCCTTCGGATGTAGAAGATAGGGACCGAACTGTCTCACGACGTTCTGAACCCAGCTCGCGTACCGCTTTAATGGGCGAACAGCCCAACCCTTGGGACCTGCTTCAGCCCCAGGATGCGATGAGCCGACATCGAGGTGCCAA
>JBEGRF010000028.1:0-62491 GCA_041180605.1 Actinomycetota bacterium | reverse complement strand
AGCACGATCGGTGCGCCGTCACCGACCAAGACGGCGGTTATCGAGCACGTGGAGATGACGATGCGCTGGAAGAGGTCAAGCGGTGTGCCCACGGCGTGAGCCACGTACGCCTTGATCGGGTCGGCGTGAGACACGCAGACGACCGTCTTACCGGCATGTCGACGCCGGATGGTGTCAACGGCATCCACGATGCGGTTCTGCATTTCAAGAAAACTCTCGCCGCCCGGAAACCTGAATGCGCTGGGGGTTCGTTGCACGGCAGTCCACTCCGGCTTCTTGTAGAGACGCTTCAGCGAAGCACCCGTCCATTGCCCGAAGTCGCACTCGATCAAGCCACGCTCGATGCGCAACGATTTGCGCACAACTCGTGCGATTGGGGTCGCCGTCTCTCGCGCGCGCTCAAGCGGAGACGCATACACCGCGTGCACTCTGCCCAGTTCGGCAATCCGGTCGGCTGCGCGCTGGGCCTGTTCGCGACCGCGATCGGAGAGATGCAGGCCGCGTGCGCGACCCGGTAGCACTTTGCCTGTCGTCGGAGTGGCACCGTGTCGCACGAGCAAGACGAGTGTCGGGGGTCTGGGCATGTGTGCTCAACCTATCCGCGAGTCTCGTAGCGTCTGCCAGCGTGAACTCGCGGCGAAGTGCGACAAACGACACGCTCGTGCGACTGCGCAAAGAAATAGAAGGCTGCCGCGCATGTCCTCGGCTGGTGAGGTGGCGCGAGTCGGTTTCTCGTGAAAAGCGTGCCGCATATCGCAACGAGACCTATTGGGGGAAGCCGATAGCAGGCTTTGGTGATGCAGACGCCCGCGTCGTCGTGCTGGGCCTCGCACCTGGCGCGCACGGCGCAAACCGAACGGGGCGGGTATTCACCGGAGACAAGAGCGGCGAATGGTTGTACCGGGCGATGCATCGCGCAGGTTTGGCAAACCAATCGACCTCAGAGCGTCGAGATGACGGGCTCACGTTGCGCGATGCCTGGGTGACTGTGGCCGTGCGCTGTGCGCCCCCTGACAACTCGCCTCTCCCGCTCGAGCGAAAGAGATGCGAGCCGTACCTGACTCGTGAACTGTCGTTGCTGCGTCGGGCTCGCGTCGTGGTCTGCCTGGGGAACTTCGCCTACGTCGCAGCCTGCGAGCACTTCGCGGTGTCGCCGCGGCCAAAATTCGCGCACGGGTTGGTGGTGCCCGTGGGTGAGGCATCGTCCGGTAGCGCATCGTCTGACTGGGTGCAGTTGGTGTGTTCGTATCACCCGAGCCAACAGAACACGTTCACCGGTCGGCTCACCGAGAAGATGCTGGATGACGTGTTCGCAATCGCCGTACGGTTGGCACAAAACTGACGGTGCGGTTGGCGCGCAACCGATCGATTGCTAGTGCGCCGCGGGTGCTGAGCCGTCCGCTTTTTTCTTCGGCGGCGGCACACCGACTTTCACCGAGGTTTCGGCGAAGTCGGGCCAGCGACGACGGCTCACGATGCTGAGCAGTCGCAAGAGTTTCATCGCTTTTTCATCAGTCTCCGCTGGTCGCGCGATGACCGAGCCGTCTTTGATCATTCGATTCATCACTTCTTCTCCAAGTTCTGTGCGCACCACGCAGAGAGTCCAGTCGTTGTCTTCGCCGATTCCGCCTGTCGAAATGTCGGCATGCTCGGCAGCGAAATCCGGGCACAGCTTGCATCCCTCACGAGTCCACTTGTGGCACTCTTTCAGGTCGATCTCGTGGTACGAACCATCACGCATCCAAATCTGGAAAACGCCCTTGATGTTCATCTTCACCATTTCTTCTTTGCGCAGGCCGTATTTGGCGAGGAAGAGTTCTTCGAAGATGGCATCGTCGAAGGTCTTCGAGCACAGAAGACCGATGTTGAATAAAAACGGCTTGCCGATCTTGCCAGCCTTGCGTTTCCACATCACTGGCAGCACCGAGGACTGGCAACTCATGCCGACGAGGGCGATGCGCTGGTACCCCTCGTTGAGTGCGTCGCGCAACGCGAGAGTATTGGCGGAATAGGTATAACGACTTCCCGATGAGGCGAGCACTTCTTCGCGGTTTCGGGCCAGACCAGGTTTCGCCTTCCAGCTCGTGCCGTCGCCCTCCACGAAACTCGTGAGGGCTGCGTCGATGTAGTCGTGCTTCAGCAGCCAGATGAGCATCGCACCGACGAATCCGCCGTCTTGGCCCTTCTTGTGCGTCTCGTCGTCGGCGGCTCGAACCAACAAGAGCTGGCGATACTGGCCGTACATCTCGTCGTCTTTGCGTGTGCGACCAAAGAGATGCGTATCGGCGTCTTGTTCCCAGGTGCGGAAGCGAGGGCAGGCGCGCGTGCAAGTAGTGCAGCCTTTCTCGCCGTGGCCGCAGTTGGTGGGTCCGAGTTCTTCTTCGAGGTGGAACGGTTTGTACTTGCCTTCTTCGTGTTCGTACCCAATCACGTCGTGCGGGCAGGA
Source organism: Actinomycetota bacterium (assembly GCA_041180605.1). GTDB lineage: Bacteria > Actinomycetota > Acidimicrobiia > Acidimicrobiales > Ilumatobacteraceae > F1-60-MAGs027. The sequence goes on along the minus strand of JBEGRF010000028.1, from coordinate 60,045 downwards.
GATCACGCAACCGGCACATCCCGTGCACAAACCAGTGTTGATGACCTCTTCGTAGAGTTCCTTCCATTGCGCCGTCCATCGGGTGGAACTGGCGGATGCTGTACCGCCTGAAGTTCCGCCACCGGATGCCCCGCTGCCACCGCCTGCAGCCGGCAAGTCGGTGATCGTCACGAGAATCACTCTAGGTTCTGCGCTCGAATCGCAGGGCGGCAGGCTCGTCCGACAGAATGAAGAAATGGCGACGAGCATCATCACTTATCCACCAGAAGTCGAAGAGTTCCGCGGGGAAGTGCGCAAGTGGCTCGAGACGAATCTCCCGAAGGGCTGGTTCGACGATGGTTTCGAGATGACAGCGGAGCAGCGCAAGAAGTTCAATGAAGAGTGGCCGAGCAAGCTGTTTGCTGGAGGGTGGATCTGTGCCACGTGGCCGAAAGAGTATGGCGGTAAGGGATTATCGACGCTCGAGGGTGTGGTGCTGAACGAGGAATTCGCGCGGGCTCGCGCACCAATGCGCGCCGACTTTTTCGGTGACACGCTCGTCGGGCCGACGTTGTTGCAGTGGGGCACGGAAGAACAAAAGAAGGAGTTCTTGCCGCAAATCCTCTCGGGCAAGATGCGCTGGTGCCAGGGCTTCAGCGAACCGAACAGCGGTAGCGACCTCGCCAGTTTGAAGACGAGCGCCGTACTCGACGGCGATGAATGGGTCATCAACGGCCAGAAGGTGTGGACCACCGGCGGCCACCACGCCGACTACTGCTTCTTGCTCACGCGCACCGACGCGAATGCACCGAAGCACAAGGGCATCTCGTACTTGTTGGTTCCGATGCGACAGCCCGGTGTCGAGGTGCGCGGCATCACGCAACCCGACGGCACCGCAGAATTCTGTGAAGTGTTCTTTACTGACGCGCGATGCCCGAAAGACAACGTGGTCGGCGGAGTGAACAATGGTTGGCAGGTGGCCAATTCGACGCTGGCATTCGAACGCGGCATGAGTGCTACCACCGGATATCGCCGGTTCGAGGAGGAGTACCGCATGATGGTCGCGGCTGCCGTCGAGAACGGCCGGATCTGCGACCACGGCACGCGCCAGCGTTTGATGCAGTTTTATTCGAAGATCCAGATCCTGCGATTCAACGGACTGCGCTCACTCGGTGCGACGCTCGGACAGAAAAAAGACTTCGGCGTCGTGGCCCTCGGCGTTGCGAACAAGATGTTCTGGAGCGAGATGCACCAGCGGGCGATGGAATTGGCGCTCGACATCTACGGCGCACACTCGATGCTGGTCGACACAGGTCCGGCTTCAGGAACATGGCCCGGCGCACTCCGCGAGAAGCGGCGAGGTGGATACCCTGCAAGTCCGATGATGTCTTCGTTCTTCTTCTCCCGCTCGGAAACCATCTGGGGCGGAACGAGCCAGATTCAGCGCAACATCGTTGGCGAGCGTGTGCTGGGGCTGCCGAAAGAGCCGAAGCCGGCAGGAGGCGAGTAGCCAATGTCGTTCATCGCCGCAATCAAGTCAGGTTTCCGCAGCTACGCAAATTTCAAGGGTCGGGCGAGCCGCAGCGAGTACTGGTGGTGGCTACTCTTCACGGTGCTCGTCGAGGCCGCGACAAGCGGCTTTGGCGACCCGATCGCCAGTCTCGTCTCGGTGGCACTGCTGCTGCCCAGCATTGCGGTCGGTGTGCGACGAATGCACGACACGAACCACCGCGGCTGGTGGATCTTGTTCCCGATCGTGAACCTGGTGTTCGCCCTGCGCAAGAGCGACATGGCGGAGAATCGCTTCGGTCCGCCCCCGCCTCCGCGAGTTGTCTGAACAATGAATCGTCGCTTCGTCACGGCGCGAGCGGCGGGGTGGTGCAGTGCGGCACTGTGCAGTGTGTTGCTCGGAGCGTGCGGCAAGGTGTCGATCGATTCGACCTACGTCGGTAACGCCGATCTCGGTGCGTACGTGAAAGCGCCGAGTGATTACAAAACAGAAGTCGTGCAGACGCAGCCTGAGTTCACGATGCACGGGTTTTGGGCACCGGGTGGCAGCAAGGCGACACTGCTTGAGCCGTCGTCGTCAGTGAGTGGCGTCGTGATTCGCCGCCTCCCCACTACCGAAGAACAAACTGACCTCGACTACCTCGGCCGCACCGTCGCCTTCTCGGAGCTGGATCAGGCCCTCAGCGAGGGCTACGCCGTCCTGAGCGAGGGACCCACCGCCACCAAGGTTTCTCGGCTCGCAGGCGAGAAGCTCGTCTACGACCTACAGACCGAGAGCGGAACGTTGCGCGTGGTGCAGGTCAGCGTCGCAGATCGCGCCAGAGGAGAGGTTTACGGCGTGGTCATTGGTTGCAGCGTCGTGTGTTTCAACGAAAATAGAGCGACGATAGACAACATCGTGAAAGATTTCCGGCTCAACTCATGACCGCTTGGCCCACACCGAACGACGCCGCGGCACCGCACGCCGTGCGCCGGCGTCGCAAGAGGGGAATTCGCAAGGCCAAGCCCGGTTGCCGTCGTCCGCTGATGATGTTCGACCGAGTGAAAGTGTCGCTCCTTTTGCTCGGCGTCTTCATGCTTTTGGCACTCCTCAAGATGGCGGACAACCCGCTCGTCAGTTTCGTCGATGCGATTCGCCTCACCTTCAACTCCTACGGATGGATCTTGACGCTCGTCTCGCTCGACGTCGTGCGGCAGATGCACTACGTGGCCGCCGAACGTTTTGCTGGCTATTGGTCGGTGGTCGGGCGAGGAGAAAACTTCGTGAAGAAGCCGTGGAACCGGCTGTCGTCATTCACGCAGTACCGATTCGGTCGCATCATGCGTTTCGTCGTCATCGTCGTGATCGGCGCATTCCTCTTCTCGGCAGCATTCGACACCGAGCCGATTCGCGCCTGGATGGAGGCGCTCGTTCGTCTCTGGCAGGCAGTCCCGACGATCCTGCAGTTCGTCGCCTACCTGTTGCTGGCGATCGGACAGTTCGTCGCGATCTTCTGGTTCCTTTCCAAGGGTGGCGTCGAGGTGCTGATGCCAGAGGACATCAAGACGTCGTTCGATGACGTGTGGGGACAAGACCAGGTCGTCAGTCGCGTAAAAGAAACGTTGAGCCTTCTCGAAGACCCCGACTTGATCGAAGCCAAAGGCGGATACGTTCCGGGCGGAATCCTTCTCTACGGTCCGCCTGGCACGGGTAAAACGCTCATTGCCGAGGCACTCGCCGGAGAAACGGGCAAGCCGTTCGTATTGATCGAGCCCGGCGCATTCCAAGCGATGTTTATCGGTGTGAACATCTTGAAAGTCAAATCGCTGTATCGGCGGTTGCGAAAATTGGCGCTTCGCTACGGCGGAGTCGTCGCATTTTTTGACGAAGCTGACGTGCTGGGCCGTCGCGCGATGTCGACAGGCGGTCAAGGGGGACTTCGTTCAGGTTCCGTGCCGCATGCGTTCAGCCATCACCATGAGCACGATTCGCTTGCCTACCTGAGCCCGGTAAGTCAGTCGGTGGTGCTCGGCCACTACGACTCGATGGTCGGTACAAAAGTCGAGCGCGTCGTGATGCCGACTGCCGGCGGAGACCTCGGCACCTTGAACGCGATTCTCGCGTCGATGCAAGGTTTGAAAAAGCCGCGTGGTTTCGTCAACCGAGTCAAGCGTGCGCTCGGCATGAAGCCATCGAACCCGCCCAAGTACCGCATCCTCCATGTGATGGCCACCAACTTGCCCGACTCTCTCGACGAAGCGTTGCTGAGGCCCGGTCGCATCGATCGCAAATTCCGAGTCGGCTACCCGTCGCGTGAGGGACGAATTCGCACATACCGTGGGTATCTCGACAAGGTGCGCCACACGCTGACGAGCGAAGATGTCGAGCGACTCGCAACGTCGAGCCCCTACGCGTCGGGGGCAGTCATCAAAGACATCGTCAACGAAGGTTTGATGGCAGCGCTGCGTGACGGCCGAGACGTCATCGAGTGGCGTGACATCGTTGCCGCCAAGAGCCTCAAGGAGCATGGAGTAACCGACGGTTTTGAATATGTGGACCGTGAGCGTCACGCGGTCGCCGTTCACGAGGCGTGCCATGCCATTGCGGCGTACCGGCTGAAGGCAGATTTCCAGATTGACGTCGCGACCATCGAGCGTCGAGGCGATGTCGGTGGCTTCGTCTCGCGAGTGCCCGTAGTGGAGCGAATGTTCGAGTGGAAGACGGAGATCGAGAATGACATCCAGATTTCGATTGCGAGTCTCGTCGGTGAGCGGATGTTCTTCGCCGGTGACAGCACGAACGGCGTGACCGGCGATTTGGACAACGCCACCCGACTGGCGCTCGTCATGGAGTCGCGCTGGGGCATGGGCGAGACTTTGGCATCGCACCAAGTGCTCGTCGCGGGTTCGGCCGGAGGGGCCGGCCGCGGATCTTCGAACACCCCGGAAGACGACACGGCCACAAAGGTGTCTCCGGTGCTCGGCGAACGAGTCGAACAACGTCTGCGCGAGATCTACGAGCGCACTCACGCACTGCTGGAAGGCAATCGTTACGAGGTACTCTCGCTCGCTCATGCGCTCGAGTGGCATCGCACACTCAACGGGGCAGACGTCGAAGCAGTCATCAATCGCACTCGCGGACCGATCATCGACGGCACCGTCTACGGGGTGGATTCTGTGCGCTCCACCATCGAGGCGTATCACGCCGAAGCGGTGCACCTGCACCGCACCGGTCAAGGCCAACCGCGATTGCCCGACGTGCGCGCAGTGATTGCCGCAACACTCACGTCGTCCGCTCGCTGACAAGATGAGCGGCGATCACGCCCAGCGCTCATTGCGTACTGCACTTGGTGTGCTGCGGGTGACTGCAAGCGACGATGGCGTCGTCGCCGTGGATCGCGTCACGCGGGTCAGCACGCGTCGCGGTTCGCCGGCAGCGCAACGACACGCTGACAGGGCAGTGCGGGAACTGCGGGAGTATTTTGCGGGCAAGCGCAGGTTGTTCACCGTGCCGCTTGATTTACGCGGAACGCCGTTTCAACTGCGGGCCTGGGCTGCGATGCGCAAGATCCCGTTCGGAAGAACCATCTCCTACGCCACGCAGGCAAGAACGATTCGTGCACCCAAGGCCGTGCGTGCCGTCGGAAGCGCAAACGGTGCGAACCCGATTCCGATCATCGTGCCGTGCCACCGAGTAGTGGCGAGCAACGGCGGTATGGGCGGGTACGCGCTCGGTCTTGCGATGAAAAAATGGTTGCTCGCGCACGAGTCGCGCTGCTAGTGCGGCTGGGTGAAGCCGAAGCATTCACGCAAATAGTCGTCGCGCAGGGCGACTGCCGGGGGACCATAGGCCACGACACGTTGCGCCAGCAACATCACCGAGCTTGCTGTCTCGGCCTCGTGGAGGTCATGAGTCGCGACGACCACGGTGGTTCCTTTGGCGCGCTCTTCAGAGATGATCGCAGCTATCGCGGCTTTGCCCGCCATGTCGAGCCCAGCCGTTGGCTCGTCGAGCAGCAGCACCTCTGCCTCGCGAGCCAGTACCTGCGCGAGGTGCGTTCGTTGCTGCTGACCACCTGAGAGCTCCCGCAACGGCAGATTGCTGAACTCGTCGGCTCCGGTGCGATGCATCGACTGAGCGACGATTTCGTTGTCGACCAAAGACGGTCGTCGGAACAAGCCGAGGCGGGCAAATCTGCCCATCCCGACGATGTCGCGTGCTCGCAGCGGCAAGGTGTGCGACGACACCGGGTGCTGCGGCAGATACGCAACACGCTGCGGGAGGTCACCGGGACGCGCCATGAGCACTGACACGCTTCCGCTGATCGGCGAGAGCATTCCCGCAAGCGTCTTGAGGAGCGTTGACTTGCCGGAGCCGTTCGTGCCGATGAGTGCGACGAAGTCGCCGGGTGCAACGTGCAGGTCGATGTCTTGCACCACGGTGTGAACGCCGTAACCAACGCTCAGCGCAGTGGCCTCGATGGAGTGACGCTTAATCGACATTTCAGTGGCGGTGTTCGTGTTGGTGGGGGATCTCGCGATGACCGAGCTTGCGTCGTGGAATCGTCACGACGGCTACCACGACAAATAAGTAGACCGCAACGAACACGATGCTCGCGCCAGCGGCAACGTCGAAGTGGTAGCTGACGAGCAATCCCACGTAACTCGAGACGAGTCCGCAGCATGCGGCGACCGTCATCATCGACCCCACTCGCCGCGCAACCAGGGCCCCGGTGGCGGCTGGTGCGATCACCAGTCCGAGCACCAACAACGTGCCGACGAGCTGGAACGACCCGACGATGGCGAGCGCCACCATCACGAGCATCAGCCTGTGGAACAGCCTGACCGAGAAACCCGAGGTTCGCGCCAGGCCGTCGTCGAGCGACATCAACACAAACGGTCGGTGTCCTACGAAGGCGATCAAGGCGACGACGATGAGCACCGAAACCTGCCACACCAAATCGCCTGTTGTCACACCGAGTAACTCGCCGAAGAGAATTCGCGTGATATCACCAACGAACGATGCCGAACGCGACGTGACGATGACACCAAGAGAGAGCATTCCGACAAACAGCAGTCCGACGGCCGTGTCCGAGGACAAGCGGGTGCGGCTCGTGATCGCAGTGACGCCGTACATCATGACCCCGGCTCCGACCACCGCGCCGACGAAACCCGGCACTCCGAGCAAGAGCGATATCGCGATGCCAGGTATCACACCGTGGGCGAGTGCATCTCCGACGAACGAAAGCCCGCGCAGGACGACGTAGGTGCCCGCGACCGCACAGATGACGGCGACGAGCCCGCTTGCGAGCAGAGCATGCCGCAGGAACTGATTGTCGGCAAACGGTTGCCAAAGCGGTGCGAGCAACGCAGCGGAGGTCACGATCTCAAGCCTTCCGCAATGGTTGTGCCCAACGCACGAATGAAATCCGCGTAGGACTTCGCCTCCCCGAGAAAATGTGTGTTGATCTCGACGAGGCGCACACCCGTCTCCTTAGCGACTTGTGCAGCGATGGCCCGACTGCTGCCCAGAGAAGTGAAGATGACGTCAACACCGTGCGTTGCCACGATGTCGATGACGTACTCGACGGCGCGCGCACTCTCGTCGGCAGAAGTGGAGGCACTGGGGAGAATCGCTGCAATGACGTTGCAGCCGTAGCGGCGGGCGAAGTATCCAAGTTCGTTGTGGCCAGTGACTAGTTCGCACTTTTGGAGATCTGAAAACATGACGGTGAGCTCGGCGTCCACTTCACGGAGCTCTGCTGCGAGTGCTTCGCTCGCGGCGGAGAGATCGGTACCGAGTGCTTCACTTGCAGCATTCGTCAGTGCGGGGAGCGCTTCGAGCAAGGTCGCCGGGCTCAGCCACAGATGCGGGTCCTTGCCCAACTCGTCTGAATGTCCGGAGTCACCGCCCGAGTGACTGTGCCCGTGGCTTGAGTGGTCGCTGACGTCGCTCAGTTCGGCGACCGTCACGTGGTCTGACATCCGAAACACCGGCGTGCCCGCTTCGGCCGCCCTGCTGAGTGCGTCATCGAGTCCCGCTTCGAGGTCAAGCCCGTTTGCGACGACAAGATCGGCATTGTTCAGCGCCTCGACATCTTTAGCGGAGGGTTCAAAGCCATGTGGGTCTTGACCGTCGGGCACAATCGTGAAGACATCGGCCTCACCACGTACGAGATCGCCGACGAAAGCCGCCAACACCGAATACGTGACCACTACATCCGGTAAGTCGGTCCTCAGTGCTGCAGGCGTGTCGGAAGTTTCGCGAGCACTGCTCGAGCAGGCGAACCCGATAGGGAGAAGGCACGCAACAGCGATAGTCGTTCGCAGGCGTTTTCGTCGTTGCAGACTGTTTCGTGTCCACCGTGGCGCTCGCCCCGTCTGGTGCGGCGCGTGGTCGGCCATACTTGCACCCTATCAAGAATAAGAATGATTCCTATTCTTGATACATGGGCGGTCGCCGCCACACCGAGGCGCTAGTTGCCGAGAGCGGCGTTGATCTTGTCGGTGAGTTCCTCGGCAGAGATTTCTCCGCTGTTGCGCCACAACACCTTGCCGTCGGCATTGATGAGCGTCATGAACGGAAAACCCGAGAGTCCGAACGAGTCGCCCGCCACCTGATCCTTGGTGTCGACGAGCACCGGCCACAGTTCGGGCCACTTCTCGTTGGCCAGCCACACCGACGGCGGGAAGTTCGGCGCGGTCTCGTCGGTGCCGGTCGCGACTGCGATCACGTCCAAGTTCTCCGGCACGAGACCGCTCTGGCTCCAACGCACCAACACGGGCACTTCTGCCTGGCAGTGCGGGCACCAGTGAGCGAGAAACACGACGAGCATCGGGGTTCCGGGTGTCGTCGTCACCTTGTTGCCGAGAAAACCGAACCCCTCGAGCACTGGTGCGGTGCTACCGACCGCGGGGTCAACCGCCGCGTCGTTGTACTCGGGAAGGGCCTCTCCGACCACGACGACATTCTGGAACTCGGAGGCACCTTCGACGCTCGCATCATTGTCGTTGCTCGCGGTAAAGGCGACCACTCCGAAGATCGCTGCCAAGATTGCGACGACTCCGATGGCGACTGCGGTGATCTTGTTCATTGCTGCTCCTTTTGTCGAGGTGTTTCGTTCTGTCGTGGTGTTTCGTTGAGCGGAAGGGTGGTGCTTCTCATTTGTGTTGTTGCTTAAGAGTTCAAAGAGTCTGACTTGGAATTGACCGTCTCCATTGTCGCAGCATTCATGCGCGATACGACGCCGAGAAACACGAGAACGGTTACGAATGCACAGAACGCCATGAACGCCAAACTGATGAACCCGAACACCTCGAAGTATGGGACCGAACACGGTGCATCTGCGGAGCATGATCCCGTGTCGATGGCCGGCCACCGCTCGAGCAGCCAGTGGTACGCCGAGATTGCTGCACCGATGGCTGCGAGAGTCATTGCATACGGTGCGATGGCCTTGTCACGACGCACCGCTGCCAAAGTGAGCACGACCGCCAGCGAATACATCGCGATGCGCTGATACCAGCAGAGCAGGCACGGTCGATATCCGACAACCTCGGAGAAGTACAGACTGCCGACCATCGAGACCGCAGTGACAAGGGCCGGCACGGCAAGCGCGAGCGGCGCGAGACCAGTGAGGAGATGCTTGCCCGAGGAGCTGCCGCCGAAACGAGCGATGAGCACTGCTGCGCTTGATGCGAGAGCCAGAAGTGCAAGCAGCGCAAAGAACAGCTCGAACGCTTCGTTCGCCACGATGAAAAGCGTACTGACGGACGTGGTTTGTGGCGCCGCGCTCAGCGCGTTGCGAGTAGCTATGGCACGATTGATGCATGGCCTCTTTGCTCGAACGTCTGCAGCTCGATCTCACTGCGTCGATCAAGGCCGGTGACGAGACCGCAAAGTCGACGTTGCGCATGGCCATCGCCGCGGTGAAGAACGCGGCAGTCGCCGGAGACGAAGCCGTCACGCTCACTGACGACCAAGTAGTCGGCGTACTGCAGGCGGAAGCTAAGAAACGGTCGGAGGCCGCAGACATTTATAAAGACGCCGGTCGCGGTGAAGCTGAAGCAAACGAACGCGCCGAGCTCGCAATATTGGAAAAATATTTACCTGCGCGGATGAGCGAGAGCGAACTGAACGCCATCATCGCCACCGAGGTAGCTGCGGCCGCCGCCGCAGGGATGACCGGACCAAAAGCCATGGGTCACGTCGTGAAGGCGGTGAGAGCCAAGGTGGGGTCGGGCGCTGATGGATCACTCATCGCCGCCTTGGTCAAAGCCGCGCTGGGCTGACTGCCTGAGCCGGAACTCTCCTTCGTGCGCCGGCGCACGAAACATCGCCTGGTGGTGTCTTGTGAGCGGAGGTTTGATGGGCAAACGGGCCAGCATCTCGCTGGGATAGGTGGGGTGGTGGCTGCTCACGCCGCACGAGGCCGGTCTTCGGTCGCTCGGCGTGATTTGGCGGGTCGGGTGAGACAATTGACACCTGGCCGCAACGGGCGATACCGTGACCTACGAGTTATTCACAACTCATCAACCTCGAGGGGGGAACAAGAAATGAAGCAACTATTCCGAGGTGGCCGCCGCAAGGTGGCTGCCGTGATGGCGATTGCGCTTGTCGCGTCGCTGAGTCAGGTGGCGCCGACGAACGCCGCGGAGAAGCCGAAGGTGGGTGGAACCCTACAAGTCGGCATCTTCGACTCGTTCCCGGGCTATTGCATGGCCGACAACCTGGCCAACTCGGCGCTCATGGCTGGTCGCACCATTTATGAGACATGGGTCGAACAGCGTGCTGACGGCAAGATCGTTCCGTACGTGCTGTCGTCGGTAGAGAACAGCGCCGACTTCAAACAGTGGAAGCTCACCGTCCGTGACGGTGTGCAGTTCCATGACGGCACTCCGGTCAACGGTGACGCACTCGTCACTAACCTTCAGGCACTGCGCGGCGTTTTGACGCTGCTCGGTCGCGCGCCGAGCCCCGGCACCGCCGGCGGCTTCACCGCAAACATCGTCGACGTCATCAAGGTGGCGACCAATACGGTGCAGGTCAACTTGTACCGCCCGCAGGTCGACTTCCTTGAGACGCTCTACGCGTCGGGTCGCTTCTTCGTGCGTGCTCCGAGCCAGATCCTCGGTGGTGCCAAGTGCTCCACCACGCCGATCGGCACCGGACCGTTCAAGTTGGTCTCCACCAAGTTGAACGAGCTCGTCGTCGCCAAGAACGAGAACTACTGGCGCGAGGACAAGAACGGCACCCGCTTGCCGTACCTCGACGGCATCACGTTCACCTTCCTGGTCGAAACTGCCAGCCGCGTCAGCGGCCTGAAGAGCAAGTCGCTCGACATCGCGATGTTCACCAGCGCCGGCGAAGTGAAGCAGATTCGTGACCTGAAGAGCAATAAGTCTGTGACGGTGATCGAGTCACCCGAGGAGTACTACCCCTCGATCTGGCTCAACCACCGCATTGCACCGTTCAACAGCAAGAACGCGCGCTTGGCCGTGTCGTATGCCATTGACCGTGTCGACTACAACAAGGTGCGCAACCGCAACTATGTGTCGCCAGCCAAGAGCATCGTCGGCCCGAACAACATCATGTACAACGAGAAGGGCTACATCCAGTACGACCTGAAGAAGGCGAAGGAAGCAGCTGCGGCGTACAAGGCCGAGACGGGCAAGGACCTCGAGTTCTCGTTCCCGTACACGGCTGGTTCGACTGAGTCGCTGGCCAACGTCACGCAGATTCAGAAGTACATGACGGCTGCCGGCATCAAGATGAACCTCCTGCCGCTCGCCACGGCGGAAATCATCCAGCGTGCATTCCCGCAACAGTTCCAGGCCATGGCCTTGCTGTTGATGGAAGGCACCGGAACCGCGTTCATCGCCCCGTTCATCCTGAGCGACACCTCCGGTGGCAACCAGACGCACGTTCTGCGTCCGACGCCGCTGCGGGTGCTCTACGGCATTCTCAACCTCTCGGCCTTCACTGACACGACCAGCGACGAGCTGATCTGGCAGGCGAAAGCCACGGCTAATGCCGCAGCGCGCAAGAAGGTCTACGCTCGCGCGACGGAATTGCTCCAGAGCGAGGCACGCCTCACCAACATCGCGTATCAGAAGTACGCCCTCGCGTACCGCGGAAACGTTCAAGGTGTCGGCGAACTCGGTTTGGTCAACGGCGGAGCACGCAAGTTGATCACCAACTTCGGTATCGACTTCACGGGAGTCTGGAAGTCGGGCAAGTAACCCGAGTTTCATATCACTCGCACTGCGCGGGTGGCGGGGCGCAAGCCTCGCCACCCGCGTTGCGTTTTGGCAGTTTGCGTTGGCGTCGCCTAGCGTCATAGCAGTTTCTTAGGGGGACTTTGTGCGCGGGACGTATTGGTTGCGGCGACTCTCGCAGTTGCTCATCGTCGTCTTTGCCGTCACGTTCGGTTGTTCATTGCTCGTACAGCTGCTTCCTGTTTCTCCCGCCGAGATCCTGCTTCCTGTCGGCTCACCCGAAGAACGTGAGCTCCTGACCAAGGAGATCGGTCTCGATCGCGGACCGATCGGCTATTACACGAAATGGCTGGGTGAATTCGTCAGGGGCGACTTCGGGAACATCTACTACTCGGGCGGCACAGAAGAAGTGTCGTCCCGCTTGGCGGTGGCGCTGCCACGGTCAATTCTGCTCATGATTTATACCCAAGTGCTCGCGCTGGCCATAGCGATTCCACTCGGTGTGTGGTCTGCCTATCGAGTTGGCCGCCGGGCGGACAAGGTGATAAGTAACACGCTCTTTACCTTGTCGTCGATTCCGAACTTTGCGATTGCACTGGTACTCGTACTCGTCATCGGCGTGCGCCTGCAATGGTTGCCGACGCTCGACTACCAGCCGTTCTCGGCGGGTATCTGGGAACATCTCAAGCACATGATCATGCCCGTAGTGTCGCTCAGCGTCGGACTCATTGCCGCCTACACGCGTCTCTTGCGCGCCGACATGATTGCGACGTTGCGCGAGGACTACATCATCATGGCGGCGTCGAAGGGCTTGACCGACCGACGAATCTTGTGGCGGCACGCATTTCGCCCGTCGAGCGTCACTCTATTTACGTCCGCTGCATTGAACATGGGTGCCCTCATCGGCGGCGCCATCGTCATCGAGACCATTTTTGCCACGTACGGCGTCGGCTTTGAGGTGTTCGCGGCAATCAGCGGCCGACAGTACATCGCACTGCAATCGATCGTTGGGTTGATCGCGATCTTCTACGTCGTCTTCAATCTGGTCATTGACATTGTCGCTGGCTTCGTCGACCCGCGCACGAGGGACCGTCGTAGCAATGCGTAAACGCAAGTACACGATCCCTACCTATTTCGCATTCGGGTGGCTCGGCCTCGCCGTCTTCCTCGCGATATTCGGTTCGTTCCTGCCGGTGGACGGATACCAAGTCATCCATGGGGACTTCATTGACTCCCCGCCTTTCACGGCCGGTCACTGGTTCGGAGTCGACTCGAACGGCTACGACATCTTCTCGGGCATCATCAACGGAGCCCGCCTCTCGATCTTCATCGCCGTCGTCACCGTGGGTCTCGGGGGAGCCATCGGATCTCTGCTCGGTATCACTGCGGCGTACTACCGGGGCAAGTACGACTCAGTCGTCAACATGTCGTTCAACGTGGTGCTTTCAGTGCCCAACTTGGTGCTCGCGTTAGCGCTCGTGGCGGTGCTCGCCACCAACGTCGACATCAACGAGGCCGTTCCCACGTGGCGGCGGTTGGTGACGCTGATCATCTCGTTGACCGTCGTCATCATTCCGATTCTTGGGCGCATCGCGCGCGCAGCCACCTTGGCTTGGTCTGGTCGTGAGTTCGTCGTCGCCGCCCGATCAATGGGCATGCGCGATCGTGACATCATCAAGCGGCACATCGTGCCGAACGTGCTGCCGGCGCTCATCGCCGTCGGTTTCTTGGCAGTCGGTGTCGTCATCATCGCGGAGGCGTCGCTCTCGCTGCTCGGTGTCGGCATTCCGGATGGAGCCTCGTGGGGCGGCATGCTCGCGCGTGGTCGCAACGACCTCGAGTACAACCCGCACGCGCTCTACATCCCGATCATTGCGCTCGCATTCACGGTGATCAGCACCAACCACGTCGGCGACGTCTTGCGCGGCCGGCTCGATCGTCGCGAGGGCCGCCTGTGACCGCGATGATGTCAATCACCGACTTGTACGTCAAGTTCGGAACACCCTTCGGGTCGCTCGAGGCAGTGCGCGGCGTGAGCCTCGATATTCCTGCCGGCTCGAGCGTCGGTGTAGTCGGAGAGTCGGGTTCCGGCAAAACGGTCATGTGCCGCGCGGCGATGGGACTGCTCTCGGGCTCGAATGTTGAGCGCTCGGGCACTGTCACATTCGACGGCAAAGCGCTCACCTCGATGTCGCGCGAGCAAGTGCGTGATGAATTCGGCACCGGCATGGCGATGATCTTCCAGGATCCGATGACCGCCCTCAACCCGGTGCGCCGCATCGGCACGCAAATTTCAGAGAGCCTCCGAGTGCGGCTCGGCATGGACAAGAAGGCGGCGACTGCGCGCAGCGTCGAGCTGCTTTCTTTCGTGCGCATTCCCGACCCGGCGGCGATGCTGAAGAAGTTCCCTTATCAACTCTCGGGTGGTATGCGGCAGCGCGTGATGATCGCCATCGCCATCTCGTGCAACCCAAAGTTGCTCTTCGCCGACGAACCGACCACTGCGCTCGACGTGACGGTGCAGGCACAGATTCTCCAATTGCTCTCCGACCTGCGCCGCGATTTGAAGATGTCGATGGTGCTCATTACCCATGACCTCGGAGTGGTGGCGAACCACACTGACTACGTCGCCGTGATGTACGCAGGCGAAGTGGTCGAGCAGGCGCCGACCTCCGAGTTGTTTGCAAACATGAAAATGCCGTACACGCAGGCATTGCTCGATTCGATTCCGAACATCGAGATGAAGAGCGGTGCCCGCTTGAAGGTGATCGAAGGTCGTCTGCCAAACCCGGTTGACCGACCGAAGGGCTGCGGTTTCGTCACGCGTTGCACGTACGCCCAACAGAAGTGCCACGACGACCATCCTCCGCTTGTCGACGCGGGCAACGGGCATCTCTATCGCTGCTGGTATCCGCTCGGACACACGATCGCGAGGAAGCAATAGTGGCTGGCTCGGGCACGGCGCACCTGCGCAACAACGATGAGGTGGTGCTCGATGTTCGCGACCTCGTAGTCGAGTTCAGAGTGGGCGGTGGACGAGTCGTGAACGCAGTGTCGAAGATCAGCTTCGACGTTTGCAGGGGCGAGACGCTGGCGGTAGTGGGCGAGTCAGGTTGCGGTAAGACCACGCTCGGCAAAGCCGTGTTGCAGTTGCCGCCGCCAAACTCGGGAGACGTGATCTTCGAGGGCACGAACTTGTCGAAGTTGCCGAAGGAACAGCTGCGGTCCGCGCGAACAGCGATGCAGATGGTGTTCCAAGACCCGATCTCCTCGCTCGACCCGCGCATGACCGTGCGCAACCTCGTCGAAGAACCATTGTGGATCTGGGGTCGCGGCAACGACGAGGAGCGGGCAGCAAAAGTTCGCGAACTGCTGAACAACGTCGGACTTGACCCCGAACTCGTGCTCGACCGGCGATCGTACGAGTTCTCCGGCGGCCAATGCCAGCGCATCAGCATCGCTCGCAGTCTGGCGCTCGAGCCGCGCATGCTGATCTGCGACGAACCAGTCAGCGCACTCGACGTGAGCATTCAAGCGCAGATCCTCAATTTGCTGCAAGACATGAAGGACCGCTACGGCCTGACGATGATCTTCATCAGCCATGACTTGGCGGTCGTCAAGGCCGTCAGCAACCGCATCATGGTGATGTACCTCGGCAAGATCTGCGAGGTAGGCGAGCCCGACAAGATTTACACCAAGCCCGCCCACCACTACACGAGCGCGCTCATCAACTCGGTGCCGATCCCCGATCCGACTCGCAAACGCACCACGGTGCCATTGCAGGGGGAGCCCCCGTCTCCCGTCGCGCCTCCGTCTGGTTGCCGCTTCCGCACGCGTTGCCCGGCGGCCTCGGAGAAGTGCGCCGCCGAGGAGCCACAGTTGCGAGAAGTCGCACCTGGGCAATTCGTCGCCTGTCACCACCCCCGCACCTGACTAGTACGCCTGACTGCTGGTCGAGTAATTGACCGGGCGATTACCTCAGCAGTGTCTGAAGTGACCAGCCAGCAGTGTCTGAGGTAACAAGAGGTTCGATTTTTGTCAACTCCGTCTCACCGCAGCAGTCGCGTCGGGCTAGCCTGCGTCGCTGACTGAGCCGAATTCCTCGGTTCACAAAGGGGAAAACAACCAATGAAGAAGCAAGTAGCAAAGCTCGTCGCGGGTCTGACCGTGGCTGCGTTCGCTGCTCTCTCGTTGCCCACCACCTCGGGTGCCGCGGCTTCGCTGCGTATCTGGGCTGACGCTGACCGCAAGGCGAGCGTCGAAAAAGTGGCAGGCGCGTGGGGCAAGAAGAACGGCGTCACCGTCACCGTCGTCCAGAAGGACTTCGGCAAGATTCGTGACGATTTGAAGACCGTCGACCTCGCGACCGCACCGGACGTGATCGTCGGCGCGCACGACTGGGTGGGCGAGCTCGCAGCAAACGGCTCGGTCATTCCGTTGACCGTGTCAAAGTCGTCGTCGGCCAAGATTCCGTCGTACGCGCTTGACGCGTTCTCCTACGCCAACGCAAAGGGCAACAAAGTTCTCTACGGCGCACCCGTTGCACTCGAGAACGTCGGCCTTGTCGTCAACACCAAAGTGGCAACAGTGCCATCTTCGTTCGACGACATGGTCTCGCAGGCTCTCGCATTCCAGAAGAAGGCATCGGGCAATTTCGGCCTGGTCATTCCTGGTGGCGACGCGTACCACAACTATCCGCTGTTCTCGGGCCTCTGCGGCTACGTGTTCGGTAAGGATGCCAAAGGCAACCTGAACCCGGCTGACGTCGGTGTAGGCAACGCGAAGTTGCTCGCCAACGCCGATGCCGTGGACTCGTGGAACAAGTCGGGTCTTCTCTCCTCGAAGGTGGACTACGGCATCGCGAAGAACGCGTTCCTTGCAGGCAAGGCAGCCTTCTGGGTGACCGGACCGTGGGAAAAGGACACGATCGACAAGAGCGGTCTGAAAGTGAAGATCGTTCAGATGCCGAAGAACAAGTGTGACTCGGTGCCGTTCCTCGGCGTCCAAGGCTTCATGGTGACCAAGTTCGCCAAGAGCCACGGCGTGGAGAGCCAGGCTCGTGACCTCGTCGGCAGCTACATGCTGTCGGAGGGTGCACAGACCCAGTTGTCTTCGGAGAACGGCCGTGCGCCAGCGAACACTGACGCCGCCGCAAAGATCGACGACGTTCTGCTGAAGCAGTTCGCTGCTGCAGGTAAGGGCGGCGTGCCGATGCCGAACATCCCCGAGATGAGCTCCGTCTGGGGCGATCTCGGCACGGCATGGACCAACGTGTTCAAGGGTGCAGATGCCACGCCGGCCAAGACCGCGTTCCGCACCGCAGGCAAGAACATCAAGGCCAAGATCGGCTGACGAGTTTCATCACTCGCATCGAGCGGGGCGGGGGCCACTACGGCTCCCGCCCCGTTTGCGTTGTGCGAGAGTAGTGACCGTTTGATATGACCTCTCCCGCCACGCAGCACAACGAGAAGTCTGCTTTGCGGTACAGACCCTCGTGGCTGGCGTGGTTGATCTCACTTTTTTCGGGCGTCGGCGGCTTGATCGTGAAGATCGTCTTGCTCAGTTTGCTCAACGCAATGGTGGGTTGGGCAATCATCGTGCTCTTCACGCAGGATCGTGTCGTCTGGGCGTTGGGCACGCTCGCCGTCTTGGCGATTTTTGATTTCGTCTACCTGCGGCCGAACAAACTTCTCCCAGCCAAGTTCATCCTGCCAGGCAGCGTCTTGCTGGTCGCGTACCTGATCATTCCGATCTTCTTCACGATCAATACGGCGTTCCAGAAGTACTCCACCGGTCACGTACTGACGAAGGCCGAAGCAATCACCACGAATATCGAGCAGAACGTGGTGCAGGGGGAGAGATTCTTCCTCATGACTCCGGCCCGTGATGAGTCGGGTGCTCTCGTGCTGGTGTTGGTCGACGACGCGACAGGACAGACGTATCTCGGGCGCGCGAGCGGGCTGGAAGAGATCGACCCATCCACCGTCGCTGTCGATGAATTCGGGGATCTCGTGCCCCCCGCTGGTCTCGAAGCGCTAGTGGGGGACGACCTCTTCGGCGCCGATGCGGAACTCGCAGCTTTCGAGATCCCGATGGAAGGTGGCGGAGTCATCAAGACCGAGGGCATCTCTGGTGCCTACGAGTCCGAGCCAGGACTCGCGTACGACGCGGCGCGCGATGTGATGATTGCAGCAGATACCGGCGTCGAATATGCCGACAACGGACGCGGTTCGTTCGTCAGCCCGGAAGGCGAAGAACTCGTCGTCGGTTGGCGCGAATACGTCGGATTCGAGAACTTCACGGCGGTGATCACGAACCCGCTAGTGCGAGCGCCATTCCTGCGTGCATTCGTATGGACGATTGCCTTTGCTGCATCAACGGTGCTCATCTCGTTTGCAATCGGCCTCTTCCTCGCCAAGTTGCTGGACAAGCCGAAGTTCCGCTTGAAGAAGATGTATCGCTCACTTCTCGTCGTGCCATACGCAGTGCCCGGTTTCTTGTCGCTGCTCGTCTTCAAGGGGCTCTTGAACGACGACTATGGACTCATCAACAAACTGCTGCCATTTGACGCACCATGGCTGTTCGACCCGTGGTGGGCCAGGATCTCGGTGATTCTCGTCTCAGTGTGGCTGACGACGCCGTACTTCCTGCTCGTCTGCATGGGGGCGCTGCAGGCGATCCCGACCGAGCTCGTCGAGGCCGCACGAGTCGACGGCGCAGGTCGCTGGCAGGTATTCCGCAAGGTGACGTTGCCGCTCCTGCTCGTCGTCGTGACACCGCTACTCATTGCTTCGTTCGCTTACAACTTCAACAACTTCAACAACGTGTTCCTGCTTACCGGTGGCGGCCCGAGCAGCGACGACCAGTCAGTCGCTGGCGCGACCGACATTCTCATCTCTTACACCTACAAACTCGCGTTCGAAGCCGGCAAAGGCCAGGACTACGGCCTTGCAAGCGCGATCTCGATCTATATCTTCTTCATCGTCGCGGCAATGTCAGCGAGCGGCTTCCTGCGATCCAAAGCGTTGGAGAACATGAAGTGAGTAGCACAGGACAAACGTCATGAGCGATCCGACTCGTCGGCGCGGGGACAACTGGTGGCGTCACGCCATTCTTTGCATCGCCGTTGCAGTGGCCGTTTTTCCACCGCTCTACGTGATCACGGCTGCGTTCAACGCCGACCAGACACTCTCGGGCACAAGCTTGCTTCCGCGTTCTTTCACACTTGAGAATTTCAAAGGCCTCTTCATACAGAAAGAAGGTGGCGCGGAAGTCTTCTTCGTACGGTGGTTCCGCGCATCGGTGATTATTGCAGTCCTCAACGCGTTCTTCACGGTGTTCATCGGTGCACTCTCGGCCTACGCATTCAGTCGATTCCGCTTCCGTGGTCGTCGAATGGGCATGTTGTTCCTGCTGCTCATCCAGATGTTCCCCGGATTGCTCAATCTCGTAGCGATCTACCTCATTGTGCTGCGCACCGGTGAGGTCGTACCAGCACTCGGACTCAACAAATTGACCGCCCTCCTGCTCGTTTACCTCTCTGGTGCGATGAGCGTGAACCTCTGGCTGATGAAGGGGTTCTTCGATTCGATCCCAACCGAGCTCGACGAGTCGGCGCGAGTGGACGGTGCGACTCCGGCCCAGATTTTTTGGGGAGTGATACTTCCGCTCGCGGTACCGGTGCTGTCGGTGGTCGGAATGTTCGCTTTCGTGGGCACCCTGAACGAATTCATCACGGCGAGCGTGCTACTGGAGACCGTCGAAAATTTCACCCTTCCACTCGGTTTGCAGAGCTACATCGGCACGAATTTCGAGGAGAACTGGGGATCGTTCGCAGCCGGCGTGCTCATTGCGCAGATTCCGGCAATCATCGGCTTCATCTTCGTGCAGAAGTACATCATCTCCGGTCTCACGCAAGGCTCGGTCAAAGGATGAGCTTCGTCGAAACACCTCATCACGATGGCTCGGCGTGGTACGTCAAGCGGCTTGACTGGCGCGTCGGTGGTAGAGCGCGAGTGCGGGTGCAAGTACCGAATGCCTCGGGATTCGTGCACGTTGCAGCGCGCTATACCCACGACGGTGAGCAGGGCTACACCGTGCTCGTGCGTGAACATGGTGACTTGGCATCCGTACGTCCACCGGGCAACTCAACATCGACGTGGTGGGCCGGTGAGATACCGCTCGTCAACCCTGTGGTGTCGTACCGATTCGTCTTGGCCACCGTGTCGGGCTCGACCCAGTGGCTGAATGCAACAGGACTGCACAAGCACGACACCCCGGATGCCGACGATTTCGTGGCGCGCTGCGACATCGAGTACCCAGCCTGGCCGACGAGATCGGTGGTGTATCAGATATTTCCTGACCGGTTTGCGACGACCAATCTCGGTCTTCCGACGCCTACGTGGGCGAAACGACGCGAGTGGGGCACGCTGCCGCAGGGTCCGGATTGGAGTAGCGAGGTGTTCGGCGGCGACTTGTACGGCGCAGCCGAGCATCTCGATCACGTGGCGCAACTCGGCGCCAACGTGGTCTATCTGACCCCGGTGTTCACAGCGCGGAGCGCGCACCGATACGACGCCGAGTCGTTCGACGAGATCGATCCGCTTCTCGGGGGCGAAGCAGGTCTCGCCGCTCTAGCAAAGCAGGCACATGCTTGGAACATGCGCGTCCTGGGTGATCTCACGCTCAACCACTGTGGCTCCTCGCACGCGTGGTATCGCCGCGCTACTGAGGATAAAACGGCCCCCGAGCGCGACTACTTTTACTTTGAGCCCTCGCCCGGTGGAGAGAAGCCGGCGACATGGCTTGGCGTCTCATCGCTCATCAAACTGAACTTTGCCAGCAGGGCCTTGCGCGAGCAGATGTATGCCGCGGAGAATGCCATTGCCAAACGCTGGCTCGACGCAGAGTCGGGCTTCGACGGCTGGCGAGTGGATGTTGCCAACATGGCCGGTCGGCGCGGCGCCCACGATGTGTCGCACGAAGTATCGAGAGAATTCGTGGCGGCCTGCTGGTCGAAACAGTCCGACACATACGTCGTCGGTGAGCATTTCCCCGATCCCCGCTCAGACATGGTGCGCGGAGGTTGGCACGGCATCATGGCGTACTCAGCGTTCACGCGACCTGTCTGGTCGTGGTTGCGTGCCGACAAGCTGCCACAGGGCCTTCCGGAGAATTTTCTTGGCACGCCATTCGGAATACCGAAGTGTGACGGTGTGGCGATGGTGACCGCGATGCGCGCATTCACTGCCGGCGTGCCGTACGACGCGGTACTTCGCTCATGGTTGATTCTCGACAGCCACGACACCCCGCGCTTCAACGTGCTGACAGGCGCTCGCGACCGCACGAAGGTTGGGGTCGGGCTGCAGATGACTCTGCCTGGTGTGCCCATGGTGTGGATGGGTGACGAGATCGGAGTCGGCGGCACGACGTGCGGCGAGGACTCCCGCCGCCCAATGCCGTGGGATCGGCCGACAGAATGGGACAACGACCTTCACGGTTGGTATCGCGAGTGCGTTCGATTGCGGCGGGGCAGTGACGCACTTGCCGAAGGCTCGCTGCGTTGGCTGCACGTCGGGCCAGACGTTGTGGTGTATCTGCGCGAGACCTCCGATGATCGTCTGTTGTGCTGCGCTTCGCGCGCCTCGCATGCGGCGGTGCAGATACCAATGGGTGCGCTGCAATGTTCGCAAGTTGAGACGCTGCTCGGCTCGTCTCCACAACTCGTCGAGGGTCGCCTGGTGCTGCCAGCAGTCGGCCCTGCATTCCACGTTTGGCGGCTTGGATAATCAGGAAGGAACACGACCATGGCTCAAGTGAAATTCGAGAATGTCGACAAGGTGTTCGACAACGGAGTGAAGGCGGTATCGAGCATGTCGCTCGATGTGCGTGACGGCGAATTTCTCGTCTTGGTCGGGCCGTCGGGATGCGGCAAGACCACCGCGCTGCGCATGGTCGCTGGACTCGAAGCAATCTCGAGCGGCACCGTGTCGATCGGCGACACGGTGGTCAACGAGCTCTCGTCGAAGGACCGCGATATCGCAATGGTGTTCCAGAACTACGCGTTGTACCCGCACCTCTCGGTTGCCGACAACATCGCGTTCGGCTTGAGGCTGCGCAAGGAACCGAAGGAGAAGATCGCAAAGCAAGTGGAGTGGGCGGCAAAGATGCTCGACCTCGTTCCATACTTGAATCGGCGACCCAAAGAGTTGTCGGGTGGCCAGCGTCAGCGAGTGGCGATGGGTCGGGCCATCGTGCGCGAGCCGAAAGTATTCCTCATGGACGAACCACTCTCGAATCTCGACGCCAAGCTGCGAGTGCAGATGCGCGCCGAGATCTCCAACTTGCAAAAGCAACTCGGAACGACCACGATCTACGTCACTCACGACCAAGTCGAGGCGATGACGATGGGCGACCGGGTGGCAGTGATGAGCATGGGGGTATTGCAGCAAGTTGCCGAGCCGCAGGTGCTCTACGACTCGCCGGCCAACATCTTCGTGGCAGGGTTCATCGGCACGCCGCCGATGAACATGTTCGAGGCAACCGTCGAAAAAGATGGCGACTACCTGGCACTCTCGCTTGCCGGGACGAAGTTTCCGCTGGCGAAAGATCGCGACTGGCGATATCCGCGACTTGGCCACTACATCGGGAAGCAGCTCGTCGTTGGCGTGCGCGCCGAAGACGTGCACGCTGCAGAGTCAAAGCCTGGCTGGCCCTCCATTATCGGTCGGCTCGGCTTGATGGAGGCCCTCGGCTCGTCACAGATGGGATATTTGCACATCGACGCCACCAAAATCACGGTGCCGACGCAGCCGACGGCGCCAACTGATCTCACAGAGGGTGGGAAGTCGACTAAGGGCGCCCCTGCGCCGCGACCTGAGGACTTGCACACCGAGGCTGCGAGCAGTTTCGTCACGAATCTTGTCGCGATCTTCCCGCCTCGCCTGCCTCTCAAATTGGGCACC
The DNA here is from genome assembly GCA_041180605.1 of Actinomycetota bacterium. Taxonomy (GTDB): domain Bacteria; phylum Actinomycetota; class Acidimicrobiia; order Acidimicrobiales; family Ilumatobacteraceae; genus F1-60-MAGs027. The sequence goes on along the minus strand of JBEGRF010000028.1, from coordinate 37,399 downwards.
GACGTGCGCGTCACCATCGACGTGGCAAACATCCACTTCTTCGACGCGGAGTCTGGCGAGGCGATTCGCTAGGTGAAGAGACTCTGGCGCTTCGGCTGGCTGGTCGTCGGCGCACTGCTGGTGGTGGCGTGCGCGGATGGCGGCATCTCGGATGGTGCCGCACCGACGGCTGAAGCCGTGGATACGGAGTCGCCGCTCGACGAGGGTGCGCTGATCGAGTCGCTCGCAGCGCCGATCGTGTACTCCGACTTCGCATCACGCGTCATCTACTTCGTCATGACGGACAGGTACGCAAACGGTGACACATCAAATGACTCCGGCGGTTCCACCGGGCCGCGTTCAGTGACTGGCTTTGATCCGACCGACGTCGGCTTCTTCCATGGCGGCGACCTGCGTGGTCTGACCGGCGGCTGCAGCGACCCGCAACGCGGGCTTCAGCGACTCGCCGACCTCGGGTTCACCGGCATCTGGGTCACCCCTCTCGTCGTGCAGCGGACGGTACAAGGCGACAGCGCGGCATATCACGGTTACTGGGGCGTCGACTTCACCACCATCGACCCGAGGTTCGGCACGGAGGAAGAACTGAAGACGTTCGTCGAATGTGCGCATTCGCTCGGCATGAAGGTGTATCTCGATGTCGTCGTGAATCACACTGGCGACGTGGTGCGGCTCGTCGGCAGCAGCTTCGTTGAAGAGCCGCAGGCGCCGTACGAGGCGTTCGTGCTCGAAGCAGAGAAGAACTTGAAGAAACCCGAGTGGATGAACGATGTCGCCAACTACCACAATCGCGGCGATATCAACTGGGGCGGTTGTAGCACCGCCTGCATCGAGCAGGGTGATTTCTCAGGTCTCGACGATTTGTACACCGAGAAACCCGAAGTGGTCGACGGTCTAGCGGAGGTGTTCGGATCGTGGATCACTCGCTTTGGCTTTGACGGATTCCGAGTCGATACCGCACGTCATGTCGACAAGGACTTCTACTGGCGTTGGATCCCGAAGATTCTTGCTGCTGCAAAATCGTCGGGAATCGACGACTTTGAAATTTTCGGCGAGACGTGGATTACCGAGCCAATTGAACAGAGCAAGTACCAGCGCGAATATGGATTGCCGAACCAACTCGACTTCCCGCTTTACGACGTGGTTGCCCGTTACGCCGGGGGCTCGCAGGGAGCGGGCGGCGTGCTGTTGCGCCTCGAAGACGATGACTATTCGCGCATGCCCGACGGTCGCGCACCGACACCAGGCACGTTCATCGGAAACCATGACATCGGGCGCACAGCGATGGTCGTGAAGGGCCAGTCGGGTGCTGAGGGCGACGAACTGCTGGCGCGAGTCAACCTTGGCCACAGCCTGCTGTACCTGCTGCGAGGTGCGCCGGTGATCTATTACGGCGACGAGTACGGCGTCATCGGTATCGGAGGAGACAAAGAGGCCCGCCAAGATCTGTTTCCGACGCAGGTGTCGGCGTGGAAAGTTCAAGAACGTGTCGGGAGCCATCCGATCGGGACGGGCTCTTCGTTCGACGTCGCGAGCCACCCGGTCGGAGATCATCTCCGCGAGCTCGCCGGCCTGCGCAAGAAGTATCCCGTTCTGTGGCGCGGGGCTACTCTGCCGCGCGAGAAGAACGATGGGGCGATGGCAATCAGCCGTTTCGACACGACCGAACAACGCGAATACGTGACGCTCTTCAACAATTCCACCGAACCGGGAGTGGTGGTGTTCAAGACTTCGACGCCGTCGACGACGTTCGCAGTGGTATGGGGCGACGTCGCTCCCGCAAAGTCGGATGCCGACGGTTTCGTGAGAGTCGAGATTCCATCGTTGTCGGCAGCGATTCTGCGAGCGGATTCCAAATTCCCGATCGTGAAACGAGCGCCCGTCGTCACCGTTGGCCCAGACGACTTCAGCGAACTGTGGTTGTTGTCGGCAGAGACGAGCGAGAGCCCACAGGAGGTCTCGTTTCTCATCGATGACGGCAGTGGTTGGCGGCGAGTAGCAGTCGACGACTCGTACCCCTATCGAGCGTTCGTCGACCCTGAGTCGCTCGCGGCGGGGTCAGTGTCACGTATCGTCGCTGTGTCGCGGTTCGCCGATCGCAACGTCGTGCGCGGCAACATCATCACCTTCACCAACACAAAGCAGACTCCATGACCGCCAGACACATAAACGGGCACCTCGATGTCAGCGACTGGTGGCGTCGCGCAGTCGTTTACCAGATCTATCCGAAGTCGTTTGCCGACGGTAACGGTGACGGGATCGGCGACCTGCCCGGTGCACTGTCACGACTCGATTATCTGCGAGCGCTCGGGGTAGATGCCGTGTGGTTCAGCCCGATCTTCCCGAGCCCACAGTGCGACGGGGGATACGACGTCTCTGATTACCGCGATATCGACCCGATGTTCGGTTCGCTCGCCGACGGTGAAACGTTCATTCAGGAAGCCCATTCGCGTGGAATTCGCGTGATTCTCGACATCGTTCCCAATCACACCAGTAGCAAGCACCGATTCTTCCGAGAAGCCCTCGCCACACCGCCTGGCTCACCTGCTTGGGGCAGGTATCACTGCGTACGCGGCCGCGGAACAAACGGCGAAATTCCGCCGAACAATTGGCAATCAATCTTCGGGGGACGCGCATGGACGCAGTTGCTCGCGTCTCCCGACGGCAAGTCAACCGTCGTCGGTGACTCAACGGCGTCGGCGGGTGCGCCGACGGGATGGTGGTATTTGCACCTCTTTGACACCCACCAACCCGACGTGAACTGGGACCACCCCGACATCGTGCGGGAATTTGACGAGACACTTCGATTCTGGTTCGACCGAGGAGTCGACGGAATCCGCATCGACGTGGCCCAAGGAATGATCAAGCAACGCGGATACCCCGACGTGCTCGACAGCAACGATCCGACCCTGCTCGACCCGCACGCCAGACCGTACTTCGACCAGCCGGAGGTGCACGAGGTCTATCGACGCTGGCGGAAGATCGCAGATTCGTACGCTCCACCGCGCGTGTTCGTCGCCGAAGCATGGCTCGACACTCCGGAGAAACGAGCCCGCTATCTTCGCGCGGACGAATTGCACACTGGTTTCAACTTCGACTTGCTCACGGCCGAATGGAACGGTGACAAGTGGCGCGACATCATCGACTCATCGATGGCGGCTGATGCACTCGTTGGTGCGCCAACCACGTGGGTGACCGAGAATCACGACGTGCGCAGGTCGCCGACGCGCTACGGCGGGCGCGTCGTGCACCGAGAACTTGCCTCACCCCAACATGTGGCGCTTGGCCGAGTGCGCGCTCTGGCGGCGATGTACACGATTCTCGCCTTGCCGGGCACGACGTATCTGTTCAACGGTCAGGAGCTCGGGCTCGAAGAAGTGATCGATCTCGATGACGCTGAACGGCAAGACCCGCACTTCCACCGCACGAAGGGCGAGCATCTCGGCCGCGACGGATGTCGCGTACCGATGCCCTGGAAAACGTCGGGCACCAATCTCGGATTCAGCCCCAGCGGTGGCAAGAACTCGTGGCTGACACAGCCGGCAACCTGGTCGTCGCTGAGCGTCGAGGCGCAAGAACGTGACGCTGGCTCTTCGCTGAACCGTGTTCGGGCTGCAACTGCGGCACGACGTTCGCAGCAAGCGCTGCAGCACGGCAACTTCGAATGGGCGCGAGAGCTGTGCGTCGACGGGGTCGTTGCGTTCAGACGTTCGTTGGAGGGATCGCCGAGCGTACTGTGCGTCGCGAACATGGGCACCGAGCCAGCGAAACCCGTGAAGGGCAGATTGCTATGCAGCTCGCGAGAAGTGACCGGTGGTGTCGTACCGCCCGACACGACCGCCTGGTTCGTAGAGGCGTAGTCAGGCTGTGATGAAGTGGAGCTGAGGTTGCGTGACTACTTGGTTGCGAACTCGACGAGCACGGTGGCAATGACCGTCTTCTCGACGCTCGCAGTGTCGTAGTAGCCGCCGCTCTCGACGTCGGTCGAGTCTCGAGCAGTCACTTGGAATGGTCCGCTTGATACCGATCGAACGTCGCCTACCTTCGCATCGACGGCTCCAAGCAGTGTTGTCGCACGAACTTTTGCGTCGCTCATGGCCTCGGCCAGCAACTCGGGTCGCAGGGAGGTGAGCGAATCGAGGTAGTACTCGGGCCCACCCGTGTAGATGTTCACGCCGCGAGCGAGTACTTCGCCCAGGTTGGCAGCGAGCTCGGCGATCTTGTCGACGTCGTTCATTCGGATGACCATCTCGCGACTCGCCTCGTACGACAGGATGCGTCCCGTCGCGTTTCCGTCGATGAACTCCTTGTTCGCGAAACTGCTGACTCCGCCGAGCGAAATGGCGTCGTCTGCAACTGTGTTCTTCTTCAGGTAAGCGAGCATGACGTCGACACCGACCCGCAACCCTTCGATAGCGGCAGCTGCATTTTCGGCCGATTGTGAGACGGATAATTTCCACACGGCACGATCAGCCCTCACGTTGCGCACGGCCTGGCCGCGCACACTGACCGTATCTCCACCGCGCCGTGCGATCCCGTCGCCGACCTTCTGCAAGCCCCAGGCGAGCGCCACTGAAACCAAGACAAGGGCGACGGCGACGGGAAGAAAACGTGAGTCGGAGGCTTTTGCACTCTCTGGATGCTGGATCTCGCGGACGCCGCCACTCGCGATTTCGTGTTCGCTGCCGGCAGACACAACTCTGACGTTACTGAACGCGGCGTCGTTTAGGCTCGGTACGAATGTCTGATCGACCGCGGATGATTCTTGATTGTGATCCGGGCCATGACGACGCGTTTGCGCTCATCGTGGCAGCACACTTCGCGGATCTCGTGGGCGTGACCACAGTGGCCGGCAATGCACCGCTCGAACTCACCACCCGTAATGCGCGCATCATCCTCGACCTATGCGGGTCGAAAGCTCCACTTCACTCGGGCGCGAACAAACCCCTTGTGCAACCACCCGTCTTCGCCGACTATGTGCATGGCAAGAGCGGCATGGACGGGGCAGTGCTGCCCGAGCCGTCACGAGGGGCAGATTCAGCGAGTGCCGTCGACTACATCATTGACACCGTGCGCAGCAACGACGGACTGTGGCTCGTGCCGACAGGGCCGCTCACGAATATCGCTCTCGCGCTTACGCGAGCGCCCGACCTCGCGTCTCGAGTCGCAGGCATCTCGTTGATGGGTGGTGGACGATTTGGCAACCGAACACCCTCGGCAGAGTTCAACATCTGGCTCGACCCCGAAGCAGCTGCGACGGTGTTCATGTGCGGGGCGCCGATCACGATGGCCGGTCTTCACCTCACGCATGAATTTCAGGCATCTCCTGCACGAATCGCCGCGGTGGAAAAGTCGCATCCGCGCGTGGGTTCGCTACTCGCCGGACTTCTGCGATTCTTCAGCAAGAGTTACGTCGATCGTCACGTTGGCTTCGTCGGCCCCGCAATGCACGACGTGTGCTCGGTGTTGGCACTGACACACCCGCAGATGTTCGAGACGTCGCAGAAATTTGTCGGCATTGACTTGCACGGCAACCACACGCGGGGCATGACGGTGATCGACGACCGACATCTCGTCGAGCGTCCTGGTGCGAATACCACGATGCTCGAGCGAATCGACGCCGACGCAGGATTTGCCGCCATCTGTGCCGCTGTCGCCGCCTGCCCGTAAGGGCTGTGTCAAGAAGTCACGGCGCGCGGGTGGCGCGGGTGGCGAGGTGGGGTTGTGCGGGTGGCGCTGGTAGCGCGGTGCGACTGTTTGGGTGGCGCCCTCGGCAGGAATTGAACCTGCGACACCTGGCGCCGGAGGCCAGTGCTCTATCCGCTGAGCTACGAGGGCAGCGGGATGCTGTCGTCGCCCGACGCTATCTCGCGCAGTGAATCCGTAACAATGGATGGGTGACGTCGCCAAGTGCAGCAGCCATCGTCGCTGCGCGGATCGAGGCGGCAGTCGCACGGCTCTTCCCGGGTGTCACGGGCGGGCTTGACACCGTCGCGCGACCAAGCGAGCACGCGGATGCGCAGGTCAACGTGGCGCTCGCGTTAGCCAAACAGCTCGGCAAGAACCCTCGGGACGTTGCCGAGCAGATCACCCGCGCAGTTGATGTAGCCGGCGTGTGCCGAACAATCGACGTTGCGGGGCCCGGGTTCCTCAACCTCACGTTCGACGACGAGTTCTTGGGCGACCAGTTGCGAAAGATGGCCCAGAGCGACTCGCTCGGAGTGCGACAGGCTGCCGTCACAGAAAACGTCGTCGTCGATTATTCGGCGCCGAACGTGGCGAAAGAGATGCACGTCGGCCACCTGCGTTCGACGATCATCGGTGATGCGCTCGTGCGCATGCTTGCTTGCGTCGGGCACCGTGTGGTGCGCGAGAACCACATTGGTGACTGGGGAACGCCGTTCGGCATGCTCATCGAGCACCTTGTCGATCTCGGTGAGGCCGGCGCCGCCAAAGAACTGTCTGTCGGTGACCTTGATGCGTTCTACAAAGAGGCACGCAAGAAGTTCGATGCCTCTGAAGAATTCCAGGCTCGCGCGCGCAAGCGTGTGGTGTCGTTACAGGCCGGCGATGCCGACACGCTGCGACTGTGGAGCCTGCTCGTGGCCGAGAGTGCAAGGTACTTCGCCTTGGTCTACGAAAAACTCGACGTGCTCCTGCAGCACTCCGACTTGCGGGGTGAGAGCACCTACAACCACCTTCTCGGCGAAGTCGTCGAACGGTTGAGCGCAGCAAGGCTCTTGCAGCACGATGCCGACGCTGAGGTGGTCTTTCCGCCGGGGTTCACCAATCGCGAGAACCAGCCGCTGCCGCTCATCATCCGCAAGAAAGACGGTGGCTACAACTACGCCACGAGTGATCTCGCCTGCGTGATCGATCGCGTCGAGAACCTCGGGGCGACGCTGCTCGTCTACGTGGTCGGCGCACCGCAAGCGCAGCACCTGGCGATGGTGCAATCAGTCGCCACGTCGGCTGGCTGGTTGAAGCCGCCGGCACGCATGGAACACGTTGCATTCGGCAGCGTGCTCGGTAGCGACCGAAAGATGCTGCGCAGTCGCTCAGGCGACGCCGTGAAGCTCGTCGAATTGCTCGACGAAGCAGTACAACGTGCTGACGCCTCGATTCGGGAGAAGAATCCGGATCTTGATCCTGCGGTGCGCTCGGTGGTGGCGCGCCAAATCGGCATCGGTGCCGTGAAATACGCCGACTTGGCCAACGATCGAGTAAAAGATTATGTGTTCGACTGGGAGCGCATGTTGTCGTTCGACGGCAACACTGCGCCATACCTGCAATACGCGCATGCGCGAATCTGCAGCATCTTCCGCAAGGCAGCGGAGAGTACGGGTGCAGCCGGCGGCGCGGAGCGCGCGGGGGCTGGTGAAGCGGTCGCACTCCGCCAGTCTGTGCGGGGCGTGCGTCCCCTAGTTGCGCACAAGGCCGAGCGTGCGTTGGCGCTCACCCTGCTGCAATTCGACACCGTGGTGCACGATTCGCTCGACCGATTCAGCCCGCACCGCCTGTGCACGTACCTTTACGACCTGGCCAGCCGTTACACCGCGTTCTACGAACAGTGCCCCGTACTCAAGGCTGAAGGCGAACTGCGCCAGAGCAGACTTGCTCTCTGCGACGTCACCGCACGCGTGTTGGAACGCGGCCTTGGCATGCTCGGTATTGGTGCTCCGGAGCAGATGTGAGCGCAATCTCCCACCACTTGCTGCCCGAAACGGCACGCACCGAACACGGTCGACTGTCGATCGGCGGGTGCGACGTGCACGACCTAGCGGGTCGATTCGGAACGCCGCTTTTCGTGTATGACGAGGCTCACGTGCGGTCACGATGCCGTGAAGCGGTCTCAGCGTTCGGTGATGACTCAGTCATTTATGCGACCAAAGCATTCTTGTGCTCCGCGATGGCTCGTCTCGCAAACGAGGAAGGCTTGCTGCTCGACGTCGCAACTGGCGGTGAGTTGTTCGTGGCGTTGCACGCAGGAGTGCCTGCCAGTCGTTGCGTGATGCACGGCAACAACAAGAGCGTGGCCGAACTGCGCGAAGCGATAACTGCCGGGGTGCGGCACCTCGTCGTCGACAGCTTTGACGAACTCGACCGCCTGGAGGCACTGCACGCAGCGGGCTTCGCTGCACCGCGCGTGCAACTGCGAATCACACCCGGTGTGTACGTACACACCCATGAATTCGTGAGCACAGGACAGAACGACTCCAAATTCGGCTTCAACCTCGAAAATGGCGATGCGCAACGTGCCGTCGCCAAGGCCCGGGCATCGAAATCGGTGCAACTCGTCGGACTGCACTGCCACATCGGCTCGAACGTCTTTGACACGGAGAATTTCACGAAGGCAGCCGAAGTCATGGTTCGATTCGCCAATGAATGTGCGCTGCCCGAGCTCACCCTCGGCGGCGGTCTCGGCGTGGCGTACGTGAATGGCGAGTCCGCACCCACCATTACCGAGTGGGCATCGGCGCTGCGCGCAGCGACGCGACAGTTGCAAGGAGAGGTCCGCGTGATGGTCGAGCCCGGCAGGTCGATCGTTGCGTCGGCCGCGCTCACGCTCTACGAAGTCGGCACGGTCAAGCAGATTCCAGGTGTCCGCACGTATGTGGCCGTCGACGGTGGCATGAGCGACAACCCGCGCCCGGTGCTGTACGGCAGCGGTTACGAGGCTTTCCTGCCGAGCCGCACCGATGCCGACCGCACGATGAGCGTGCGAATCGTCGGCAAGCACTGCGAGAGCGGGGACGTCCTCATCTCCGAAGCGATGTTGCCCGCCGACATTCACGTGGGCGACGTCATCGCGACTCCGGTGACTGGCGCGTACGGGCACTCGATGGGCTCGAACTACAACAAGGTTCCGCGACCTGCGGTCGTGTTCGTGCGCGACGGCAATGTGCGCGTGGTCGTTCGACGAGAGACGTACGACGATCTCGTGCGAAATGACGTCACCGATAGCGTTTGAACTATGGCGAAAGCCTCATCTTCGCCTGAAGTATCACCAGTTCGCATCGGCGTAGTGGGTCACGGAGTCGTCGGTTCGGCGTTCACCGCGCTCGTTGCCCGTCAGGCTGACACCATCGCCGCCCGTACCGGTGTGTCGCTCAGTGTCACGCGCATCGCGGTGCGCGACGCAGCCAAACACCGCAGCAATGTCGGCGCTGCTCGCATCAGCACCGATCCACTCGAGGTAGCGACCGCGAGCGACGTGGACCTCGTTGTCGAAGTGATGGGCGGAACCACGATCGCGGGCGAAGTGGTGCGAACCGCACTGGAGAACGGCAAGCCCGTTGTGACGGCCAACAAGGCGTTGCTCGCCGCACGCTCCGCCGAACTCTTCAAGATCGCCGATGAGCGTGGCATCGACCTTCTCTTTGAAGCCGCAGTCTGCGGCGGCATACCGCTCATCCGCCCACTGCGAGAAAGCTTGCGTGGCGAACCGATTCGCCGTGTGCTCGGCATCGTGAACGGCACGACGAACTACATCCTCACGAAAATGACGGAAGACGGTGCCGACTACTCGACCGCCTTGCGCGAAGCACAACGACTCGGGTACGCAGAAGCCGACCCGACGGCAGACGTGGAGGGCCACGACGCCGCAGCAAAAATCGCGATCATCGCAAACTTTGCCTTCGGCGTGCACGTCGTAGCGGACGACGTTTCGAGTGAGGGAATCTCTCGTCTCACCGCCGGTGACATCGCCATGGCCAAGAAGTTCGGATATGTCATCAAGCTGCTCGGCGTCGCCGAACGCGAAGGGCGCAGTGGAGCAGTAAGCGTCCGAGTGCATCCGGCGATGGTGCACGTGCAGCACCCGCTTGCGGCGGTGCGTGAAGCGTTCAACGCAGTTTCCGTCGAGGGAGAGGCGTCTGGGTCGCTGATGTTCTACGGGCGAGGTGCTGGCGGCGACCCGACGGCATCTTCGGTGCTCGGCGACGTCATCGATGCAGCAGTCAACTTACGCAAAGGCACCCACGCGTCACTCGGCACGTTCGCCACGGCGAGTTTCACGCCCGCTGACGATGTTCGCAACGAATTCATGCTCACACTCGAAGTGGCGGACAAGCCAGGTGTATTGCACGCAGTTACTGGAGTATTCGCACGAAACGGTGTGAGCATCCGGGCCGCCGAGCAGGACGGCATCGGTAGCGACGCGCGACTGGTGTTCGTCACGCACGATGCCCGCACTGCCGACGTGCGTGCTTGCCTCGACGAGTTCGAGCGTCTCGACGTGGTGAGCAAGGTGGGCGGAGTCATCCGCATCATCGGCTCGTGACGAGAACCTTCCACTACGTCTCCACCCGCGGCGACGCTCCGCGGCTCGGATTCAACGACACGCTGCTCGCAGGATTGGCGAGCGACGGCGGTCTCTACGTGCCGGAGAAATGGGCGAAGGTGAAACACTCGACCAACGAGGAGCCGTTCGCCAAGCGTGCCTCTGAAATCATCGCACCATTCGTCGGCGACGAGATCTCCAAGAACGATCTTGACGCGATGTGCAGGACCGCATATTCCACGTTCCGTGACCCGCTCGTCGCACCACTGCGCGAACTAGGGGACAACCGATGGATATTGGAACTGTTCCACGGTCCGACACTCGCGTTCAAAGACGTTGCACTGCAGCTCGTCGGACGATTGTTTGACCACGTACTGACGGCGCGAAAGCAGCGGATCGCCATCATCGGTGCAACCAGCGGTGACACCGGTTCGGCTGCTATCGACGGCGTGAAGGGTTGCGCCAATGTGTCGATCGTGATTCTCTATCCGAAAGGCCGCATCAGTGAGGTGCAGCGGCGCCAGATGACCACCGTGCAGTCGCCGAACGTTCACACCGTCGCCGTCGATGGGTCATTCGACGACTGTCAAGACCTTGTCAAGGCGATGTTCAACGACCGCGCATTCCGCGAAGAACACAAGTTGGCGGCAGTGAATTCGATCAACTGGGCACGAGTACTCGCGCAGGTGGTGTATTACTTCACGGCAATTGAACAGCTCGGCGCAGTGGAATCCGTTCCCGTCTCATTCAGTGTGCCTACGGGCAATTTTGGCAACGTGCTCTCCGGCTGGATCGCCCGCAGGATCGGTGCGAACGTCGGCCATCTCATCGTCGGTTCGAACGCCAACGACATCTTGACCCGATTCTTCGAGACGCAAACGATGTCGGCCTCCAAAGTGGTGCCGACTCTGAGCCCGAGCATGGACATCCAGGTGTCGAGCAACTTCGAACGTCTGCTTTTTGAGATGAACGACCGCGACGGGCATGCGACAGCTGCGCAAATGACTCGCTTCCGCGAGTCCAAGCGACTCTCTCTAGACGCGGCCACTTTCGGAAAATGGATCCGCCCGGTCTTTCGGGGCCAGCGGTGTTCCGACGCAGAAACCTTGGGGAAGATCGCAGAAATACACCGCGCACATGGTGTGCTCGTCGACCCGCACACCGCCGTCGGCCTCGTAGCGACCGACGCCTGTGCAGAGCCAGGCGAACCCGTGGTCACGTTGGCGACGGCGCACCCTGCCAAGTTCGCCGACGCAGTGCGGAAGGCAACAGGAGTCACCCCCGAGTTGCCGGAGCATCTGGCCGACCTCTTCGACCGGCCCGAGCATTCCGAGATGCTGCCAAACGACCTGGGCGCCGTGCAGAGGTTCGTTGCGAGCGCGGTGGCATCACGATAGAGTGGACTTGCTCGGTGACGCCGAGCATGCCCACCGCAGTCTTGAGTCCGGCGCGCAAGCATCGTTTCTGACGCGAAGCATCGTTGAAGGGCGCCGCACTCTCGTGCAGCCCCGAAAGAAGGAAACGTGGCCGCTCCGCAGCTCGGTCGAGCACAACTCGAAGAAAAAGGCAAAGAGGACCTCGTACAAATCGCCAAAGCGCTCGGCCTGAAAGGGGTCAGCGCTGCGAGCAAAGCAGACCTGATCGAAAAGATCCTGGAGGAAACCATGGCACCACAATCCAACGACAAACCGCTCGGCGCTGACGGCGAGCCGCTCTCTGAATGGGAAGTCGAACTCGCTGAACACGAGGGCACCCCGATCGCCCCCGACGCTCGCGTTCGCGGTGAATCGCGCGGCGACCGGGCTGACTCACGCGGCGACTCGCGTGGTGACCGCGGTGACCGCGGTGACCGCGGGGATCGTTCTGGTGATCGCGGTGACTCGCGCGGGGGTGATCGTTCGGGAGAGCGCGGCGAGCGCAACTTCCGCGACCGCAACTTCAATGACGGCGGAAATCGCAACAGGCGTCGCCGCGGAAGGCGACGTGGCGGCCCGCGTGACGACGGCCCGCAGGGTGACGATCGCTACGAACTCGAGACCATCGAGCCGACCGAGCCGATCAGCAACGACCCGGTGCAAGTGGAGGGCTACCTCGACCTGCGCGACGAGGGCTACGGCTTCCTGCGACTCGGCGGATATCTCGGCACGCGCAACGATGCGTACGTGTCGGTGCGTTTCACCCGCCAATTTGGCCTTCGTAAGGGTGATCACATCACCGGCTTGTCGCGTCCGGCCGGCCGCAACGAGAAGAACCCGGCTCTGCTCGAGGTGTACACCGTCAATGGCGAGAATCCGGAGAAGGCGCGCAACCGCAAGAAGTTCGAGGACCTCACGCCTCTTTTCCCCGACGAAAAGCTGGTGCTTTCGTCTCCGAGCGAACCACTGAACATGACGGCACGAATCATTGACCTCATTTCTCCCATCGGCAAGGGTCAGCGCGGCATCATCGTTTCGCCACCGAAAGCCGGCAAGACGACGGTGATGAAGACGATCGCCACGAGCATCGAAAAGAATCACCCCGAGGTGAAGCTGATCGTGCTGCTCATCGACGAGCGCCCGGAAGAAGTCACCGACATGCGCCGCACCGTGAAGGGTGAGGTCATTGCCTCGACGTTCGACCGACCGTCCGATGAGCACACGCAAGTGGCCGAACTCACCATCGAGAAAGCCAAGCGCATGGTTGAAGCAGGTGAAGACGTCGTCATCATTCTCGACGGCATAACGCGCTTGTCGCGCGCCTACAACTTGGCTGCGCCGGCAACCGGTCGCATCATGTCGGGCGGTATCGATGCAGGTGCGCTGTACCCACCGAAGAAATTCTTCGGTGCGGCGCGCAACATCGAAGAAGGCGGCAGCCTCACGATCCTGGCCACCGCACTTGTGGAAACCAACAGCCGCATGGACGAGGCGATTTTCGAAGAGTTCAAGGGCACGGGAAACATGGAACTGCGACTCGATCGCCGTCTCGCCGAACGCCGGATCTATCCGGCAATCGACGTGGATGCATCGAGCACGCGCCACGAAGAGTTGCTCTTCGACCGCAAGCAATTGCAGATGGTGTGGAAGCTGCGTCGCGTGCTGAGCGGTCTTGCCGCCGACGGCAACGCCGCACCAGGCCTTGAATTGCTCATCGATCGTTTGAAGTCGTTCAAGACCAACGACGAGTTCCTCTCGGAGATCGCCAAGCAGCCAACGGCCTGACGTGAGCGTGGACGCTCGCGATTCGGCACTGCGCGGGCGGGTACTCGCCCGCACGATGCTGCGTGCCGCGATGCGCACGAGCGACGTCGATTCGACGGACGTGATCGAAGTCGATCTCGGGCGGTTTGCCGGCTTGCGACGCAGCAACGAGCTGTGGTTGGCAGCGCGTGCAGCAGCAGGCAGCGCCGCCGCAGCACAGCCTGGTTCGACGGGTGTGCTGGGAACCGCCCTCACCGCGGTGGCGCAGTCGCAGCTGCGCGGTTCAGAGCCAATCAGACGCGTGAACATCGTCGGGGAACCGGGCTCGCTCGGTATCGTGGCGCGGCAAGCGTCGTACTTTCCGCTCGACATCGTCGTTGCAGAACTCGAGGAATCACACCTCGTGCCGGTGGTGGCGAGAGCGCACACCGAGCGGTGCGAACCAGCGGTAACCCACCTCGGATTTGCGGACACCTTCCGCGCTGCGGGTGCTGACGTAGTGATCGAACACGGAGTAGTTGCCGCAGAGGTGATCGGTCTCGAGGTTGCCCGCATCGTCGACGAAGACGGCAAAGCATGCATGCGGATTGGTGTCGGAGTGCACGACCGCGAGACGTTTCGCATGCTGCACGGCGATGCCGTCGGTCTCGACCACCTTCGCGAAGTTGTTCGGCATGTCGCGCAGCATCGCGCACTCGGTGCTCCGGCGCATCCGCTGAACCGGCTGGCACCGGAGCGCGCCGTCCGTTCTAAGGTCGTCGCAGATCCGGGGCGTATCGACGCGCGCGTGGTGCGACATGCCGAGCCTCCGATAGCCCGATCGAACTTGAAAGATTCCGTGCCTTGCGTGGCAACGGCGACGATGCTCGACGGCCAAGAAGCCGTCGTGGTGTTCACGGCGGGAGTCATGGTTGACGCCGTTCCTTTCGCCGCCGATGCACGCGATCGGCTGAACCGAGGGGGGCGTCTCTTGATCGTCGCGGAGTCGCGCGACGTGCTGCCGACACAACTGCATCTCGCTGCGATGCTTCGGCAGCCCGCCGCGTTCGTGTCGGCGTAACCTTTACGCCGTGCTCGCCAAACTCGACGCCATCTTGGCGGAATTCGAACAACTCGAAGCAAGCTTGGCCAGTCCCGAAGTGCTCGGAGACCAGCGGAAGTTGCGTGACGCCTCGCGGCGTTACAAGCAGATGGGCCCGCTCATTGAGTGCATCCGCAAATACCGGACCACCATGGGCAATGTAGAGGCCGCCCGAGAGTTGCTTGAGTCTGCGTCTCCCGACGAGCGCGCATCGCTCGAACAAGAGTTGCACGACGGCACCGCAGAAACCGAGCGGCTCGAAGAAGAACTGAAGGTGCTGCTGATTCCGCCAGACCCAAATGACGGCAAGAACGTGATCGTGGAATTCCGCGGCGCCGAGGGCGGCGAGGAGGCAAACCTCTTTGCCGCCGAACTGCTCGAGATGTACCGAGCGTGGTCGGGGCGAAATGGTTGGAGTTTTGAGGTGTTGGCGTACGACCGATCGCCGATGGGCGGTGTGAATCAAGCGACGGTATTGATGAAGGGCGACACGGTGTGGCGCCGCATGCGGTTCGAGGGTGGCCCGCACCGCGTGCAGCGCGTGCCAGTCACGGAGAATGCGGGTCGAATTCACACGTCTTCAGCGACGGTGACCGTCATGCCAGAGGCAGAAGAAGTCGACATCCACATCGACGAAAAAGATCTGGAGATCGACGTGTATCGGTCGGGTGGCCCTGGCGGCCAGAGCGTGAACACCACCGACTCCGCCGTTCGCATCACGCATAAACCGACCGGGGTCGTCGTTGCGATGCAAGACGAGCGCAGCCAATTGCAGAACCGCATCAAGGCGATGCAGGTGCTGCGAACTCGCTTGCTGCAGCGCAAGCAAGAAGAACACGAGGCAAAGATGTCGGCTGAACGCCGGGCCCAGGTCGGCAAAGGCGGCCGCGGGGAGAAGATCCGTACCTACAACTACAAAGAGAACCGGATCACTGACCACCGGATCGGTTTCACGCTCTATCAGTTGCAAGACGTGCTCGCTGGCAACCTCGACCCGGTCGTTGATGCGTTGACGATGGAGTACCAGGCCGAGCAGTTGGCGAAGGAGCTCGGCGCCGAGTGAACGCCGCGCCGGGCCACATCGGCGACGCGTTGCCTGCCACCGTGTGGCGCGAGGTGCTCGCCGAAACCGAGCACGCTCTCGGCGACGCGCGCGAAGCGCGGTTGTTGTGCGAGCACGCCGCAGGGCTTGACGCAGCCGAATTTTCGGGGTCACTCGGCGAATCTGTGACCCAGCGCATGGCCGTGCACCTGCAGGAGATGGTTCGTCGAAGGCTGTCGGGGGAGCCGCTGCAATACGTGATGGGCCGGTGGGCGTTTCGGCACCTCGACTTGTTGGTCGACCGCCGAGTACTGGTGCCGCGGCCCGAGACCGAGCAGGTGGCAGAAGCGGCGCTGCAAGTCGCGCGCAGTGCAAAACCGCGAGTGGTGGTCGATCTCGGTACGGGGAGCGGAGCAATCGGCCTTTCGCTCGCCCACGAATTGCCGCTCGATGGCACGACGGTGTGGCTCACCGACAACTCGCTCGACGCTCTCAATGTGGCGCGGGCGAACGCTGCGGGCATCGGTCGTGCGGGTGCCAACGTGCGAATCGTGCACGGAGACTGGTACGACGCGTTGCCTAAGGAGTTGCGGGGTTCCATCGACGTGTTGGTGTCGAACCCGCCGTATATCGCAGAAGGAGATCCGGACATCGAGGCTGTCGTCGACATGCACGAGCCGCACATGGCGCTGTATTCAGGGCCAGATGGGCTCGACGCATTACGCGCGGTGATCGGCGGGGCCGCGCAATGGTTGCGGCCTGGCGGTGTGCTCGTCGCGGAGATCGGCCACCGTCAAGGAGATGCCGTTCGAGCGTTGTGCGACGCAGCGGACCTGAGCGATGTTGAGCTGCGTCGCGATTACGCGGGCCGCGATCGCATCGTCGTGGCGCGACGCTACGCCGACTGAAGCTCGCCGCTGCGGCGCAGCACGACGCGACGACCGACCTGCTCACCTTTCACGAAGTCTCTTGCGAGATTCGCATCTGCGGTATTCACCCACGCGCGACGACCGTCGGCGAGCAATGCGGCAGCGATGAGCCGTTCAGGTGCACCGGCACGGTCGTGCATCACGGTGTAGGCCTCGATGGTCGCAGCGCCTCGGGCGTCGTCACCGACGGCGAGTTCACGTCTTGGCAAGGCATCGATTTCCGACTGCAATGACTCATGCTTGAAACCACCTTGTGGCGGGGTGGTGGCGTACGTTCCAAAGGCGTGCTTCGTGGCATATCCACCGTTCGCCCAGATGAGTGCGTGTTCGTCAGGTTGTTCGCGCAGACGCATCATCACCGTGGCGATGGCATGCATCACGTAGTTGTTCCACGGCCCGCCGGCGAACGAGAGACCCCCTGTCAGCGTCAGTCGGCTTGCGAGATCGAGACCCAACGACGCCGCACCGAGTTGAACGGCAGACGGAAAGCACGAGTACAAGTCGACGAGCGGGACGTCGTCGATGCCGAGCCCAGCCAGCTGCAGCGCGCGTTCACCACCGAGACGCACGGCCGGGGTCTCGGCAAATGACCACCGATTCGAGACGAATTGGTGCTCGTGGCAGTCGGTGCCCGACCAGGGGAATACCCAGCGATCGCGCGGCACGCCGAGCGACTCGGCTTTCTGCGCGGAACACATGACGAGCGCTGCCGCGAGGTTCACTTGGTTGTTCGAGTTCATGACCTTGCGGTACGGCAACCCGATCATGCGGTTGTCGGCGGTGACCGCGAGAATGTCGTCCGCGGACAGCGCCGAACGTGACCACGCAAAAGGGTTCTGTACGGCAACCGTGCTGAAGCGCGACCACAGCTCTGCGATGCGACGATCGTGATCTTCGATACTGCGACCTGCTGCGGCACGAATCGCAGATTCGAACATCGGGTAGTACTGCACCGGCAGCACGATGCCGAGCCGCTGTTCTTCGTCGTTGAGCAGCGCGAGGTCGTCGACGATGTGGGCGGCAGGGGGTAGCGAATCGCCGGCAGCGTTTGGGTCGGGCCACGGCAATGCACCCGGGTCTTTCGCCACCGAGCGCGTACGAGCGCACTCGCCGCCAGCAAGCACGACCAGGTCGAGGCTGCCGTCGGCGATCTGGCGGGCGGAGAGATTCACCAGTGTCTGGGGCATGTTTCCGCCGTGCGGCGTGGTGGCGTATTGCGTTGCCGAGAATCCGCACGCATCAGCGAGCGCGCTTGCAGCATTTGCGTACTTCCACGAGAGCAGGCGCACGACTCGAACCGAGTCCACCTGGTTGGGCACGCCGATCGAAGCATCGCGAAACGCAGCGGTAACGGCGTCGACCATCAGCGCGACGGGATGTTTTGCAGTCGAGGGATTCGTGTCACGGTCGACTGCTTGACCTTGACCGATCAGCACCGGCGTGCGCGGGTGCAGTGGCATGCATCCAACGCTAGGCATCGACACGGTCGCGACACCTAGGCTGGCGAACGATGGCTGGAGTCGGGGCTAAGAGAATTGCCATCGCGTCCGACCACGCAGGGTACGAACTCAAGTCGCACTTGATCGCGTTGCTCGAATCTGAGGGCTACCGCGTGGAGGACTACGGCACGCACTCCACCGAAGCCACCGACTATCCCCATCTTTGCGCGGCAGCGGCCAGGGCAGTGCGCGACGCGCGAGCAGACGTCGGCATCGTGCTCGGCGGAAGTGGCCAGGGCGAACAGATCGCTGCAAACAAGGTGCGCGGCATTCGCGCTGCACTGTGCAACGACCTCTGGCTAGCGGAGATGGCACGTTCGCACAATGATGCGAACGTGCTCTCGATGGGTGGGCGAGTGGTGAGCAACGAACTCGCAGAACAAATCGTCAAGAAGTTCCTCGAGACGCCGTTTGAGGGCGGACGCCATGCGCGTCGTGTGGGACAATTGGGGGAGATCGAAGCCGAAGAAGCGGCTCGTCGCGAAAGTTAGGTCTCATGCCATTTCCGTCTGACTCGACGCCCGACGTGGAGATTGAACGTCTGATTGAAAAGGAGCGCGCGCGCCAGACGACCGGCCTGCAGCTCATCGCCAGCGAGAACTTCACCTCACCGGCCGTGATGCGCGCCACCGGTTCCGTGCTGACCAACAAGTACAGCGAGGGCTACCCGGGCAAGCGCTACTACGGCGGCAACGCAGTCGTCGACGAAATCGAAGCAATCGCCATCGACCGAGTGAAGAAACTGTTCGGTGCAGAGCACGCCAACGTGCAACCGCACTCCGGTGCGAGCGCCAACATGGCCGTGTATCAAGCGATGCTGAAGCCCGGCGACTTGGTGCTCGGGCTGAGCCTCGACCACGGCGGTCACTTGACTCACGGTTCACCGGTAAACGCGAGCGGAATCTTCTATGACTTCCGTTCGTACAAAGTTGGGGTCAACGACGAGCGAATCGATTTTGACGAAGTGCGTCGGCTCGCCCACGAGCACCGACCCCGAATGATCGTCGCCGGAACCACCAGCTATCCGCGTCGCATCGAGCCCGAGCCGTTCAAGAAGATCGCCGACGAAGTCGGTGCTTACATGATGTTCGACATCGCACATCTCGCCGGTCTCGTGGCCGGCGGGGCGCACCCAAACCCGGTGCCGTTCGCCGATGTCGTCACCTTCACCACGCACAAGACGTTGCGCGGCCCGCGGGGTGGTTGCATCCTTTCCACCAAGCAGCACGCACAGGCCATCGACAAAGCAGTGTTCCCGGGCCAGCAGGGCGGGCCGCTCGAGCATGCCGTTGCGGCCAAGGCCATCGCCTTCTTCGAGGCACTGCAACCCGAGTTCAAGGCGTACGCCCATCAGATCGTGAAGAACGCCGCAGCTCTCGCCGAGGCGCTCGCCGTGCGCGGATTTCGACTCGTCTCTGGAGGCACCGACACGCACATGATGGTGGTCGATTTGCGACCGTTCGATGCCGAACTTACGGGCAAAGAATCGCAAGCCGTGCTCGATCTCGCCGGTATCACGCTCAACAAGAACACCGTGCCCAACGACCCGCGCAGTCCCTTTGTCACGTCCGGTGTGCGCATCGGCACGCCGTCGGTGACCACGCAAGGCATGCGCGAGGGCGAAATGTCGACCATCGCCGACTTCATCGTCACCACGCTGAAAGGTCGCAGCGACACGAAGGTAATCAGCGACGTTCGAGCGAAGGTGGCCGCGTTGTGCGCGAAGTTCCCCGCCTATCGTTAGGAACGTGAGCGCGGCATGACGAGCCTCGCTTCCTATCTCGTCATCGGTCTGATTGCCGCAGCGGCTACAGCCGGCTCGATGCCGTTCGTGATTCGTGTCGCACACCGACAGGGGTGGATGGCGACGCCAGACGAGCGTCGCATGCATCCTGTGCCTACGCCCGACGTCGGAGGCATCGGCATGTTCATCGGGATTCTCGCGTCGGTGGTCGCTGCCAGCCTGCTCGGCGACTTTGACCAATTGTTCCAGGACAGCACGGAGATCATCGGGGTGCTCGTCGCCAGCGCCATCATCTTCGGTCTCGGCATCTTCGACGACATCAAAGACATTTCGCCGCCTGCAAAAGTGACGGGCATCGTCGTCGTAGCGGTAGCTCTCGTGTGGTTCGGCGTAACGATGTTCCAGTTCCGGCTGCCGTTCCTGGACGTCTTCGTGCTGTCGGATGACTGGGTGCCGCTCATCACGGTGCTGTGGTTGCTCGGCATGACGCAGGCGATCAACTTGATCGACGGGCTCGACGGGCTTGCTGCCGGCATCGTCGCTATCGGTGCCGGCGCGTTCTTCATCTACTCGCTCGAACTGACAGACGGCAACCTGTTGCCGCAGCCGAACGTCGGGCCACTCGTGGCGATCATCGCAGTCGGCGTGAGCCTCGGTTTCTTGCCGTACAACTTCAACCCAGCACGCATCTTCATGGGTGACAGCGGAGCGCTTCTGCTCGGGCTCTTGATGGCCGTCGCCACGAGTGTCGTCGGGGGTCGTGCCGATCCGGACACACAGTCAGCGAACGGACAAACGTACTTTTTCTTGGCGCCGATATTCATCTCGTTGCTCGTACTCGCCGTGCCGATCGTCGACGTGCTGTTTGCCATCGTGCGACGAACCGCGAGCGGGCGCAGCTTCGCACAAGCGGACATGGGTCACCTGCACCATCGCCTCATTCAGCTCGGCCACGGGCCGCGTCGCGCAGTGGTGATCCTGTGGGGCTGGGCGGCGTTGCTCTCCACGGTCGTATTGTTCTCAGCGCTGTACAGCACTGGCTCCGCGCTCGTCGTTCTCGTCATCGTCGGCAGTGCGCTGAGCGTCTTCACGGTCTTGCACCCGAGAATTCGCCGACTTGACGCACAAGTTCACGAATCCGATTTGGCTGGCAACGAACCTCACGCCTAGATTGTTATGCGGTTCACAAGCTCCGCAACCAGACAAGGGTGTCAACGTTGGCCATTCAGCCCGACTCATTGAATAAGGGAACGGAGATCGCGGGCACCGTACTCGTTTTTGCCGCTTTGGGCTTGGCGCTCGATCGCTGGCTTGGCGCCACACCGTGGTTCATGGTGTCGCTCGTCGTGGTATCTCTCGTGGCCCAATTCGTCAAGCTCTATTACGTCTATACGGCACAGATGACCGACCTCGAAGCCCAACGACGCGAAGTGGCGCGTTCTCGATGAACGACGCGAACAACGTGTCGATTCTTGCGATGCGCGACACCGGCCCGACGCCCGAAGCGCAAATCACCCGCGACTTGGTGAAGCGCGGGCTGTATGTTGCACCGGCTTTGTTCGCAGTGTCGTGGATCGTCTGGGGCAGCGACGGCGCATGGTCCAGTGCCTATGCACTCGGCGTCGTACTTTGCAACTTCATGGCGGCTGCGGGCATCGTGGTGCTCACCGTGCGAATCTCCTACGCGCTCATGATGGCGGCGACGCTCTTTGGTTACCTTCTGCGACTGGCTGCTGTGGCCGCGGCGGTGATGCTGGTTCGCGAAGCAGCGTGGATGAACTTGGTGGCACTCGGATTCACGCTGGTGATCGCACACCTCGGGCTGCTCTTCTGGGAGATTCGATACGTGTCAGTGTCGCTCGCGTATCCAGGACTGAGGCCCACCACCAAGCGCTCCACTACTCTGTCCACCGACCGCAACCCGAAAGAAGACGTCAACGCATGAACTCGGTCTCGATCCTCGCATTCGAGTTTCCCCCGATCAACGTGTTGCTGCGCTGGCAGGACGTCGTACCCACCATCAACAAAGTGGTGATCATTTCGATCCTCGCATCGTTGATCGGTATCGGAATCTTCCTCGCGGCCGCCCGCAAAGACCCGAAGCAAGCTCCGAAGGGTGCGCGCAACCTCGCCGAGATTCTCATCGAGTTCATCGAAAAGCAGATCATCATGCAGACGCTCGGGCCATCCGGGCTCGCCTGGACGCCGTTCCTGCTCACGATCTTCATCTTCGTGTACCTCTGCAACTTGCCGGGCATCATCCCGCTCATCCAGATGCCGGCGACCGCGCGCATGGGCGTGCCAGCTTTCTTGGCGATGATGGTGTGGGTCGTCTACAACGCGACCGGTATCAAGCATCAGGGCCCGGTCGGATACTTCAAGTCCGTGCTCTTCCCTCCGGGAGTTCCGAAGGCGCTCTACGTGTTGGTGACTCCGATCGAATTCATTTCTTCGATCGTGGTGCGGCCCTTCTCCTTGGCCGTCCGACTTTTCGCCAACATGTTGGCCGGTCACTTGTTGCTCGTCATCTTCGCCCTGCTCTCTGAGGCCCTCTTCCAGGCCCGTGACCGCATCCTCATCCCGCTTGGCGTGCTGCCGTTCGCGATGCTGGTCTTCCTCACGGTGTTCGAAGTGCTCGTCGGATTCCTGCAGGCCTACATTTTCACCACGCTGACCGCCGTGTACATCAACATGGCGTCCCACGCGGAACACTGAGATCCCGAACCAAGAACACAACACAAGGAGAAAACAGCAATGGAAGCACTAGCAGCAATCGCCCGCTTCGCGGCAGAAGCCGGCGACGCGGTCGTTGACCCCGCCACCGAGAAGGGAATCTCCGCGGCAGCCTCCGCCGGACAGGCCTACGGATTGGCAGCAATTGGACCAGGCATCGGAATCGGCATCATTTTCGGCAAGGCCATCGAGTCGATGGCCCGCCAGCCGGAAGCCGCCGGCATGGTGCGCACGACGATGTTCCTCGGCGTCGCCTTCACAGAAGCGCTCGCCCTCATCGGCTTCGTCGTCTTCATTCTGCTCAAGTACGCCTGATCGAGTCGGTCGACGCACATGCTCATCTCCACCATCCTCCTCGCCGCCGAGGACTTGGGGCCAAACCCCATTGCCCCCGAGAACAAGGAATTGTTCTGGGGCGCGGGGTCGTTCCTCGTATTTCTCTTCGTCATGCGAGTGTTCCTCGTGCCGAAGGTGAAAAAAGGGATGGATGCGCGCTACGGGTTGATTCGTGACGGGCACGAGTCGGCACAGTCAATGCGCGCTGCAGCTCAGGGCGACGTCGCTGCATACGAGGCAGCGATTGCCGAGGTGCGCACCGAGGCCACCGCGCGGATCGAGAAAGCGCGCCAGACGCTCGATGCCGAACGCCAGGCAAAGGTGAACGAGGCGAACGCACGAATTGCCGCGCGTCGCGCCGAGGCAGACCGAGCTCTCGAAGCAGCGCGTGCCGCAGCGCGCAGCGAGGTCGCCGTCGCAGTCAACAGCGTTACGGCGCGTGCCGCACAACTCGTGCTCGGCAAGACCCCCGATGCTGCGTTGGTCAAGCGCGTCGTCGACGCGACGATGAGCGGAGGCCGCTCGTGAACGCACTCAGCGTGCTCTTGGCTGCGGAAGATCCTTCGCAGTCACATCACTGGCTCTTCCCCGAGATCGGCGAGATCATCTATGGCGGCATCGCCTCCGTAGCAATCTTCGTCCTGCTGTACCGAGTCGGCTGGCCGATGGCGAAGAAAGCACTCGAGGCACGCACCGCAAAAGTGCAGAAAGAACTCGACGAAGCCGCAGCTGCACGGCGCCAGGCCGAAACCGACGCGTCGAACATTCGTACCGCGCTCGGCGACGTGGCGAGCGAGCGCTCGCGCATCCTGGCTGAGGCCGACGCCCAAGCTGCAGCACTGTTGAACGAGGGTCGCGCCCGCATCACCGCAGAAGTGGCCGAACTCGAAGCGCGTGCGAATGCCGAAATCGACGCCGCCCGCTCGCGTTCCGGCGACGAGTTGCGCGCCGAGATCGCACGACTGTCGGCGGTCGCCACAGGCGACGCCGTGAAGTCGGCGCTTGACGACCGTACCCAGCAAGAACTGATCGACGGATTCATCTCGAAAGTTGGTGCAGGTCGATGAGTCTCACCCAAGTCAACAGCTACGTCGCGGCGATGTTCGAAGTCGCCGTCGCCAACGACGCCCTCGCGGCGGTTGAAGACGAGATGTTCCGTCTTGCGCGCGCCTACGAAACCAACGAGACGCTCCGATCTTCACTAGAAGACTCCTCGCTGCCGGTCGAGCGCCGACAGAAGATCGTCGAACAGTTGCTCGGCGGTAAGGCGCACAACGTGACGGTGCAGTTGGCTTCCATGCTGGTCGGCACAGGTCATGTCGCGCTCCTGCCGCAGGTGGCGGACGCGCTCGTCAAGCGTGCTTCGAGCGAGAAACAACTCGAAGTCGCCGAAGTGCGCAGTGCGGTGGCGCTCAATGAAGCCCAGAAGACTCGCCTCGCTGATGCGCTCGCCAAAGCCACTGGCAAGCGGGTGAATCTGAAAGTTGTGGTCGACCCGAGCGTCATCGGCGGCATCGTCGCCACGGTCGGCGACGAAGTCATTGACGACACCGTCCGAACCCGACTCGACCAAGTCAAAGCACGTTTCTAAGCGCCACTCGAAAGGAAATTCACATGTCTGAACTCACACTTTCCGCATCGGAGATCGCGGCTGCGATCACGAAAGGTCTCGAGGGTTACAGCCCGTCGGTCGAGGCCCGCACCGTCGGTCGCGTCGCCGAGATCGGTGATGGCATCGCCCGCGTCAGCGGCCTGCCCGACTGCGCCGTGAACGAGTTGCTGGAGTTCGAGGACGGCACTGTCGGACTCGCGCTCAATCTTGACGAAGATTCAATCGGCGTCGTCGTGCTCGGTGACGCCGACCACATCGAAGAACAACAGACCGTGAAGGCAACCGGCCGCATCTTGTCGGTGCCGGTCGGAGACGCGATGCTCGGCCGAGTGGTGAACGCACTCGGCGAGCCGATCGATGGCAAGGGCGACATCGCGGGTGCGCAGCTCCGCCGAGTAGAAGTACAGGCGCCGGGCATCATGGGTCGCAAGCCGGTGCACGAACCGCTGCAGACGGGTATCAAGGCCATCGACGCTATGACGCCGATCGGTCGCGGTCAGCGCGAGCTGATCATCGGCGACCGCAAGACCGGCAAGACCACGGTGGCGATCGACACGATCCTCAACCAAAAAGGTCTCGGCGTGAAGTGCATCTATGTGGCAGTCGGTCAGAAGGGTTCGACCGTCGCACAGACGGTGGAAGTGTTGCGTCAGTACGGCGCGATGGAGTACACGGTCGTGGTGGCTGCGCCGGCATCCGACCCAGCACCGTTCAAATATCTCGCTCCATACGGTGGCTGTGCGATGGGCCAGCACTGGATGGAAAACGGCGAGCACGCCCTCATCGTCTACGACGACCTCTCCAAGCAAGCCGAGGCGTACCGCCAAATCTCGCTCTTGCTTCGACGCCCGCCGGGTCGCGAAGCGTACCCAGGCGACGTGTTCTACCTGCACAGCCGACTGCTCGAGCGCGCCGCGAAGTTGAGCGACGAAAAGGGCGCAGGTTCGCTCACGGCGTTGCCCGTCATCGAAACGAAGGCCGGCGACGTTTCTGCGTACATTCCCACCAACGTGATCTCGATCACTGACGGTCAGGTGTACCTGCAGGACAGCCTCTTCAAGTCGGGCGTGCGTCCGGCCGTCGACGTAGGCATCTCGGTGAGCCGCGTGGGTGGTGCAGCGCAGATCAAGGCGATGAAGAGCGTGTCAGGCACCCTGAAACTCGACCTCGCCCAGTTCCGCGAACTCGAGGCGTTCGCCACGTTCGGTTCGGAACTCGACGCGATCTCGAAAGCACAGCTCGAGCGTGGTTACCGACTCGTCGAGTTGTTGAAGCAGCCGCTCAACAGCCCGATGCCCGTCGAAGAGCAGGTCGTTTCGATTTTCGCCGGCACCAAGGGATACCTCGACGACCTCCCGGTGGGTGATGTGCGCCGCTTCGAGAAAGAACTGCTCGAGCACTGCCGTTCGCGCTACGGAAGCATGCTCTCGGGCATCCGCCAGAACCCGAAAGCCGACGTACCTAAAGACCTCGCTGATGTGGTTGCGGCGTTCAAGAAATCGTTCGTGCCGACGCCGGCAGGTGGTAGTTCTGCTGACCCGACCAAGACGACGGCCGGCGAAGTGGGCGAGGCTGCCAGCAAAAAGACTCTGGCGACGGAGTAGTCACGAAACATGGCCGGCGGTCAAGAACGAATTCTTCGTGGACGGATCCGTTCCGTCCAGGCGACGAAGAAAATCACCCGCGCCATGGAACTCATTGCCGCCTCGCGCATCGTGAAGGCCCAGCAGCGAGTACAGGCCGCCGTCCCGTACAGCGAGATCATCACCAACGTGGTGAAAGACCTCGCCGCAGGCGGTTCCGGCTCCGACACTGTCTTCATGAAGGCGCGCGAAGTCGAGAAGACGTCTTGTTACATCGCCATCTCCGCTGATCGTGGCCTGTGCGGTGGATACAACGCCGGCGTGCTGCGCGCCACGGAGGGCGAAGTGAAGGCAGACGTGATGTCGGGCAAGCAGTACGCCATCGTGCCGGTTGGCCGCAAAGCGGAGAGCTATTTCAAGTTTCGTGGCTATTCACTGCGCAACGGATTCGCCGGATTTTCCGATGCTCCGAAGTACGAACAGGCAAAAGCAATCGGCCAATACGTGACCGACTTGTTCGTGAATGGCGAGGTCGACCGCGTCGAACTGGTCTACACGCGATTCATTTCCGCTGGCACGCAAGAAGTCGTGCGCCGACCGCTCATCCCGCTCGAGCGAGCCGTGGCAGAAGGTGGAGACGCCAAGCCCGAGGGTGGCGGCGGTTCCTACGAATTCGAGCCGAGCGCCGAGGAGATCCTCGGTTCGTTGCTGCCGCGCTACGTGGAAGCCCGTGTCTATGCCGCGCTGCTCAACGCTGCAGCGAGTGAGCACGCATTCCGCCAGCGAGCCATGAAGTCGGCCACCGACAACGCCGAAGAACTCATCAAGAGCCTCTCGCGCACGATGAACCGTGCTCGACAGGACTCCATCACCACCGAGATCATGGAGATCGTCGGCGGCGCAGAAGCCCTCAAACCGGCTGACGACATGGTCAGCGCATAACGAATCGCACCAAAGGAGCAATCATGACAGCAACGATGAGCAACACCAAGGCCGGAGAAGGTCGCGTGGTGGCGATTGCCGGACCGGTGATCGACGTCGAGTTCCCGCGCGGCAGCCTGCCAGAACTTAATCGTGCACTTGAGTTCACCGTCGAGGTCGACGGCAAGCCGAACACGATCCTGGCCGAAGTCGCCCAGCAGCTCGGCCACAGCCGCGTACGTGCAGTGTGCATGAAGCCGACCGACGGCTTGCGTCGCGGCACTGCGGTACGTGACACCGGACGAGGCATCAGCGTTCCAGTGGGCGAGAAGACCCTCGGCCACGTGTGGAACGTGTGGGGCGAGGTACTCGACGGAAACAACGCAGATTTCAAGGACGTCGAGCGCTGGGACATCCACCGACCGGCCCCGAGCTTCGACTCGCTCGAGCCGACCAAGCGCATGTTCGAGACTGGCATCAAGGTCATCGACTTGCTCACCCCGTACCTCGCTGGCGGCAAGATCGGTCTCTTCGGCGGTGCCGGCGTGGGCAAGACTGTGCTCATCACCGAGATGATCAACCGCGTGGCCTCCAAGCACGGTGGCGTGTCGGTGTTCGCCGGCGTGGGCGAGCGCACTCGCGAAGGTACCGACCTGCGCATCGAGATGGCGGAGTCGGGCGTGTTTGAAAAAGCTGCACTGGTCTTCGGGCAGATGGACGAGCCGCCGGGCGTGCGACTGCGTGTCGCGCTTTCGGCTCTCACGATGGCCGAGTACTTCCGCGACGTGAAGAACCAGGACGTGCTGCTCTTTGTCGACAATATCTTCCGCTTCGTGCAGGCAGGTTCTGAAGTGTCGACCCTTCTCGGTCGCATGCCGTCGGCTGTGGGTTACCAGCCGACGCTCGCGGACGAGATGGGCCAGCTGCAAGAGCGCATCACTTCGACGCGCGGTCGTTCGATCACGTCGTTGCAAGCGGTGTACGTGCCCGCCGACGACTACACCGACCCGGCACCGTTCACCACGTTCACCTTCTTGGACGCGACGACGGAGCTGTCGCGCCAGATTGCGTCGCTCGGCATCTACCCGGCGGTCGACCCGCTGGCGTCGACGTCGACGATCTTGTCGCCGGAAGTCGTGGGCGAGCGCCACTACAACGTGGCGCGCCGCGTGCAAGAGATTCTGCAGCGCTACAAGGAACTGCAGGACATCATCGCAATTCTCGGTCTCGACGAACTGTCGGAAGAAGACCGTCAGACCGTGTCGCGCGCCCGTAAGGTGCAGCGTTTCTTGTCGCAGCCGTTCTACGTGGCCGAAGTGTTCACCGGCGTGAAGGGCGAATACGTGCCCACCGCGGAGACGGTGGAGAGCTTCGAGTCCATCGTGAAGGGTGAACTTGACGACGTGCCGGAGCAGGCGTTCTTGAACGTCGGCAACATCGAGCAAGTGTTGGCGAAGGCCAAGGCTCTGCAAGAGTCCGCGTCGTAAAAATCAGATAAAGGAGCAGCAATGGCAAGCGGGGCAACGATGCGAGTCGAGGTGGTCTCACCCGAGCGCGTGTTGTTCTCCGGCAATGCTTCGCAGGTGATTACGCGCACCCATAGCGGCGGTGAGATCGCGTTCCTGCCTGGCCACATTTCGTTTTTGGGCGTGCTCACGGAGAACCACACGCGCATCACGCTGGATAACGGCAAGGTGCAGAGCGTTGCAGTACACGGTGGTTACGTCGAAGTCTCTGGCAGTCACGTGACGATCCTCTCCGACAATGCAGAACTCGCCGAAGACATCGATGTCGCTCGTGCTCGCGCCGCCAAAGAGCGCGCCGAGACTGCGATGCGCGGTGAGCATGATGCGAACATCGAGGCCGATCTGCGTCGCGCACACGCACGTCTCTCGGCCGTCGGCGGTCTCGGCAACGGCTGAGCGTGAACAAGGCGCCGTTCACTCACGCACTCATCACCGGTGCTTCGAGCGGCATCGGCGAGGCAATCGCCCACAAACTCGGCAGAGCCGGCGTCGGTATGGTGCTGGTGGCTCGCCGCAAGGATCGGCTCGATGCGATTGCCTCGCAGTACGCGAACTGCGAAGTTCTCGCCTCGGATCTCGCGACGCGGGCAGGGCTCGACGTCGTGCTGGCCCGACTGCGAGATACGACGCGAACACCCGTCGACCTCGTCGTCAACAACGCCGGGTTCGGCACGTCTGGCGCATTTGCTGACGCCGATGCTGAGCGACTCTCGAACGAGATCTCGCTCAACATCAATGCGCTCATGCGCATCGCCCACGAGGCGGTGCGGCAGATGCAGCCGCGCGGCCGCGGCTATCTCTTGAACGTCTCGAGCATCGCCTCATTCCAGCCTGGGCCAGGGCTTGCCGTGTATTCGGCGACGAAGGCATTCGTCACGAGCCTCACCGAGGCGTTGCACGAAGAACTGCGCGGTTCGGGCATCCGCGTGACTGCATTGTGCCCCGGCCTCACGCACACCGAGTTTCAGAGCGTTTCCAACACGTCGGGCCTCGAGTCCAAGTTCCCGGACTTCGCATGGATGAGCGCCGACGAGGTCGCCCGCGACGGCCTGCGTGCCGTAATGGAGGGCAAGGCACTGTGCGTTCCGGGTCTCGTGAACAAGTCGCTCACAGCGGTGTCGACGTTCACGCCGCGTGGTCTGGCGCGACGAATCGCCGGCTTGGCAACGCGCCTGCGCTAGGGTCAGCCACACTGAAACCAGTTCGGCGATTTCGTGCGACGACTAGGTTCGCGACCGCCGTTGCCGTGCTGCTGGTCCTACCGGCAACGACGGCTGCCGCGAGCTTGCGTCCTGCGATTGCGGGCACCAAGTGCGCAAGGGCCGGGTTGACGCGCACCCTGCTTGGTGCGAAGTACCAATGCTCTAAAAGCGCGGGAACGCTGAAGTGGAAGAAAGTCTCGGTGGCCGCATCCTCCACTACTTCGACGACAAGCACCACTCTGCCGCGAATGAGTGCAGCCCAGGTGGTGGCCGAGAAAATCAACACCTTCGTAGCGCCAATGAGAATACGAAACCAGCCCGTTCCATCGATCGAATATCGATTCTCACCGGGTGTTTCTGATGCCGACCGGCTCATGACCCGTCAGCTAGCAGAGGCGTTCTTCAAGTACGGCTCTTTCCCCGAGCTTTCTGGCTACAGGAACGCAATTTCCGTTTCGCTAAGTACGGCCGAGGCGGTCGAAACCACCGCACCATGGATGAATGTCTCGAGCTGGGGAAACATCGCAGGCGGCTATACGGGCACCGGCACTTATGCACTCGTCGTTCAGAACTTCACCGCCC
Organism: Actinomycetota bacterium; assembly: GCA_041180605.1. Taxonomy (GTDB): domain Bacteria; phylum Actinomycetota; class Acidimicrobiia; order Acidimicrobiales; family Ilumatobacteraceae; genus F1-60-MAGs027. Next base: position 7,151 of record JBEGRF010000028.1, on the reverse strand, counting down.
ACCGGTGTGGGACCGGAGCGGTGGCGTCGGTGTGCGAGGCCAATGGAAATGGCGGAAGCTTGGGGCGGTACAGACTTCGCGTCAACGTGCTCCATGAATTTTCACACGGGGGAAAGGTCGCATTGATGGGGTATGACCCGACTCAGATCAACTTCCATCTCGACAGGATGCCGATGTGGATCGCCTCCGGAATCAGCAACATCCAAGGAGCGATGTTGCTCGCAGTGATCGACGGTGTCCCGTACTCGAACCCGAACATCTCTCAATCCGAGGCCCAGCGATGTGCTGGAGTCACGATTTCCAAAATCAGTATGAGCGAGGCCCAGCTGACCAATGGCGGCTCATGCAGGGGCACTGGCACCGGTGATTTCGCGAACGAATTGCTGGTTGCTCGCTTCGGTCTCGACAGGGTGCTTGAGTTCGTCTCCCAGTCCCGGAACACGCCGATTCGATACCAGTGGCAGGACTGGTCGGGGAGCTGGTCGCAGCACTTTCGGCAGCTGTTCTTGCAGTCCCCAGAATCGTTCGAGCGCGACGTCGAAACGTACCGAGACGCAGTACTGAAAAGCGTTGACTTGCCGAGTGACTTTCTGGAAGCAAAGGCACGCACATGAATCGACTCCTCGGAATATTGGTCGCGACGTCCGCCACGATCGTCATCGTGACTTCTACGGCCGCTCTTGGGGTGGCGGACTTGTCAGGCACGAAGTGCTCCAAGGTCGGTAGCAGCAGAAGTGTGCGAGGCGTCTCGTATCAATGCACGCTGGTTGGCAAGACGCTCAAGTGGAAACTGACATCCAAAACCAAACAATCTGTCGCAGCATCGACGACGACGACAACGGTGAAGACGACAACAACTACGCAGAGTTCGCCGTCAGGCTCAAGTGCTGTGTGCAGAACGGTAACGCAGATTTACGATCGCCTGCCGAACGAGATGCAGAAGCGCGAGTGGGAGTCAGTCGTTGCGAAGCTGCAATCCGTTGCTTCGAATGCCGACAGCTCGGGAAAGACGACCGCATTCATCGACACATTCGATGACACCACGGTCGGAAACCTGACGTACGGTCGCTACTACCCGCAGTCGTATCCGAAGGAAGTCGCCGAAACGCAAGGCGGAAGGTGCGCTTTCTTGGCACTCGTGCTCGATGTTTTCGTACGATTCACGGGCTCGGATACGTCGGACGCAGTTGCCCGAAACGGAATCCAGTCGGTGGTAAAGGCGCTATTGCAGGAAGTGCTTTCCAAATACACGAAGGTCGACGGTTATGACGTGGACGTAATTCTCATCGAGCCAGTGCTCGATTATTGTCCTGGTCGAGAGATCACCGTTAGGCGCTCGATTTGTCCGTGGAACGACGTCGGATTTCTCTATTTTCGCACTGCCGCACTGTCGGTTGCACAGGTGGCGGCCACGCCCGTATCTGACGTGTTCTCGCTCGGGGTTCCAGGTGCGGTGTACCCGCCTCGACCGTTCGACCAGATCGTTGGCATTGGGCAGTCGAACACGGCGGTAGTGACAGGCGACGTTCGGACTCTCGTTCCGAGTGCCAACCGGTCGCATCAGGCAAGCACGTACATCGAGTTCTCTCGAGAGAACGTCGAACTGGGCCAGACCATCTCCGTCGAAAGTAATCTTGCCGTCGGTTCGCTCACGCTGCGTACCGTCGGCCACATCGGCACGGTTGATGGACGACCGGTATCCGGCTCGGGTCCCGCCGTGCCTGCGACGATTCAAACTCGGATCTATCGGTACAACGGAACTGGAAGCGTCCCGAATGCAGCCCGACGCAGTGACTTCACCAAACAAGTGGACGTGACCCAACGAGTCGAGTTCCCTCACTATTCGTCGGTCACGCTGAACTTGCCAAGTGGGACGTCTCTTGGTCCGGGCAAGTACCTCATCACATTCACGATTTCTGGTTGGGATCCGACTGGCGCTTACATTCGGCTAGAGAGTTTTGCGGAAGGTCCGGCGGGACAGACGGACGTCTATTCCGCTGGACGCGCCTATCGAACCTGCAATCTTCGGCGACAAATCGGTTACCGAATAACCGACAACCCACCAGTCACAGAATTGGGCTGGGAGCGCGCCGGACCCGACTGTGAGTTCATCTACGCGGAGGTATCAAAGGGCGAAAATCCGGCGCGAGGAATGCAACACACCTGGGTGTGGTCAGATCTCGCGATGACCCTCAACGCCCCCTAGGCGGCTCGGCCGCAAATTGGCCAGACTTTCGCCAATCTTCACCGAGATATACGTAGACGAATAACCTGAGGCGCGATGAAACCCTGGCTGACAAACCGCAGACGGAGCAGCGCGTACAACGTGCGATGGTTTGCAATGGTCATCATCGCAGTTGTCGTATGGCAAGTCATGTTCCAGCCGATCAGTGCCTCTGCCCGAACTGGTACGACCAGTTCTGATGCCCCTGCACGGGTGTTGGTGCTGGGTGACTCGGTCTTCCACTCGTTTCATCACATCGCGAGCGCGCGTAAGAAGATGCTGGCGCAGCAGTCCACGATCTTTGCGACGCAGACATGCCAGCGGCTGGTGTCGCCTGGTTGCAGACCGTCGGCAAGACTCAGCTCGCTCGACATCCTGCGCAAGCATGCCGGCCTCGTGACAGACGTCGTCATCGTCGGCACCGGTTACAACGACCGTATCGGCCCAGATTTCAAGGATGCTGTCATCATGATCACCGACGAAGCTCGAGCACAGGGCATCGACGTGCTGTGGGTGACGTATCGCGAGGTTCGCCAGGTGCGGGGCAAAGCCGAAGTGATGAACGAGCAGTTGGCGCGTTTCGATCGCAAGATCGACAATTTGCACGTGGCTGACTGGAACGCTTACAGCGCCGAAGCACAAGGTTGGTTCCGCCCGGATCGCCTGCACCTCATCGGAAGAGGTGCTGACAAACTGGCGGAACTACTGAATGCGTCGCTTACGCCGATCTTGGCGTCGCGGGCAGCGGCTGCCTCAGCGCCGACAACGCCCTAGGGCTGCCGTCTCGGTACTGGCGTCGAGTCAGGACTGGCGTCGAGTCAGGACTGGCGTCGAGTCAGGACTGGCGTCGAGTCAGCGGAACTCGAGCGACGAATACTGCCCGATCCGGTCGGCACGGTGGCGCGTGTCGATCGTGCGGATGGTGCCACTGCGAACCCGCATGACGAGGCTCTGAGAAGTGGCGCCGTAGGTGTCGTAGCGAACCCCGCGCAGGAGGTCGCCATCGGTGACTCCCGTGGCGGCAAAGAACGCATCGTCGCAATGCACGAGATCGTCGGTCGTGAGCACGCGGTTCATGTCGATACCTGCCGCCTTGGCAAGGGCACGATCTTCTTCGCCGCGAGCCCACAGCAACCCTTGGATCTCGCCGCCGAGGGCCCTGATCGCAGCAGCCGACGTGACGCCTTCGGGCGTGCCGCCGATTCCCATGAGTGCATCGACGCCGGTCTGCGGCCAGGCTGCAGCGATCGCACCGAAGATGTCGCCGTCAGAGATCAGTTTGATGCGACAACCAGCGGAGCGAATCTCGCCGACGAGGTCGTTGTGTCGAGGGCGGTCGAGCACGATGATGGTGAGTTCGTTCAATGTCTTGTGCTTGGCTCGCGCGATGGAATCGAGATTGTGGCGCACGGATTTGGTGATGTCGATGGCCCCGCGCGCGTCTGGGCCGACGGCAATCTTGTTCATGTACACGAATGGTCCCGGATTGAACATCGAGCCACGCTCGGCTACGGCGATGACACTCAAAGCGTTGCCGCGCCCGAGTGACGTGAGCGTCGTGCCGTCGATCGGGTCGACGGCGACGTCAGTGACAGGCTTGTTTCCGTTGCCGACATGCTCACCGTTGAAGAGCATCGGCGCTTCATCTTTCTCGCCTTCACCGATGACGACGACGCCATCCATGTTCACCGTGTCGAGCAGGTTTCGCATTGCGTCCACTGCCGCACCATCGGCGGCGTTCTTGTCGCCGCGCCCGACCCACTTCGATGCGGCGAGGGCAGCCGACTCGGTCACGCGCACGAGCTCCATCGCCAAGTTGCGGTCTGGCTTCTTGGAGAGCGGCATCGCCCCCCAAATTAGCCCAACCTGCCCCGTACTAGCGTTCGCCAGGTGACCGAGTGGGACCCGAAAGATCCTGATGCGCCGACGGTGCGCTATGACTTGGGCGACTGGTCGGTGGACGAGCGGGTTGAGCTCGTGGAGATGCTGGCGGATGCAGAAATCCGTCACGATTGGGACGGCAACGAACTGATGGTTCCGGCAGAGTGCGAAGCCGTCGTAGACGCGATGATTGAGGACGTCGAAGATGACGATAACCACGACGTTCCGAGTGCACTTACCGGTGACCTCGAAGAGTTCGAACTCGACGGATGGACACCTGCCGACCGTATGGAGTTCGCCGCGATACTCGTCGAACGCGGCATCGGTCACCGCTGGGAAGAAGATCTGCTCGTCGTGGGTGCGGACGATGCCGATGCTGTCGAAGACATGCTCGATGAGTTTGACCGCTAAAGCGGGCGTCTCAGTAGCGTTCTGCGGGTGAATCAAGGAAATTCACAGTTGCTGGCCGAGGTGGAGATCTTCCACTCGCGCACGCACTCGCCGACGAGGAGACTCTCCTTGGGGCATCTCGTGCTGCCCGTCGACCCGGCGCCGGGCTTGGGTGGATTGCTGCTGGGTGGCATCGTGGCGGCCCACTTGCCGGAGGTCGATGAGGACCTGGTGCCCGACGTCCACCGCCTCGTACTGCAGGTCGATCGTGGAGACCGCGTCGTGCAACCGCGCTTGCGACATCGTTATCAGATCGACCGGCAAGGCCTTTCGCGAAGTCGACATCGACTCGTCGGTGACGGTGAACAGCTGAGCTACGAATTCGAGACCAATGGCACCCCGTTGCAGCAGGTGCTAGGTGCCGTCTATTCGCTCGAACGTCTCGACGTGCTGGCGCGTCACGCGCTCACGCCGGTCATCCACAAGGCGATGCGCTGGCGCGGGCCGATCGCCGCTGAGTTCCTTTCGTATCTTGCCGGCACTTCGACGTCATCAATCGCTGCAATGACCGACCCGCGGGCGTGGGCACTGGAGATGCTCGGCTTTCCGGCCGGCACGGTCAGCCCGTCGAAACGAGACGTGCAGCGAAAATATCGCGAGAGTCTGCGCGGTGTGCACCCTGACCATGGTGGCGACGCAAACGAAGCCGGTCAGCGCATCGAGCAGCTCAGTGAAGCGCGCCGCGTATTGCTGGCGTGATTCGCGGCGCCGTCCTCTTTCCGGGTGCAGGCTCGAGTGCGAGCCACGCTTCGCTCGTCGCCATTGAGCACGCGCTGCAACCGGTCAACGTGATGCGCGTCGACTTCCCGTATCGACGTACCGGTCGGCGCATCCCTGACAGGGCGCCGGTGTTGGTGCACTCCGTGCGTGAGGCAGTGCAACGCGCCTGCGAGCAATGGTCGTGCACACCCCGCGAAGTCGTGATTGGAGGTCGCTCGATGGGCGGTCGAATGTGCTCGATGGCGGTCGCCGGTTTCGACGGCAACGAGAAGGCCGCGCAGCCCGCGCTTGCCCCGTTGCATGTCGGTGGTTTGGTCTGCGTCGGATATCCACTACATCCACCCCGCCAGCCGACAAAGTTACGCACCGCACACCTCCCGCACATCAACGTGCCGTCATTATTCGTGAGTGGCTCGCGCGACGAGTTTGGTTCACCCGATGAGCTTCGCCACCATCTCTCATCGATACAAGCGGGCTCCGAATTACGGATTCTTGACGGTGCTCGCCACGATTTGCGCGGCAAAGACGGCGAAGTTGCAGGCATCGTTGCGCGGTGGGTGGCGAGCCTCGGCTAATTCATGCATGAGATGCGCAAGTAGCGTCATCAAACGTGCGCGGCCTGGGAACACTCATCAATACGGGGCTCGTCATCGCGGGCAGCGGGCTTGGCGTACTGGTCGGGGACCGCATCCCCGAGCGGATGCGCACGACGCTGCTGCAGGTCATCGGGCTCGTCACCATCGCCCTGGGCGTCAGCGACGCCATCGACACCCGCAACATGGTGTTCCCACTTGTCGGCATGGCGGTCGGTGCCCTCGTCGGTGAAATCCTTCGAATCGAAGATCGCATCGAGGTTTTCGGGGCGTTTCTGCAACGACGGTTCGACAAAGGTGATCAGGCGGGCGAGAAGTCGTTCGTGAAAGGGTTCGTCACCGCCTCAGCGCTCTATTGCATCGGGCCGCTCACCCTGCTTGGTGCCATCGAAGACGCAAGCGGCGAAACCCCACAGCTGTACATCATCAAGGGTTTGCTCGATGGATTCGTCTCCATCATGTTCGCTGCCACGTACGGCATCGGGGTCGCGTTCAGCGCGATCTCCGTCTTCATCGTGCAAGGGGGCCTCACGCTCGGTGGTACTGCACTTGACGCGGCGCTCGACGAGCGCATGCGCACGGAATTGTTCGCCGCCGGAGGCTTGGCCGTGATCGGCATCGGCCTCAATTTGCTTCAGGTCACCAAGATTCGCCTCGCGAACCTGCTGCCAGGGCTCGTCTTGACGCCGCTACTCGTCGCGATCTTCGCGGTCTGACTAGTTCCACACTTCGGGCTGCCGCTCGACCGTCGAAGAACCACGACGTCGTCGAGTGCGACGAGCAGGCAACGCATCTTCTGCTGCGAACGGTTCGAGTACGCCGCGCAGACGTGTCGCATCGCGCACGAGGTGCCGCAGACGGTTTGCCAAGGAGTGCAGGTTGTCAGGAAAGAGGTCGATCGCCGAGTTCACTGAACCGTCTGCCCACCACAGTCGCACGACCGACCCACTCTGATTGTGACAGTTGATCTCGCGCAGGAGTTCTGAGCTCTCGTTGCAGTCACGTGCGATGATGGTCGACAACCTCACCATCGGAGTCTCATCCGCTTCGCGCTGAAAGAAGTCGAACGACACCGTCACCCCGTCAAGACGTACGCCAATGAGACCGTTCTCGGTCGTCTGGAACTCGAATTTCTCCCGCTCGAGTATGCGCAGGACGCGTTCGTGCAGTTCGACGACCGGAACTTTCGTCATCTTCGCGACGATGTGGAAGGTGTCGCTACGTAATTCGATATGGTGCGGTTCGGTCGTGTCGAACGAGATAGTCCATATGGAGTCACTATC
>JBEGRF010000027.1:0-45193 GCA_041180605.1 Actinomycetota bacterium | reverse complement strand
TCGACTCTTTGGTGGTTTTGGTTTCCGTGTCTGGCTAGTTGAAGTCGGCAACGACATCCTCAACTGGGCAGTCATCGGTCTCTTGCTTTCTGCTCTCTCCTAGCTCAACAGCCGGCTTCTACCAAATTGGCAATGCCAAGAATTCCTGGCAAAACTCTCTGACTTCCACCTCAATGTTGTCCAGTTGATTGGGGTTCTCCCGATCAGAGCTCGGGAGTGCGCGGAGGAGACGTGCGGCGCGGACGCAGCGCTTCGAAGATGGCGGCGAGCCGCAGGAGTGCCGCATCTTCGTATGCTGCTCCGGCGAACGTGAGCCCGAACGGCATCGCGATGTCGCTCGCAGTGCCCATCGGCACGGTGACGGTCGGGATACCGAAGTGGCGGAATGCAAGGTTGCCGGTCGCCACCCACACTCCGTTGCGCCACGCAATCTCCGCCGACTCCGGATTCTTGTCTGCGTCCGATGGTGCGACGTCCATGAGAGTCGGCATGACTGCTGCGTCAATTTCGAGGCTGCGCATCCACTCCTCAAAGTCGAGGCGTCGCGTGGTCTCGAGTGCTTCAAGCCCACTTCGTAACAACTCGGCGTGCGGTCCCTTGAACGGATCGATGATGCCGTCCTTGCGGGCACGAGTGACGTACTCGGCCAGGTCGATATCGATGTCAGTGGTGAGTTGTTCGAGCGTGTCCTGCGGATGCCGCGGGAAGATTCGGGGCCCGTCGACGTCGACGAGGCGACTCAATCCGGGTTGTGCGTTCAGTGAGAGGAACGTGTCCCACCCCCACATCGACAGCTCCCACAACTCGAAGTCGAGGAAGCCCTCCGGCACGATGCCGCGGTTGTAGATGCTCGGGGCGCCCGGTCGATCGGATTCGTAGTTCGTGACGACCGGAAAGTCGGTGTCGATCACCTCAGCGCCAGCGGCTACAAGATCAGCGCGGGCCGCTCGCCACAGCTCCAACATCGAGGGCCGCGGCTCGATACGGGCACCGAGAAAGTTGCCGATTCCTTTACCTGTGCCCTGCTGCGGATCTTCGCCGATGTACATGCGCGGCACGGCGAGACGCGTGCCGGCGAGCGGTTTCTGCCGGGCAGCAGTCGCGCGTGAGTCGCGACACTGCTCGACGAACGACACCGGCCGCACGCTCCGTGGCTCGGGCAGCGTCACCCACGGCTGCATGCGCCAGAAATCTCCGCTCGTATCAGCGTCGGCGGAGATCAGCACTTCAAGAACCTCGCACATGTCGGCCATCGTGCGGGTGTGCGGCACGACGACGTCCATCGTTGGAATGAGCGGCCAGTTGCCGCGGGTCGAGATGAGCCCGCGCGACGGTGTGTAGGCGCACAGTGCATTGCACGAGGCCGGCGCTCGACCACTCGACCAGGTTTCTTCTCCGAGACCGAATGCCGCGAAGCTCGCCGCGGTGGCGGTGCCCGATCCGTTCGATGAACCCGATGCCCACGCCGAAGTCAGGTAGTCGGCGTTGTACGGCGACTCGGCACGACCGTACAAACCTCGTTGCATGCCGCCGTTGGCCATCGGCGGCATGTTCGTGAGCCCGACGAACACGCAGCCTGCGTCACGCAACGCCGAGATCGAGAACGCGTCGTGTCGTGCGACGAGTCGTTCGAACGCCGGTGAGCCGTTGGCGACGGTCATGCCTCTCACCATGTACGAATCTTTCGCAGTGAACGGAATGCCCTCTAGCGGCCCGCGGCACTCACCCTTGGCACGGCGACGATCAGACTCTGCTGCCTCACGCAGCGCGTCGGGATTGATCTCGACTACAGAGTTGAGGCGAATTCCGTTCCGGTCGTATGCGTCGATGCGCCGCAAATACGACTGCACCAAAGTGACGCTCGTCGTCTCACCGTTCTCCAGCGCAGCTCGCAATTCGGCGATCGTCTTCTCGACGACTGGATACGTGTCCGAACGGCCATTCACACTGACACCACTCTTTCACGCTTGTACTCGACGCCGCACACCCGGGCGGCTCCGTCGTAGATTGGCAACATGACGTTCGAGTGGGGTGAAGCCCCACCCAAGCAGCACGTCGTGATTCTCGGCGCCGGCTTCGGGGGCTTGGCGTGCACCAGAAAACTGCGCAAGTCGCGCACGTATCGGGTCACGCTGGTCGACCGTCACCCCTATCACTTGTTCTCGCCACTCCTCTATCAAGTTGCAACCGCCGGCCTGCCCGAGGACGACATTGCGTTCCCTGTACGAACCGCGTTTCGCGAGGTTGCGTTCGTGCGGGCGGAAGTGACCTCTATCGATCCCGAAGCCAAGCGTCTCACGCTGAGCGGGGATCGGCACATCGACTTCGATCACCTCGTTGTCGCAGTCGGCTCACAAGGCACCACATACGGAATTGAAGGAGTGGCTGAACACACTCTCCAGATGAAATCTGTTGCCGATGCCCGACTCATCCGCCGCTCGCTCCTGCATACATATGAAGAAGTCGAGGATGGTCTGCTACCTCCCAGCGCGCTCAACGTTGCGGTCGTCGGCGGCGGACCGACGGGGGTGGAACTGGCCGGTGCGATACGCGAGTTGCAATCCGAGATTCGTCGAGAATTCGAGAGCATTGCCGAGCATGCTTCCGTGACTCTCATCGAAGCTGGACCACGTCTGCTGCCGAGCTTCCATCCAAAGTCGAGTGCGCATGCGCGCAGGACACTGGAGCGGATGGGTGTGAACGTCCGAGTCGATACCGCGGTCAATCGTGCGACACCGACGAGCCTGCAGTTTTCGGCTGGAGACGAACTCGTGGCTGGAACACGAATCTGGGCAGCAGGTGTGATGGCGCCGCCGAACTGGAAGCATCTCGGTGATGCGGATCGAGCGAACCGGCTGAAGGTTCGTCCGACGTTGGCGTTGACTGACTGCATCTGGGTGGTCGGGGATGCCGCGCATTGTGCCGACGATGAAGGACGACCGCTCCCGATGATCGCGCCCGTCGCGATTCAACAGGGCAAGCACGTTGCGAATCAACTCTTGCGACTGGCACGCAAGGAGCGACTCACGGAATTCGTATACCGAGACAAAGGCCAGATGGCGACGATCGGCCGGCGAAAGGCCGTCGTCGAGGTTCGAAAGTGGCTGCGTTTCAGCGGCACGTTCGCCTGGCTCACTTGGCTTGCGCTGCACCTTGCGTACATCTCCGGCGGACGCAACCGCACGAGCATCTTCGCGGATTGGATGTGGAATTACCTCGTCTGGGTGCCTCGACGAGCCATCACCGACTAGATCCCGTCGTGCGCACGACGATCTCTTGGAGCAGTTTCGCGTCGACTTTCCAGTCCGCTGGTAGCCGCACGGTCTTCTTGTTCTGCTCGTAGTCCTTGAATCGAGCGGCCATCTGCCTGCGCACATCGCCGTTGAAGATGCCGAGCAACAAATATTCTTTCGTTGCCGACACGCCGAAAACGTACGTATCGCCGACCTTCAGCATCGGTTGGTTCCACGCAATCACCACCTCGGCATTGCGATGCGCCTTGCGGGCAGCAGCGAAGATCTTCTTTAACGTCGCTCCGCGCGCGTCCGGGTGTTGCGCAACGTACTCCGCCAGACTGGAGAATCGCCGCGACGATTTCGAACCCCTGAAGTACATCACGAGCGCATTTGCGTGCGCGCGACTGAAGCCGTGACGGTCCTGCAGCAGCGCCATCTGATCTGCATACGGGCGACCGCGCAGCGGTGCGAGCAACTTCAGCCAGTACGAGACCGGCTTGCCGTGCTTCTTCTCGATAGCCGGGAAGAACGACGACCGCTCAGGGCTCTTTGATGACTTCCTTGAATCTTTCGCGGGCACGTCGGAAGCCTATGACTCAGCACTTCAACACGATGTTGCTGGCGCAGGTCTGACACAATCAGTGCTGTGAGGGACACTGCCGGCAACCACATCACCGCAACTCCGGACGGAGTCAGTCTTTACGACAAGGCCCTGCGCAACTTACTCAGCTTTCGTTCTACGGTCGGTGACGACGCACAACTCGCATGCCAAGCAGATCCCGGAGCGCCAATGCCCGCCCTTCTCTCGGCGTACCTTGGTCTGCTCTCCAGCGAGAAGGCCGACGCCGAGTCCGCTGGCGAACGGCTCCAGGCGGCACAACAACTCCGCTCATCTGCCAATGACCGAGAATTGATGCACTTTTGTGCCGCGCAACAGCTGGTTGACGGCAACTTGTACGGCGCATCCGAAACCATTACCCAGATCAACCTGGAATTTCCGCGTGATGCGCTCGCGTTGTTCGTCGGGCATCAGATCGATTTCTTTACCGGCTCCTCGCTGCAGCTCGAGTCGCGCGTCTCCTCGGTTCTGCCTTTCTGGAGCGCAGCAGACGAATACCTGGGTTATCTCGAAGGAATGTTGGCGTTCGGACTAGAAGAGTCTGGGAAATACGACGAGGCGATGGAGATCGGTCGACGCGCTGTCGAGCGCCATCGCGACGACTCCTGGGGTATCCATGCTGTCACCCACGTTCACGAAATGCGGGGGAAGTTCGAAGAAGGCATCGCGTTTCTCGACTCGCTCGCCGACGACTGGCACGCCGGAACTTTTCTCAACGTTCACCTGGCATGGCACAATGCTCTGTTCTTGCTCGAACGAGAAGATTGGGGCTCTGCTCTAGCGCTCTACGACCGGTTCATCCGTCATCAAGCGTCTGCAAACATTGCACTCGAGATGCTGGACGCATCAGCGTTGTTGTGGCGACTGCACCTCGAAGGTGTCGACGTCGGCAATCGCTGGAGCGTGCTCGCTGACGGTTGGGCCGCCAAGCAAGACGACCCTTGGTACGTGTTCAACGACATGCACGCGGTCATGGCATTCGTCGCCGCCAACCGCCGTGATGACGCACTCGCAGTGACCCGGCGCCTCGAGAGATACGTGAGCGAACCCTCTTCGACTTCGAACTGGCACATGACTAGAAGCGTCGGCCTGCCAGTCTGCAATGCGATCGTCGCCCACGGTGACGGCGACTTTGCGAGAGTCTGTAGCGCGCTTGAGCCAGTGATGAATTCTCTGGCAACATTTGGAGGAAGTCACGCCCAGCGCGACGTGGTGCATCGCACGTACATCAACGGGTTGCAGTGCTCGGGGCAGACGAGCACCGCCACTTCGCTCCTCGAGTCACGAGTTGCGGAGCGGCCAACCAGCGTGTGGGCTCGACGCCGACTGGCGAAACTTCAGAACGCCGAAGGAAAGAGTTCTCGGTAGCTCTTCCAGTCGGTCGTTGACTCAGCCGCAAGCATCGCATGGACGATCGCGCGCGCAACGCAGTCCGCACCGGCGGCGATGACCTCGTTGATCTTGAAAATTCGTTCGTCGCCCGTGCGAATCGCTCCCTTCGCAGCCTCACCTTCTGGGAATTCCTTTGCTCCCGTCGAAAGAACGAACGCCGTGTCGCCGTCTGTATATAGATGGATGGGCGAAACGGCGCGAGCCATACCGTCATGACCTCCGGCCGCGACACGCGCGCACTCATGCTTCGTCAGGCGAACGTCAGTGGCAATGATCGCAAGCGTCGTGTTGAGGGGGGGCGGTATTCGGGGACGCCGCAACCAGGCTTCGAGTTCCTCCGCGCGAGGCACTTTGAGGTGGGCGAATTCGTCCGCGACCCCGTAGCGAGAGCCGAGCAGTTCTCCAGTTCTTGGGTCGATTGGGCTGCCTGCCGAATTGAGCGCGACGAGCGCGGCGACGACGATGCCGTTCGGCAACACGACACTCGCTGATCCGATTCCGCCCTTGAGTCCCCCCGCACGCGCTCCGGTTCCTGCTCCGACATTGCCGAGGCGCACATCGACCGTGCCGGCTCGCTCAGCAGCTTTACGCCCGAACTCAGCCGTCGGTTGATTCTTGAAGTTGCCGCCGGCTCCTAGATCAAAAAGGACGGCTGCAGGCACGATCGGCACGACATGATGTGGCTCGGTACCGATTCGTAGGCCACGGTTGCGCTCTGCGAGCCACCGCACCACTCCGCCCGCAGAATCCAAGCCGTACGCACTGCCACCCGAGAGACACAGCGCATCGACAGTGCTGACCATCGTCGTCGGCGCCAGGCAGTCGGTCTCACGTGTACCCGGACCACCACCGCGCACGTCGACGCCCCCCACCGTGCCCGGCGGTGGCAGCACGACGGTGGTACCGGTCAGCCAGCCGTCTCCCGTGCGGTCAAAGTGCCCGACCTCGATGCCGGACACATCGAGCAGATGGTTGCGCGCGCCCCTCGTCGGGACTGCCGTGGACATGCCTCGGCGAGTCTAGGACTGCCAACTTTGCGCGCAAGAAGTGGCGGGCATAGATTGAGTGATGGAGGAAGGAAACACCTTCCGGAGGGGAAGTATATATATGTCACGAATGAAAAGGTGGCTTGCGTCGCTGCTCGTTACTGGTGTCGCTGCCGCTGGTTTGGCCGCAGCACCGGCACAAGCGGCTTCCGACACGGTGGTTCTCGGCTTTTCACTAGAGCCGCTGAGTCTCGACATCAGCGGAACTGCCGGTCAGGCGATTCCGCAGGTGTTGCTGAACAACGTCTACGAAGGTCTCTTGCGAATCGAGCCGGACGGGAAAATCGTCCCTGGTCTTGCCGAGTCGTACTCTCAGTCCCCGAACGGATTGGTCTGGACCTTCAAGCTGCGTAAGGCGAAGTACCACGACGGTCGAAACCTGAACGCGGCAGATGCCAAGTGGAGTTTTGACCGCGTGCTCAACCCGGCCGACACGACGGTCTTGCCAGCCCAAAAAGCGGAGTTCAAGAACGTCGCTTCCGTAACCACGGAAGGCAACGACACGGTGGTGATCACGCTGAAGGAGCGAGACAACAACCTGCTCTTCAGCCTCACCCAGCGTGGCGGAGTGATCTTCAAAGCCGGTACCACCAACTTGGCGACAACCGCCAACGGCACAGGACCATACAAGTTCAAGGAGTGGAACCGCGGAAACAGCATCACGTTGGTGCGCAACGAGGACTACTGGGGTGCGCCAGCCAAGACCAAGACTGTCGTCTTCCGCTACATCCTTGATGCAACGGCCTTGAGCAACGCGATGCTCTCCGGTCAGCTTGACATTCTGACGACAGTCGCCGAACCGCGCCTTCTCTCGACGTTCAAAGCGAACAAGAAACTGAAGGTGTCAAGCGGAACGACGAACTGCGAAGTCGTGCTCAGCATGAACAACTCAAAGGCGCCGTTCAACAACAAGTTCGTGCGTCAAGCCGTTCGTTCGGCAATCGACAAGAAGGCCCTGATCAAGACGGCAGCAGCCGGATACGGGACCCAGATCGGCAGCTTCGTGCCGCCCACTGATCCTTGGTACGAGGACCTCACGGGTCTCTTCCCCTACGACACGAAGGCAGCAAAAGAACTGCTGAAGAAAGGCGGCTACCCCAACGGCTTCAACGTGCAGCTCGACGTACCGCCGGTCTTCTACGCACTGGACTCGCAGGAGTTCATTGCGGCCTCGTTGAAGAAGGTCGGAATCAACGTGACACTCAAGCCGGTTGCTTGGGGCGAATGGATCGACCGCGTGTTCGTCAAGGCGAATTACGACATGTCGATCGTCTGCCACATCGAGCGCAACGACATGAGCATCTACGCCAACCCGAACTACTACTTCAAGTACAACAGCACCGAATATCAGGAGCTCTTGAAGAAGGCCAGCAGTGCCAAGACTCCTGCGGCACAGACCGAGTTCCTGAAAAAGGCATCTCGCGTGCTCGCGGAAGACTCCCCCAGCGACTGGCTGTGGTTGCTTGGCAACAACCAAGTGGCGCGCAAGACGGTCACCGGGTTCCCCACGAATTCCGTCGGTGACGCTTACACGGTCGCCAACATCGTGAAGGGCTGACCTCTCACAGAGACTTGCCGGTGGCGGAACGTACCCATTGGGTCGTTCCGCCACCGGCAACAACACTTTTGCGGTGCCGCGTCGCTGAGGAAACGGAGCGAGTCCTCTGAGTTCTGTCTTTTACGTCGCGCGCCGTCTGCTGTGGCTCGTCGTCTCGCTCGTTGCATCGACGGCATTGGTTTTCCTCCTCTTGCGTCTGCTGCCGGGCGACTTGGCACAGGCAAAACTCGGTATCTACGGCACTCCGGAGGCACTCGAACAATTGCGGGCTGAGTACGGACTCGACAGGTCGCTGCCCGCGCAATACTTCGCTTGGCTCGGCGACGCTGTTCGTGGCGACCTCGGTCTCTCTGTGCTGACGGGTGCCGACATCACCGCCGAGCTACTCAACAAGGCGACAGTGACGCTGCCGCTGATCGGAATCGCCTCCGTCATCGCAGTGCTCATCGCAGTGCCGCTGGGAATGCTCTCTGCCCTGAGATTCCGCAAGTGGGATGGAATCGGCGTCTCCGTCGCGAGCCAGTTGGGAATCGCCGTGCCCACCTTCTGGGTCGGCGTCATACTCATCACGATCTTTGCGGTGCAAACGCAGGTGTTTCCTTCGGGTGGCTTCCCCTACGACGGCTGGGCCGATCTTCCCGCTGCGTTCCAGTCGATGCTGCTTCCGTCTTTCACGCTCGCCCTCGCTCAGGGAGCGGTGTTGATGCGATTCGCGCGGTCTGCGACGATCGACGTAATCCAACAGGACTACTTCCGCACAGCTCGTGCCACCGGCCTCACGCGGGCACAGGCGCTGCGCGTACATGGAGTTCGCAATGCCATGGTGCCAGTGGTCTCGGTGTTGGGAATGCAAATTTCAACGCTCATCGTCGGCGCCATCATCGTCGAGAGCGTTTTTGCACTGCCGGGAGTCGGGCAGATGTTGCTTCAAGACGTGAACGTGCGCGACTACACCAAGGTGCAGGGCACCGTCGCCGCGACCACGACACTGGTCTTCGTCGTGAGTTTTCTTGTCGACGTCGTGCTCGGCTTCCTCAATCCAAGAATTCGGCAACGTTGATGAAGTTCAATCGCACCCTCATCATCGGTGTTTCGTTCGTTGGCTTCAGCTGTTTTCTGGCCCTACTCTCGCTGGTTTGGACGCCGTTCGATCCCCTGGAGATCAATCCGGATATTTCACTCGCCCGGCCTTCTGCCGTGCACTGGCTGGGAACTGACGAGAACGGTCGCGACATCTTGAGCAACATCATCGTTGGCTCGCGAGCAACGCTCCTCACCGGCGTGCTGTCGGTGGCTATCTGCATGCTGGTCGGTGTCACCGTCGGAGTTGCGACCGCGATCTCCCCCCGATGGGTCGAGTCGCCCGCGGTCTTTGGTATCGACATCGTCCTGGCCCTGCCCACGGTGCTCTTTGCGATCGTGCTGGCCGCGGTGTACGGGCCGTCAACCTTGACTGCAATCGTCGCGATAGGCATCGCACTCTCAGCCTCCGTCGCGCAGGTGACAAGACGCGAGGTCAATGTCGTGCTCCTCGCCGATTACGTGACCGCCGCTCGCTCGTCCGGCAGCGGCACCTGGCGAATCGTGAGAAAGCACGTGTTGCCCAACATCAGGTCGTCGCTATTCGTCCAGGCGTCCGGAGCGTGCGCAATCGCGATCCTGGCGGAGTCGACGCTGTCGTATCTCGGGCTCGGCACGACACCGCCCGCCCCATCCTGGGGCCGCATGATGGCTTCACTCCAACAGTTCTTGCTCATCGACCCAATCTTCCCGCTTTGGCCGGGTCTGGCGATCGTCATCACCGTGCTCGGTTTCAACCTGTTGGGCGACGGTCTGCGCGAAGCGCTCGACCCCACGCTTCGCGCCTCTGAAGAGACGGCAGTCGACGACGAGCTGCGCAGCGCATCGTCGACTGGCACGACGAATGCGGGGTCTCATTGATGTTGGTCGATGTGCGCAACCTCACGATCCGATTCGGGAGTCGAACGGTGGTGGATGACGTCTCGTTCAGCCTTGACGCTGGACATCGGCTCGGGATCATCGGCGAGTCTGGCTCTGGCAAGACGTTGACCTCACTCGCGCTCATCGGTTTGTTACCTGATACGGCGACGGTGACGGGGAGCGTGCTCTTTGACGGCAAGGAGATGATCGGCGCGAGCGACCGCGAGCTCTCCGCACTTCGGGGCAACAGCATCGGCATGGTCTTTCAAGAGCCGCTGACCGCACTGAACCCACTGATGCGCGTCGGCAAACAGATTGGTCTGCCGCTTCGCACGCATCGCGGCTTGAACAAACAGGCTTCTCTCGCGAAGGCGACCGAACTCTGCGCACGAGTGGGACTCCCCGACCCGGAGCGCATCATTCGTTCGTACCCCCACCAGCTGTCGGGAGGACAGCGTCAGCGAATCGGTCTGGCCATCGCGCTTGCATGCAGTCCGCGTCTTCTGATCGCCGACGAACCCACCACCGCTCTCGATGTCACGGTGCAAAAGGAAGTCTTGGCACTCATCGGAGAACTCGTACGAGAGGAGGGCTCGGCTCTGGTATTCGTCTCCCACGACTTGCCGGTGGTCTCCTCGATGACCGACAGAGTGGCCGTCATGAATCAGGGCCAAATAGTGGAACTCGCGAATGTCCGCGCGTTGTTCTCCCACGCGTCGCACGAATACTCTCGCATGCTCGTGCGTACGGCGCGCCAAAGCGACGAGGATCTCGCCGGTCTAACGACGGGAGAGAATCAGTGACCATACTGCTTGAGGCGGTGCAGTTAACGCGGACATTCGCTCTTCCGCGCACGCGCCTGGGGGGAGCTCGCGCATCTCGCCAAGCACTCGTTGAAATGAATCTTGCGATTCAGACCGGAGCCAGAGTCGGAATCGTGGGCGAGTCGGGCTCGGGCAAGACCACGCTGGCGAAACTCTTGCTCGCACTCGACACGCCCACCTCTGGTTGTGTGCGGTTCCGTGGCCAGACTCTTCCTCTGCGAGACATGGGCGACTTCCGTCGTGCGGTACAAGTCGTGTTTCAGGATCCCCGCAGCTCGTTGAACCCGCGAATGCGCGTGGCGGACATCGTACGAGAGCCGCTCGAGTGCCTGCACGTCGAAGGTGACCACTCCGCACGAATCAACGAGGTCATCGAAGCAGTCGGCCTGCCCGGCGATGTCGCGACGCGTTATCCGCACGAACTTTCGGGAGGGCAGCGGCAACGAGTCGCAATCGCCAGAGCTCTCGCCCCACGACCTTCCGTGCTGATC
This sequence comes from Actinomycetota bacterium, assembly GCA_041180605.1. Taxonomy (GTDB): domain Bacteria; phylum Actinomycetota; class Acidimicrobiia; order Acidimicrobiales; family Ilumatobacteraceae; genus F1-60-MAGs027. The sequence goes on along the minus strand of JBEGRF010000027.1, from coordinate 34,086 downwards.
GCCGACGAACCAGTGAGTGCACTCGACGTGCTGGTGCGTGACGAGATTCTCGTGTTGCTGGCCGACTTGACTCGAAACCTCGGGCTCACACTCGTACTCATCTCGCACGACCTAAGTGTCATTGCCCGTCTTTGTGACGAAGTCGTCGTCATGCAGAATGGCGTTGCTGTGGAACGCGGATCGACTCGTGACGTCTTCCGACGCCCCCAACACCCCTTCACCAAGAACCTGATTGCCGCAGTCCCGCGACTTCCGGAGAGATGATGAAAGAACCTTGGTCAGGCACACGATGAGTCTCTTTGCACCCAGCTGGCCCCGCGGTCTCCCGGTCGGCCCCGGGTGGGTGACGGTGCCCGAAGAAGATGTCGTCTTTCCGTTCAACGGCGAAGTCGTAGCCAGGGCGCCGGTCGGTGACGCGCCGCTGGCGACGCGCGCCATCGACGCAGCGCTCGCGGTGCGTCACGAGGTCGCGCGTCTCCCCTCTCGGGTACGACGACAGTGGCTGCGAGCTGCAGCTGCCGCTATTGAATCCCGCCGCGAACAATTTGAGTCTCTCCTCGTCTTGGAGACGGGCAAGCCGCTGCGCGACTGCAAGGTCGAAGTCGCGCGTGCCCTCGTGACGGTCGAGACTGCGGCAGACGAAGTTGCGCGCATCCACGGCGAAACCGTGCCGCTCGACTTGTTGCCGAGCGGTGACGGAATGATCGGCTTCTGGCAACGCAAGCCGGTCGGAGTGGTCGTGGGCATCACCGGATTCAACTATCCCCTTCTCTTGGCAGCTCACAAAGTGGCTCCGGCGATCGCCGCAGGCTGCCCCATCGTCGTGAAGACTGCCCCGTCGACACCGCTGGCAACTCTCTGGTTCGTGCACCTTCTTCGTGAGTGTGCACAACAGGTGGGCGCCCCCGCCAGTGCAGTGCAACTCGTGACTGGCGACGCGACCGTGGGTCAAGCGCTCACCACCGACCCCCGCATCGGCATCGTCAGCTTCACTGGGTCGTCGAACGTCGGGCACCAGATTGCCAAAGCCGCCGCCCCGCGTCGAGTGGTGCTCGAACTCGGATCGAACGCTGCATTGATCGTCGCCGACGATGCCGACATAGCCGCGGCCGTAAACGCGACCGTGCGCGGCGGCTACTACGCGTCGGGACAGGCGTGCATCGCCATTCAGCGAGTACTCGTCGTGGAATCGGTCGCCGATGCATACGTGAAGCAACTGACCGAGGCGATGAAGCAGGTAGTCGTCGGTGATCCGCGCAAACCTGAGACGCAAGTTGCCGCGCTCATCAATTCAGCGTCGACCTCCCGCGTCCTGTCTTGGATCACGGAAGCCGTAACTGCTGGAGCCAAGCAGATCGTCGGCGGCAGACAGAGCGGCTCGTGCATCGAGCCGACGGTGTTGCTCGACGTGCCGACAAATGTCGACATCTGGCGAGAAGAAGTGTTCGGACCGGTCGTCTGCATCCGCCGAGTCGCCAACGTAACCGCCGCACTTGAAGCCGTAAACGCTTCTCGGTTTGGTCTGCAGGCGAGCATCTTCACGACGTCGATGGCCACCGCGTTCCGGGCCATCAATGAGCTCGAGGTTGGTGGTGTCGTCGTCAACGAAGTACCGGGATTCCGAGGTGACGCGATGCCGTATGGCGGCGTGAAAGACTCCGGTAGCGGGCGCGAAGGCCCGCGTTTTGCAATAGATGAGTTCACGGTGACAAGAATGGCGATTATCCGGCCTGCGCTTGGTGGCGCCTGACGAACCTGCGCAGGGAGGCGCACGAGCGATGGATTACTCACAACTCTTCCGACTCGACGGTCGACGTGTGGTCGTGGTCGGTGCAGGTAGCGGTATCGGGCGGGCCAGTGCACTCGCCCTCGCTGCACACGGAGCAGCAGTCGTATGCGCGGATGCGAACCTTCAGAATGCCCGAGAAACTGCGGCCATGGGCGCCGGCCTTGTCGCGACCGAGGTCGACGTGCTCGACGACTCCGCCGTTCGCAGATTCGCTGCCGAACACGAAGAAACTGACGTCCTGGTGCATACTCCGGCGATGAACGTCCGCAAGTCGATGCTTGATTACACACTCGACGAGTTCGACCGCGTCGTTCGGCTCAACCTCCGTTCGACATTCCATCTCATTCAGGCGTTCGGTCGCACGATGGTTGCGCGGCAGCGCGGAAGCATCGTCACGTTCTCATCGATTCGAGCGGTGACCGTCGAACCAGGACAGAGCGTCTACGCCGCGACAAAGTCGGGGCTCGAGTCGCTTGTTCGCACCGCGGCAGGTGAGTTCGGCCCGGCCAATGTGCGAGTCAATGCGATCCGCCCCGGAGTTGTCGAAACACCCCTCACACAGCAGTTGAAAAACAATCGCGACTGGTACGACGCATACGCCAGCAAGTCGGCACTCGGCCGCTGGGCGAGAGCCGACGAACTCGCGGGCGCCGTCGTCTTTCTCGCCAGTGATGCGTCCAGCTATGTCACGGGCACAACGATCGCCGTCGACGCAGGTTGGACCGCAATCGACGGCCGGTACCGGCCGCCACTATGAGTGACCGAGGCGACGAATCGCAGACCAACCATGTCTGAATCTCTTGCCGACTTCTCTGCCGCACGCATGCTCGACGGCTACCGCAACGGTGAGTTCTCGCCTCTCGAGGTGATGGAAGCGGTGCAGCAAAGAATTTCGGAGCGCGAGCCGGTGGTGAAGGCGCTCTGGGCTGCCGATCCTGAGCGAGCGATGCAGGCTGCGCGAGAGAGTACGCAGCGGTGGAGCAAGAAGTCGCCGAGCGGTGCTCTCGACGGTGTTCCGCTCACGTTGAAAGAGAACATCGCGACCAAGGGCACGCCGGTGCCGCTGGGCAGCGCAGCAACGGAGCTGAAACCTGCTGCAGCAGACGCACCACCCGCCGCTCGTTGCCGCGAAGCAGGTGCGATCCTCCTCGGTAAGACGACCATGCCCGACCTCGGAATGCTCTCCTCTGGATTATCGAGTTTTCACGCCCTCACCAGTAACCCGTGGAACCCGGAGTGGAATCCAGGCGGGTCGAGCGCCGGTGCCGCGGCTGCAGCAGCTGCCGGATTCGGGCCGCTCCACGTCGGCACCGACATCGGTGGCTCGGTCCGACTACCGGCAAGCTGGACCGCCACCGTCGCACTGAAGCCCAGCAACGGACGAATCCCCATCAATCCGCCGTACTTCGGCCGAGTCGCTGGTCCGATGACTCGGACGGTCGCCGATTCCGCGTTGCTCATGAGCGTGCTCGCACGGTTCGATCGCGAAGACTTCATGGCGCTGCCTCCCACAGAGACGGAATGGACACGGCTCGAAGGCTTCTCAGCTGCCGGTCTTCGAATCGGGTTGCACCTCGACGCGAACGCCGGGATGCCCGTAGAAGCATCGACTCGATCGGCGGTCGAAGCTGCCGCGCGCGTCTTCGAACAGAACGGCGCCGTCATTGAGACGCTCCCGCCGTTCTTCAGCGACGAGATGTTGAACGACCTCGACACATTCTGGCGAGTGCGAAGCTGGGTTGATTCTCGTCAGATGACCGCGGAGCAGCGTGACAAGCTGCTGCCGTTCATCCGGGAGTGGACTGCGGCCGGCGAGAACGTGACGAGCGAACGACTGATGAAATGCGTCAACCGAAAGCTCGAGGTTCGCCGGGTGACCCAGCAAGCGACCGAGCCGTTCGACTTCGTCCTCTCACCTGTCTCGCCAGTGCCGACATTTCCGGTGGACTGGGCGATGCCGAGCAACGACGTCCGTCGATCGATGGCCCACATCGGCTTCACGGTGCCGTACAACATGTCGGAACAGCCCGCGTTGTCGATCAACTGCGGGTTCACGCCAGAAGGCAAGTCCATCGGGGTGCAAATCTCCGGTCGACGCTTTGCGGACCTGGACGTACTGCGCGCAGCAGCGTGGTACGAAACTGCTCGTCCCGCGATCGCCAAACCCGACTGGTCGATACCGTCGACGGGGCGTACGCTGCGCACGAAGTAAGCGCGACCGTCACTTAGGCTTTCGGTTGACCTCGGGATGCCAGCTGAAATGACTCCCCCTCAGCACACCGTCGTGGTAACCGGTGGCGCCGGCGGAATCGGCTCGGCGATCATCGACAGATTTCGTTCTGCCGGCTGGGCGTGCTGCTCGATTGACCTGACTCCAACGGCAGTCGCAGACCGATCGTTCTCCGTGCAGGCAGACCTTCGTTCCGCAGACGCATGCCGCAACGCAGTCGAAGAAGCGGCCCGGCTGCTCGGTCGCATCGATGCGGTCGTGAATGCGGCCGGTGTCTGGCACGAAGGCGACACCGCAAGTACGACTGAGACCGACTTCGACGGCGTCATCGACGTCAACTTGAAAGGCACGTTCTTCGTGTCTGCAGCAGCGATCAGCCACCTCGAATCGACGCGCGGATGCATCGTGAACATCTCAAGCGATGCGGGAATCCAGGGCAACTCCGGGGCTGCCGCCTACTGTGCCTCGAAAGGTGGCGTCTCGATCTTCACGAAAGCACTCGCGCTCGAACTCGCACCCCGCGGCATCCGGGTCAACGCCGTGTGCCCAGGTGACGTCGACACCCCCATGCTGCGCGGACAAGCCAAGAACTTCGGCGACGGAAACGAACGTCGCTACTACGACCGGCTTCTCGACGGATACCCTCAGCGCCGCGCGGCGCGCTTCATCACGACGCGCGAGGTGGCGGAGTTCGTGTGGTTTCTCTGCCAGCCAGATGCAGCTGCGATCACGGGCGCAAATCTCTCGATCGACTTCGGTCTGTCTGCAGGGATCTTTCCGCGCGACGAACATTAACCACCGAGGAGGCTGACGGAACATGAGCATCGACCCGGACAAGTTGAAGCTCTTCTCGTTCGTCTTGTTCAGCAAGTTGGAAGGTGCCGTCACGTCTGGCATGGTTCACCTCGGCGACCGGCTCGGTTTGTACCGTGCGCTCGCGGCCTCGAAGCAACCGCTCACCACGACACAACTCGCTTCCGCAACCGGGCTGCACGAACGGTGGGTGCGCGAGTGGGCGTACAACCAAGCGTCGGCGAAACTCATCTCGTTTACCTCTTCGCGCTCGGCCCAGCCGCAGGTCGATGACGACACCTTCTTTCTCTCGCCCGAACAACGCGCGGTGCTCGCCGACGAAACACACCCCGCGTTCGGCATGGGAATGTTCCATCGGCTTCCGCAGACGATGGACTCGCTGAAGCGTCTGCCGGAGACGTTCCGCACCGGGCTCGGACACGACTACGACAGTCACGGACCGGAGGGTGCCGTCGGTATCGAACGAAGTTTCGAGCCGTGGAACCTCGCCAACTTGGTTCCTGTCGTGCTTCCTGCAATACCGGGCCTGACCGAACGGCTCGCTCTCGGTGCGGCTGTCGCCGACGTGGGTTGCGGCGCCGGAGGCGCCGTGTTGCGCATGGCGCGCGAGTATCCGGCAAGCCGGTTCGTCGGTTACGACATCTCCACGTACGCGCTCGCGCGCGCGAATCAGCGACTGGGTGAAGCAGCACTCGTCAACGCTCGATTCGCAGACCCACGTACAGAGCCGCTGCCGGGCGATGGCTGCTTGGATTTCGTGTGCACGTTCGACTGCATCCACGACATGACGAACCCTGCGGCAGTGATGAGCGCAATCCGTCGGGCGCTACGCCACGACGGTGTTTGGCTGCTCGTTGACATCAAGGCACACGACAGTTTCGTAATGAACGCCGAGAAGAACCCGATGGCGTCGCTGATGTATGGGGTGAGCGTTTTGTCGTGCCTCTCTTCGGCGATGTCGACGCCGGACGGCGCCGGTCTCGGCACGCTCGGGCTGTCGGCGGGCACCGCGGAATCGATGGCGAGGGCCGCCGGGTTCTCAACGTTCGAGCGCCTCGACATCGAACACTCGGTGAACGCGTTCTACGCGATTCGCCCCTAGGGGGTGCTACGGCTCGACGATGGGAAATCCCATCGAGAACGTGTCGAGGTTGCCGAAGATGGTGATGAGAGAGCCTGCGTCGCCGCTGACCGTGACGTCGCCGCCGTTTATCGCATCCACGAACGTGGTGTCTTGCAGCACGACGTCGAGGAATTTGGCGCGCGTGAGAGTGACCGTTGCTGCGGCGTCGTCCGCGTGCGCTCCGCGCGTGGAGAAGATCGTGCGATTCGACACGCCGAGTATCCACCGCTCGTCGAGGGTTCCCGCAAGGTCGGTGAACGTCCAGTTGGTCGCGAGCGACACTCCGCCGAGGTTCTCTGAAATCGTGCGCACGGCGATGGTGTCGAACACCTGGTCGACCGTCATCTCGCGCACGAGGGCGCGGGCGCGCACGTTGGGGTTCGGATTGGCGGGCGGACCTTGCCGAAGTTCCATCGCTCCCATCAGGTAGGCGTTTCGAAACGTCGCCGACTCTGCTTGGTAACCGAGCTGTTCGAGTGCACGAGCCTGCAGCGATCTTGCCTTTTCATTTGTTGGTTCAGCAAAGACGAGATGGTTGACGAGCTCAGCAACCCAGCGATAGTCGCCGCGATCAAATGCTGATTCGGCATGCGCGAGCAGCGCGGGTGCACCGCCGGCTAACTCGACGTAACGTTTGCCGACCTCGGATGGCGGCAGCTTGTGGAGGTTCGCAGGGTTTCCGTCGTACCAGCTGAGATACCGCTGGTACACCGCCTTCGAGTTGTGCACGAGGTCGCCGTAGAAGCCTCGAGTGTGCTCATGGCGCTGGAACTCCTCGGGAAGTTCAAGTTCTTCGGCGATCTCCAGCGGAGTGAGGCCCTTGTTGGCACGGCGCATCGTCTGATCGTGCATCCACTTGTAGAGATCGCGCTGCAAGACGAGGAATTCACGCAAGTCTGCGTTGCCCCACCTCGGCCAATTGTGCGATGCGAACAACACGTCGGCTCTTGCGCCGAACAATTGGATGCTCTCGTTGAGATACTTCGACCAGTTGAGGGCGTTGCGCACCAGTGCGCCGCGAATCGGTACGAGATTGTGCATCGTGTGCGAGCAGTTCTCGGCCATGCAGAGCGCTTTCAGGTCGGGAAAGTAGAAATTCATCTCTGCGGGAGCTTCGGTCTCCGGCGTCAACTGGAACACCACTCGAACGCCGTCCACCACGAGTTCTTGCCCGGTGAAGGTGATGTCCTCGGTAGGGGCCAGGAGTGTCGGCGGGCTGATGGGCACCGCGGTGCCGAGACCACAATCCACGTGGCCGCGCGGTCCAGGGGGCAGCAGTGGCCCGAATTGGTACGTCGCACGACGAGCCATCGCGGGTCCGGCGATGACGTTCTCGCCGATCGTTTCCCGCATGAAATGCTCTGGTGCGATGATTCGGCAGCGACCAGCTTCGACTTCGGCCCGGTTGGTGACACCGAGCACGCCACCGAAATGGTCGGCGTGGGAGTGCGTGTAGATCACCGCGGTAACGGGGAGATTCTCCACGTGCTGGTTCACGAGGCCGAGCGAGGCACGCGCCGTGTGTTCGCTCGTCAACGGGTCGACCACGACCCAACCCGACGCACCACGAATGAAGGTGATGTTGGAGATGTCGTACCCGCGTACTTGCCACACGCCGTCAGTCACCTTGAAGAGGCCGTGGTGCGCATTCAGCACTGCATGACGCCACAAGTTGGGGTTCACCGTCTCGGGAGCCGCGCTGCCGGCACGCAAGAACTCGTACGCGCCGACATCGAAGACGCGTCGTCCTTCGGGGCTCGTGATGACGTCCTCGCTCAGCGAGGCGACATACCCCCGCCGGACACGTTCGAGATCGGAAGGGTCAGGAGCCCGCCGGCCTGCCGCGCTGTTCGCTGCGACAGTGTGCTTGGTGGCTGCCTGCGGGGTGCCGAATTGCTTGGCCTTGGCGGGAGCACGGCTCGTGCGGTCGTCGCTCGCCACGCTCGGAGACTACCGAGCAGTCGATTTTCTTCGCCTAGTGACAGATTCGTCGCTTACCGACTGCATCGACGACCGCGTATGACGCTTACCCGTCGCTCCGGCATCGGCTTGTCGGCCCTGGCCTCGCTGACTCGAATCCATCGCTCGCCGGTGTTGTCGCCGAGTCGACGGGAAGCGCCCCACCACCACGACTGGCGCCGACGCTGCACGAACCACCACGGCACTCCTACGACCCAGATCGCCACCAAGAACAACACTCCCTGCGAGCGGTCAGACACTCCGAGGCCTGCAAATCGGAACGTAGCTTCCAGAGCGTCGCGCACCGATCCGAGAGTAGGTTCGAATCGAGTTGTAGCCACTCGACTTTTGCGGAAAACAATTCTTCAGCGGATGAAGATCGTTCGTCTCAGCAACGTTCGGTATTGCTCGTTGGATACCGACCAGTCACCAAGCAGGTCGTTGTACTGCCAGTTGAGGTTGAAGACGTAGACAAGCAGCACTTCCCTGTCAATCTTTGCCCCGCCGACCAGACGTGGTTCGAAGTCGTCGACGATCTTGATCAACTGAGAGCGGCGAGTTCGCAGGCTCTCTCCCAATTTTGCACGCAGGACGGGATTGGTTCCTGCCACGGCCAGCACTTGACTGCGGATTGCATGTTCCTTTGGCGCAAAACTGCCGTGCGGAAGCGGAATGCACTCAATGACATCGTCTTCGGTGACAGGACCCGTCCCGAGCAACCGCTCTTGCACAACAGCGAACATCTCCTTGAAGCTTTCTTCGTAGATCTTGAGGAGCACCTCAGTCAACAGTCCTTCGCGGCTCCCGAAGTAGCGGTACATCGAAGTGATGGAGCACCCCGCCTCTGCCGCAACTCGCGCGACGCGCATACCGAGAATGCCGCGAGCCTTCACCTCTTCGCGGGCGGCGATGAGCACCCTGGCCGCGGTCGAGTCAAGTTCGACGTCTGTCGTAGGTCTGACCATAACTCAGCCAGACTAATTTCTCGACCCGCAACCCGACGGCGAGTTTGGCGGAAAATTTTCCCGACACACTGAACGCCATGGTATTCGCTCGTCGTAGGGTCGCTGCACTTGTCCTCTTGTTTCTGGTCGCCAGTTGCTCTGCGGCACCGACGAACGAAGCACAAACGACATCCGTCGAGCCCGTTGAGTCGAGTGTGTTCATCCCGCCGGGATACTCGTCAATAATGACGAGCGATGGTCGCACGCGCACGTACCGCGTCGTCGACTTGAGCAACGAAGAAGACGGCGTTCCCCTGATAATCGTGTTGCACGGTTTCGGCGGCTCTGCTGCAGCCATCAGCGAATATGCCGGCTTCGAAGCGGTGATTTCAGGATCTGGGTCTGGCGCCGTAGTCGCCTACCCCGACGGCATCGGCGCCGAGACAGGTTCACCGCAGTCGTGGAACGCGGGCGGCTGCTGTCCCTTCGCAATGTTCGAAGCTGTGGATGACGTCGGTTTCCTCGCGCAACTCATCGATGTCGTCGAGGCCGACTTCTCGATCGACTCGGAGCGGGTGTGGGTCGTCGGACATTCCAACGGGGGAATGTTGGCGTACCGACTGGCTTGCGAACTGGCCGACAAGGTGTCGGCGATCGGGGTCGCCGCTGGTGCCATGATGCTCGACGCTTGCACGCCGTCTCGTGCCGTGAACGTTCTCCACCTGCACGGCGAATTGGACACCGTGGTTCCCTCGAATGGTGGCGAAGTACTCGGAGTGCTATTTCCGTCGGCCCGACAGTCGATCGAGCGCTATGCCGTCGCCGCCAGTTGCTCACCCGCGACCTCTGGCGCCTCAGTCACCGTTGAATTCTCCTGCGGCTCGGCCAACGTTTCACTCGTCGTCGACTCGACGTGGACTCACGACTGGCAACCCGATTGGGCGAAGCGGTTCGTCGAGTTCTTTGCGACGAACTCGCGAACTTGAGATGCAGCTAGCGCTCTGGAGCGCCGGGGTTACGACTCGGGAGAATTGCGGCGGCCGAAGGGATGCCGAATGCGCGACACGATTCGGAACGAACGCGAGCTTTCGAGTGCCCGTACACGATCGCGGGCGCGGTCTCGCTGTTGCGTGAGTCGTTCGACCTGCGACTCCAATTCCCGAAGTCTCTTGGTCATCTCCACGAGCTGAAGGTGCAGCTCGTCCTGGCGCCGTCGCAATACGTCGAGATCATGCACCGCCAGGCTGCTTTGTTGGACTGCTCGGTCACGCTCCTCGGACAGTGCCTTGCGGGCCTGCACGAACTCTGCGACTTTGGCCTCGGTGTATTGACTGAAGTCCTCCAGCTTCATGCGCAACCCGTGCGCTTCTTCGAGCAGGTCGGCGATCAGCTGGTCTCGTTCGTCGGTGGTCTCAGCCATTGCGCCTCCCCGTAAGCGTAGGTCGGTACCGAACTCGAACTTCTGCTGACATCACACAGCCGGCGAAACCACCGACACTGATTTACTACCGTGGAAGCATGCTCAAACCTCGGGTGGTGTTCGCTGCAGTCTTGCTCGCCATGTTTGCAAGTGTCGTCTCATGGCAACCTGCAGGGGCCGTCGTGGAGTGGGAGTTGGTGGACGACAATGTCTCGCTCGGCATGAACGGTGTCTCGCCGCACGTGGAGAAGACGGCCAACGGCGATCGCGTGTGGCGAAGCGACCTCGTGCCGGGCGGCACTGCGGTGAGCCTGTGCAGCGAGAGCGGGTCGTGCACCGCTGAGACGCTGCAAAGCACCGAGGCGGGTGGAACCAGCGACTTCACGGTGGCGCAAACCCCGAGCGGTACCCGCGCGTACTTCAAGCGAATCAACATGCAGGCGAACACCCAAGCGGTCTACTCCGCACCGTGTCTGACGAGCGACTGCCTCAGTATCGGCGCAGCAACCATCACGTCGACGGGCATGCAAGTGTCGAAGGACGAGAAGGCGTGGGGGGTTCCCGATCCCGTGCGGCTTCCTGACGGACGCGTGCGCATCTACATCGTGGAAAGTCCGGTCTTCGGGAAATGTCTGGAGAAGATCGCCTCGTATATCTCGTCTGACGGCATCTCGTTCACCAAAGAACCAGGATGGCGATTTGAAGGTGGCTACGTCGACACCGAAGTGATCCGCGCCAAAGATGGTGACTGGGTGATGATCATGGCCGACATCGGCTGCACTTCGACGAATAACCAGAAACTCTTCGTGTCGACATCCACCGACGGTCTCACATGGGCGAAGCCCGAGGTGCTCACCGGTGCGGGCGAGTTCAAGTTCGACCCGACCGGGTACGAAGCAAGCTCCAACATCTTCCGTATCTACTATGCCGCTGGGGCGATGAACAGCACGCAAGTGATCAAACGAGCCACGCTGCGCATCAAGGACACCGCGAAAGGCGGCGTGGGGATCACCAAAGCGACCACGCCTTCAAGCAAATCGAAGACCATCACTTGCGTGAAAGGAAAGACCACTCGCAAGGTGACCGGCACCAAGTGCCCGGCGGGTTTCAAGAAGCAATAAGCGCGTGCTGCCACTCGTCGTCGCATCGCTGCTGATGACGGGTGTGATAACGGCAGGTGCGGTTTCTGGCGACGAGACGCAACCGGACTCGCAACGCAAAAAGCGAGCAGAGTGGGTGTACACGTTCCCGGTCGGCGGGCCCGACCCGTTCTACCCGCGCGACCACCTGCTTTATCCAGCTGCCGACATCACGAACTGCCGGCGGCTCGTCCGCGCACCGATCTCTGGGGTGGTCTTCGATGTTCGTCGAACCGACAATTGGGACAAGAGCGTCGACGACCCAGGAACGCGAGGCGGGCTGACGGTCACGTTGCACGGCGACGATTTTGTGCGCTACTACTTCGCGCACATGGGCCGCCTGATGGTAAAGAAGGGTCAACGAGTGGACAGCGGACAGAAACTCGGCACCGTCGGCGACTCGGGAAACGCCAAGGTGACGCTCTGTCATCTGCACTTTGGCATGTCGCGCATCTGCCCAATGTCGGAGCAGAACTTGTTGCGCGGCGAGATCTGGCCGCAGAAATATCTCGACGCGTGGCGAAAGGGCGAGAACTTGTCACCGTTCATCGAAGTGCGGAAGAAGACTCGAAGAGAACCTGCCCGGTGTCTCGAGGCTGCGGCAGCACAACGCCGCGGTGGCGACAGCTAGCGGTAGTAGGGATTCGCTCCGGTCGCGTGGTCGGTGAGATCCCGTACGCGCGTGATCGTCTTCACCTGTTCGGTGACCATGGACTGCACTCCCTCGAGCATCGTCTGCTTGCTCATCGAGCAGCCATGGCAGCCACCACCCATCGTGAAGTAGGCGGTGCCTTCCTTGTCGTGACCGGCGTAGGTGACGAACCCACCGTGCGCGGCAAGCATCGGATTCACCTCGGTCGAGACTATTGCTTCAACTTGCGCAGATGTCTCGTCGTCGCGCACCAAACCTTCGACTACCGGGGCCTTCGGGCGATTGGGATTCCGCAAGACGAGGCCGGATTGGTCGTTGTAATCAAGCTCTGCTCCCCGAAGTGAATCCACGTCGTTTTGCGGAATGATGAACTTGAAACTCTCGATGGTGCGGACTTCGTCGGTGAAGGCCGACTTGAGGAACTCCTCGAACACCAAGTCGTAGCGGAAGTCTTCGCCGGGTTGCGAAATGACGGAAAGTCGCAAACCCAACTTCTCCGCATCGGGCTCGGTGTCGCGCAGCTCTTTCAACTTCGTCAGCGCCGCTGACGTGACAGAGATGATCGTGTCGCGCGGCGACTCGGCAGCAAAAGGCGAAGTCTTCGTCTCCGACACGCCCCGCAGGCTACTGAGCATCTCCTCGCATGAGTGCGACGTTGCTGACGTCACTCTGCAGACGCCGTTAGTGTTTCCGTCACAAGCACGGGGAGTCCGAGGATCGTCGGACTGAGAGGGTGGAAGCCTCCACCGACCCGCAGACCTGATCTGGGTAATGCCAGCGGAGGGAGCGACATGGACGAGAGCGACGCATCGAACCAGAGGCACTTCGTCGTGCTCTTGGGCGGCGAGATTCGCGATGTCACCGCGGTCGGCGAGATTCCGCGAGATTCGACGGTGATTGCCGCCGACTCCGGCTTGCATCTCGCCGAACCATTGGGGTTGCAGGTAGCTGCGGTGGTCGGAGACATGGACTCCGTCGACCCAGTCGCTCTCGCCGCGGTCGAAGCGCTCGGCACACAAATACTGCGTTACTCTTCCGACAAGGACGCGAGCGACGCCGAGCTCGCACTCGGCCACGCGGCGACCCTCGGTGCGACGCAAATCGTGGTCATCGCTGGTCGCAGCGACCGCCTCGACCACGAACTCGGCAACTTTGCAGTGCTGTTTCTCGAAGCACTTCGCGGCTGCCGTGTAGAGCTGCGAGTTGCGGGGGCCCGGGTGTTTCCTCTCGACGCACACGACGGAGAAAGGTCGTCATTGCGAATCGACTGCACGAGTGGGGACGTCGTCGGTGTCCTACCCTTCGGGGGTGACGCGCACGGCGTGACGACCAGCGGTCTGCATTGGGCTCTCTCCGAGGAGACTCTTGCCGTCAATTCATCGCGCGGCATCAGCAACCGAGCCGTGCGTGACGAAGTCACCGTTACCCTCAGCTCGGGTCGTCTACTCGTCACCGTCACCAAGGCAAGCCCGTCGTGACCCCCAGAAAAGCCGTGACGTTGCCAGGCCCGAGACGCAGCGTCGCAAGCCAGATGATCGCACGTCTCTTCTCGGCCTGTGCCGTCGCGTTGTTCGTGCTCGGGGCGTGCGCTGAGCGCGAACCTCGTCCGGCGGAGAGTGCTGACGCCCCCACCGACTCGGTCGAAACGGAGAAAGTCACCGTGACGTTGCTGGCCCACGATTCATTCCTCCCAACGGAAGGCATCTTCGACGAGTTCACCGCTGAAACCGGCATCACCGTGCGCATCGTGCGAGGTGGAGACGCAGGAGCACTCGTCACAAAGGCCGTCGTGTCGGCTGGTAACCCCGAAGGTGACGTGCTGTGGGGGGTCGACAACACGTTGCTTTCCCGCGCCATGCAAGCCGACGTGTTCACTCCGTATGTCACCGTTCATCGCGACGACATCGACGCAAGCGCCGTTGCGCTCTCCCCTGACGGATTCGTGACCCCGGTCGACTCCGGTGACGTCTGTATCAATTACGACAAGAAGTGGTTTGCTGACCGACGGATGACGCCGCCACTCACGTTGCAGGCGCTCGCGTCTTCCAACTATCGAAATCTTCTGGTGGTTTCCAGCCCGCTCACCTCTTCGCCCGGGCTCGCGTTCATGCTGGCTACCATCGCCGAATTCGGCGATGGTTGGTCGCAATGGTGGTCGACGATGCGCGACAACGGAATACTCGTCGTCGACTCGTGGAGCGACGCCTATTACGGCCACTTCACTGCGGCGTCCGACGGTGAGCGTCCAATCGTCGTGAGTTATGCGACGAGCCCGCCAGCAGAGGTGATCTTCGCCGATCCCCGACCGAGCGAAGCCCCCACCGCCGTGGCGGCACTCACGTGCTTCCGGCAGTTCGAATTCGTCGGCATCTTGCGTGGCACGAAGAAGGAGGCAGCAGCCCGCAAACTGGTCGACTTCTTGGTGTCGCGGCGCTTCCAAGAGGATCTGCCGCTCACGCAATTCGTGTGGCCCATCAATCGCCGGGCCGACCTACCGCAAGAGTTTCTCGACTACTCGTTGCGACCGGAGAATCCGCTCTCGCTCGACCCTGCGGTGATTGCCGCCCGGCGCGAGGAGTGGCTGGATCAATTCACCGAAGTCGTGCTCAGGTGACTTGATGGCGACGTTGAAGCACGTGACTCCACGCGTTCATCCGTCGGCGATACCACCGCTCGCATGGTTGTCGACTTTTGTGGCACTCCCCGTGATCGTGCTGTTCGGGGCGCATGTCGAGCTGGCCGATGTCACACGGGTGTTATCACGCCAGTCGACTTTGCGAACATCCTGGTTCGCTGTGTGGATGGCGGCCGCAAGCGTGCTCATCACCTTTGCGGTCGCGATGCCAGCCACTTGGTTGGTCGGTCGCTTCGAGTTCCGCGGGCGTGCCATTGTTCGGGCGGTTTCGTCAGTCGGGTTCTTGCTGCCTTCGGTCGTGGTGTCGGCGGCGTTTCTCGCGTTGTTGCCTGAACCTGTCGAGACGTCGATCTTTGCTGTCCTCATCGCACATGCGTACTTCAACATTGCGGTGGTGATGCGCGTGGTGGCGCCGCGCCTCGAGACATTCGACACTCAGCTCGTATGGGCGGCACGAACGTTGGGTGCCAGCACCTCGCGCACAATCACCTCTATCTGGTGGCCGGCAGTGCGCGGTGCAGTGGTGTCCGCTGCGACGGTCGTATTCATCTACTGCTTCACGTCGTATGCCGTGGTGCGGACGCTCGGAGGGCCGACGCTCAACACCTTGGAGAGTGACATCGCGGTTCGGGCCTATGCAATCGGCGATGTGGGTGGAGCTGCGGTGTTGTCCGCTCTGCAGGCAGCGATGATCTGTGCCGTCATCGTTCTGGCACGGAGTTTCGCTCATGACGAAGACTTGGGGCTGCGACGCACGCGGTCATCACTGGGGAGACTGACAGGTAGCCGCCGTGTCGTTGGAATGGGCGTCAAAATTGGCACGCTCCTGGTGGTGATGTGCCCGATTTTCGCGCTTGTCGTGGCATCGATGCGGGTCGGCAACCAGTGGTCGCTTGGCGGTTGGCGTGCCGTCATCTCAGATGACGTCATCGGATCAACTTCACCGTTGCGAGCGCTGTGGTCTTCTTTCCGCACTGCCGTTGTCGCAGGTGTGCTGGGCATCGTGCTGGCCATCTCGATGTCACTCTCGATCAGCCGACTCGGCGTCCGCGGGCGGTGGCTTGATGCGATTGCAGTGTCTCCCCTCTTAATCTCGCCCGTCACGCTCGGTCTCGGGCTCATCGTGACCTTTGACGAAAGTTGGTACGACTGGCGTGGCGAATGGTGGTTCGTCGCCGTCGTGCACTCGATCGTTGCGTTCCCGCTCGCGGTTCGCTCGCTCGTGCCATCCTGGCGCAACGTGACACCGCGGCTGCGAGACGCCGCTGCGGTGCTCGGTGCCTCTCCGACAAGACGCCTCTTCGACGTGGATCTCCGGATCGTCCGGCCGGCGGTGGTCGCCGCGGTCGGACTCATCGTTGCCGTGTCTCTCGGTGAGTTCGGGGCGGCTTCGATGCTGTCGCGCAGCGGTGCAGAGACGCTGCCGGTCGCAATCGCGCGACTGCTCGATCGAACGGGTGACATCGTGCGTTCGCAGGCCTTCGTGCTCGCCACGGTGCTCGTGTTCGCGTGTCTTGCAGCCCTTTTGGTCATCGATGTCGGGGGCCGCCAGCCTCGCCATTCAGGCAAGGAGTCTCATGCTCCGCGTCGTTGACGTGCACGCCCGGCGCGGCGAGCGCCAGGTGCTGTGCGGAGTCTCGTTGGAGGTCGCGCACGGCGAACGCGTCGCAATACACGGCCCGAGCGGGTGCGGCAAGACGACCTTGCTGCTTGCAGTCGCAGGCCTCGTTCCGTTGTCTGCCGGTCGGATCTCGCTTGACGGCCGCGACATCACCAACGTGCCGACGCATCGTCGAGGTATCGGTATGGTGTTCCAAGACGACCAGCTCTTCCCCCAGTTCGACGTCGCAGAGAACGTCGCGTACTCGCTTCGGGTTGCGGGTGTCGCGAAACACGAACGCTCGCGGAGAGCCGAGGAGTGGCTGACCAGAGTCGGCCTGAGCGGATTCGGTGATCGAACTATCGAGGGTTTGTCCGGCGGTGAATCAAAACGTGTCGCTTTGGCGCGAACGTTGGCCGCGGCGCCATCGGTGTTGCTACTCGACGAACCGCTCACTGGTCTTGACGTCGAATTGCATCGACAACTCTTGAGCGACCTCCGACTCCTCTTCGACGAGCTCGGCACCACCGTCGTGGTAGTCACGCACGACCGGGCAGAGGGCGCGGCGATCGCCCACCGCTCTGTCGAATTCGCGCGACTCCTGCCAGACTGAGGCCCGTATGGCGCCTCGGGTCGAGATCGTGCGAATCGACCTTGCAGATGCGCAGCCGGTGCGACTTGCCGTGCTGCGTCGTGGAACTCCTGCCAAGACTGCGGTCTATGACGGCGACGAGCACCCCGACACCGTTCACATCGGCGCACGTCGTAACGGCACCATCGTCGCTACGTCGACGTGGATTCGTGCACCCTGGCAAGAGTCGCCTTCAGAACCGGCAGTGCAGCTGCGCGGAATGGCAGTCGAAGATTCACTCCAGGGAAGCGGCGTCGGACGACAACTCGTCGTTGCCGGACTTGATCACGCGAAGGACATCGGCGCACGATTCGTATGGGCCAAGGCGCGCGACTCCGCGCTCGACTTCTACGTGCGGTGCGGCTTTCGCGTCGTCGGCGAGCAATTCACCGAACCGGCTTCGGGTATGCCGCACCACCTCGTAGTGAAAGAAGTCGGGTAGACGAACTATTACGCCGCGAATGAAACGGGCGTCGTGAAGAGGGCGGTCGTGCCGTCCTCGAGTGTGGCATCAAACTCAAGCGTCCATTCACCAGGAGTCGGCACGCTGACCTCGAAGTGGAAGTGATTCGAACCATCCTTCTCGAACCACAAAATGATCGTGGAGAGAGCAGGGTCACTCGGAATGAGATTGCCGACGAGCGAGGTCACCTGCTGGAGCGAGCCACCCGGAGGTGTGAACTCGGCGTGAATCACTGCCTTGCCCGCCCGTGCAGGATCCACGGTGACATTGGCGATGACATCATCAGCGACAAGAGAAGTACTGAAGGCGTCTTTGCCGACCAAGTCGTGATCCACTGAGTTCGCATCGCCAGATCCGCCGCACGAGGTGAGAAAGATCACAGCGACCGCGACGAACAGCATCGAGTTGCGGTGTCGGTACATCCCAATCATTCTCGCAGCAAAAGTTTGGTATGACTCTGGCGTGACTACTCCTTGACCACGCCATGAATGCGCGGTGACTTCGGCACGGTCAGTACCGGTCTGGTGCCGGAACTCCCTCGACACGATGTCGCCCGTAGAACCATGCGAGACGCAGGTTGGGTTCCAACCTTTGGATCTCTTCGGGCAGGAACGTGAGACCCATTGGCTTGCGTGCCCTCCACGCCATCAGCCGGCGGTCCAAGTCGTAGCGAACGAACTGCGGTGACCAGTCACGCCACGTGAAGCCGAGGTCGAGGTCTGCATGATGCACTTCCGTTTCGCACCACCGATACAGCAACAGTTCGTGGATGGCGACGTGCGAGCCGTCGCCGTGCGACTTGATGCCGTGACCCATCCACGTCGTCTCGGTCGCGCTCGCCCATGCCGCCTCCAACGCGTAGATCGACGTCCTCACGTCGGCGATGAGTTGTGCCGCGCTCTTCGTGGCACCAGATTCAATTTCGCGATCACGGACAGGTTTGCCGCCCGGATACTGCTCGGAGACCTCCCCGCGCATGGCCGCTTGAAACAAGCGCGTATGGCTCGCGGCGTTGCTCGAAAGATGCGAAAGAACGTGCCCGCGCGTCCACCCCGGAAGGAGTGACCCGGAACGACACGCCTCGTCGGTGAGCGTGCCGTCAAGCGTCGCGAGCAACCGCTGGTGCGCATGGGCGCAGCCGGAAATTTGTGCGTCGATCGTGCGGGCGAGCGCTGCGTCCAACTGGTTTACGATGCTCCACCCATGCGCTGCGGCACGACGACCACCGTACCGTCTTGTTCGTGAATGACTCGCGCCGAGATGCCGTAGAACTCAGCAAGAGTCTCACTGCGCAGCACCTGGCGCGCTCCTCCGCGCGCAACTGCGACGCCCTGGTGAAGCAAGAGGAGTCGATCTGCATAGAGCCCCGCCAGAGTCAGGTCGTGCATCGCCGATACCACGGTGATACTGCGCTCGCGGCGGATGGAGTCGACCAACTCCAGTGCACGCTGCTGGTGCCCGATATCGAGTGCACTCGTCGGCTCGTCGAGCAGAAGCACGGGTGATTCCTGCGCAAGCGCGCGTGCGACCACCACTCGCTGACGTTCGCCGCCGGAGAGGGTGCCGAGCATTCGTCGCGCATACACCGCGAGTTCGAGTTCCGCGACCAACCTCGACACGACATCTCGATCACGGCTCGACTCCCGACCGAACGGGTGCACGTATGGGTTCCGACCGAGCATCACGTAGTCATAGACGCTCATATCGTCGGGCAAGATCGGGTCTTGCGGCACGTACGCAACGAGGCGTGCGGTTTCTCGCGCGGTGCAGTCAGAAATGTGGCGTTCACCGATTTGCGCAGTGCCAGACGACGGTACGAGCCCGGCGATGCCGCGCAAGAGCGACGACTTGCCGGCACCATTCGGCCCGATAACGCACAGCCACTCTCCCGCCGCGACTCGTTCGTCGAGACCGACGACCACCGGACAACCGTCAAACTCGACACGAAAACCCGACAGCAAGAGATTCATGCCGACGGTCCCGGCTGGTGCCGTGTCTTCATGCGCGTTGGTCTCGCAGTCGCAGGATGAGCAAGAAGAACGGGGCCCCGAAAAATGCGGTGACCACCCCGATCGGAGTCTCTGACGGCGAGGTCAACACGCGACCGGGGATGTCGGCCGCGATCAAGAACGCTGCACCGAGGAACATGCTGAGCGGTATGACGCGTCGATACGAAGCACCGAGCAGCAGGCGCACGGTATGCGGCACGATGATGCCGACGAAACCGATAAGTCCGCTCACGGCGACTGCCGCAGAAGTGCCGAGCGTCGCGGCGAGCACCACGACGAGACGCACCCGATCCACGTTCACGCCCAGTGCACGTGCTTCGTCATCGCCGACGCGCAATACGTCGATGAGTCTGCGGTGCAAGAGCAGCACGACGCTGCTCACCGCGACGTAAGGCAGCACCAGGCGAACGTCACCCCACGAGGCCGTCGTGAGACGTCCGAGTATCCACGAATACACCTGGCGCACTACGTCGTTGTTGCGTTGCAGCACGAATGTTTGGATGGCCGTCGCGAGCGAGGTCACCGCTACCCCGGCGAGAACGAGTGCGGTCGTCGAACGGTTCGCGCCGAACGCGGTGCCGACTGCGTAGGTGAGCGCCACCGCGATGAGCCCGCCGACGAACGCCGCCAGCGGCACCGGGTCGATCACCCAGTGCTGAGTCGCCTCGCGATTCAACACGAACGCAACGGTGGCACCGAGCCCCGCGCCGGCCGCGACCCCGAGCAAGTAGGGGTCGACGAGCGGATTGCGAAAGGCACCCTGGTAGCTGGCGCCGGCGATCGACAGCATCGCTCCTACAAGCGCCGCGAGAACCACTCGTGGAGCCCTGATCTGCCAGACGATATTCCACTGTGCGTCAGTGACTCCGCTCTCGACACCAATCAAGGGCAGACGGTCGAACAGCGCCAGCGGCACGCGCCACCACGCCGGCCCGGCCGGACCGATTGCCGCACCGACGACCGCCGAGATGAGAACGAGCGCCACGCCGCCGACCCACCACAGCACGCTTCGAGCTGGGGTCGCCAACGACTCAGACTGCTTCCGGCGTTCGACGGGCTCAGGGCGACCAGTCGACATTCGTTATGAACCCGAGGTGAGCGACGAGATTGCTGCTGCCACTTGCTTGATCAGCACCACGAGACGCGGACCCCATCGCGAAGCAATGTCGTCGTCGAGTTCCACGATGCTGTCGTTTCTGACGGCACTCAAGGTTCGCCAGCCTTCGCGTTCTGCAACCACTGCGGCCGATTGGGCGCAGCACTTCACATCAGCGAGAAAGATGATGTCGGGATTCTTCTCCACCACCACCTCGGCAGAGAGCTGCGGATAGTCGTTGCCTTCCTGAACGCCGTCAGCGATGCTGACCAGCCCGAGCTGCGCAAGTACGCTGCCGATGAACGTGTTGGTCGTGACGCTGTAGAGCGTGGGATCAAGCTCGTAAAAATACGTGAGCGGTGGATCTTGCCTCTTTACCCCGGAAACGATCGACTCAATCTCGCTGCGGAGCGAGTCGACTACCACTGATGCTTCCTCGGCACGACCCGTGAGTGCACCGAGTTGTTGCAACTGTTCGTATGCACCGTCGAGATTGGCGACGGCGTAGGCGGTGAATACGGGGATTGACAACGCATTCAGTTGCTCGACGAGGTTGCCTGGGTCATAACTGATGACCACAAGATCTGGGTCAAGCTCGGAGATGGCCTCGACGCTCGGCTGGTACGCGTCCACCTTTGGCAGTGCCTCGACATCTTTCGGAAAGTTGGAGAAGTTGTCGACGGCGACCACTTTGTCTCCGGCACTGATCGCAAAGAGCATCTCCGTGGCAGTGGCTGACATCGACACCACTCGTTGTGGCTCTGTATCAAGAGTGAGGTCGCCCACCGTCACGGGAAACTCCGCCGCCAGCGTGGTTTCTGCGACGGCTTCGACACGCTTCGCTTCGTCTTGCGACGAGTCGCTGCATGCGGCCGCACCGATGCTGACGGTTGCGACCAAAACAATCATTGGGGCGAACTTGGTGAGCCGAGTCGCCTGGGCGAACTTGGTGAGCCGAGTCGCGTGCGCGAACTTGGTGAGCCGAGAGTGGCGCGTGGCCATGGGATTCTCCTTGCCCTTCTCGCGAGGGCGGTTGAACGGGCACTCGCGTCAGGCGACCGGACTCGCGATGAGTGATTGCTCGCTCACCGCATCACCGTTGCGCGACAGTGCCGGAGTCTCACCGGACTTCGCTGACGAGAATGCACCGCGACGCTTTGTCACGGCACTAGCGACAGTAGCAGGAGAAACTTCGACCTGATTCGAGTTTGCGGGTGCGGGCGGTCAGCCGTTGACGAAGGAGGCGATGCGCGAGATGCCTTCGCGCAGGTCGTCGTCACCGAGGGCGAACGAGAAACGTGCGTACCGTGGCGCGCCGAATGCTTCTCCCGGCACGAACGCCACCTTGGCGCGCTCGAGCACCAGGTCAGCGAGTTCGAGCGTCGTCGAGGCGGTCACACCTGACAAGTTGCGGCCGAGCAATCCTGAGAAATTGGGGAAACAATAGAACGCTCCCTGCGGTTTCATGCACGTGACGCCGGGGATGTCCGTCAGCATCTTGTGCATCAGCGTGCCGCGCCGCTCGAAAGCCGTGCGCATCCGCACGACGTCATCAAGCCCACCAGTCAGTGCGGCGAGTGCTGCATACTGCGCGACATTGGAGACGTTCGAGGTCGTGTGGCTCTGGAAATTGATCGCTGCCTTCATCACATCGGAGGGGCCGATCATCCAGCCGACGCGCCAACCGGTCATCGCATAGGTCTTTGCGACACCGTTGACGATCACGCAGCGATCCGCAATCTCCGGAACGAGAGTCGGCAGCGAGTGAAACTCGTGGCCGCCGTACGTGAGGTGCTCGTAGATTTCGTCGGTCACGACCCACACGTCGTTCTTCGCCGCCCACTTGCCGATGGCGATAGTCTCTTCGCGCGAATACACAGCGCCGCTGGGGTTGTCAGGCGAGACGAAGAGCAGCACTTTCGTGCGAGGTGTCTTGGCGCGCTCAAGTTGCTCGACCGTCACCTTGAACTCGGTTTCTTCGGTCGTCTCGATGATCTTGGGTATGCCGCCCGACAATGCGATTGCCTCGGGATACGTGGTCCAGTACGGTGCCGGACAGATGACCTCGTCGCCCGGGTCGCACAACGCGGCAAAAGCGACGAACACGGCGTACTTTCCGCCGACGGTCACCAGCACCTGCGACGACTGGCACTCGAATCCGCTGTCGCGCTTGGTTTTTGCTGCGATGGCGTCGCGCAGTTGTGGAAGACCAGCTGCAGGCGTGTAGCGATGCGCCTTCGGGTCGCGCGCCGCCTTTACTGCGGCCTCGACGATGTGATCGGGCGTCGGAAAGTCGGGCTCGCCGGCGCCGAAACCCACCACGTGTTCACCTTTTGCTTGCAACGCCTTTGCCTTCGCGTCGACTGCGAGGGTGGCCGACTCGGCAATGGCGGCGAGCCGAGCCGACACCCGAGATTTCTTGTTCGACGGCGTTGAACTCGAAGACATCCCTGCCATGCTAAGACGGTGACGAACGTGCGCCCGACGACGATCGACATTCCAACATCGATGTTGCCGAGCGACGGCCGCTTCGGCTGCGGACCTTCAAAAGTGCGCGACGCACAACTTGATGCTCTCGCCACTGAGGGTCGCCGACTGATGGGCACCTCGCACCGACAATCCCCCGTGAAGTCGTTGGTCGGTTCGGTGCGAGCAGGCTTGCGTGAGCTGTTCTCCCTGCCCGACGGATGGGAAGTCGTGCTCGGCAACGGCGGCTCGACGGTGTTCTGGGACGTCGCCACGTTCGGGCTCATCGAGCTGCGCAGCCAGCACCTCGTATTCGGTGAGTTCTCCCAGAAGTTCGCCGACGCTGTCTCATCTGCACCGCATCTGGGGGAGCCGTCGGTCATCTCCAGCATTCCCGGCACCCACCCCGACGCCGTCCCAGGGCCAGGCATCGACTCGTACTGCTTCACCCACAACGAGACCTCGACGGGCGTGGCAATGCGACTGGCCCGACCGGTCGGCTCGGGCGACGCGTTGGTGTTGGTCGACGCGACTTCGGCAGCTGGCGGATTGTCGTGGTCACCCGACGAAGTCGACGTCTACTACTTCGCGCCGCAGAAGTCGTTCGCCAGTGACGGCGGTCTGTGGATTGCCTGCTGCTCGCCGCGCGCCGTGCGGCGCATCGAACGGATTGCGGCGACCGGTCGCAGGTGTCCGGCGTCGCTCGACCTGAAGATTGCGCTCGACAACTCGCGCGCCGACCAGACCTACAACACGCCGGCGATCGCCACCATCTTCTTGCTGGACCAGCAGCTGCGCTGGATGCTCGACCAGGGCGGCCTCGCATGGTGCGAGCAACGCACGGCCCAATCGGCCCGCGTCATCTACGACTGGGCAGAGAAGTCGGCGTTCGCGTCGCCGTTCGTCGCCGACAAGACACAACGGTCGAACGTCGTGGCGACCATCGACCTCGACGGCGTGTCGGCCAACGACGTCACCGCCGTGCTGCGCGCCAACGGCATCGTCGACACCGACGGATACCGCAAGCTCAGCCGCAACCAGATGCGCGTCGGTATGTTCCCAGCCGTCGAACCGAGCGACGTCGAAGCGCTCGTTCGCTGTGTCGACTACGTGGTCGAAAGGCTCAACGCGTGACGATGCGCAGCTACTCCGATTCGTACCCGACCGTCGACGAAGTGCTCGAGTCGAACATCGACGAGATTCCGCGCCTGCACAAGCCGGTGATGCTGGTCGCGCTGCAAGGCTGGTTCGACGCCACGAAAGCCGCTACCGCCGCTCTCGACTGGCTCACCGACACACGCAACTGCGTGACCGTCGCGAGTATCGACCCCGATCCGTTCTTTGACTTCACGCAAGAACGCCCTGACGTGTGGATCGACGAAGACGACGAGCGACACATTCGCTGGCCGGAGAACGACATCATGGCAGTGCACGGCGAAAACGACGGCCGCGACCTTGTCGTGCTCTCGGGTGTGGAGCCACACCTACATTGGCCGACGTTCGTCTCGTGCATCGTGCGCTGTGCAAAGGAGCTCCGCTGCGGGGCCGTGGTAACCGTCGGGGCGATGCTCGATGCAGTTCCGCACACTCGCACTCCGCTAGTGACGGGCAGCACCACGAACTCCCGGCTGGCTGCGAAACTCGGGCTCGGTCGTCCGCAGTACGAGGGGCCGACGGGAATTGTCGGCGTGCTGCTCGAGCGTCTCGAGCACGAGAACATTCCTGCGGTCTCCCTGCGCGTCGGAGTGCCGCATTACCTGAGCTCTTCGGAGCACCCGAAGTCGTCGGCCGCCCTCTTGCGCCACATCGAGCGGGTACTCACTGTGCCGACGCAGCACGCCGGGCTCTATGAAGAGATCCAGCGATGGACCGAGATGCACGACGCCGCGGTGGAAGAAGACGAGCAGACGCAGGAGTACGTGCAGATGCTTGAGCGGGAGTACGACCGCCGTCACGACACCGAGATACCCACAGCCGACGACATCGGCGCGGCGTTCGAGCGCTTCCTGCGCGATCAGGAAGACGAGTAATTCACCGGGAATTCACGCTATTTATTATCTCAACGAATGTTGAGAGATATAGTCTAAGGTCATGGTCGTCAAGCGTCGCCCGCCTGCGGGCCACAGCATTGCCCAGCGTGCCGAGGTGTTCGCCGCACTCGGCGACCCGCGCCGGCTGGAGATCGCCGAAGAGCTCGCGTCGTCTGACCGCACACCGGGTGAACTCATCGAGAAACTGGAACTGAGCTCGGCGCTGCTCGCCCACCATCTCGATGTGCTCGAGGACGCAGGGCTCATCGAGCGATTCGAGTCGAGCGCAGACCGACGCAAGCGATTCGTGCGCCTGATGGAACAGCATCGGCATCTGATCAAAGCGCCGTCCACCCCACATCGCGTCGTGTTCGTCTGTCGGCAGAACTCGGCACGATCACAGCTCGCCGCGGCAGTGTGGCGGCAACTCGTGGGTTCGGGTGCACAGAGTGCCGGCACGGCGCCAGCTCGCGAGATTCACCCGATGACGTTCGAAGTAGCAGGTCGACACGACCTCACTCTGCGGTCGGCGTCGCCACGACGACTGACCGGCGATCTCAGCCGTGGAGCCACCATCATCACGGTGTGCGACCAGTCGCACGACGAGCTCGCACGACCGTTGTCGCGTCGACACTGGTCAGTGCCGGATCCTGCCGCAACCGGGTCGCGAGCCGCGTTCGAACGCGCCTTGGAACAACTTACCGAGCGAATCATCCCATTAGCCAAACAAGCAAACAACAACCAATAAGGAGCATCCCATGAGCCTCATCCAACCCACCGAAGAAGGCGAGATCATCGAGCACTCGGTGTCGCAACTCGCCCGCAAGTACGCTGGCAAGTTCGACGAGTCGGAGATTCGTCCAGTCGTCAAAGAGTCGTACGTGAGCTTCGCCGACGCGAAAGTGCGCACCTTCGTGCCCGTCTTCACCACTCGCTACGCCGACGACCGCTTGCGCGCCATGGCGAAGGTGCGAGGACTCATCACCGATGCGCCACCGTCGGTGCTCTTCGTGTGCGTACACAACGCCGGCCGATCGCAGATGGCAGCTGGCTGGCTTCGCCACTTGTCGCGCGGCAAGATCGAGGTCTACTCGGGTGGCTCGCTACCGGGCAAGGACCTCAACGCAGCCGCAGTTGCAGCCATGCAGGAAGTCGGCATCGACATCGCTAACGAGTTCCCCAAGCCCTTCGCAGTGGAGATCGTGCAGGCCGCCGATGTGGTCATCACCATGGGTTGTGGCGACACCTGCCCGATTTTCCCCGGCAAGCGCTACGAAGACTGGGCGCTCGACGACCCGGCAGGACTCGGAGTCGAAGCCGTACGACCGATTCGCGACGAAATTCGCCGCCGCGTCGAGAGCCTCATCTCCGACCTCGCGGTCGACGTCAAGTGACTGCCGCACTCTCGCGACGGCTCGTGGCCGAGTCGCTCGGTACGGGCCTGCTCATCGTCGCCGTCGTCGGTTCGGGAATCATGGCCACCAATCTCACCGACGACGTCGCGGTGCAGTTGCTCGCGAACGCAGGCGCGACCGTCGGGGCCTTGATCGCGCTCATCCTCATGTTCGGCCCGATCTCGGGTGCCCACTTCAACCCCGTGGTCACTGCCATGACGTGCCTGCGCGGTGAACGTCCGTGGCGCGAACTCGCCCCGTACTTCGCGGCACAGGTGCTCGGTGGCGTGGTCGGCGCCGCCGTTGCCAACCTCATGTTCGAACTCGACGTGCTCGGGCCGTCCAGCAAGGTGCGCGACGGCTCGGGAATCTGGCTCGGTGAAATCGTCGCAACGTTCGGTTTACTGCTCGTCATCTTCCTGATCGGTCAGTCACGCCCCGACTCCGTGCCGCTCGCCGTGGGCGTGTGGATCGGTGGTGCCTATTGGTTCACTTCGTCGACGTCGCTGGCGAACCCGGCGGTGTCCATCGCGCGCGCCTTCAGCGACTCGTTCGCCGGGATTGCACCCGAGTCGGTACCGATGTTCATCGTGATGCAGCTCGTCGGTTTCGCTGCAGCTGCAGCCGTGCTGCGCGTTCTGCGCAACTGAGCCCACATGGCAGTGGTCCCGGGCTCATCGCCCGGGACCACCTGAGCCCGCCGAGGGGTTGGCGGGTATTGCGTGTCGAGCCGCTTACTTGCTGCTGACCTTGGCAACCTGGGCGAGAGCCGCAGTCTTGAGCGCGCCAGTGAGCGGGGCGTAGGCCAGCGCTTCGGCGTTGGCCGGAGCGTAGGTGTTGAGCACCCAGTCGAGGTACTGCTTGACCGTGTCGTTCTTGGACGACTTCGCAGTCTTGGCGAGCGCGTAAGTGATCGCGACAACCGGATAGGCGGCGGTGTTCGTGGCCTGCTTGTAGTCGAAGGTCACGAAGCCTTGGGCATCAACCGTTGATCCGGCAAGGAACGCCGAGGTGGCGGCAGCCGTGGGCGCGACATACTTGCCGGCCGCATTGCGGACGTTGGCAGCCTTCATGCCTTTGGCGGCGCGAGTGGCGTCGCTGACGAACGACACTTCGGTGTATCCGATCGAGCCGCTGTTGTCAGCCACGTAGTTCGACACGTTCGCCGAGCCGCTCTGGCCTTGGAAGCGCGAGCCGTAGCTCGCCACCTTCGACGAACCGCCAGGGATGCACGAGGTGAACGCGTCGTTCACTGCCCAGTCGCTGTTCGCCGCTTGGCGCATGAAGTTGCAGAAGTTGTTCGTAGTTCCCGATCCGTCGCTGCGATAGACCACGACGATGTCCTTGTCGGGCATCGACACTGTGGTCTCCGCGAAGTTGGCGATTTCCTTGCCGCCGAGACGCACGGAGTAGTTGATGCCTTCTTTGGCAGCGAAGGTGACCGGGGTCTCCGACTTGTTGAAGACCGCTTTCTTCAGCACCTTCTTCGACTTGGCATCGACGACTTCGATTGACTTGCCCTTCGTCGACTTGAACACGTTCGGAATCGCCGACACGGTCACCGTCGCAGAGCCGGGCGCGGAGTTCGCGATGAGGGCGCTCGCACCCTTCACATCGCTCTTCTTCTTGGAGTTCGCCCACAGCGGGTTGCTCTTCAGGTCGTTGACGATCGACGGGTCGTTCCACTTGGTGATCGAGCCACCGAAGATTCCGTTCACGGTCGCCGGGCTGAGCGACAAGGTGGCACCGCCCAGTTCGTCGAGTCGGTAGGCAACGGCAATCGCACCGCCCACGTATGGTACGTAGACCCAGTCGAACGCTGCAGCCTGGGCTGCGGTAACGGCGGAGTCAGAGCCGCCGAAGTCGGTGAGACCGGCTTTGAAGTCGGCCTTGCCCTTCGACGAGCCACCGCCCGGGTTGGCGTAGGTGGCGGTGTGGCCGGTCGCAGCATTGAACGCCGCGGTGGCTGCTGCTTGGAACGACTGCGGGAACGTGGCCCCCGAACCGCTGATGCTCTCCGCGAGTGCAGCGCTACCGACGGCGAGCGAACCCGCGACGGCAAGAGCAGCGAGACTGATCAATTTCTTCTTCATGGGTGAACCCACTCCTTTGATGATGAGTTGAACTGGCGATTGGACGGTAAGCGTCTGGGCTTGCCGACGATTGTCGGCACGGCAACCAACGGGCAACCAGAGGGTGAATTCGCGGTGAACTGGTGGACGGCGAGTGTCAGCCGAACTTGCCCTGCACGTAGTCGGCCGTGCGCGGGTCGGAGGGATTCGTGAAGATCTTGCGGGTGGCATCAGCCTCGACGAGATAGCCCGGGCCGCCGTCGGTGAGGAAGAACGCGCAGTAGTCGCTCACTCGACTCGCCTGCTGCATGTTGTGCGTGACGATGATGACGGTGATCTTCTCCGCGAGTTCTTTGATCGTCTCTTCGATGCGCAGGGTGCTGCCGGGGTCGAGGGCTGAGCACGGCTCGTCCATCAAGAGCACTTCGGGTTCGACCGCCAGCGAACGGGCGATGCACAAGCGCTGTTGCTGGCCGCCTGAGAGCGAGCCGCCCGAGGCAGTGAGGCGATCTTTCACTTCTTTCCACAATCCGGCGCGCGTGAGGCACTGCTCGACGATGTCATCGTGATTCTGGCGCTTCAAGTGCGCGAGCTTGATACCGGAGAGCACGTTCTCGCGAATGGTCATCGCGGGGAATGGGTTCGGTTTCTGGAACACCATGCCGACCTTGAGGCGGACTTCGGCCGCATCGACCGTGGGTTCGTAGATGTCTTGGCCGTGCAGCAAGACGCTGCCGGCCATCGCTGCACCGGGAATGAACTCGTGCATGCGGTTGAGCAGGCGGATGAAGGTGGACTTTCCGCAACCAGATGGGCCGATGATGCCCGTCACCGTGCGGGCAGGGAACGTGAGAGAGATGTCGCGAAGCGCGTGGTGCTTGCCGAACCACGCGTGAACACCGCGGGTCTCGAGGCCGGCGACGACGGATGCCTCCGCAGTCACTGACCTGCCAGTTTCAGTTATCGATTCGGTCATCGACTATCGCTTGTCCTTCCCGCCGAAGCGGCGAGCCAAGGTGAACAGAATAAACACGATCACAAGCAACACCAACGAGCCGCTCCACGCACGTGCTATCGCGTACTCGGTGCCGATCTGCAGATACCCGAACACGTAGGTCGGCAACGACGCAATCGGCCCGTCGAACGGATGAAACCTGAGTGCGCTATTCGAGAGCGAAGTCAGCAACAACGGGGCAGTTTCGCCGATCACGCGCGCGATCCCCAAAATCGCGGCCGTCGTCAAGCCGCTTCGTACGGTCGGGATGACCACCATCAGCGCGGTGCGCCACTGACGGGCACCGAGTGCGTACCCCGCAGCACGGAGATCTTCGGGCACGAGTTTCAGCACTTCTTCGGCAGTTCGCGCGACCGTAGGAAGCATGAGCACTGCGAGCGCGAGGGCTCCGGCAAACGCGCTGAACGACTCGGTAGCCGTCACCCATGTCGTGTAGATGAAGAGTCCCGCGACGATGGACGGGACACCACTCATCGACTGCACGACGAACCGTACGAGGAACGTCAATCGACCTCGCACCTCGGTGAGGTACACCCCGCTCAGGATGCCGAGCGGCAATGTGATCACGCTCGCAATCGTGACCATGAGGATCGAGCCGACGATGGCATGGAGTGCTCCGCCGAACTCGAGGAAGTCGTCAGGCACCGTCGTACGCATGTCTTGAGTGAAGAAGTTGATGTGGATACCGGGCCAGCCTTTGAGCAGCACCGAACCGAAGATCGACAGCCACGGCGTGAACGATGCGACTGCGGCAGCCGTGATGACGACCCGCATCACCGCGTCCCTGCGTTCTTTGCCCCCGACCCGCGCTGTACGAAGCAGCGCCACCAAAAGGGACACGCCGAGAAACATGACGGCCCAGCCGTCGATGCCGGCCGCCCCAGTGAAAAGCACGATCGTCGCGGCAAGCAACCCGGAGAGCAGCAACGTGCCACCCGATTTCGCCCGCACAGAGCGCGACGCCGACCACGGAGTCTGCGGCCTCACTTCCGCGACGGGTTCCTGGGTGGTCGTCGCGCTCATGCTCGGGGTGTGGTCTTCTGCACGATGGTGGTCGCGGTCATGTTGACCACGAGAGTGAGGAGGAACAGCACGAACCCGGCAGCAACGAGCGCCTTCAGCTCGTACTCGGTGGCTTCTCCGAATTTGGTGGCGATGAGCGACGCGACGTTGCCGCCCTCCGACTCAAGGATTCGGAAGTTGTAGCGAAACACGAGATTGAGCAGCAGGTACACAGCGACGGTCTCGCCCAGCGCGCGACCGAGACCGAGCATCGCACCACCGATGACACCGCTCTTGCCGTAGGGAATCACGACGGCGCGAATGGCGCCCCACTTGCTACCGCCGAGCGCATAACAGGTATCGACAAGGTCGCGCGGAGTCCGCGAGTACACCTCCCGGGCTACCGAGGTGGTGATCGGCACGATCAAGGAGCCGAGTACGCACCCAGCAATGAACGGACTGCGACCGAAATTGTCGAATTCGACACTGAAAATAGGTATCCATCCGAGCCAGTCGTTGATGAGAACCGCCCATCGCTCCCCGAAACTGGTGAAGACCTGGATTCCCCACAGACCGAAGATGAGCGACGGGATCGAAGCTGCAAGGTCGAGCAGCGTCACGAGGATGCCGCGGACCTTCTGGGGCGCGTAGAACTCCAAATACAGAGCGCCGCCGACAGAAAGAGGCAACGCGATGACGAGCGCGATCAGCGAGACGATGATGGTGCCGACGAGCATCGCACCGATGGAAAAATCGTCGGGGATGACACCGTCCCCACTGCCGGCCGTCCAGTTGGTGCCGGTGATGAAACGGATTCCCTTGTCACCGAAGATCTGCGCACCGCGCATGAAGAGGAAGAGACCGATGAGCCCGAGCACGACGAGCGAGGTAAGCGCGCCGCCGGTGACTACTCCGCGGAAGATCCGGTCTTCGCGGTTGAAGATGACGGTCACTTCCCGGGGTGTCGGAGTCTCCGTCGTCGTCACGAGCGACAATGCTCGTCGTCAGCCCTGACGTCGGTCTGGCATAGAGGTAAACATCAGGTGAATTATCCGTCGCAAGGGTGCCGCGAGCGACCCCGCTTCGTGGGAAGCGCGAATTTTTGGTTCAGCCAGCCAGGCTCGCCAACTTCTCTTTCACTTTGGCAAGCGACGGGTTGGTCATTGCCGACCCGTCAGCAAACACGAGCGTCGGCACCGTGCGGTTGCCGTCGTTTACCTTCTCGACGATCTCGGCGGTTCCCGGGGTCTGCTCGATGTCGACCTCGACGAACGAGATGCCGTCATCTTGCATCATGCGCTTCAATCGTTTGCAGTAACCGCACCACGTGGTGGTGTACATCGTGACCGCGGCGACCGGACCAGCGGCGTGCGATTTATCGGGCGACTCAGCCACCGGAGACCTCCGCGACCTTTTTCTTGCCCTTTGAAATCCACGGCATCATCGCGCGCAACTGCGCACCGACCTTTTCGATCGGGTGGTTCTTACCCGCGTTGCGCAGCTCACTGAAGCGCCTGCGACCTGAGTCGCTCTCGGCAATCCACTCTTCGGCGAACTTGCCGGTCTGGATTTCTTCCAAGATCTTCTTCATGCGCTTCTTGGTGTCGGCATCGATGATGCGCGGGCCGCGCGACAAGTCGCCGTACTCGGCGGTGTCGCTGATGCTGTAGCGCATGCCAGCAATCCCCTCCTCGTACATCAAATCGACGATGAGCTTCACTTCGTGGAGGCATTCGAAGTACGCCATCTCTGGCTGGTAACCCGCTTCAACGAGCGTCTCGTATCCCGCTTGCACCAGCGCAGTGAGCCCGCCACACAACACGACTTGCTCACCGAAGAGGTCGGTCTCGGTTTCTTCGGGGAACGTCGTCTCGATGACGCCGGCGCGTCCACCGCCGATGGCTGACGCATACGAGAGTGCGAGTTGCTTGGCCTTGCCGGTGGCGTCTTGCGACACCGCAATGAGCGCCGGTACGCCGCCGCCTTCGGTGTACGTGCGGCGCACGAGATGCCCGGGCCCTTTCGGCGCGATCATGATGACGTCGACACCCTTCGGTGGTGCGATGCGCTCGAACCGAATGTTGAAGCCGTGCGCAAATGCGAGTGCTTTGCCGTCGGTGAGGTTCGCCTTGATGTGCTCGTCGTAGATCTTCTTCTGTTCGGTATCAGGTGCGAGCAACATGATCACGTCGGCCCACTTGGCGGCATCGGCGATCGACTTCACTTCGAGTCCGGCTTCTTTCGCCTTGTTGGCCGACGACGAGCCGTCGCGCAATCCGACCACCACCTTGACGCCGGAGTCCTTCAAGTTCAGCGCATGCGCGTGACCTTGGCTTCCGTAGCCGATGACGGCGACTTTCTTGCCGCGGATGATTGAGACGTCCGCATCCTTGTCGTAGTAGACGTTCGCTGCCATTAGCTTGCCTTTCCTTTGGGAACCTTGGCCGCACGCGGTTTGGTCGTGCGATCGAGTTTGGGCAGTGCCACCAGACCGGTGCGTTGCGATTCGACGATGCCGTACTGATCGAGGAGGGCCATGAAATCGTCGATCTTGCTCGGGCTGCCGTCCAGGCTCACCGTGAGCGCGTCGCCACCGACTGCGAGAATCTTGCCTTCGAAGATGTTCGTCAGTTCGACGATCTGCCCGCGCTGTTCGGGCGACGCCTTCACCGTGGCCATCACGAGTTCTCGTTCCACCGAGTTGCGCGGGTCGAGTTCGCTGATGCGAACGACGTCCACCAACTTGAACAACTGCTTGGTCATCTGTTCGAGCGGCGCGCTCGCCAGGTCGACGACGATGGTGATGCGGCTGTAGTCGGGATGCTCCGTCGGTGCCACGGCGAGCGAGAAGATGTTGTAGCCGCGACGGGCAAAGAGCGCCGATACGCGCGCGAGCACGCCGGGGCGGTTCTGCACGAGCACCGACAGCACGTGGTGCTGCGAGTCTTGGCCGTACGGGTTGCTGCCGCTCACTTGAGGAACTCCCTTCGTGCGCGCTGCGAGTCATGCAAGATGAGGTCGTCGTTGCTCTGGCCGGCGGGCACCATCGGGAACACTTTCTCGTTTTCCTCGACGCGGAAGTCGACGACGACCGGTCGGTCGTTGATGGAGTTCGCCTTGTCGATCGCCGCCTCGGCTTCTTGCGGGTCTTCGACGCGGATGCCGACGCATCCCATCGATTCGGCCCACTTCACGAAGTCGGGCAGCGTGCCGGAGAGATTGACCTCGCTGTAACGCTCGCCGTAGAACATCTCCTGCCACTGGCGCACCATGCCGAGGTACGAGTTGTTCAAGATGCCGATCTTCACCGGGATCTTCTCCAACGAAGCGGTCACGAGTTCTTGTGCGGTCATCTGGAAGCACCCGTCACCGTCGACCGCCCACACGGTCTTGTCCGGTCGACCCACCTTGGCGCCGATTGCGGCGGGCACGGCGAACCCCATCGTGCCGAGACCGCCGGAGTTCACCCATGTGTACGGCTCGTCGAAGCGCCAGTACTGGCTCGCCCACATCTGGTGTTGACCGACGCCCGACACCACGATGGTGCCTTCGGGCGCGCCGTCGCGCAACTTCTCCAGGCAGAACTGCGGCTTGAGCGCAGCAC
>JBEGRF010000026.1:0-26399 GCA_041180605.1 Actinomycetota bacterium | reverse complement strand
AGCTCACCCCGGGAAGCGGGTTGAATGCGGCCTTCAACTACGCCCGAAACAGCGTGAAGGTCGTCGTCGACGCCTTCACCGGAGACGTCACTTTCTACGTGGTCGACGACAAAGACCCGATAATTAGCGCATGGTCGGATGCATTCCCAGAGCTCTTCACTCCAGTGAGTGAGGCGCCGGTCGATTTGGTAAGCCACTTGCGTTACCCCGAAGATCTCTTCCGAGTTCAAACCAACGTCTACGGGCGGTACCAGTTCGACGATGCGACGCTGTTCTTCAATCGCGACGCTGCGTGGAGCGTTGCTCAGGCACCGCCCACCGAACCCGAAGCAATTGGGGGAGTCATCGGTACGACCGGAGCATCAGGCGTCGACAGCATCGACGTGAGCGACGCAAGCGTGCTTCGTTTCGAGCCGTATTACACGATGTTCCACGGCGGTGACGGCCGAGACGAGCCGACGTTTTCCATGCTGAGACCGTTCGTGCCGTTCTCCGCTGACAACGCACGGAAGGAGTTGCGCGCCTTCATGGTGGTGTCGAGTGACCCGAAGTCGTACGGGAAGATCCAGGTGTTCGAGCTCGGCGACCCGCTTCCCGAGGGACCGGCGACGGTCGCCGCAGAATTCGGTAGCGACCCGGTTATCGCTCAGCAGATCACCTTGCTCGACCAGCGTGGTTCGCGCGTCATCTTCGGCGATTTGCAGATCGTTCCAGTGCAACGTGGTCTCATGTATGTGAGACCACTCTTCGTTCGACCAGACGACCCGACCGCGAAGCAGATCTTCGTCCGAAAGTTCTTGGTGTCGTACAACAACCGTGTGGTGATGACCGACAGCTTGAGCGAAGGCGTCTCGCGGCTCGTTCCGGGTTTCAACCAGAATCTCGGCGAACGCGTGAACGATGGATCCGGCTCACCCGTTGACGCGACGACCGGCACGACGCCAGACACCTCGGGTGGTTCCACGACTCCGGCTACCACGGTGCCAGCAGGGGACACTTCTTCCCTCAGCCCGGCAGAGTTGCTGGCACGTGCGGACGAGCTCTTCGACGAGGCCAACGTGGCTCTCGCGCAGAATCCGCCTGACTTTGCCACCTACCAGTCGAAATTGTCGCAAGCCCGCGAACTGCTTCGCCGGGCCATCACGCTCGTCGGCGGCTGATCCTTCGCACCTGCTCGGCTTCTGGCCGCACAGACGTGTCCGTCACTCGAAGTCGGTCAAACACGGTTGCGTCGTAGAAGCTCTGCCAGTTCGGCGAGATCCTGCCTCAAGGCGATGGCGTATCGGGCCTGCTCGGTCGCGATGCGCACCTGGTTGGCGCGCAGCTCATTGACGGTTTCGGCACTCGCGGCGTCGGCCATCCCAGACAGTCTCTCGATGTCGGCGTCAAGCTCGTGCAACTGGTTTGTGATCGCCGCAGTCATTTGCGTGACACGATCGTCGACACCACTGAGCCGGTCAGTCAGCACACGAAGATCGAGGTGGACTGCGTCAATTTCTTCTCCGCGCCGCTCAAGTTCCGCACGAAGCGCGAAGAGCTCACCTTGCAGCGACTGCAAGTGTGCGACGAGAGCTTTGCTCTTTCGGCCGAACATCAGCCGTTCCTTGCTGCGACGCGACGGCGGTAGGCTGACAAGACCCGACGCGGGGTAGAGCAGTCCGGTAGCTCGTCAGGCTCATAACCTGAAGGTCGAAGGTTCAAATCCTTCCCCCGCCACCACTGCAACGTCATTTCTGCACTCGTTGATCCTGTGGAAGCATGCGACGACGATGCCAACGGATTCTGAACGGTGCCACCGCTAGCCGCGATGTGAGTCCGATGAGTGCAGTGAAGATCAGGGCCCGCAGAAACACCGATAACGAGCTCAATGCCGGGCCGAGCAGGATGGTGAAGCCGAGCGCGAGCGGATACACCCACGCGACCTCCGAAAGAAAACCGCCAATTTTCGTTCTGTGGGGTGCGACCTGAGTCTGCGCAGAAAAGAACTCTTCGTCGCCGGCGGTGACCGTCACGCGCTCCGACTGAATGAGGTCGTCAGATTGAGCAAGCAGTTGATTGCGCTCCGCAGAACGCTCCCACTGGCGCAAATGCAGTGCGTCAATGAAGCGAAAGATGATGTGGTACTCGTCGGATTGCTGGCCCGGGTGGAGCATCGTGGCACCGAGGCAACCCGGCGCGGCACGGACTGTTCTCAGCATTTCATCTGACCATGAAGTGAAATCGGCGGAGCGGCCCGGCTTGACGGTGCGAGCGATGGTGACGGTCACCGAACCCGGAGCGATGCGCGGCAGTTTCGACGTGTCGAAGGGGCCAGTCAGTTCGGACACGAAATCACAGTAGTTCTCGCTTGCTTCGGCGCAGGTACAACCTGTATGCACAACGCAGGTGCAACCGGTGCAAGCGACGCGGGCCTGCTGAGCCTCGGTCGTAGAATGATCACATTAGGTGTCGGCTTCGACCTCTCAACAGCACGCCATGAGCACGTCAATCCTCGACACCGGTATCAAAGTGGTGCGCAACGTGGGCGGGTTCACCGTCGGCCGTGGCTCGCTTGACCAGTTGCCCGATTTCGTGAATGCCCGCCGTACCGCCGTCGGGGGGAACGCCAAAGTCGTCTTTTTGATTGACGATTTCTTTCGTGGACGACCCGACATCGTCGAGCGTTTGCACCCACGTCCGTCGGACGTGCTGCGGTTCGTCGACGTTGTCGACGAACCGACCACCGACGGAATCGATGCAATCACCGAAGACATTCGTCGCGCCGTCGGCGGGACGCCGGCAACGATCGTGGGATTCGGTGGCGGCACCACGATGGACACCGCAAAAGCCGTCGCCAACCTGCTGACGAACGAAGGCAGAGCCGCCGATTACCAAGGGTGGGACCTGGTCAAAGTTCCTGGAGTGCACAAGATCGCGGTGCCGACCATCTCAGGCACGGGTGCCGAAGCGACCCGCACGTGTGTGATGACGAACACGAAGACCGGGTTGAAGCTCGGAATGAACAGCGACTACACGGTGTACGACCAGATGGTGCTCGACCCCGATCTCACCGCGACTGTGCCGAGGAACCAGTACTTCTACACGGGCATGGACGCATATATCCACTGCATTGAGGCACTCGCGGGTTCATATAGAAACGCCGTCGGCGACGCGTACTCCCGCGAGACCGTGAACCTTTGCCGTCAAGTATTTCTCGCCGACGACATGATGCACGACCTCGCCCGCGAACGACTCATGGTTGCGTCGTATCTCGGCGGTTGCGCTATTGCCACCAGTTATGTCGGCATCGTGCACCCGTTTTCTGCCGGCTTGAGCGTGGTGCTCGGATTGCACCACTGCGTGGCAAATTGCATAGCGCTGAACGCGCTCGAAGAGTTCTACCCGGCCGAGCATGCCGAATTTCGCACCATGCTGGAGAAACAAGAAGTCGAACTTCCCACGGGTGTTTGTGCAGGATTGAGCGACGACCAACTCAGCCGACTCGTTGCGTCCACCGTCGTGCACGCCAAGCCTCTCACCAATGCGCTGGGCCCCAATTTCCGTGACGTGCTCACCGACGACCGAGTCGTCGAGATCTTCCGGAGGATGTGACCGTGCCCGGCTACGAGGTCATCGGCGCAGAAGAACAAGCCCAGATCAACGACATCTTTGCCCGCGGAGGAGTGCTCTTCCGCCACGGTTTCGATGCGTTGCGAAACGATTGCTACAAGGTTCGCGAGTTCGAGTCGGCTTTTGCCGCGTACATGAAAGTACCTCACGCCCTTGCCGTCACTTCGGGCACTGCGGCATTGCGGGTCGCTCTGGCGACGCTCGATCTGCGACCAGGCGACGAGATAATCACCCAAAGTTTCACGTTCGTCGCTACGGCAGAAGCCATCATCGAGGCCCGTGCAACACCAGTCTGTTGTGAAGTCGACGCCACGCTGAACATGGACCCGGCCGATCTTGAGCGACGAATCACGGATCGCACTCGCGCAGTCATCGTGGTGCACATGCTCGGCACGCCGGCGCGACTCAGAGAGATCTCTGCCGTCTGCGACCGACATCAGTTGGTGCTCATCGAAGACGCAGCGTGGGGCTGCGGTGGCTCGCTCGACGGTCGTGCGCTCGGGACTTGGGGCCGAATGGGAACGTACAGTTTCGATTTTGCAAAGACCATGACTACTGGCGAGGGCGGAATGATCGCCTTTCGCGACAAGCGCGATTACGAGCGAGCTGCTGCGTGGCACGACCACGGTCACGAGAACAATCCGGCAGTCCCGAGGTGGGAAGACACTCGTTCCGGCAGCGGCTTCAACTATCGCATGAACGAATTGCAAGGTGCGGTCGGTCTCGCCCAATTGAAGAAACTCGACGATGTCGTGCTTCGCCAGCGAACCAACCGCGATGCGCTGTGGCGAGCCATTTCGGATCTTCCTGGTGTGACCGCTCGGGACGTGCCCACTGGGTCGCACGAGACCGCCGATGCCCTGGTGTTCGAGACCGCTTCGGCACAAGTCGCCCGAGATACGAGGGCCGCGCTCGTCGCGAGTGGTTTGTCGACGAAGATCCTCCCCGAAGCAGTCACATGGCACTTCGCGGGCACATGGTCGCACATGCCCGAATTGGTGGCAAAACACGGTGACTTGTCAAAGGCGTTTCCGGCTACTGCAGCCCGGTTGTCGCGCTGCGTGTCGCTGCCGATCACTGTGAAGATGGACGAGGCGACGCCGGCAAAGATGCGATGGGCCATTCAATCGGTGGTTGGATAAGAACCATGTCGTCCAGCACCTTGGTATCGGTCATCGTGGCGGCACATGACGAAGAGCGTTACATCGGTCGATGCCTCCGATCGTTGCTGGCGCAGCGCTTTCCTCGTCAACAATTCGAGATCGTCGTCGTCGACGACGGTTCAGTCGATCGAACGCACGCAATTCTCGAGACGTTCGCCAAGGACGTGCGAATCATCCGCAACGAGAAGAACCTCGGATTGCCTGCCAGCCTGAACAAGGCGATTACTACAACTCACTCGAAGTTCGTCGTCCGCGTCGACGCCGACGACTACGTGAATGCTGCTTTCCTCGACATTCTCTATCTCTTCCTCGCCGAGAATCCGGCGTTCGATGCCGCGGCGTGCGACTACTTACTGGTGGACGACCGAGAAGACGTGTTGGAACGGTGCGACGCCATGAAAGATCCGATTGCCTGCGGAATCATGTTCCGCACCGAGCAACTGATCGATATCGGTCTCTACGACGAATCGTTCCTCCGTCACGAAGATCGTGACCTGCGAGTACGGTTCCTCGACCGTTATTCGATCCACCATGTGCCACTGCCGCTCTACAGGTACCGCAGGCACGATGCCAACATCACCAATGACACTGACGAAATGCAACGCCACGAGCGGCGCCTAAACAAGAAGCACCAAGGCAGACGAACATGAGCATGCCGAGCATCCGACTTGGGTCGAGAGTCATCGACGCCAATAGCGATCCATATGTCTTGGCCGAAATCGGCGTCAACCATGAAGGATCGCTGCCGCTCGCCAAACGGCTCATCGAACTAGCGAAGGAAGGCGGCGCAGACGCGGCGAAGTTCCAGACGTACAAGGCCGACACTCTCGCCTCGCGACACTCACCGGCCTATTGGGATACGACAAAAGAGCCGACACTGAGCCAATTTGAGTTGTTCAAGAAATACGACACCTTCGGACCTGCCGAATATCGTGCTCTCGCTGAGCACAGCAAGAAAGTCGGCATCGACTTCGTGTCGACACCGTTCGATGATGCTGCAGTCGACATGCTGGCTCCGCTCGTGCCGTTCTTCAAGGTGGCGTCAGCCGACCTGACGAACACTCCGCTCCTGCGACGAGTAGCGCGCACGAACAAGCCCGTCGTCCTGTCGGTCGGTGCTTCCACAGTCGAAGAAATAGACGTTGCACTCGTCACGTTGCGTGAAGCAGGTGCGCGCGATATCGCTCTATTGCACTGCATCCTCAACTACCCGACGGCTGATGCCAACGCCAATCTTCGAATGTTGAACGACCTCGCCAATCGATATCCCGAGTGCGTACTGGGTTACTCCGACCACACCGTTCCCAAAGAGGGACTGCCATCGCTCGTAGCCGCCTGGCTGCTCGGTGCTGTGATCTTGGAGAAGCATTTCACTCACGACACTTCGTTGCAGGGCAACGACCATTATCACGCGATGACGAGCGACCATCTTCGTAGTTTTCGTTCGGAAGTCTCCCGAATCAAGCCTTTGCTGGGCTCGCGCAGCAAAGCACCGCTACCGAGCGAGGAAATCGCACGGCATAACGCACGCCGCAGCATCGTGGTGGCGCGCAACCTCGAGGTTGGTCATCGAATCAAGGAATCGGACATCACGTACAAGCGCCCAGGTACTGGAATCAGTCCAATTTCGTGGGATGTCGTCATCGGCCGCACCACCCGCCGCGCACTCGCTGCGGACGACGTGTTGCAGTGGTCGGACTTGAACGAGGCATGACCCGGACAATCGCCGTTATTCAGGCACGGCTTGGCTCGCAGCGTTTCCCCGAGAAGATGCTGGCCGATCTCGGTGGTCATTCCTTGCTGGAGTGGGTAGTCGCCCGTGTTCGGCGCAGCACCTTGATTGATCGCGTCGTAGTGGCGACTACGGAACAGACTCTCGACGATCGGCTAGCTGCGGAGTGTGCGAATCTCGGAGCGGAAGTCATGCGCGGCCCGACCGATGACGTACTTGCACGATTCGTGCAGGCGATCCACGCTGACGACGCAGACACCGTCGTACGAGTGTGTGCTGACAACCCGTTCATTGATCCCGTATGCGTCGACCAGCTCGTGCGCGAGTTCCGCCAGCATGGTGCGGAGTACGCGTTCAACCACCGTCCGTATGGTTCATGCAACTACTCCGATGGTTTCGGAGCCGAGATTCTCTCGCGTGAACTGCTAAACAAGTTGCACAAGAGCAATCTCTCACCT
This sequence comes from Actinomycetota bacterium, assembly GCA_041180605.1. Classification (GTDB taxonomy): domain Bacteria; phylum Actinomycetota; class Acidimicrobiia; order Acidimicrobiales; family Ilumatobacteraceae; genus F1-60-MAGs027. Next base: position 19,437 of record JBEGRF010000026.1, on the reverse strand, counting down.
CAGCAGCGCGAACACGTGACCCTCGCCGTCGTCGACGGCACCGTACCGGCTCGAATTCACGCGTGCATTGCACCTACCGAACTCGCACATCCAGAGTTGCGATTTGACGTCGACCTGGCTGAAGACATTGCGTATCTCGCAAAGTTGATTGAAAGGCATCACTTCGACCGCAGCACGAGCGCCGCTGACTTTATTCGAGGAGCTAGGTCAGCATCCAACTGATATGAACCTTTACTACACACCAGATGAACTCAACCTTGGAATGCAACGCTCACGTGCACTTTTGCCTCGAGCAGTTGCACAGCTCTGTGAACTCATCTTTGACGCCACGGGCCGGATACCAGATCCCAAACGAGTCGAATATGTAGCACTCTTCTGGGTCATGCAGGTCTGCGACAGGGTCGTTGCATCAGAAGTATTGCAAGAATCAGCCTCGTTCGTGAGTCCGGACGTAGTGAACAATGTAACGAATATTCGCTCAAGATTTGTGTCGGCTCTCAGTGCAGGAAATCACAAGATTGCTATCGTCGAGCCGTATCTCAAGTTAGGTCTCGCCAGCGAACTCGCTGCAGTAGTGAGGTCGCGCCGAGCAGTCTCGTGGAGACCAATACCCACTGCACCGAGCGCTGCAGAATCATTGAATCTCGAGGCTCGACGTAGTCGCATTGAGATAGCTTCAGAAAATACCGATCACGTCGCCCGCGTGAATCGGCATCTCGCACTTACGGCGCCATGCGAACTTGTCGAGTTTCACCATGAATTGGCGGTGTGGGCGGCACAGGAATGTGATGAAAACCTGCGCGTTCTCTACACGGCCAATGCGCACCAGGCTTCGATTCCGTTTCGATATCTGATGTTCGAACAACGCCTGCGAGGAACGAAGATTGCAATCCACCAGCACGGCGGTGGTTACGGAATTGACGAGACTCATGCTGGCGAGGAACATGATGTTGCATTAAGTGATGTGTTCTATACCTGGGGATGGACGAGATCAGATCTTGGAGATCGAGTTCGCGCTTTGGCAACGGCACTACCTGCTCGACGACCCAGTACCTCCGATCACAGGTACCTTCTTATGAGTTTGCCAATCTCCACGAATTTCTATAGATTCCAACCGTTTCTCATTCCGTATCACGTCGAGCGGATGGTCGGGGAAACTTTGCAGTTTCTCCACAATCTCGACTCTTCAACGGAGATTCGTGTCCGGTCCTCCAGCGCAGGCAAGTTCCCGATGTCTCAACTTGGCGATGTGTCGGCAGCGATAACGGTAGAGAAAGGTAGAAAACTGGGAGTGTTGGTGGCGGCGCAATCGAAGCTCGTTATTCACAACTATCTCGGCACCTCGTGGTTGGAGACTTTGGCGATGAACGTACCGACAGTATGTTTCTACGATCCTGCCGTGTTCCGTGCCCGGGAGGTGGCGAGGCCGTACATCGATGCGCTGGCACGAGTCGGTGTCATCCACCACTCGGGGGTTGAAGCAGCACGGTTCGTGAACGAATTGAAGGGCGACCCGAGCAGTTGGTGGAGCAAGCCAGAGGTGCAAGAAGCCCGTGAGACGTTCGTCGCGCGTTACGCCAATTTCAGCGAAAACTGGCTCCCTGGCTGGTTGGAAGAGTTCGAGCGCTTACTCGCCTGAACTAGAGATTCGGTGCCAGCTGGCCACGACGATAGTGGTAGCGACAGAGCAGTTCGTAACGCACGACGTCACCGAACAACGGTTCTTTGCGTGTGGTGGCAGTGTCTCCGACCACCACTGTTTCTCCCTCGAACACCACCTTGTCGTTCACGAGCCGCGCGTTGTTGGTGGCGCGCGCACCGCACCAACAACGCGCCTCGACCTGCATCTCGGTGCGCTGGTCGGCGATCTCGAGCATGCGACGCGTGCCGTCGAAGAGCAGTCCGCGGAAGTCGGTGATCAGACCAAACGAATAGACATCGATACCGAAGTCGTCGACGATTGTTGCAAGTTCGTCGCACTGATCAACTGAGTAGAACTGCACCTCGTCACAAACGAGAAAGTCGAGCGGCATGTGTTGGCGCGCGAGTGCGACGAGGCTCGGCGTGTTGCTGATGTCGTAAGCAGGCGAGGACACCCCGAGACGACTGGTGACTTGGGCGCCGTCGCGGTCGAGCTTCGTGAGCAACAACCCGCGCAGTCCTCGGCTTGCCAGATTGTGGTGAATTTGCAGTGCGAGGGTGCTCTTGCCGGAGCCCATCGTGCCAAAACTGAACCGCAAGCTGGCCATAGGCGACCCTCAGTTGGTGGAGAAGCCGCGCAGGGGCAACGTGGGTCGCTGGAGCCAGTTGTCATCCAGGTACCGGGTGGCGCCGTCGATCGCGTGGATGGTGTAGGCGTGCCGGGGTTTGTCGCTCGTATTCGCGGCTGACAAGTGGGGCACGGCTCCGTCGAGCAGCACGAGTGTGCCGCGCTTGGCTTCGAGGCATACCAAGTTCTCGAGCGGATACGGTTCCGGGTCGATGACATCGGTCACGGTGGTGGTCCGCGAATCGTTCAGCCGTGATCTGCTTCGAACAGGCAACCGATGCCCGCCAGGCACGGCCCACATGCAGCCGTTCTCGCGAGTCGCGTCGTCGATTGCAAACCAGAACCCGACGACGCTCCTTGGTTCGGTCCACAAGTACGTGTGGTCGGTGTGGCAAGTGACTTCGCCACCGATGTGCGCCTGCTTGAAGATGTACATCGATTGCAAGAGCAGGGGGTCGGTCATGCCGATGTCATGCGCGACGGCCGCCAATTCCGGCGTTCGGCTGAATGAGTCAAACACCGGGTCAAGGTCGTGCATCGCATGACCGAGTTTGTTGAGCGAGAGGTGAGCCTCGTTGCGCAGCCGGCCCCTTTCATCGAATGCATCCTTTTCGAAGAAGCAACGGATTTGCTCGCCACTCGAGAGGAAGTAGTCGTCGCTCGCGTGCTGCGGTTGGCCGTCAGCGGTGAAGATCGTCGCCTGCTCTGGGGATGGCACGTACTGCTTGGCGAGGAGCATCGCACGTTCGCGAAGTGCCAAGCAACGTTCGGCCGGGACAAAATTGGGAACGACGAGAAAACCGTCGTCGCGAAACGAAGAGATTTGCTGCTCGGTGAGAAAGGTGCCCATTGCTCGCTCAGTCGTTCGGGTCGGAGAAGCTCGATGCTTCGGGGAAAGCATAGGGAATCATTTCACTCATCTTGCGCGGCACACCGTCGACCTCGAGCAACAGCGAGGGTCCGCCGTGTTCCCACAGAAGTTGGCGGCATCGTCCGCATGGCGTGACTGGTGCGTCGTTGCCGAGAGTGCAGACTGCGACGAGTCGGCCACCGCCTGTGCGCGCAAGTTCGCTGACCATGCCGCACTCGGCGCAAAGCGTCAGACCGTACGAGGCGTTCTCGACGTTGCAGCCTGAGACGATCCGACCGTCGTCCACCAGGCCGGCTGCACCGACCCGAAACTTGGAGTACGGAACGTACGCGTGCTGCATTGCCTCACGCGCGGCATCGCGCAGACGGTTCCAATCGATGGTCGTCATTGCCAGCCACGATAGTCAGGCATTGCCGTCAGACTCTCGGTGAGTCTTGTGCGACTCAGCGGGTGTGCTCAAGCTCGTGCAGCACGATGGGAGCTCCCTTTCGTACCCACAGGGCACCGCCAGCGTGGACGAAGCCTCGAGACAAGCGTTCGCGGTACCACGACCCCGATCGCAGGTGCGCATCGAGGTCCGTCGACGTCCGGTCGACTGTGTGCTTTGCATCATGGATGGTTAGCGCATCGAAATAGAGATATGTGCGCGTCGCGGAAGTGAGGTTGCGCAACGCCGCTGATGCAGCACGTTCGTCGAGATACTGCAAGACGTCCATACAGATCACGAGATCGAACGGGTTCCTCGGTCGCCAGGCGGCGATGTCGCGGCGCTCGTGCCCGTATCGCTCGCACGCATGGTCGCTCACGTCGACTGAGAGCACACGAACCTGCGGGTGCATGTCTCGGTACCAATTGCTCCAGTCGCCAGGACCTGCGCCGACTTCGAGTACCGAGCGAATTTTGCCACCCCACCACGTGACCAATTCGTGCACAGCTACCGCGAGATGGCTGACTTCACTCATCGAGCGCACCGGATGCTTGCCGTAGAAACGTTCGAAGTAGTTCTCGTCGAATCGTGATTTTGGCACCCATTGTGTGTAGCAGGTGGAGAAGTAGCCTTCCAACAAGCGACTGCGAACACTGAAAGCGAGCATCACGATGTCGGTATTCACCGTGAAAATCAAGGGGCTGACCTGCGACGACGACGCACTCGGGGCGGTAGCGAACAAGGTCGTCCTCATCGTGAACGTGGCCTCGAAGTGTGGGCTGACACCGCAATACACCGGCCTCGAGGCGCTGCAAAAAGAATTCGCCGGAAGAGGATTCAGCGTGCTCGGCGTGCCGTGCAACCAGTTCGGTGGCCAAGAACCAGGCTCGGCGAAAGAAATCGAGACTTTCTGTTCAACAAATTACGGAGTCACCTTCCCGATGACGGAGAAAGTCGAGGTCAACGGAGCGTCACGACACGAGCTCTACACGTTGCTCACACCAACCAAGGATGCCGAGGGTCATTCCGGCGACATCAGGTGGAACTTCGAGAAGTTCCTCGTCGGCAAGGACGGCACTGTGATCGCCCGCTTCAGCCCAATGATCTCGCCAGATGACGAGACCCTGCGCTCTGCGATTCGCTCAGCCATCGGCTGAGAGAGACTCCCGATGTTGCGGATGCCGGCGGAGTTCGCCCGCCACGAACGCTCGGTGATGTGCTGGCCGAGCAGAGCCGAGTTGTACGGGCCTCACATGAAACAGGCCCGCCGCGCGCATGCGTCGGTCGCGCGCACCATCTGCGGTTTTGAACCAGTGACGATGATCGTCAACCCCCCAGATGCAGAGACTGCTGCGCAGATGTGCGGAGACGCCGTCGAGGTGACTGCCCTACCGATCGACGATTCATGGTTTCGCGACACCGGCCCGATCTACGTCACGGACGGAGCACGTCGTGAAGGTACCTGCTGGAAGTTCAACAGTTGGGGTGAGAAGTATCTCCCGTACGACAACGACAGCAAGATTGCCGCCGCATGGCTGCAATCGCGAGGTGAGGCGCCGCGCATTATCGACATGGTGCTCGAAGGCGGCTCGATCACCACGAACGGCGCCGGCTTGACGGTGACGACTGAGCAATGCTTGCTGAACAAGAATCGCAACCCGCATCTCACTCGAGAACAAATCGCTGCGCGCATCTGCCTGGAGCTAGGTCAAGACCGTGTTATCTGGTTGCCTCATGGTTTGTACCTCGACGACGGAACTGACGGCCACGTGGACAACGTCGCGGCATTCGCATCAGCAGATGTTCTCGTGATGCAGGGCTGCGACGACAACAACGAACCAGACCATGCCCGAATGGCGGTCAATCACCGCATTGCGAAAGACGCCGGACTACGCGTGCGAGAGATTCCGGTGTTGCCCTTCGCCGAAGTCGATGGTCGCCGCGTCGTCGTGCCGTACGCAAACTTTTATGTCGTCAACGGCGGGGTTATCGTGCCTGTCTGCGGACATGCCGCGGATGATGACGTGTTGGCCCTGATTGCCGAGTGGTTCCCAGATCGTGAAGTCGTGGGACTCGACGTCGGTGAGATCTTGGCCTACGGCGGTGGCGGCATCCACTGCATCACGCAGCAAGTACCGGCGGTCTAGGCCACAGCGCCATACTCCTATTCGTTCAGGCGGGACGTGACTCGCTGGGCGATGTAGTCGCCGATTGCCAGGGAGGCGGTAGCGGCTGGGGACGGTGCGTTGCAAACGTGGGTGACTCGGGCAGACTCACGAAGTGCGAAGTCATCGAGCAAATTGCCGCGTTCATCACAAGCCTGGGCACGCACACCTGCTGGAGCAGCGACGAGGTCGTCATCGACGACGTCTGGAATCAAGACCTGCAACGCCCGCACGAACGCCCTTTTCGAGAACGACCGTCGATATTCGCCAAGACCGGTCCTCCAGTACTTTGCGGCGACCAGTCGAAAGCCGGGCCAGGCGAGGGTTTCGAACGTGTCTCGGGTCTTGAATGTCATCTTTCCGTAGCCTTCTCTTGCGAAGGCGAGGACTGCGTTGGGTCCGCACTCAACGGACCCATCAATCATGCGGGTGAAGTGCACCCCGAGAAATGGGAACGCCGGGTTAGGGACCGGATAGATGAGGTTGCGGACCAGACGTTTTGCTGAGTCACGCAACACGAAGTACTCGCCCCTGAAAGGAAGAATTCGCAGATCCAGGTCTTCAATGGTGTGCCTTGCGAGTCGGTCCGAGTGCAATCCGCCGCAGGTGACCACGTGGCGGGAGAGGAGTTGATTTGAGCGAGTAGTGACCTGAGCACCATCTCGGAGTTCAGTAAGGTCGGTGACCTGCTGGCCGAATGAGACGCGTCCGCCGAGCGATTCGACACGCTTGCGTATCGCCTTACAGACGGCGACATAGTCGACGATGCCGGTGTAAGGGACGGACAGACCCGCGAAGCCGACGCAGTGAGGTTCGAGATCCCTGATCTCCCCTGACGTGAGGCGGCGTACTTGCGATAGGCCGTTGGCTTGACCGCGCCTTTCGAGCTCGTCGAGTTGCGGCATTTCGTCTCGGTTCGCTGCGACGACAACTTTGCCGCATACTTCATGCGGAATGTTCTGCTGTGCGCAAAAGTCGAGCATGCGTCGGTAGCCAGCCACACATAGTGAAGCCTTGAGAGACCCTGGCTTGTAATAGAGACCGGAGTGGATGACTCCGCTGTTGTGCCCAGTTTGGTGCACTGCGACTTCGGACTCTTTCTCGAGAACCTCGACTGAGAGACTTGGTTGTCGCTCAAGCAAGTTCAAAGCGGTCGAAAGACCGACGATGCCGCCACCGACGACGACGACATCCGCTCGCGACACGCACCAATGGTAGGAGCAGGTGTGGGCGGTCTAGGTCACACTGGTGCGTCGCAGGGCCGACGCGGCATCACAGAAGCGGGGAGAGACGACCACATGTCATCGAGCAACGCGTCGCGTTGTGCAGAATGACGCGGGTCGCGCCACAAGTTGATGCGTTGAAGCGGGTCATGGGTCAGGTCGTACAGTTCGCCCTCGGTGCCGTCGTGGACAGTGCCGGGCAGCATGGCGGTGCAGATCCATCCGTCTCGGCAGATGGTTCGCGCACCGACGATCTTGCCGAAGAGCACGCTGTCCCACTCGGTAAGCACTCGCTCGTGTCCGAGTGCCGCAGCTTCTTCGTCGGACTGCGGGAGCCGTTCGGCCTCTGCGTACGCGGGTTTTTGAAGCCCGGCGATCGATGCAAAGGTTGACGCGAGCGAGACGAGGCCGACCGGTGCCGAGACTCGAGATGGCTGCACACCCGCCGAAGCGGCAGGTCTCCAAATGAGCGGAAGGCGCATCAAACCATCGACGTGATACGGCCCCTTGAACATGAGGCCGTAGTCACCCTGCAGTTCACCGTGGTCGGTCGTGTAGACGACATCGAGATCCTCGCCCCAGCCGTGCGCATTGATTGACCTGAGCACACGCCCGATCGCCTCGTCGATCAGCTCGTTCTCGATGTGCGCCATCGCGTTGATCTCGCGAACGTTGTCCGCAGTCAGGGTCTTTGGCACCCACTTTGCGGGCGCCTCGTAATTGGAAACGAACGTTCCCTCGTACCACATCCGCCAGTGGCGGGGCTTGTCGTCGAGCACTCGCTCGCGCTCGGTCGGGTCTTCGATGTAGCCGGATGGGAGGTCAAGATCGCGCCAGTCGACTCGACCGATCTCACTCTTTGGCGGGTCCCATGGATGATGCGGATCGGGAAAACTCATCCAACAGAACCAATCGGCATCGGCCGGCAGCGAAGCGAGCCAGGTAATCGTCTGGTCGGCTACCCATTCGGTGTGATACCACTCACGCGGCAACTCATTGTGTTTGACCTGTGGAGCATTCGTGTCGCCGCCGCCACTGGCATTTACCTGCAGTTGTTGGTCGAGCACCTGGAAGAACATCCCGGCTGCGGCCGGATTCTTCTCGCGCAACCACCGCGCGTAGTGGAATGGGCCCAGACCGCCGTGAGTCGCCAGAGCGAAGTGCTCGAAACCGCGATGCGGTGCGGGAAGGCCGTCTTCGCCGATCACCATCTCGGTTTCGAGACCTGCCGACCCGATGCGGTTCTCGGCGAACCGCAAGAACGGATCGATGAAGGGCTCGAAGTGTGCTTTGCCAATGAGCGCGGTGCGGTACCCGGCTCTTCGCAGGTCGGAGGCGATGCTTGGTGCGTCGCTCGAGAGTGGCACGCCGTTCATCCACACGCCGTGGGTGCTCACGTGTTGCCCGGTCAGCATCGTGCTGCGCGACGGCATGCACACCACGTTTTGCGGGTGGGCACGGTCGTAGGCGATGCCCTGTCTTGCGAGCGCGTCGATAACCGGCGTTCGTGCAATCTTGCCGCCGTTGCATCCGAGTGCGTCGTACCGCTGCTGGTCGGTGGTGATGAAGAGAATCTTGCGGCCCATCAGTCGGTCTCCATGATTCGCTTCAGTTTGGCGAGACCTTCTCCGGCGGCTCCGCCGATGACGAGAGCGAGCGCCTCCGGCTCCATGTCGGTCGAATACACGACTGTCGAGCCGCCGCGGCCGTCGTCGAGCACGTCACAGGTGCCGAGGTGCGAGGTGATGCCGGGGTTGCCGACCATCCGGTACTGGAACCGCCTCAGCGAGTGGTCGTGTGTGACGATGTCTTCTTCGAACGTGATGCCGCTCGGCAGAGTAATCCAGCGCTTGATTCCTTCGACTCGGCAGCTCGTGAGCGGGAACCATTCGTGTTGTCTGGCGAGGTCGCCGACCAGCTTCCACACGGTGTCGGGATCGCGGTCGATGTGCACGTGTCTGCGCACCGAACCCATGCGAAAAATGTAGCGGGGTCGAACATAGCCTTCGTCAGTCGGGGTTCCATTCGATTTCATCGACCCCAGCCGCCCGCAATGCATCGTTGATCTTGGAGAACGGTCGTGAACCGAAGAAACCGTTGTGTGCCGACAGAGGTGAGGGGTGCGCAGATTCGATCACTGCATGGCGCTTCGTGTCGATGAGCGACTTCTTCTTTCTGGCGTGCGCCCCCCACAAGACGAAGACGACGAAGGATTTCTCATTCACCACGCGGATGACCTCATCAGTGAACGTCTCCCAGCCTTTGCCTTGGTGCGAAGCCGCTTGACCGGCGCGAACGGTGAGCGTGGTGTTCAACAGCAGGACCCCGCGGCGCGCCCACGACTCCAAGTTGCCGTGGGCGGGTATCGACACACCGATGTCTTCGCGAAGTTCTTTGAAGATGTTCACCAGAGATGGCGGTGGCGGTACGTCGCGTTGCACGGAGAAACACAATCCGTGAGCTTGGCGCGGACCGTGGTACGGATCTTGACCGAGGATGACTGCCTTCACGGCGGCGTACGGAGTGGTGTGCAGCGCAGCAAAGACGTTCTCGCGCGACGGGTACACCGTGTGATGGCGTCGTTCTTCTTCGACGAACGACTGCAGTTGACTCCAGTACGGCTTTTTGAATTCCTCGCGTAGCAGCGGGTTCCAGTCGGTTGTCATGGGGCGCTATCCGACCACCCCTAGAAACGGTCGCGCACGAGCCACAAGTCAGGGAACACCGGACGAAACAACGTCGATGCGAGATACTCCGCTCCAGACGAGCCACCCGTTCCCGACTTGTGTCCGATGGTTCGTTCGACCATCTTCACGTGCCGGTAGCGCCATTCCTGCAGACCTTCGTCGATGTCCACGAGACGTTCAAGAACGAGAGCGACTTCGCCGTCAGTGCGATATGCATGCAGTACGGCGTCTTGCACTCGTACATCTGGTTGGTAGGCACGACGCGGGTCGGCGTCCAGCACGTCAGTCGGAACCATATGCGAACGAGTTGCCAGGTATTTCATCGCGTGCTGCCAGATGCTCGGGGAGTCGAGGGCAGCTTCGAGTGCAGTGTGCTCAGGCGACCGTTCCGCAAAATTCGCAAGCACCGCAGGGTCTCTCCTGCCGAGCACGATTTCGAGCTCGCGGAATTGTGCCGACTGGAATCCGCTGGCAGCGTCGAGTCGATCGCGGAACGTGCCGAACTGCAGCGGAGTCATCGTCTCGAGGATGTCGACTTGGCTGACGAGCGTCTTCAGGATTGTGCGGATGCGCCCCAGCGTGGCGAGCGCATCGTGGGATGCGCCTGCCTGCAGCCGCTCGCCGGCCCGCGCAAACTCGTGCAAGAGCGTCTTGAACCACAATTCGTACGTTTGATGGATCACGATGAAGAGCATCTCGTCGTGTTCGGGTCCAGAGTCGCGCGGGGTTTGCAGCGAGAGAAGCTCGGGAACCCTCAGATAATTGGAATACGTGGTGGCGCGTTGTGAATTAGTGACTTCTGCGAGCTGCGGATGCTGCTCGCTGTGGCGCATAAGGTGAGACACTATGCGAAGCGCCGCGGAGCTCGACGAGGCCGACCCGCTGCGTGCCTATCGTGACGAATTCGTCATCACGGATCCGGACGTCTGCTATCTCGACGGCAACTCTCTCGGACGTCTTCCGAAGCGGACGGTCGACATCGTGCACCGGTACCTCACCGAAGAGTGGGGAAGCGAGCTCGTCACCGGATGGTCGCACTGGATCGACGAAGCGCAACGCGTCGGCGACCTCATCGGGAGGGTGGCACTCGGTGCAGCGGAAGGCCAGACACTTGCTGTCGACACGACGAGCACGAACTTTTACCAGCTGTGCGACGCAGCACTTCGTGCACGTCCCGAATCCGGAACGGTGCTGAGCGACACTGCGAACTTTCCGACAGACCGGTACATCCTTGAAGGTCTTTGTGAGAGGTACGGCAAGCGTCTGGTGCTCATCAACGACGAAAGCGGCGAGGAGTACGTGACGGCGCAGAAGCTCGCCGAGCACCTGAGTCGCGACACTGCTCTCGTCACGTTGTCGGTTGTGCAGTACCGATCGGGTGCGCTGCACGACGTGCGACAACTGACGCGGGCGGCACACGATGCGGGAGCTCTCGTGGTGTGGGATGCGAGCCACGCAGTTGGCGTCGTCGACCTGCAATTCGATGCTGACGGCGTCGACCTCGCGGTGGGCTGCACGTACAAGTACGGCAACTCCGGCCCAGGTTCGCCGGCGTGGTTGTACGTGAACGAGCGTCTGCAGCACGAATTGCGCGTGCCGATTCAGGGATGGTTTGCGCAGCGCGACCAGTTCGCGATGGGTCAAGGCTTCGATCGGGCCGACGGGATGCGAGGTTTCCAAATCGCGAGCCCCTCAATCGTGGGTCTGCGATGCATCGAATCCGCGTTCGGCATGATCGGTGAAGCCGGCTTGCCCGCCATAGCAGCCAAGGCCGCTCTCGGCACTGAGCTGATGGTTCACCTTCACGATGAATGGCTTGTCCCGCTCGGCTTCGAACTCATCACGCCGCGGGATCGTGCTCGACGCGGAGGGCACGTGACGCTACGGCACCCCGACGCCAAGCACATTGCCACTGCGATGCGCGAACTCGTGAAGGTCATCCCGGACTATCGCGAACCGTCGAGCATTCGACTGGCCATCTCGCCGCTCGCCACGAGCTTCGTCGAGGTGTGGGAAGGCTTCGCGCGCATCCGCCAGCTCGTGGAGACCAAGAAATATCGCGACGTAGCGCCTGCGGCGAACCGAGTCACCTGACGTTCAGAGCCAGGCGACGGTGTCGACGACCACTCTCGTGAGCGGCTGTTGAACGTCGATCCATTCGCCTGCCTGTGGGCACGGTGCGTCACTCACGACGAGCATCGACGTGTGCATGTGGGGTGCCTCGAGCAGATCGAGGCGGCGCCGCGCGAAGTGGAACGGACTGCGACCGTCTTCTAGTACACCGACTCCGTGACTCGACCCGCATCCGACCATCACGAGAGTCGCCTCGCGGGCGACAGCAGAATTGCGGTAGCCGGCCACCGAGTCGCCCGAGATTCGGCGTGTCGAGATCACGTCGGCGTGCAGCGACAACATCGATTTGTCGCCGAGCCACAACTGCGTGCCGGTGCGCACGACGACGCGTTGCTTGACGGACTCTCGCACGAACTGCACGTCGCCGAGAAGATGGCTTACATGAAGCGGCAGATCAACGGGTACTTGCGCGGCGATCTCTACCGCTTCGTGGGCGTGTGCATTACCGGCGAGTGGGAGATGCAGCGACCAAGCCACCACTTCGTGGCCGGCTGCTTCTGCGGCAGAACGAAGTGCAGAAGCCTCGACCGGCGCCACACCATAACGATGCATCGAAGACACGACCTTGATGACGACCGGGTTCTTTGCACCGACCTGATTGAGTACTTCGAGATCGCGTCGCGAAGCGACGGTGAGCACCGCATCGTCGCGCATCGACTGAACGGTTGGCGCACCGAGAGTGCCCTGACCCGTGGTGAGGGCGTCGACGAAGCCGACACCGACTGGTGTCAGCACGAAAGGGCGCAACGCTGAAGGTACGTCGAAGAGCTCGTGCACGGTTCCGACTGCGACGTCCCCGGAAATCTCGGCTGCATGTGGCATGAGAGCGCGACGCCCGAATCCGTAGCCGTTGCCCTTCACCACGGGCAACACGTCACCGAGCGTCGCCACGGTCTCGCGAACGTGGTTTCGCCATTCAACAGAAGCGACGCTGAGCCGCAATGTCATGCAGTTTGACGGTATCTGGCACGCTTCCGCATCAAGCGAAGCAGTTCGATAAGTGCAGTAATGCTGAAGGCGGTGATGAACGCGATGATGAATGCGAGCGTGTGGTTTTCTTCGAACGACTTGCCACCGATGAATCCGAGCAGTGCGGCGTAGTTCCCCCAGATGATTGCTGCGACTGCAGCCCATCCGACGAACCATCGTCGAGGTTGACGGGTGACCCCGCACGACAGCGTGAGGGCCGTGCGACCGCCAGGAACGAATCGCGCTGTGATGAGCAGGAGCCCGCCTCGTTCGTGTACCTGTTCGCCGATTGCAGCCATTCGTTTCGCGCCTTTCTCCGTGCGGCTCTGGCGCTTCATCACCCAGTCACTGGCTTCGCGACCGAGGTTGTAGCTCAAGTTGTCGCCGACGAATGCACCACAGGCAGCGAACACGATGACGAGGGGTATCCAGAGGTTTCCGAGACCCGCACTGACGCCGCCAATGATTACGAGTGTCTCGCTCGGCACGACGGGAATCACGGAATCGAGTACCGCGATGACAAAAATGATCAGGTAAAACCAGGGCGAAGAGGAAAAGTCCCTAAGCCAGTCGAACGCTTGAGTGACGACCTCGAGCATTGCTGCACGCTACAGCGAGGGCTCCGTCTTGTTTCGCAGACGACGAATGTTGGGGAGATGTTTCACGATGACGAACACGACGACTCCGAGCACGACGTACAGCTCCCATGCCTCGGCACCATCAATCACCATTCCGATCGGAGTCGCGACGGTGATCGCGAGCGATGCAACTGATGCCTTGCGCGTGATCTTGCTGATCACGAACCACGAGACGAACAACACCGCGCTGACTACCGGAAAGAGCACGAAGAGCGCACCGCCACCTGAAGCGACACCTTTGCCACCCTTGAACTTGCGGAAGACAGGAGCGACATGGCCGACGATTGCTCCGCACATCGCGGCGTAGCACAGCGGATCTCGTTGAGCACCGCTCACTCCCCAGGCGATACCCACAGCAATCGCGGCCTTTGCCATGTCGAGCACGAACACCGTCATGCCGGCCTTCCAGCCGAGTTCGCGGATGACGTTTGAGGCTCCAGGGTTTCCAGAACCGACCTTCGTGATTTCTTTGCCGTACCTGGTGGCGATCAGTTCAGCGCTCGGAAACGTGCCGAGCAGATAGCCGACCACGACGACCACCACGTACGTGAGGGTGTCAGAAGTCCACATGGTGTCTTGTGGCGAGTGTAGTTATCGACAGCTCGGGTCGTTGGGTGGGAAGACGCCGAGGCGCTGCTGCTTGGGCGACACGCTCGGCACCGTGGTGCTCGTTGAGTCGTCTTCGGCCGCGATGGCTGCCAGCAAGGCGGCGGCGATGTGCGTCGTACCGACGAATGCGGTGCGATCGAACAAAGCGACTGGACTCGTTGACTCATCACCTGCTGCGCGTTCGACCACTGCTTCGCCCCGGAAAACGGAGAGAATCTGCTTCATCGATTCTGTGTCTGTCACGGGCATCAACACCGATTCTCCGCCGATCCGTCGCATCGACCACTCGATCGTGTAGGACTTCACTCCGGTGGTGTCGAGGTTGCGCATCGCTTGCGCCAGCGTGAGGAGATCGCGGGGGGTGATTCGATCGTCGGTGATCACGCGCTCAAGCGCAACGTTGAGCAGCGCGTTCGCAGTTGCCGGATTGGTCGAAGCCCGGTCGAGTGCGCGCTGCATCGAACGACGCAAGAAGTCTTGTTGTCGGTTGATGCGTCCGATGTCGCCCGTCGGGTCACCGACCCACTTCTGCTTCGTCTCGTCGAAATATTTGTAACCGCTGCGCGACCGCACGTAGGCGAGGGCTTGGCTGCCGCGCAATTCGATGCAACCAGGGCCTACCTCGCGAAACCCGACGCGGTCGTCTTTCGTGCGGTAGTCGAACGGGATCTTGACTCCACCGACTGAGTCGACGATTTCTTTGAAGGCGCAGAGGTTCACGTTCACGTAGTGGTCCACCGGCACGCCGAAATTGTCGTCGATGGTGCGGATGAGACGGGTCGGATCTTTCGCGTCGAATGCAGAGTTGATGCGCGCTTGTCGCGTAGTGCCGGCGATATCCACCCACAGGTCGCGAGGGAACGACAGCACTGCCACGTCGTTGACGGTGGGATCGACGCGCAGGATCATGATGGTGTCGGATCGTTCTCCGAACGATCCGCGGTCGCCGATTCCGCCGGCCGTACCGTCGTCGGCTTCGGGGCACGCGCCGTTGTCTGAACCGGTGAGCAGGTAGTTCTCGACGCGCAGATCGTTGGTGTCGTATTCCCACGTGTCGCTGCCTGATGCGGAATTGGAACCAATTGCCGTAGCACCGTCGATGCTGACGACCAATCGTTCACCAACCTTGAAGTTGGCCCACACCACCAGCACGCCGGCGACGACCAGCACGAACGACAGAAACACGTTGACCACGAGTACGACCCTGTGCGAACGAGGGCGTTGTAACAGGCTCATGACACCTGAGCAAGCGTCACGGCCACTGCGAGCGTCGAGCCCGAAATCGTCGAGAGTTCGGCGACGCTGCCAGCCTTCACGAGGTCGGAATGAGCGTTGGCGACGGCCTCAGCTTGAGACGCATCGCAGGTGACTACGACTTCTGACACCTTGGCGCGCTGTGACACCTTTGCTTCTGTCTTCGTGCGTCGAATTTCAGAAAGTACGGTGCTCGCAGTATCGAGAAGTATTTCTGAGTCCTTACTGGCGCCACGCTGCTCAGTCGACGTCGGCCATTCGGCTCGGTGCACGCTGCCGTCCTGCCACCACGACCACACTTCGTCGGTGCAGAACGGCATGTGCGGCGCGAACAGCCGTTGCAGAGCGCTCAACGCGCGATAGAGCGCATGACGAGCAGAAAGCTCGTCTGGAGAGCAGTCAGCAGCTCTCGCAGGTGCACCGTCGGCGCTGACTCGACCGTACGCACGAGTCTTCACGAGTTCGACGTAGTCATCGCAAAACCACCAGAAGAACGACTCAGTGCGCTCGAGCGCTCTCGCGTAGTCGAGATCTTCGAACGCAGTCGTCGCGTCGGCAACCACCGCGTTGAGTCGGGCCAGCATGGCGAGGTCGATCAATTCAGTCACGCCGCTGTTCTGGTCGTTGGTCGGACCACTGCTCGGCGCGCTCTTCTCGATGCATTCGAAATTGAGCACGAACTTGGTGACGTTCAACAACTTGGTGGCAAGCTTGCCGCCGACTTTCATCTGGTCTTCGCTGAATGCAGTGTCGACCCCTGGCCGCGCCGATGCTGCCCAGTACCGAACCGCGTCGCTGCCGTACTTGTCGAACAGGTCAATCGGCGTGACGACGTTGCCCTTTGACTTCGACATCTTCTTGCGGTCCGGGTCGAGAATCCATCCAGAGAGCGCGGCACGCTTCCACGGAATGCCGCCGTGGGCAAAGTGCGATCGCACCATCGTGGAGAACAACCACGTGCGGATGATGTCGTGACCCTGCGGGCGCATGTCCATCGGGAACACCCGCTTGAACAGGTCGTCGCCGTCGACCCAGTGCGAAGCGATCTGCGGCGTGAGAGAGGATGTCGCCCACGTGTCCATCACGTCGGGATCACCGACGAATCCGCCGGCGACACCGCGTTGCTGTGCAGTGAACCCGTCGGGCACGTCGGTGCTCGGGTCGATCGGCAGTTTCGCCTTGCCAGGAACGATCGGGGAGTCGTAGTCAGGCTGACCGTCGGCAGCGACGCGATACCAGACGGGGATCGGCACACCGAAGTAGCGCTGGCGCGAGATCAACCAGTCACCATTCAGGCCCTCGACCCAGTTCGAATAGCGATGTCGCATGTGGTCGGGATGCCACGTCATCTCCTCACCGCGCGCGAGCAACGCGTTGCGCAGACTCTCGTCACGACCTCCGTTGCGGATGTACCACTGGCGGCTGGTCACGATTTCGAGGGGTCGGTCGCCCTTTTCGTAGAACTTCACCGGGTGCGTGATTGCGCGCGGTTCTCCTTTCAAGTCGCCGGACGATCGGAGCATCTCGACGATCGCAGCCTGCGCTTGTTTCACCGACTTGCCAGCCAATATCGCGTAGTTGGATCGAGCCGCCTCACCGACGATCGCACCATGCGCCTCGGCGACGATACGTCCGTCACGTCCGACGATCGCCCGCGTCGGTAGGTCGAATTCGCGCCACCAGATCACGTCGGTGAGGTCGCCGAACGTGCAAATCATTGCGATGCCAGTGCCCTTGTCAGGTTGGGCGAGCGCGTGCGGGTACACGCCGACTTCTACATCGAAGAGCGGCGAGCGCACCTTCTTGCCGAAGAGCGGTGCATATCTCGAGTCGTCAGGGTGGGCGACGAGCCCGACGCAGGCAGGAATCAATTCAGGTCGAGTGGTTTCGATGATCACTTCGCCGTTCGGGCCGTGGAACGACACTGCGTGGTAGGCGCCGGGGCGCTCACGATCTTCGAGTTCCGCCTGCGCGACCGCCGTGCCGAAGTCGACGTCCCACAACGTGGGTGCTTCTTGCGTGTAGGCCTCGCCGCGCGCGAGATTGTCGAGAAACGCCCGCTGAGAAGTGCGGCGAGCATGCTCGGAAATCGTGGTGTAGAGAAGCGACCAGTCGACGGAGAGGCCCAACCGCCGGAAGAGGTCTTCAAATACTTGCTCGTCCTCAGCCGTGAGTTGGTCGCACAACTCGATGAAATTTGGCCTCGACACCGGAACGGCACGGTGGTCTTTGGGCGGGTTGCCGCGGAACGGCGGCTCAAAGTTGGCGACGTATGCAAGTGACGGGTCACACGTGACGCCGAAATAGTTCTGTACGCGGCGCTCGGTGGGGAGGCCGTTGTCGTCCCAACCCATCGGGTAGAAGACGTCTTTGCCGCGCATGCGCTGGTAACGCGCGATGGTGTCGGTATGGGTGTAGGAGAACACGTGCCCCATGTGCAGAGAGCCGCTGACGGTCGGTGGTGGCGTGTCGATGGCGAACACGCGGTCGCGAGTTGCGCTGCGATCGAAGATGTAGACGCCTTCTGTCTTCCAGCGTTCAGAAAACTTCGCCTCGACTCCGGCGAGTGACGGTTTTTCGGGCACTCGACGCGCCGCCGAACTCTTCGACATGCTCACTCAACGGTAGTGGGGCTGGTGCATTCGTAGGCTGGAAACGTGCTCTCGCTCTATGACACTCTGACGCGAGAAGTGAGAACTCTCGAATTGCGAGAACCCGGCAAGATCGGCATCTATCTGTGCGGCCCAACGGTGTACGGGCCACCTCACTTGGGCCACGGTCGCGCGACGCTCGTCTACGACATCCTGCGTCGTTACTTGGAATGGTGCGGTGTGCAGGTGCGATTGGTGTCGAACATCACGGACATCGACGACAAGATCATCGACCGCGCGAACCGGGAGCAGCGCCCGTGGCAAGACATCACTCACAAGTGCGAGAACGTGTGGTTTGGCGCGATGTCACGCCTCGGGGTGCTGCGACCGACCGACGTGCCGCACGCGACGGAGTACGTCGAGAGCATGGTCACGATGATCAGAGACCTCGAGTCCCGTGGCGCGGCTTATGTGACGTCCGATGGCGTATATCTCGATGTCTCGAAGGTGCCCGACTATGGCGCGCTCGCTCACCAGTCACTCGATGACATGTTGTCGGGTGGCGGCGAGCGCGAAGTGCTCGGGGCGAACGAAAAGCGCAACTCCGCCGACTTTGCCTTGTGGAAGTTCTCAAAACCGGGCGAGCCGTCGTGGCCTGCACCATGGGGTGCCGGACGTCCTGGTTGGCACAGCGAGTGTGTGGTGATGTCGCTCGAGTTGTTGGGCGAGGGGTTCGACTTGCACTGCGGCGGTGCAGACCTGCGATTTCCTCACCATGAGAACGAGCGTGCCCAAGCGATTGCGCTTGGACGTCGTTTCGCCCGCCACTGGATGCACAACGGCTTCGTCGTCGACGCCGAGGGCGAGAAGATGTCAAAGAGTCTGGGTAATGTGACCAACTTGCTCGACCTGCTCGACAAATACGATCCGCGCGCCTACCGAATGTTGTTGCTGCAGACGCACTACAGGTCGCCGGTGAAGGTCGGGCGCGACAATATCGATGCATCCGTAAAGGCGCTCGCAGGCCTCGACGCGTTCGCCGCACGAAGTGCATCGTTGGTCGACCCAACGGGCATCACCGCTTCTGACACAGAGGTCATCGCCCGCTTTCGCTCCACGATGGACAACGACCTCGACACTTCGAACGCGATGGCTCTGGTATTCGACACCGTGCGTCGAGCCAACACTGCCATCGACGCCGCGTCGCCGGAAGCCGCGCCGCTTGCCGCCGCGGTACGCGAGATGTGCGCTGCACTCGGATTATCACTCGGGTCGACCACGAGCGTCGGTGGCGAGGAGCTTGCTGCTGCCACGGCGAAGGCCGCTGCGCTTGATGCAGCACGTGCCGCGAAAGACTTTGCGAAAGCCGATGCGCTGCGCGCCGAACTGCAGGCCGCCGGCTGGCTCGTCGAGACGACCAAGAAAGGCACCACGCTGCGCCGCGCCTGATCCACTTCACTCAGTGGACTTCACCTACCAATTGGTAACTTGTGGGGATGCCCGACTTCTCACTTGCACTTTCTGACGACCAGCAGCAGCTGAAGGACTGGATCCACGAGTTCGCCGTCGATGTGATTCGCCCGGCCGCGCATGAATGGGAC
>JBEGRF010000025.1:0-9793 GCA_041180605.1 Actinomycetota bacterium | reverse complement strand
GAGGCCCGACGAGACGCAGGTAGCCTCACTAATGCAACACCGGGAGGTGCTGCACACAACTGAAATGTTCTTGCAGGGTTGGGTGAAATTCCCTATCGGCGGTGAAAGCCCGCGACTCCCGCGCCTCATGGCACGGGACTGATTCGGTGAAACTCCGGGGCCGACGGTCACAGTCCGGATGGAAGCAGGAAGAGATGAGCGACATCGACGAACAATCGATGCGCGAGGCGGTGCTCGTCGCCGCCTCAGCGCGACTGACGTGCCGACCCAACCCATGGGTCGGAGCAGTGCTCGTCGCCGCAGACGGTCGACGATTCAGCGGGTTCACGCAACCGGTCGGCCAAGCACATGCAGAGATCGGAGCTCTGCAGAGCGCCCGTGCTGCGGCTCGCGGCGCCACGCTCTATGTGACCCTCGAACCGTGCAACCACTTCGGTCGCACACCACCGTGTACCGAGGCAATCATCAAGGCCGGCGTCGCTCGAGTGGTGATCGGCGTCGAAGACCCCGATACTCGAGTCGCGGGAACGGGCACTCGACGTTTGCGCGAAGCCGGGGTACAAGTTGACGTAGGCGTCGCGGCAGACATCGTGCGCGAACAACTCGCGCCCTACCTGCACCACCGACGCACCGGGAGGCCCTACGTCGTGCTCAAGTTGGCGATGACCATCGACGGATACATCGCCGCGAAGTCCGGCGCCGGCGGTCGCATCACCGGAGACGTAGCGCGCGACCGCGTACACCAGTTGCGCGCCGAGAGCGATGCAATCGTCGTTGGCGCGGGCACCGTGCGGGCCGACGACCCGTTGCTCACCGTCCGCCACGCCGATGGTCCGTCACCACGGCGCATCGTCTTGGGTCGAGTGCCAGTCGGCGCCCAAGTTCACCCGTGCACGGAGTGGACTGGCTCACTCTCCGCTCTGCTCGACGAGCTCGGCCGCAACGGCGTGTTGCAACTGATGGTGGAAGGCGGCGCCAAAGTTGCCGCGAGTTTCCACGAGGCTGGTCTCGTCGACCGCTACCTGTTCCACATCTCCCCATCGATCATGGGCGGCGGCGATGCCGTGCCTGCGTTCGCCGGCGACACTGCATCGACGCTCGCAGAAGTCTGGCGCGGGCGCCTCGTCTCCACCCAGGCGCTCGGCGACGACGTCGAAGTCGTCATCGAACCTGATACCGGCAAGAAGGTACGACCGTGAATGATTCACGTAATTCGAGAGGCAGTGTGTTCGCCCCCACAGATGACGTGATCGCTGCCATCGGTCGCGGCGAGATGGTCGTGCTCGTGGACGACGAGGATCGCGAGAACGAGGGCGACCTCATCATGGCAGCGCAGCACGTGACACCAGAGAAGCTCGCGTTCATCATCCGGCACACTTCGGGCGTGGTGGTCGCACCTCTCACCGGGGAACGGTGCGATGACTTGCGGCTACCGATGATGGTCGACCACAACACCGAGAGCCACCGCACGGCTTTCACCGTGTCGGTCGACCTACTCGCCGGCACGACGACCGGCATCTCGGCCGCCGACCGTGCGCTCACCATTCGCGCACTCGCTGACCGAAGCGTCGGCTACGAAGCGTTTGCACGACCCGGACACGTGTTCCCGCTTCGTGCCCGCGAGGGCGGCGTGCTGAAGCGCGCCGGCCACACCGAAGCTGCTGTGGATCTCGCACGTCTCGCTGGGTGCGAACCCGCCGGCGTCATCTGCGAGATCCAGAATGACGACGGCACCATGGCCCGGTTGCCACAACTCGTCGAATTCTGCAAACGACACGGTCTCCTCCTCTCTTCGATTGCGGCTCTCGTCGACTGGAGGCGCCACAAAGAACGCCTCGTCGAGCGGATCGGCTCGGCGCGAGTGCCGACCGAATGGGGCGAGTTCGAGTGCGTCGCCTACCGATCGACGCTCGACGGCATCGAGCACCTTGCATTCGTGCGCGGCGACGCGACGCTCGACGAGCCGCTCCTCACTCGCGTGCACAGCGAATGCTTGACCGGTGACGTGTTCGGCAGCCGTCGTTGCGACTGTGGCGACCAGCTCGCCAGCGCGATGGCGATGATTGAACGCGAGGGTCGCGGCGTGTTGGTCTACTTGCGCGGCCACGAAGGCCGCGGCATCGGGATCGGCCACAAGATTCGTGCGTACTCACTGCAAGACGAAGGTCTCGACACCGTAGACGCCAATGTGCAGCTCGGGCTGCCAGTCGACAGCCGCGAGTACGGCATCGGGGCCCAGATGCTCGCCGACCTCGGGGCTCGCGAGCTGCGCCTCATGACGAACAACCCGGCCAAGTACGGCGGCATCGCTGGTTACGGCTTGAGCGTGGTGGAGCGAGTTCCGATCGTCACAGCGATCACTCCAGAAAACCGCAGCTACCTCGCGGCAAAGCGAGACCGACTAGGACACCTCCTACAACCGACGATCGGAGAAGAGCAATGAAGAAGCCGAAATACGAATCACTGCGAGTCGGCATCGTCTGCTCGCGCTTCAACGAGTTCGTCGTCAACGCGCTGCTCGACGGCGCCAAACGAGGTCTCGCCAAACACGGTGTGCGAGACAAGAACGTCGACGTGTTCTGGGTGCCAGGCGCATTCGAGATTCCGGTGATGGCGCGCTTGATGGCCGTGTCACAAAATTACGACGCTCTCGTCACGCTCGGCGCCGTGATTCGCGGGGAGACTTCGCACTTCGAATACGTCGCAGGCCCGTGCGCCGAAGGAATCATGCAGGTGCAACTCGAGACGCTCATTCCGATCGGTTTCGGTGTGCTGACGGTGGAAAACGTCGAGCAAGCAGCAGCCCGCTCGCGGCCAGACGACACCAACAAGGGTTTCGAGGCCGCCGAAGTGGCCCTCGACATGGTGGCGACGATGCGTCGCTGGAAGTAACCCGCCCCACACAATCCCGCTGGGCGTAGCCAGCGCGACCAGCGCCATGCACACAGGTTTGCGAAGGAAGTTGGCTTCCTCGGGAGGTACCCATGCGTCGTCTGATCGCATGCTGCTTCGCGACAACGCTTCTTGCATCAACGACAGGTGCAGATCGTGTCGCCGCTTCGAACATCGAGCCTCGTGCCAGTCTCGTGGTACCGGATCCACCTGACTTCGCGGTGCTTGATCGTCTGGTGTTCGCCACTCCCCTGGCGCGGTTCCGCACAGAACGAGCGCGAGCAAAGCGACTTCACCGATGGCTCATCGTCACCACCGACGGATGCACTGCTCCACTCGTCGGCAGCACCGGAAAGTCGTTCGACTTTCGGGTCGCCTGCGAGCGGCACGATCTCGCATATGCGAACTACTCGGCGCTTGCACGGCTCAATCTTGGCGTCAAGTGGGACGCCGCATTGCGGGCGCGAGTGGACGACCAGTTTCAACGTGACCTACAGGAGTCATGTCTGCCCCGACGACACAGCGAACGACTGCGCTGCGACGCTTGGGTCGTGGTGTTCTTCCACGCGGTGAGGCTTGCTGCCGGGCCGTGATGGCGTCGGCGAGAACCTGGGCGGCGGCGTTAGTGGTGGCGCATGAGCACGAGCAGAATCAGTTCTTGCAGCATTCGGGCGGTCGCGCCCCAGATGGTCTCGTCGTCAAGATAAAACATCGGCACCACTACCTCCCGGTCGGCGAACTGCCAATGTTCTTGGGCGAAGGTGTCAGGGCGAATCAACTCGGCCAGAGTGACACTGAATACTCGTTCCACTTCACCGTTCGTGATGAATTGCTCCGGCACGCGAGCCAGTTCCACCACATGCGGCGTGATGTGACTGCGGCTTGAGATGGTCTGGTGTGCGGCAAGTTGGCCGAGCACCGCTGCATCAGATGCATCCAAGCCGATCTCTTCTCTCGTCTCACGAAGCGCGGCTTGCAGCGAGGTTTCTCCGGCTTCGAGCCGACCACCAGGGAATGCGATCTGTCCCTTGTGCGAGTTCAGCAATTCAGAACGCCGCGTCAGCAGCACGCGCGGACCGTCACTTGCCGCAAACAGCGGCACCAGTACCGCGGACGGTTGCGAGTCATCCGGGGCTCGCAGCGACGCCGGATCTGGACGGAAGCGAGCGAGCGCCTCGCGGACGGCGGCCAAGTCGTTCAATGCCGAAACGTCGAGGCGCGACCACGGCGAATGCGAAAGTTCGCGCCACTCAGCCGGACGCGGAAGTTGTTGCCGACCTCCCGCACGACGATGCGGATTGGTCATCGCTGAACGACGTTACGCCGTGGGCTTCCAGCCGCTCGCCACGAGTTGCTTTATCACCTCGTCAAGCCCCGCGACCTTCAGTGATGCGAGCGTACGACCCGGCTGCTCTTCGCCCTTTTCCCATTTCTCCCACGCAATTTGAATTTTGGTGAGATCAGGGGCCGGCTTGTCGAACGTCATACGGCGAGCCTAACGACGCACACTCCGAGCTCTCCTAGCCTTGGCACGGTGCGAATGAGATTGCGCAAAGCGATGTACGCGGTGACCACTGCCGTCGTCGTTCTGTGCGCGAGCACGTCGACGGTCGCGCCGGTTAATGCCGTGGTTGGCGGCACTTCCGCGCTCGGCAATACCGCCGTAGTGCGGGTTCTGAACGGCAGCAGCTCATGTAGTGGCGCACTGTGGACGAGTCGAATCGTCATCACGGCTGGTCACTGCGTGGTCAATTCATCTGGCGAGGTGACGACGAGCGCCATCTCGGTGTTTGCCCCGGGCGTCAGCACGCAACAGTCGCCGCAGACGGTCTCGCAGGGCCAGATCATCGTGGTCGACGGATTTCGAAAGTTCAGCGAGTTCTCGCAGCCCGATGACATTGCGTTCGTGGTGCTGGCTGCGGCTCTCCCGGGCGGCACGATCTCGCGTCTCGCCACGACGGATGAAGTGAACTCGTGGTCGCGCGACGGTCGCATCGTCACGTTCCTCGGCTATGGCCGCACTTCGCCGAGCGGAGCCTCCTCCCCGACGCCGAATCAGATCAACCAGCCGCTGACTCCCTTCTCGCCGTGGCCCGGTTCGTTCTCTGCGAGCCAGACCGCCACCACCGGCATCTGTTCTGGTGACTCCGGTGGTCCGGTCATCACGCAAGTCGGCAACGAGATCGTGCTCATCGGCATCAATTCGGCGGCCTCCGGCCCGTGCTCTGCGTCAAGCCGGCCATCGATGACGGGGTTTGTACCGTCGGCGTTCGCAGCACTCGTCAAGCGGGCGCTCGACGCAACGAGCGTCGTTGCGCTTCCGGTCGTCACCACGACGAGCGCAGTCGGTGTGCGCACGACGAGCGCGGCTCTGACGGGCACCGTGATCGCCAACAACCTCCTCACATCTACGTCGTTCACCTACGGATTGCAGCCCGACCTGAGTGGCGCGACGACGACGATCGATGCATCTCAAGTCTCGGGAACCGCTCCGACTGCGTTCGAAGCAGCGGCCATCAACTTGGTGCCGGGCACCACGTATTACTTCCGGGCCAATGCCACCAACTTGGCGGGAACCGTCTCTGGTGGGATCGCGTCATTCACCACATTGGGGGGCTTGCCGATCGTAACGAGTGCCAACGCATCAGCGGTCGCTTCCGACTCAGCGACTGTCGCGGGAACGGTCAACGCGAACAGTGCTTCTACCCAGGCCTTCTTTCAACTTTCCTCCGATGCCGAGTTCACTGCGCTCGTCGCAACGATCGTCGCTGGCGACGTGACGGGAGACGAGACCGCGTCACTCACCGCGACCTTCGCTGGTCTCGTCCCGGGCAACACCTATTTCTGGCGAGTCGCCGCCACAAATGCCGCCGGCACGGCATTGGGCACGACTTCGACGTTCACGACGCCGCTGTTTGAACGGCAGACTTCGCTCAGCACGGTCGCATTGCTCAACACGCTGTCGGTGGATCGCTCTGACGTGCGAAAAGTGGTCGTCACGCCGGTCGCAAAGTCGCGCCAGCAGTGCGCACTGAACCCGCGCAACAACCGCCTGGTGCTGAGCAAACCAGGGACGTGTCGAGTGAAACTCACACTGACGCGGTCATCGGCAACGGTCGTTGCCTTCTACAACTTGGCGATTCGATGAAGCACGTCAGTCAACTTGGTCTTCGATGAAGAAGCGCAATGCATCGAGCGGCACGTACGAGCTGATCGCGCAAACCACGCGCAGCGGCATCGTGGAGTCGCAACACTTCGGGGCCGTCGTCGCACTCAACCAAGATGGTTCGATTGCTTTCAGCGTCGGAGACCCGGATGTGATCGTCTATCCGCGCTCTTCGATGAAACCGCTCCAAGCAACCGCGATGGTTGACGCTGGGCTCGATTTGCCAGCCCGACTGCTGGCTCTCGTGTGCGCGAGTCATGACGGTCGACCCGAGCATCTCGCGGCCGCGCAGGAGATTCTCTCTTCTGCTGGTCTGACCGAGACCGCGCTCGGCAATACCACTGACTATCCGCTCGATGACGGCGAGCACGAACGAGCCATCCGTGCCGGCAAGCCGCGCAGTGCGCTGCAAATGAACTGTTCCGGGAAGCACTCTGGCATGCTCGCAACCTGCGTCGCTGCGGGCTGGCCGTCTGATCTGACGTACTTGTCACCGGATCATCCGCTGCAGCGACACATCACCGCGATGATCCCTTCGCTGGCCGGCGAACCGGCGGCCCATATCGGCGTTGACGGTTGCGGCGCGCCCGCACATGCGATGTCGCTCGTCGGTCTCGCCCGAGCATTTCGCACGATCGCAGTCGCCGAAGAGGGCACCGCGGCGTACCGAGTGGCGCAGGCAATGACGACTCAACCGCTGATGGTCGGAGGTCCAACGCGTGACGTGACCCTGCTCATGCAGGGGCTGCAGGGGACGGTTGCCAAAGACGGGGCTGAAGCAGTGTTTGCCGTCGGGCTGCCTGACGGCCGGGCGGTTGCCCTCAAAGTGAGCGACGGGACAAACCGCGCGAGACCGCCGGTGATGCAGGCCGCTCTCGAGCGCCTGGGGGTGGGCCTAGAAAAGGTCGACCCGGCGACGTGGGATTCCCCCGTGAAGGGGCACGGTCGCCGGGTCGGGTTGTGCGTAGCGGCTGGGCCGCTCGTTACATCCTGAATCCCTTGTTAATCATCGAGACCGCTGCATCCTTGACCGGAATCATGCCGTAGATGATGGCGCCGTTGGCGACCCACACCATCCAGTCGTCCTTGAATCCGAGGCCCCAGTTGGCGGCGAGGTTCACGTCAGTGAGCCAGACCATCAGAATGCTGATGAGAAGGCCCCAGTGTGCCCCGACGACCGGGATCTTGGCGATCACTCCGTGGAGGCCTACGAGGCGAAGGACCGAGTCGATGACCGACACGACCGCGCCGAGCAGGATGGCTGCCAGGAGAAGTGCTCCGAGGGTGTACATGGTGGTTGTTCTCTCTTTCTGTCAGCAGCGTTGCTGACGAATCCCACCTCAGCGCAAACGCACAAAGAAAGTGTGGATACCTGCTGAAATGGCGTGGTTATTGGGTTTGCAGGCTGGCGAGATCTCCGACGGAGATGCGGCCTGGGCGATCGACGCGGGCGTAGATGCGGCTTTGGTCCGCCCTCTCGTGACTCATGCGCTCGTAATCGCCGTCCGCGAACCAGCGGGCGTTCTTGGTACAGGGAATCGCGTAGGCGGTGACGGTTGCCTCGACTTCGCCCAGGCGAATTCGCCTGCCAGGGCACCACTGGGACCAGTCTGCCCCTCGAAGTGAGATGTTCTCCCCCGCTGAACCGGGTCGTATCGGGTGCCCTGCCGCGGCATGGGCCGCGACCACGTCGGCGCTCCACAAGCACAGCGCCTGCCAGGGGCGACCGTGGTGGACTCGTGTGGCTTGACGGTCACCGATCACGCCGCGATAACCCACCTCGACGCTGTCGACAGCATTCTTGGGTACACCACCGTCGGAGAGGAAGAGTCCCGTCACCACGCCACGCGAACTCGCTTCATCACTATTGCGCTTCGGGGCTCGTCGAGACTCCCGGGCGAGCGTGGCGAGCGGGCTCCACATCTCTCGCAGCGTGTGCTGCAATGCCGCCGGGTCTGCGTGATCGATGCGTTCTGCAGCATGCGTTCCGAGCGCAGTCACTCGTTCGAGCGGTTCGAGTGATACGTCGTCGTTGCCTGCAAGAGGCGCGAACAGGCGCGCGAGGTCGTCGGCGGCTCGTCGTTGCGCCTCTGGCGAAGGTGAACCTCCGTGCTGATGGTGGCTCCACAATTCGCCGAGCAGCTGCAGTGTGCGATGGGCATCGGTGCCTTCATAGGTGTAGTTGTCGACGATGAGAGAAGAACGTGCCATGCGAATCAGGTGCCCAGATACTTGCGCAGATACGAGGCGCTGAGTGAGATAGCGGCAGCGGCATCATCTAGCACTTCGCTCATCCCGAAGAACGCATGAATCTGGCCATGAAACCGCACGACCGACGCCTGCACGCCTGCTTCGGCGAGCCGCGCCGCGTATTGCTCACCTTCGTCGCGCAGTGGGTCGTACTCGGCCGTGATCACCAACGTTGGCGGTGACTTTTTCAGCAGTGAGTCGTCGCTGAGCAACGGCGAGTACATCGGGTCGTGCTTCTTCTTCTCGTCACCCTGCAGGTAGTGACCGATAAACCACTCCATTGAGTCTGAGGTGAGCAAATATCCCTGTGCATTTTCTCGGTGGCTAGCTTGACCCCGCCGCATATCGGTCGCCGGATACACGAGCAACTGAAAGACCGGCTTCACTCCCGCGTGCATCGACACAATCGCGGCGAGATTGCCGCCTGCGGAGTCTCCGCCGATGGCGATACGTGCTGGGTCGACACCCAGTTTCTTTGCATTCGCGAAGATCCATTTCGTAGCTGCGATGCAGTCTTCGTGCGATGCCGGCGCCGGATGTTCAGGTGCCAATCGGTAGTCGACGGCAATCACACTGCACTTGGCGTCGCGCGCCAACTTTCGGCAGATGTCGTCGTGGGTGTCGAGGTCGCCAATCACCCAGCCGCCGCCGTGGTAATAGATAAGGAGCGGCGCAGCAGCGTCGTTGCTCGAGCGGTACAACCTGCAGCGCACTCCGCCGGCATCGAAGTCTTTAATCTCGGGCAACTGCACGTTCGATGGAATTCGGGTGGCGAGATAGTTGGCTCGGCCCTGCTCGGGGGTGAGTTCATGCAGGGGCGGAGTTCCGAGCTGTTTCATGAATTCGAGAACGGCAACGGTCTGAGGGTGGAGCGCCATTCCACAATCTTGGCAGGCGGTAGCGTGTCGCGCACCAGCGCTCGTAGCTCAATGGATAGAGCATCTGACTTCGGATCAGAGGGTTGGGGGTTCGAGTCCCTCCGAGCGCGCCACGGCGTGCCTTTGTCTCGTGTCCGCAGACACTTCGTTTCCGAATCGAACGTAGTGTGGTGGCATGAGTGACATCAATGTTCTGGGCTGCATCGTGGCCAGTGTCGTTACCTTCGTCAGCGGTTTTTCCTGGTTCAACCAGAAGACATTCTTTCCCGTTTGGTGGCGCCTTCTCAACAAGGGAAGTGCCCAACCTGGAGACGGGCAGAACATGGCGACAGTATTCGCGGCGCAGACCCTGGCAATCGTCGTACAAGTCGTCGCACTCGAGCTTGTGCTCGACAAAATCGGCGGCGAAGCGGGACTCGATGCCGTTCAAGGTGCGTTCTGGGGGTTCGTTCTCGGTCTTGGAGCCGCGTTCTCGTCGCTTGGACATCGACTCTTTGGTGGTTTTGGTTTCCGTGTCTGGCTAGTTGAAGTCGGCAACGACATCCTCAACTGGGCAGTCATCGGTCTCTTGCTTTCTGCTCTCTCCTAGCTCAACAGCCGGCTTCTA
>JBEGRF010000024.1:0-41032 GCA_041180605.1 Actinomycetota bacterium | reverse complement strand
TCGATCATGTGCACGAGAATCCAGCGCATCGACGGGCGTTCGCCGCTCGGAAAGGCTCGCTTGGCAAGCGCCCCCAAGGGGTCGGCTGCGGCATCAGCCACCTTCGGCGCCCGGGCACCTGCGGCGACCAGTGCCTCGTCGAGCGCGGCGCGACACCTCTCGACTGACGTCTTCCATTGCGCCCGCATGTCGTCACCTGACATGAGGTGCGCGGAGTCCCACTCCCAGTCGGGTGTCGTCTTCCAGTCGACCGTCGACCATGGCGGCATGCGCTCGCGGTCGTGCAGCGCACCGATGAACCAATGGTCCTCGACGTACGCCAGGTGCATGAGCAAACCGCCGAGCGTCATCGAACTCGCCGCGGTGGTGCGACGCAATTGATCGGTGCTGAGTCCGCGAGTCTTCCACTCGAGCGTCGCGCGGTGAAATTCGAGGTAGCCAAGCAGGGTCTCGAGCTCGCCGACCGCAGGCTCTGGCTCGGGACGGCCGTGGTCGTCGACGCTCACCACGCCTGAACCCTAATCAGCAGGGGGTGGCGTACTCTGGGCGGCATGGACCCACGAATCGCCAAACTGCGCACGCTCAACATTTTTGCCGGGGTGCTGCACCTTGCATCGCTGATCGCGATTCTCGTGCTTGCTACCGACGTCTCGCTACCGGTGAAAGCCACCTACCTCTCGGAGGCCCCCGGCACCGGCAACTTCTCCGATCCGATCGATCTCTTCAGTTTGAACATCTCCTACATGGTCGCCGCGTTCATGGCGCTCTCGGCGTTCTTCCACTTTCTCGTGGCCTCCCCCGTCGGGTTCCCCCGATATGCGGCGGGCCTTGGCAAGCACATCAACGTGTTCCGTTGGGTCGAGTACTCGATTTCTTCGTCGATCATGATCGTGCTCATCCTGCAACTGAATGGCGTCGCCGATTACGTCGCACTGCTCTGCGTGTTCGGCGTGAACATGAGCATGATCCTTTTTGGCTGGCTGCAAGAGCGCTATACGACGCCAGGCGACGGTGACCTGCTTCCGTTCTGGTTCGGATGCATCGCCGGCACCGTGCCGTGGATCACGGTCGTGATCAACCTCTTTTCACCCAAGGGCCCGCCCAACACTGAGGTGCCGGGGTTCGTCTACGGCATCGTCGTGTCGCTCTTCATCTTTTTCAACATTTTTGCAATCGTGCAGTGGCTGCAATACCGAGCCAAGGGCAAGTTCGCCGACTATCTCGTCGGCGAGCGCACGTACATCGTGCTGAGTTTCGTGGCGAAGTCGGCGTTGGCGTGGCAGGTGTTCACTGGCGCGTTGATTCCGCCAGCCTGATACCGCCAGCCTGACCCCGCGGAACTGATAGTCGGCGTCAGCCGTTGAGCAACGCTTTCAGTTCGGCAACTTCGGCTTCTTGCGCCGAAGCAATCGAGCTCGCCAACGCCCGCACTTCTTGGTCGTCTCCGCCCGCGAGTACGGCTTTCGCCATTGCGATGGCGCCTTCGTGGTGCATGACCATCGCTTCTATCCATCGCTTGTCGAACGCATCCCCGCTCAGTGACGCAAGTTCGGAAAGCTCGTCATCGGTGAGCATGCCCATCATCGCGGCGTCACTCGCCGACCGGTGCATGGCGTGCTCGTCTTCGTCCACTCCCCAGCGCGCCAGGATGCCGCGCATGGCGACGATCTCTGGGTCTTGCGCCGACTTGATCCGTCGCGCCAGGTCCTGCACCGCCACTCCGGCGCGGCCGTCGAGGGCGAGCGTGCTCATCTCCACCGCTTGCTGATGGTGCGGAATCATGCCCTGCACGAATTCCTCGTCATCGGCATCGACCGCCGAACTTTCAGATTCACCACCGCATGCACCAAGCACGATTCCAGCGACGAGAGCAAGCGAGGCTAGGGTGCGCTTCGTGGCCACGATGACGAAGACTATTGAAGGTATGAGTTGCGGCAACTGCGTACGTCATGTGACCGAGGCCATCCAAGGGGTCGCTGGGGTGAAGAGCGTCGAGGTCTCCCTCGAGGGCAAATCGGCAGCCATCCAGTTCGACGGGCAGGTCGACGAGGCCGCTTTGCGCACAGCCGTCGAACAAGCCGGCTACCGCGTCGCCTGAGCACCGCCATGGCCCGCGCGATCGCCTGCACCCACACGGGCAGCCTCCCCCGCCCCGACGACCTCATCAAGACGATGTGGGCGCTCGGTGACGGAGTGCCCGTCGACCCGACCGCCCTCGAGACGCGATTCCACTCGGCAATCGATGAGATCGTTCGAAAGCAAGTTGAAGCCGGCGTCACCGTCATCAACGACGGCGAGATGACCAAACCCTCGTACGCCACTTACGTGAAGGATCGCCTGTCGGGTTTCAACGGAGAGAGCATCCGCAATTACCACTTCCAAGACTTGGTCGACTACCCGCGCAGCGCAGAGGCGGTGAACGAAAATCCGGGTCGCCAGAAGCGCAATGCGCCAGCCTGCACCGGCCCGATTGAGGTCATCGACCGTCGGTCGGCCGTGCGCGACATGGAATGGTTGTCGGCTGCGGCCAAGAAGCACGGCCACGAACGCATCTTCACGAGTGCTGCATCACCAGGCGTGATCTCGATCTTCTTCGCCAACCAGTACTACAAAACTCAAGAAGAATACGTGTTCGCCATCGCCGAGGCGATGCGACACGAGTACGAGGCCATCGCTCACGCGGGTGCCGTCGTGCAACTCGACTGCCCGGACCTCGCGATGGGTCGCCACTCTGCGTATGCGTCGCTCTCGCTCGAGGAATTCCGCAAGACCATCGCCCTCAACATCGATGCGCTCAATCACGCGGTGCGCAACATTCCCGAGCAGCAGTTGCGTATGCACCTCTGCTGGGGCAACTACCCCGGGCCGCACAACCACGACGTGCCGATCAGCGACATCATCGACATCGTGTGGAAAGCCAAGCCCCCAACGGTGCTTTTCGAAGGCGCCAACCCGCGCCATGCACACGAATGGTCGTCTCTGAAAGAGTCGGGCGTACCGTCGAACAAGACCATCTGCCCGGGCGTCATCGAACCGCAGTCCAACTACATCGAGCACCCCGACCTCATCGCACAGCGACTCGTGCAGTGGGCTGAGGTGGTCGACCCGGAGCGGCTGATGGCCGGCGTCGACTGCGGCTTCTCCGTGCACGTCGGCATCAAGAACATCGACCCTGATGTCGTGTTCGCCAAGCTCGCGTCACTGGCCGAGGGTTGTGAAATCGCCGGCAAGCGGCTGTTCATGTAACGCTGCGCCCCGCTTGGGCGCTCAGAGACGCTCCGCACGAGAAAAGACCCCGGCCCACCGAAGTGGAACCGGGGTCTCCTCTGCACGAACCGAGGTTCATGCTGCACTCTTCGGGTCTCTTGACCCGAACGATGTGGTTAGGCGTTTTCCTTCGGCTGGTAGAGCATGCCGATGAACCACCCGTAGATGAGGTGCCAGATGAGGATGCCCGCGGGGAGCTTCCAGCCATCAGGTCCGTCAAAGAGGAACAGGCCGTAGCCCTGCTCCGCCACGTAGGCGTACGGCACGAGCAGTCCGGCGCTGATGATCGTCATGACCACGCCGTATGCAAGACCCTTGGCCACGTGACCCTTCAGCGGGATTGCATGGTGGGCGAAGATGCCGAACAACATCGCGAACACGATTCCGTTCACGAAGTGCAGCGCCTGACCCGAGAAGAACAGCCAGCCGGCATTGGTGCCAGCAATGGTGAAGTCCGGGTTGAAGTAGCTGCCCCAGCTCGGGCCGTTGATGCCCAGTGCCAGTGCACCGTTGTACATCGGCCACGGCAGGGTCGGTAGACCCACCGCCGGGAAGACGTACCCGAAGTAGGTGCCAACCTGCGTTGCAATCACGCCGATGACGGCGAGACCGCCGACAGGGTGCGACGCAACCCAGTTGTGCCAGCGCTGTGAGGCGCTAGGTGCGAGTGATGCCATTTCGTATTACCCCCATTGTGAGTGGTGCTGGCGGGTGCCAGCTCCTTTCACGAGAGTACGAATCTCTGGCCACCTGCGTTGGTGTTGTCACCGAAATGAAACATTGGCGCTTCGGCGATCGCGAGTGCGACGTTGGCGGGCTGGCACCGCATAACCACGCCATTTCGCTACCCGCCGTGGCGGAGCGTTCGCAGCGAGCGTCGCTAGCGGGAGGGCGGTTGGTAGTCGATGTTGCGGTCGACGTTCATGTACACATCGATGCCGATCGGGTCGGTCTGTTCCTCGACGAGATGGCCCAGCAGCCCCGCACATCGTGCCAGTAGCGCCACGCCGCGCAGCACGCCCATTGGCAACTTCAAGTCAGCGAGCACTGCGCCGCACACCCCTGCCCCGTTCAGCGGCAGGCGTTTGCCGAGGACTACCGGCGCCACCCTTCCGAGTGCAGCGAACAACTCAAGGTGTGGGCCGTAGGTGCCGTGCTGCTTGGCCAAGGCAAACAGCACCGGGGTGCGCGGGTCTTGCACTTTGTGCACCGGGTGTCCGAGCCCCGGCACGAACTTGCCGGCCGCCTTGCGTGCGGTCATGACGCGGGTGGCGAGTTCATCCCATTGGGCTTCGGTCGACGGCAAGGTCGCGACACCTGCCAACTGTTCCGCCAAGAAATTCGCGCAATCCTCGGTAACCCCCAAGAAGCGCGAGCCGCCGCCGAGCAACCCAGCGGCCAATGCCCCCTGTAGTGAATCTGGGGCGCTTGTGTACGTGAGTCGCGCGGCAATTGCCGTCGGCGTAAAACCGTGGTCGGCCAAGGCGGTCAGCACCGCCTCGAACATGACCAGTTCAGACTTCGACGGGCGTCGCTTGGTGATCAGCCAAAACGCCAACTCACCGAACGACGTCTTGCCGAGTAGTTCACCGGCCAGATCGTGGCCGAGCAATGTGATGGTGTCGGCGTTGGATGTGCCGAGCCCCGTGCGGTAGGTGTCTTTGGTCATCGTGGTGCTCCTGAATCTCTCCTATTTGACTGGCGTTGACAGCCAGCGACGAATCTCGTCGCTGTGTTCACCCAGGAGCGGCGGCGGCAATTCGTACCGGAGTTCGGCATCGCTGAAGTCGATCGGGTTGCGGATGAGCGTGACTTCCCGATTGCCCTCGCCCACCGTTACACGCGGCTCGAGCCCGAGACGTTGGGCCAGTTCGACACCGTCGCCAATCGAGTTGATCGGCCCGCACGGAACACCCACTTTGTTGAGTGCGATAAAGAGATCGTCCGCCGGCCACTCCGCGAGTTTCTCCAAGAGGAACGGCCGAAGATCCTCGCGATTCTTTGTGCGGTCAGCGTTGATACGAAAGCGCGGGTCGTCGGCCAGGTGCGCAATGCCGAGCACTTCGCACAGCGATCGGAATTGCTTGTCGTTTCCGGCGGCGATGATGAGGTCGCGATCCTTTGTCGGCATCGCCTCATAGGGAAACAGCGACGGATGCGCATTACCCATGCGGAACGGTACGACTCCGGCAGCCGCGTACGCACCCGTCTGGTTGACGAGACCCGACATCGCCGATGACAACAGGTTCACCTCGACGTGCTGACCCTTGCCAGTCGCTTGGCGTTGGTTGAGCGCTGCGAGCACGCCGATGGTGCCGTGCAAACCAGTCATCACGTCGAACACCGAGATGCCCGCGCGGAACGGCGGGCCGTCCGGCTCACCAGTGAGGCTCATCAACCCCGACACTGCTTGCACGATGAGGTCGTAGCCGGGCAGCCATGCACCTTCGGCAGTGCCGAAGCCACTGATCGAGAGATAGATGAGCCGCGGGTTTACTTTGGCAAGCGACTCGTAATCGAGCCCGAACTTTGCCATTCCGCCTGGCTTCATGTTTTCCAGCGCGATGTCGGCGCGGCGCGCAAGTTCGACGGCGAGCGCGCGATCTTCCGCTTTTGAGTAGTCGAGCACGATCGACTTCTTGTTGCGGTTGATCGACATGTAGTACGTGGCGACGCCGTCTTTGGTCGGCGGCACCCACGTGCGCGTGTCGTCACCGGCCGGGCCTTCCACCTTGATGACGGTGGCCCCCATGTCGGCCAGCAGCATCGAGCAGTACGGGCCAGCCAGCACGCGCGAGTAATCGGCGACGAGCAAACCCTCAAGCGGGCGTCGTGCGGCGCTCATGCGACCAACCGGTATCCCCCGGTGCTCAGCGGTAGTTGTTGTTGCTGGTGTGGTCGCCCGCGAGCCAACGCTTCAGAGTCGCGTGGGCGTCTTTGCGGCGGTCGGCGTTGATCTTGTCGGCGCCCGGTGCGTCGCAAGTGAACTCGAGCAACATCCCGTTGGGGTCCTCGGTGTAGAGCGAGCGGCAGTAGCCGTGCTCGAGCACGTAGGTGCCTTCGGGCTTCCACTTGGCGGCCTGCAGGCGCTTGTGGATTGACTCCTGGGCGTCCTTGCTCACGTTCAGCGCGATGTGGCGGAACGGCGACGGGGTGAGCGGCGGATCGAATTCGTCCTGGTCTTTCTTCTCCGCGAACTGGAAGAACGCGAGGGCACTGCCATCGGGCATGCCGAAGAAGCAGTGACAGTAGACGCGCACCGCACCGAAGAGCTCGTCGGCCTCTGACCATGTCGCAACGAGCGGCAGCCCCACGATGTCTTCGTAGAACTTGCGCGTGGCTTCCAGGTCTTTCGACAGGTAAGCGGTGTGGTGGAGGCGTACGGGCGCTTGAGTCGCCATGATGTTCTCCTTTGATTGTGACCCAGAGGGCTCTGGATTCGCTCCCTATTCAACCATGTCCGAAGGTGATCAAAGATATTCAGCTCTGTTCGACGACGTCGTGCGCTGGCGCGCGCAAAGGAGAATCGTTTTGCACCACCTGCAGTACATCAATAGGCAAACCGAGTTGCCTTGCCTGGCGCAGGCTGCGTCGCCCAGAAAGACACCGCAGGAGGTCGAAGTCACTGAGCCCGGCGCCAAAGAGCGCAGCGTGGCTGCCGGGGGCCCGCTTCTCCGCAGACACAGCGAGCCACGCCAAGGCAGTCTGTACCGCGAGCGAGTCCCGCGCGCCGGGCTGGCCTACTGCGTTGCGCAGATCGTGCTCGTGCGTGACGGCATCCATGGTCATCTGCGATCTTGCCATCGGCGGAATGTGCGGGAGCATCGAGTCGAATCGCGGTGCCAGGCCGGCGAGTTCGTCAGCGAGAGTTCGCAACGTCTTTCCTCGGTGGCGTTCGACTTGTGCTTGTGTCCATGCATCACTGGCGACGCCCTCGAGCCGCCCGTTCACGATGTCGTCGGGCACGCCCAAGAGATGCGAAGCCAGTTCGCGCACGTTCCACATCGGGCAGTGGGGCACGACGATGTCACCAGCCGCCTCGGGCAGTGAGCGAAGAAGACCGGCCACTCGATCGCGCAACGCGACGTATGCGTTCGCCACCATTTCATCGGGCAGCAGGGTCGGCGACTGCATCAACCGCGCAGTGTGCAGCCGAGCTTTTCAGCCGCCGCGATGCAAGCCGAGCGAGTCGTTGCGACCTCTGCATCAGTGAGCGTGCGATCCGCCGCTCGCACACGCACTCGATACGCAAGGCTGCGCGACTCATCGGTCGGCGCTTTGCGGAATACGTCGAAGAGCGCGACATCCTCCCCCAGTGCTCCTGCGGCCTGTCGCAACGCGCGCTGCAGCGCCGCCGCGGTCACGCGAGCAGGCGCAGTGAACGCGAGGTCGAAGTCGCTCGCAGGAAACCGGCTGACCGGCTTGGCGGCCGGCACCTTCGGGGACTCCGCAAGCAACAGCGACGCATTGACTTCGAGACACGCCACCCGCCCTTCGATGCCGTGGGCCGCGAGCACGAGTCGGTCAATCTCGCCGACGTAGCCCACTCGCTGTTTGCCGCGCGACAGCGTTGCACTGCGCGTGGCGTGATAACCCTTCGGCACTCGCGACTGGTCAAGTTGTGCGCCGACGCCGAACACCGCGACGATTTGCGTCCACCAATCCACTGCGACGGAGGCATCGGCTCCAACGGCCATGATGCACAGCTGCTCGTGTTCGTCGGGTAGCTCACCCGTGCTCGGCGGGTACACATGGCCGAGCTCGAAGAGCGAGACGTTGTCGGTGCGGTACGCCACGTTGAAGGCGACGGCTTTCAGCATTCCTGGGCGAAGCGATGTGCGAAGGATGCTCTCTTCGGCAACGAGCGGGTTGTCGAGTTCGAGCGCACCGACTGCAGTTCCGGCGACTTCGAGCGAACCTTCGAGCTCGACTCCAGCTTTTTCGTGGTCACCGGGTGCCAAGAACGGGTTGGGCATCGCCTCGCTCGCCCCGAACGACAACACCAAGTCGCGCAACGCGCGTCGACGCTGCTGCAACGGCGACAGCCCGCCAGGTTGCGTCGACTGCGACACCCGCTTGCCGAGAGATTCGTAACCGACGTGTCGAGCCACTTCTTCGACAAGGTCGATCTCGTCGGTGCAGTCAGGGCGCCACGACGGCACCTTCACGTTGAAGCCAGGTCCCGCCGGCACGAGCGAGCCCTTCTTTGCCGCGAACTTCTTCGCTGTGCAGACAAAGCCGATCCGTGCGAGCAGCGCCGACACTTCTCGCGCCCCAAGCGAGGTGCCGAGCACCCTGTTGATCTGTGCCACGCGCAGCGGCACTGTGGGCTGCTTTGGCAGGTGACGCGTGCGCGCATCCGCAGCACCTGCGTGCACCACCAACTTGGGGCACGACTCGCGCAGAATTGCGGCGAAACGTGCGACGGAATAGTCGACTCCGGCCGGGTCGACACCGCGCTCGAACCTGGCTGACGCCTCGGTGCGCAGCGCTAATCGCTGGCTGGTCAGTCGCACGGTGGTCGGGTCGAACCATGCGGTCTCGAGCGCGATCGCAGCTGTGGAGTCAGAAATTTCGGTGTTGGCGCCGCCCATTACGCCGGCGATGCCGATGGCTCGGTCGCCTCCGTCGCAGATCAACAAGTCGTCGCTCGTGAACGTTCGCTCGGTTCCATCGAGGGTGACGAGACGCTCACCTGGTCTCGCGAACCGGATGCGAAAGCCCGAAGCGACGTTCGCTGCGTCGTACGCGTGGTTGGGTTGGTTGGTCTCCAGCATCACCAGGTTGGAAGCGTCGACCACGTTGTTGATGGGGCGCATGCCCGCAGCAAGCACTCGGCGCGCGAGATGGTCAGGCGACGGGCGCACGATGATGCCGCTCATCACGGTGACGTTGAAGCGTGCGCACGCCTTTTCGGCGACGATCTTCACGGGCACCTTGCGTGCGGGGCCTTTCTTCGCAGCATCGCCTTTGGGCGGCGTGAAACGCTTGCCGAACTTCGCGGCCACGTCACGCGCCACACCGAGGTGGCCGGTGCAGTCTGGGCGATTGCGGGTGACGTCGAGCTCGAAAACGATGTCGCGTTCAATGCCGAGCGCATCGAACACATTCCGACCGAGTTTGGCGTGCTTCGGCAAGATGAGGATTCCAGATGCGTCGCTCGCGACGCCGAGTTCTGCCGCAGAGCAGAGCATGCCTTCGGAGTCGATGTTGAACATCCCGCGCCGCAGGATGTCCCTGCCGTCGGGCATCTTGGTGCCGATCGTGGCGAGCGGCACGAGGTCGCCAGGTTTCATGTTGAATGCGCCGCACCACACGTGGCGCTCGACGCCATCACCTGTGTCCACCCAGACTCGATGCACTTTGTTGGCTTCGGGGTGTCGCTGCGTGCGCAGCACTTTGGCAACGACCACGCCCGCCACCGCCGTGCCGACCACCTCGGTGGCCTCAACCGACAAGCCGAGCGAGGTGATCGCATCGGCAAGGACTTCGTCGCTCACCTTCCGGACGTCGACGTACTCCTCCAGCCACGAACGAACGATGCGCATCGTTACGAACGATCCTCGGTGGTGCGCATCAGAACTGTCTCACGAATCGCAGGTCGTTGGCGTACATGTCCCGCAGATCGGCGACGGCGTGGCGCTCTTTGGCCATTCTGTCGATGCCGAACCCGAACGCGAAACCGGTGTACACCTCGGGGTCGATGCCACCTGCGCGCAACACGTTCGGGTGCACCATGCCGCAGCCGCCGAGCTCGACCCACTTGCCGTTCGCGCTACGCACATCGAACTCTGCGCTCGGTTCGGTGAACGGGAAGAAACTCGGCCGCAAGCGGCTGGTGAAGTCGCTGCCGAAGAACGCTTTCGTGAACTCCTCGATGGTGCCTGCCAAGTGGGCGAAAGTGATGCCCTTGTCGACGACGAGTCCTTCAATCTGGTGGAACACCGGCATGTGCGTGGCATCGGGCGTGTCGCGGCGGAACACGCG
The DNA here is from genome assembly GCA_041180605.1 of Actinomycetota bacterium. GTDB lineage: Bacteria > Actinomycetota > Acidimicrobiia > Acidimicrobiales > Ilumatobacteraceae > F1-60-MAGs027. The sequence goes on along the minus strand of JBEGRF010000024.1, from coordinate 30,778 downwards.
CCCGGGCATCACCGCGTAAATCGGCAAGTCCCACTCTTGCATCACGCGAATCTGCACGGGTGACGTGTGCGTGCGCAACAAGGTGGAGCCCGGCGCGCCGTGCCGCACGAAAAGCGTGTCGAAGCTGCTGCGCGCCGGATGATTCGGCGGCATGTTCAGCGCCGTGAAGTTGTGGAAGTCGGTTTCGACTTCGGGGCCCTCGGCCACCTTGAAGCCCATGCCGACGAAGACGTCTTCCAGCCGCTGCCACGCCTGGGTCACGATGTGCGGATGCCCGCGGGTGCGGCGACCGACGTGCTCGGTGAGATCCATCGCCTCCCCTGCCGCTGCTACACGGGCGGCATCGCGTTCGAGCGCATCAAGCCGTTGCGCGACGAGAGCCTCGATGGCTTGCATCGCTTCGTTGATGGCACGACCTGCCGACTTGCGTGCCTCGATGTCGGTGACCGACCCGAGGGATGACTTGAGCCCGACGAGCACACTCCCCTTGCCCGAATGTTCGTTAGCCACCCGGCGCAGAGCGTCGACGTCAGTGGCCGCCCGCAGGGCGTCTTGTGCGTTTTTCAGTGCCGAAGCGACTTGGGCTGCGACGTCGCTCGAACTCGGCATTACATCGAGAGTAGTTGGCGAATCGCGCTTTTTGGCTCAGCCCTGCACGATCGCGACACCGGTATGTACTGACGCGTTCTCCAGCGAACCCAGGTCGGTGATGTTCGTGATGCCGATCTCACGCATGCGCTCGGCGGCCCTTGCAGAACGATTGCCCGACCGGCAGTAGATGATGTATGAAGCAGACGGGTCAAGTTTGGCGATCACGTCACCAAACGAGTCGCTCTTGACGTCGACGAGCAGCGCACCGGCGAGATGCCCGGCAGCGAACTCGTCGGGCGTACGTACGTCGATGATCACCGAGCCACGCCAATCGGGCACGACACCCCCGTGCCGCCCAACCCGCAGTAGCCGTTGGGGTTCTTGCCGAGATACTGCTGGTGGTAATCCTCGGCATAGAAGTAGTCGCGCAACGGGGCGATCTCCGTCGTGATGTCGCCGTATCCGGCCTTGGTGAGTTCTGCCTGGAACGCCTCGCGAGACTTCTTCGCGGCGATGCGCTGCGCGTCGTCAGTAAAATAGATGGCGCTGCGGTACTGAGTGCCGACGTCATTGCCCTGGCGCATGCCTTGGGTCGGGTCGTGATTCTCCCAGAACACCCGCAACACTGCTTCAAGCGAAGTCCGCGTGCGGTCGAACACCACCAGCACCACTTCCGTGTGCCCGGTCAGCCCGCTGCACACCTCTTCGTATGACGGGTTCGGTGTGTAGCCACCCGCATAACCGACCGAGGTCGAGTAGATGCCAGGAGCCTGCCAGAACTTGCGCTCAGCTCCCCAGAAGCAACCCATGCCGACCACCAGCGTCTCGCACGCTGCAGGCCAGGGCCCGACGAGCGGAGCGCCGTTCACGAAGTGCGATTCGGGCACCTGCATCGTCGTTGACCTGCCTGGTAGGGCGTCGCGTTCGGCGACCATCGACACGCTCTTGCGGAACAGCATGCCTCAGAATCTACGGGCGGGCACGGGATATTTCGTAACTGATGATGGTGGCGGCCATCGCCACGTTCAAACTCTCGGCGCGACCCGCATGGTCGATACGAATCCATCCGTCCACGCTCGATGCGATCTCCGCGGTCACACCGTGGGCTTCGCTGCCAAGCACCATGCACACTGCCCCGCTCAAGTCGGCGTCGCGCAGACTGACCGACCCTGGCTGCTCGTGCGACGACGTCGCAAGCACGCGGTAACCGAGCGACTTCACGTCGGCGAGGGTCGCACCTTCGACGACTGGAACATGGAACAACGCCCCCGCGGACGCCCGAACTACCTTCGGGTTGAACGGGTCGACCGTACCGCTTCCGAGCACCACCCCCGTTGCGCCCATCGCTTCTGCGCTGCGCAGGATGGTGCCGAGGTTGCCGGGGTCGCTCACGGCATCGAGAAACATCGCCCATGGCGCGCGAGTGTCCACAGCACTGTCTCGGGAGCCCACCGCTGCAGCCTGCTCCAGTCGCGCTAAGGACGCAGTTCGCCGCGACACCACGGCCAAGTTCGGCTGCGGCGACTCAGTCGACGCCACTCGCTCGAGCACGCCGTCGCCGAGCACGTAGACCGGCGCGTCGCATCCGTCGACGGCAGCGGCATTGCCGGAGACGAACTGTGCGAGCACGTCCCAACCGCCACTCAGGGCTTCGGCGATGAGCACTGCCCCTTCGACCACGAACGCCGACTCCTCGACGCGCGCAGTTCGTCGCGCCAGCAGGCGCCTCAGTTGTTGAACCCGCTGGTGCGAAAACCCCAGCGTCTCGTTCAGGCGAGTGCCGCCTTGGCGGTGTCGACCAGCTTCTTGAACGTGTCGGCGTCGCTCACGGCGATGTCAGCGAGCACCTTGCGGTCGACCTCGACCCCGGCCTTGTTGAGACCGTCGATGAAGCGGCTGTACGACATGTCGTGCACGCGGCAACCGGCGTTGATGCGCTGGATCCACAGGCTGCGGAACTCGCCCTTCTTCGCGCGGCGGTCACGGAATGCATACTGACCGGCGTGGAGGACTGCTTCGTTGGCGGAGCGGAACGTGCGGCTGCGATCGCCGAAGTATCCCTTCGCCTTCTTGAGTATTGCCTTGTGCTTCTTCTTGGCGTGTACGCCGCGCTTGACTCGTGCCATGGTGTCTGCTCCTTATCTCGTGGTGATGGTTCGAATGGTTCGATGATTCCGTGCAGTGCCTGCGTTTAGCGCTCGGCCAGCAATCGCTTGATCTTGCGGGCGTCGCCTGAGTGCACGTCGACGGTGCCATCGAGGCGACGTGTGCGCTTGGACGGCTTGTTCTCGAACAGGTGCTGGCGCATGGCCTGCTGACGGCGCAACTTGCCCTTGCCCGTCTTGCGGAAGCGCTTCTTGGCGGTCTTGGAGGTCTTCATCTTCGGCATTTCTGTCTCCTGTCTTGTTGTCTGTTCAGGTTGTCTTCGAGTCGGAATTTGAGTTGGTGGTCGTCGTGGCGGCAGGTCTGGCGGATGGCTTCTTTGCGTTAGCAGCAGCTTTCTTGTCTGGTGAGAGCACCATCGTCATGTTGCGTCCGTCGAGTCGAGCCTCGGTATCGACCCTGGCGATCGGTCCGAGTTTCTCGAGCACTTCGTCGAGCACTTTCTTGCCTAACTCCGGGTGCGCCATTTCGCGACCCCGGAATTGCAACGACACCTTGACCTTGTGTCCCTCTTCGAGGAACTCCAGCATGTGCCGGACCTTCGTGTCGAAGTCGCCCTTGCCGATCTTCGGTCGGAACTTCACTTCTTTCGTCGTGATGATGACCGTCTTCTTGCGCGACTCCTTCAGACGCTGGGCTTCCTCGTAACGGAACTTCCCGTAGTCCATGATTCGGCACACCGGTGGATCGGCCTGTGCCGCAACTTCGACGAGGTCGAGTTCTGCGGCTCGCGCCTTTGCCAGCGCGTCTTCGATGGTCACGATCCCGACTTGGGAACCGTCGGCGTCTACGAGTCGTACTCGGGGAACCCGAATGCGGTCGTTGTACCGCGGTTCATTGGTCGGCGGTGCTATGACTGCTCACTGCTGTTCAAGCGGCGTTGCCTCCTATGTAGATGGGATACAGGTGGAGGTTCGCTGAAGCCCGGCGCCGGTGCGCGTGCGGGCGAGACGCGATGCCTTGCATCGCTGGCGCTCGACCCGCGCTCACTCACCGACAAGACGTTCTCGAGGAACTTCCGTTGGATTCTCGTGGCGAGGTGGAAAGGCCACTTTCGCAGCCGATCACTTTGCCGTGGCGCTGACCACCGAAGCGGTGACAACGCCTCTAATAGCGTAGCGGCGATGAGCGACAACGACTCCCTCGGCGAACACGACACCACTGCCCTGTCGGATGCACAGGCAGCGCTCGAAGATGCCCGGCGACGAATCGCCGAGGTGCCGGCGCAAGTGGTGGTCGTGAATCACTTGATGGGTCTCTACGAGTTGGCGGCGATTCACCTGTCGTCGGTGCCGCCGAAGCTCGACGAAGCGTCGCTTGCTATCGACGCATTGACCGCCCTGGTGGAACGTCTCGGCGAACGACTCGGCGACGACACGGTCACCATGCGTGATGCGCTGAGCAACATCCAGATGGTCTACGTGCAGATGAAGACGCGCGCCTAGGCACGCGACGGATTCAGTCTCCGTCGACGTCGTCTTCTGCGCTGTCTGCTTCGGCCAACGCCGCGTCGAGTTCTTTCAACGCAGAGTTGTCCGATGAGATTCCGCGGTTCTGAGCAAGCTCTTCGATCTCGCGAAGCGGCTTGTTGACCGTGGAGAACACACGACCCGTAGTGACTGCCTTCAGTTTCTTTTGCATCGACTCGAAGTGCCGGGCGATGTCTTTCAGGTTCTTCACGTAGTTTCCCCAAGCCTTGCCAAAATTGGTCAGCAGACGTAACACCTCGTTGGCGTTCTGCTCCATCGCAAAACTCGCAGTCGCTTGGCGCACGACACCGAGGAACGCGTAGAGCGTGAGTGGTGAACACAGCACCACGCGCTTGGCGACGGCATCGTCGACGAGGCTCGGTTTGTGCTGCTGGATGAAACTCAGCACGCCTTCGTTGGGGATGAAGAGCAGCACGTAATCGATGGCGTTCGCGCCTGATTGCTGCACGTAGTCGCGCTTCTCGAGTTCTTTTACGCGTTCTTCGACGTTCTTGATGAAGGCATCTTTCATGATCTTGCGCGAGTTGTCGTCTTGCGCCTCGAAGTACTTGAGGTAGTTCTCCATCGGGAACTTTGAGTCGAGATACAGAACTCGGTCCGGCGGGAGGAAGAACGTGTAGTCGGGTTTTCCGCCTTCTCCCAGCCTTTCTTGCATCTCGTAGTTGATGCCGCGCTGGAAACCCGACTGCATGAGGATGTCTTCGAGCATCTTCTCGCCCCAGCTGCCGCGACCCTGCGCGCTGGAGAGCACCTTGTTGAGTGCCTGGGTCTGCTGGGCCAGGCCAGCTACTGCGGTGTCGACGCTGCCGAACTTCTCCGTGTTGATCTCGCGCAGCTGGCGGATCTCTTTCTCCAGCCGATCAACTTTGTCGTCGATCTGTTTCTTGGTGTGGTCGATGGCATCGCCAACTTGGCGCGCTGCAGTGTTGATGGCGTCTTCGCGGTCGTCTTTTGCTTGCTCCGCGAGGTCGCGCAGCGTCTCTCCGTGGATCTCGCGAATGACCTCGCGAATTTCTGCCGCGGTGAGGGTGGGCTGGGCAGCGGAAGGGCTCTGCTCAGTGACCGGCGCCGGTTTGCGCTTGAGCGCCACGGCGGCGATGAGCGCGATCACGATGAGGCCTGCGAGGGCTACGATGATTTCCATTGGTTCTCCTTCGAGAGTAGGGGGTGACACTTCTACGCAAGTTTGGTGGCGGGGTGTGACGTGTTCCAGTGCTTCCAGATGATGACCATTGCTGCGGTGTCAAGGCCGCAATAGCGAAGCAGGCTGTCACGCATCTTGTCGCGCATTGCGAGGTCGTTCTTGTGCTGGCCGTAGAGCATGTCTTGGTACGCACGCATCGCGCCGACGCCATCGGTGACGGCCTCTTCGTCAGAGTCGTCGGTGTCACCAAGGTCGATATCGAGTGGCGGCTTGGCGAGGGTCGAGTATGGGTCGAGCACTCGCCCGTCGGCAGACCTGCGGTAGTACTCGGCGAACCACGGGTCGCCCCATAAGTGCGGGGCATCCGACCACATCGCATCCAGCACCTTCTTGATGCTGTGGCTGCCTCGCATCGACGGGTGCGCGTAGTGGGCTTGCGAGATCTTGAGCAGGTCCACGACGCGCGATCCGACCGACTTGTCTTCTTCTCCTACCGCAGGTGCCAGGCCGATGAGACCGGTCAACCATGTTGCGAGCTCCGGAGTCATGAGGTCGCGCTCGCGCAATTGGCGACGTATGTGGCGCAGCGTGGTGAGCTCATAGCCGCTCCAGGTGAATACGGTGCCCTTGTCGGCGATCGCCGTGCGCAACTCGCGCAAGAACTCTTCGTTCGGGTAGACGTCGCGCAAGTTCAGCCATTCTCGGTGCACAAGATGGTCAGCGGTCGGCGACTCGAGCGTGTGGCAACTGAATTGGAACGCCACGACTTCATATGGCTTCATGCCCGGTCGATATGGCACCGGGATACGCGAGGCTTCGAAGTCGATGAAGTGCAGTGGATACTCAAACCCTGTGACTGCGCCGCGAAGCCCCTCACCGATCACTTCTCTGCCCGTCGCAAGGGCCTGTTTTTGGTGTCGGCGAGTCGGGCCGTACGACTTGCCCCCAGCGAGCATGTCGTCAGGAAAATCGACGAGTGGCAGCTCTCTGACTGCAATACGACGGGCAACTTCTGCTTTCAGCTCGTTGCTGCCGTTGCCGGCGCGATACATGTCGAGCACGCTCTCGCCGCGCGGTGGTGTGGGCCCCCAGCATTCGGCAAACCCGTCGCGCATCGAATTTGGGTTGGCGTCGCCGTCATTGACGGCGTCGCGATATTCGCACGTCTTGCACGGTGACAACCCGATCTGAGGCTTCATCTCAGGTAGCTTGCCGTCGAGGAAGTCGAGCAGCTCGGCAGCCCTCGCCTTCACGTGCGGCATGAGCAAATCGACGCATTCACGGACATCGATGAATTCCAGAAAGTGGTCGGCGCGCAACGCATCTTTATCTCCCTGGTACACGGCGCGCGGGTGACTGCGGTCGCGATCCTTGCTGTCGGGCAGCAGATCGATTTTTGCGTAGATCGCCTCGATGCTGCACGGCTTGTTCTTGTTCACCATGCACAGTCGTGGCACCACGGTGGTGCCGGGATAGCACGATTCTGCAACCATCACTTGGAAGGTGATGTCGAGCATGTACTCCAGCCAGTCACCGTGCACCTCGCGAGTGCGCTTCTTGAAGAACTGCTCCGGGTCAGCGCTCTCGACGCTCTTGGCCTTGATCTCGGTCAGCACGATGCGGTCTGCGAAGTGCTCGAAACCGTCGAGCCGGGCCATGTAGCGACCTGCTGTCAGGGTCTTTTCGAACTCCGCCGATGGATTTGCCTGCATGACTGCGTGGGCGATGGCTTCGACCATGAAACCCGCCTCTGCGAAGAATTCGAGCATTTCGTTGTCTTTGAGGGTGTTCGGATACCCGGCCTTCTTGTACTTCAGCTTGAACGGGCACTCGTAGCCCAGTTTGAAGTCGGATTTCGTGATGTGGTGCAGAGTCATCACCTTACGCACGGGGCATCGCGCAGTGTGACCACGTCACATCTCGATCGGCATAGTGCGTAACACCCCCGTGGCACCATTGCCACGGCGTCGGAAACGGCGTCACTTCATCCAGACGACCTGAGGGGCCCGGCCCGCTGAAGGTCACCAACCGACCCCGAGTCGGTGGTAACGCCGGGTGCGATGAGGAGACATCATGGCAACCAGTAATACCCCCAACCACGACGCACCGCACGGCGGCGTTGACCCCAGCAAGTACCTCTGGCAGCTCACACGGGCCCACGTCGACGAGGTGCTGCACTACACCCACTGGATTCCGATCGGCAAAGGGTTCACTCAGCGGTTCCTCGCTCGCGTGTACCCGGGCTGGTCGCTCGGCACTCTCGTGGGGTTGTTCGACAAGGCAGGCATTCGAATCACGCCAGCGAACAATGAGAACGCGTCCGGTGCGCCGCACGGCGGCCGTTGCCACTGGCAGGTAACGGCGTTCTATTTCAACGACGCAGACGACTTTCATGTGGTGTGGAATCGTGACTTGCCCTTCGACAAGGAATACCTCGCACTCAAGTGCGAAGGTGTGCCTGACGGCGCGGGTCCTCGCGACGGCAAAGTGATCGAGGCAGTCGAAGCACCTCGTCCGGTCGATCTCTCCGGCGAGAGATTCTTTGATTGATGATGCTGGCGAGGGTGTTACGCCGAGTCGGGAATGCGCTGCACAGCGTGGGTTCGGACGTGCGTAACACCCTTGTGACACACTCGGTACAGGTGAGCGAGAAGCCGACACCGCGCTGGGCGCCCGGGGCGGCGCTGCACACCGCCTTCGAGATCGCCTCTCGCGAGTTTGCCGGCATCGCCCGCAAGGGCGGCGACATCCCCTACCTCTCCCACTTGTTGGCGGTCTCCGCGCTCGTCATCGAGCACGGCGGCACTGAAGAACAGGCGGCCGCTGGCCTGTTGCACGACGTGCTCGAAGACAGCAATGTCAACGTCGAGATGCTGGTAGCCGAGCTCGTTGCCGGCGGAGTGTCGACCGAGTCTGCTCACTTCATCGCCAAGATCGTCGAAGGCACGAGCGACGGCAAGCCTGGTGGCGAGCGATCGAGCGCTACGTGGAAACTGCGCAAGTCCGACTACCACGCGAGCCTTGCTGCCAAACCCGCATCCGACCCGTCGCTGCTCGTGTCGCTCGCCGACAAAGTGCACAACATTGAGTCCACCTTGGTGCAGGTTCGAGCCGGCGAGACCCTCAATGAGATCTATCGTCACTTCAACTTCGGCCCAGACGGCCAACGATGGAACTACGAAGAACTACAAAAGTGCTTTGCCACTCACGCCAAGGCAAACCCGCAACTGCAGCGGCTCGTCACACGTTTCGAACGCGCGGTGCGCGAGGTATTTGCCGCGTGAAGGAACCACGATTTGCCGAATTCATCCGGAGTGCGGAACGAATCTTTGGCCGCCGCAAGCCCGGAGACGCCTCAGAAGGGTGGCCAGGTGGTGACGAACTGGGGCTCAACGAAGACAACGTCGTTGAGTTCGCCACCCACGATTACGAAACGTTTGCTACATGGTTCGACCACTCCGGCAACGCCGAAGTGTTGGCGGTCATCACCAATGTGCATCCGAGCAAAGACTTCACCGAGTTCATCGATGAAGTGCAGGAGACTTTGCCCGCCGAACTGGAGATCGAGAACCCCGAGTGCGAAATTGGCACCCCGATCTGCGTGGCGTTCACCCTGCGGGTCGGCGTACCCACCTCGGGCGACGATGTCGAACTTCGTTTGCGTCAATTGCGCAAGCTTGCCGACTTCGTCGCTCAGGAGGTGGCGGCCTGATGACCCCTGAAGACATTCGCCCGGCTCGGCTGCGTCGCGAGCGGACGCAGGCCCGGCTCGCCAAGTACATCCGTGACGGGCACTGGTTCGTGACACTCATCGCCAACGAGGCCGTGCTCGGCGTCGGCGAAGAGAACGACAACCCGCCCTTCGTGCAGTTTGCGTGGCGCGACGACTTGCGGCTGCAGATCGAGACGCAAGGCGACCACTTCCGCGATGCGCCGTACTGCGACTCGCAGATCCGAGTTCTCGACAGCATGGGATACGCCGCACCGTTTGCGCTCGGTGAAGAATTCTCCAACCGCACCATCTTGCGCGACGGCGAGGGCAGCCACCCCGAGTCTGCAGCAAAACTGATGCTCGACACACTCTGGGCCGTGCACGGAGTGCACTTTCACAGCTACGCCATGTCGGTGCGCCATGGCGTGTCGCACTGGACGTTCGAGTGGCGGGTCCACTCGAGCAGGCGCGACATCGAGGGAGAGCTCCGCGCGCGATACGGCCTTGGCTGATCAGCCCACGACGATCACTGTGACGATGCCGTCGTCAACTTCCACCGTCACCCGCTGCGTGGAGTAGTCCATCGTGAGGGCGAACGACTCGTCGTCACGTCGTCCGACACGAAATGCCCACCCCAATTGCCCTGCGCAATACTGCGTATCCGACTCGCTCCAACCGAGGAAGAGGTCGGCTTGCTGCTGGGTGATTCCCGCACCGACTTCCGACGGATAACCGAGCGGGCACACCACCGTCTGGTTGCCAGCACCACTATCGCGCGACGTATCGGAGTTGCTGGAGCATGCCGCGATCGTCACCGCCGCACAGCACAGCAACGCACAAGTTGCCGCGCGATCGTGCAGATGGCGCATGGCAAAAAGCGTATAGAGCCGTAGGTTGTCTGCGTGGTGCAACCACTCACGAAGGCACTGCGCGACATGCACGAGCAGCTGTGGGACGACGACCTCGGTATGGTACGTCTGTACGGTCTGCATCTCGTGCGCGAGACCGCGCTCGGGGCGTTCCTCGATCTTGAATCGGGGCGTGTCGAACGCGCGCGCCGCGCTCTGCGAGAGGTGCTGAAACATCAGTACCCGACGAATGTCGACCCGCGCTGGGCTGGCACGTTCAAAACGCACGCGGCCCAGCCCGACGCAGGCACGTCGGACAAAGACGGCCGGCTACTGGACCGCGAGTGGCGCGACTACGACCCCAACTGGCGACAATTTCTCGGTGTCATCCTGTCGCTCGTGGAACGCCTGTACGGCCACGTACTCGGTGACGAGCTGCGAGCGCAACTGCGCGAAGCTGTGCAACGCGCCGCCGTGAGCGAACCAGCGGGACGCATCAGCCCGAGCTACAGCAACATCGCGCTCCTGAATACGTGGCTGAGCGGATCACCTGTGCTCGCCGGCGCAGTGGCCGATCGGGTGTCGCGCGACGGTGACCTTGCCGAATACAACTCCCCCACCTACGATGCGATTTCGCTCATGGCGTCGTGTCTGCTCGCCGATTTCTCCACCAGCGCAGAATTGCGCGGCCTCGGCATGCTCGTGCGCGAAAAAGTTGCCACACGGCTCAACTCGGTATGGCACCCGCACCTGGCATTGCAAGCAGGCCCGTACACGCGGGCTTACGGCCTCGACCCGCGACTTTACGTGTCGCTCATGTCGGTATTGATGGCGGCAATTGACGTGCCTGCCGCCGGGCCAACTCGGCTCGACAACACCACCACACACGTGCACGACCTGTATTTCTTGCCGCTCTTCCAACGAATTTGTGCGTCACTGCGCACCGTGATTGTGCCAAAACCCGTCGCAGAGGCCAGACGCCACGAGCAGCGATTCGGCGACGTTATCGCGACGTCGCTCATCGAACCAGGGTCAGTCACCGGCTGGGAGCGCGGCCGTCGCACGAGATTTGCTCTCGATCAGTACGCCCCCTTTACCATGTATTCCGCCGACGGTTTCATCGGTGTGCGCACCCGTGCCGACACCGACTGGGTCGACGTGATCGAAACTTCACCGAAGGTGTATGAGTTGCGCTGTGCTCGCCGGGAAGAGCCTGGTATCAAGCACGACACCGCAGCACTCACCGTTGTGGCGTCGAAGTCGCCGATCACCCACGACAATGAGATGCTGTTCGGCGACGTGACGCTGCAGTTTCCGGGGATCGTCGTCGAGGTGCGATTAGCACGTTGAGCAAAGCGCGACTAGCACGTTGAGCAAAGTGCGACTAGCCCGTTGAGCAAAGCGCGACTAGCCCGCTAACGAGCGAGGCGCGCGTATGCCGGTCGCACGACGTCGCGCAGAATGCGCTGGCGCAATTCGTATGGAGCAAAGCCTGACGAGATCGCATTTTCGACCAACCGACCGATCTCTGCCCACGTCAACCCGAAGGCCTTCGCCACGGCGTGCATCTCGCTCGATGGTGTTACCTTGCTCATCAATCGGTTGTCGGTGTTCACGCTCACATTGAAGCCGTGTCGCAGGAACGCGCCGATCGGGTGGTCGCCTACCGAGGCGACCGCGCCGATCTGTGTGTTGCAGGTCGGCGCCATTTCCAGGTGCACTTGCCGGTCGAGAACGTACTGCGCCAGAGGCCCGAGCTTCAGTGAGCCGTCTTTGTCAGTTACTGTGTCGCGGTTGAGTCGAACGCCGTGGCCGATGCGATGCGCGCCATGCGCGAGCGCATCGCTGATCAACTCAAGATCGGGCGGTTCACTCGCGTGAATGGTGATGTTGAGTTGCTTCGACCGGGCGAATGCGAGCGCCTCGGCGTGCAGGCTCGGCGGCCATCCAGTCTCCGCCCCAGCCAGATCGAACGAGACGATCTTTGGCTCGCGACGCCGGTGCGCGTCGACGAACCGGGCCACTTCGAGCGAACGTTTCTCGGTGCGCATCGCGCACACGATGATGTGCGCGCTGATCAATTTGCCACGAGCAGCCGCGTCTGCCTCCGCGCGCCGGAAGCCTGCCGCGATCGCTTCAGCACTGGCCGTGAACGGCAAGCTGTGCAGTTCGGGGGCATAACGAATCTCGGCATACACCACGCCGTCGTTCGCCAAGTCGGTGACCGCCTCGTACGCGACGCGCTCGATATGTGTTTCGGTCTGCAGGCACGCGATGGTGTGCTCGAACGTGGCGAGATACTTGAGCAAATCTCGCGCCTCTGCGCCGGCGGTGAACCAGGCTTGCAGTGCCGATTTCTCGGTGGTGGGGAGCCGTGAGGTATGGCCGATCTCGGCACTGATGTCGAGGATGGTGTCGACACGCAGACCGCCGTCCAGATGGTCATGCAAGAGCGACTTCGGTGCCGCAACGATTGCGGCGCGGTCAGTAGTGCTGATCGCCGCCAGCTCAGAGGTGCTGGCAGCGCTCACCTATCTATGTTCGTGCCCGGCGGGCGTCGCGTGCAACTAGACGCGTACCGCGCGTGACTAATGGATGATCTTGGAGATCGGCAACTCGAGAATGTCGGTCGCGCCTGCATCTTTGAGCGCAGGAATCACCGTATTGACGAGGCGCTTCTCCACCACCGACTCGACCGCCCAGTCACCCGACGCGAGCTTCGATACCGTCGGCGACTTCGCGGCTGGCAATACCTTCAGCACTGCCGCATAGCTGGCGTCGCTCACATTCAGCTTGACGAGCACCTTGCCGCGAGCTTCGAGCGCGCCTTCCAGCAAAGTGAGCAGCTGCTGCATCGCGTGGCGCTTCTTCGGGTCGGCGAACGATGCCGGGTTCGCGATCAACTCGGTGTGGCTGGTGATGATGGTGTCGATGATGCGCAGGCCGGCTGCGCGCAGCGCACGGCCCGTTTCGGTGAGGTCGACGACACAGTCGGCGATATCGGGAATCTTCGCCTCGCTCGCGCCATACGACAAGCGCACGTCGGCGTCGATGCCGTGGTCTTGGAAGAATTTCTTCGTGAGTCGCGGATACTCGCTCGTGACGCGCACGCCGCGGGGCAAGTCCGCCACTTTCTGGAACTTCGAGTCGTTCGCCACCGCCACCACGATGCGAACGGGATCATTGGTCGCCTTCGAGTAGTTGAGCTTGCCGAGCGATTGGACGACACTGCCGGTCTCCTCGATCCAATCGCGGCCAGTAATACCGATGTCAAAGAGGCCTTCAGCGACGTACGTCGGAATCTCCTGGGGGCGCAGGATTCGCACTTCGTCGACGCGCGGGTCGGAGATTGACGCCCGATAGTCGACTTGGGATGAGCGCTTGACGGTCAGGTCTGCCGCGTCGAACAGGTCGAACGTTGCGGCTTCGAGCGATCCCTTGGGCAGAACGAGACGCAACATGAGGTAATCAGGCTAACGACGAGGGCAGTCGCGCCCCGTTTGCCCACGCCGCAGCCGGCATGGCGTTCTTGCCCTCGGGTTGCACAGTGAGCAGCGTGATTGCGCCGTCATCGCACGCGACGGTGACGCCGTCAGCGTCGATGCGCAGCACCGTGCCGGCACTCGCGCCCGCAAAATCGGCGAGTCGCGCCGCGAGCACCCGCACGCGTTTGCCGGCGATCATGAACCACGCAGTCTCCAACTTGGTGAGTGCGACCACGTCGCGGGCGCTCGCATTCCACTGAATCTGCAGTTCGCTTGGCTCGATCTTGGCGGCATGGGTCGGCTCACCGCGTTGCACCTCACCCGCACCGCAGCCGTGTGTCACGGCACGCACCAGGGGTGCAAGAGACGCCTCGACGAGTTCCGCTCGCAGCGAAGTGAGCGTGTGGTCGTCGCGAATTGGCACTGCGACACGGTCGTACACCACACCGGTATCGAGACCCTCCTCGATTCGCATGATGCAGATGCCCGTCTGCGCGTCGCCAGCCATGAGCGCTCGCTCGACCGGGGCCGCGCCGCGCCAACGCGGAAGCAACGAGAAGTGCACGTTGATCATCGGCAATCTTGCGAGCATGTCTGCCGCGATGATCCGTCCATATGCCACGACCACGCCGAGGTCTGCACCGACATCGAGCGCATCAGTCATGTTGTGGCTCACCCGCAGACCGAGCTCGAGTGCCGCAGATTTCACCGGGCTTGGCGAGAGCACCGACCCACGACCTCGTCGTTTGTCGACGCGCGTCACGACGAGCGCAACGTCGACTCCCGCGGCAACTAATGCACGAAGCGGCGGCACCGCCGCCTCTGGCGTGCCGAAATAGACGATGCGACGTGCTGCGCCTGACGGTAGAGGTGCAAGTGCACTCACTTTGGTGTCACCTGCGAGAGCGTCTGCGTCACACCAACTTCAGGTGGTACGGCTCGACATCGTTGGGCTGGCCTTCCCGCGCGCGGTAGAGCGTGACTGCTTTCTTGCGTTGGTCAGGAGTCATGCGGTCGAACATCAACACGCCGTTGAGGTGGTCGATCTCGTGCTGAAAGAGCCTGGCGAGCAGTTCGTCGGCTTCGAACTCCACCTGGTTGCCTTCGAGGTTGATGCCGCGCACGAGCACTTTCTTCGGTCGCAACATCTCCACGTACAGCCCGGGGATGGAGAGGCAGCCCTCGTCGTACACCCACTCCCCGCTTGACTCCACGATCTGTGGATTGAGGATCACCTTACGCTCGTCGTCGATGTCGTAGACGAACACCTGGCGCTGCACGCCGATTTGCGGGGCGGCGAGCCCGAGGCCCGGCGCTTTGTACATCACGTCGAACATCTCGTCAGTAAGACGCACCAGTTTGTCGTCGATGCTGTTGACGGGCTCGGCTACCGCTTTCAGAACTGGGTCGCCAAAGGTGCGAATTTCGTACGTCACGCTGTGTAAGGCTACCGATGAGCATGTCGTCGTCTGACCACTACTTCACATCGCAACCATCGTCGGCGTCGACTCCGACGACCCATGAGGTGAAAGTACGCAAGTTGCGACTGCTGCTCGCCGGTGATCGCGGTGTGTTCAACCAAGGCGAACTCGATTGGGGTACTCGCGTCTTGATCGAGAACGCCGACGTGCCGACGGGCACCACGCTGCTCGATCTCGGCTGCGGTGGCGGTGCAATCGCCGTCGCTCTCGCGATGCTGCGGCCCGACGCCGTGGTGTGGGCCGTCGACGTCAACGAGCGCGCGCTCGAGGTCACACGAGCCAGCGTGGCGTTGAACAGACTTTCAAACGTGCGCGTCGCATTACCGAGCGAAGTGCCCAGCGAGGTGAAGTTTGATGCCATCTGGTCGAACCCACCGATTCGGGTTGGCAAAGAAGCGTTGCACCAGTTGCTCAACGAGTGGCTGCCCAGGCTCGCACCTGACGCCGCCGCCGACTTGGTGGTGCACAAGAATCTCGGCTCTGACTCGCTCGCCAAGTGGCTGGTCGGCGAGGGTTACAACGTCGCGAGGCATGCAAGCAAGCAGGGTTACCGCATTCTGCACGTGACTCGCGCCTAGGCGCGCCTTGTTGCAGAACGCGCCTAAACGCGCGCTGGGTCGACCGCCACTCGCACGCGTCTTTTCCCTCTCGGCAGGCTGAGGAGTGCTTCGCTCAGCGCGTCCCACGTTGCGGCACGCACCAATGCGCGCTCATCGTTGCCGGCAATTTGCACGAGCAATGATCCGCGCAGGTGCGCGACCGCTTCGGGTGTGCCCGGCCCGCTGATCTCGGCGAGCGCACCGAACGGCGGCAACGACAAACGTCGCCGCCGCTGCGCCTCTGCGGCCTGGTGGGCAGAGAGATCACCCGCGACGAGAGCGGCGAGCACTTCGTGGTGCGGAACGGTGGTCTGTACGACGAGTTCTCCGTCGGGCACCAACCGCGCGCCGTGCAGCAGCAAGTCGAGCGCCTGCTCGCTCGCGCGAAACCGCGGCGCCAAGAGCTCTGAATCAATGTCGAGAAACACCACGGCATCTGCACGGTCAATGCGGTGCAACACGGCCTCGGTGCCGACGAACACCGATGCTCTGGGGTCGAGTGCATCGGTCGTCGGTCTCACCTCTTGCACGGGCCGCCCGGCGGCAGCCTCGAGTTCGTCGCGCAGCCGGGTGATCCCGATGCGTATCGCTCGCATTTTCTGTGACCCGCACGAAAGGCACACTGCGGGTCGGCGAGCTTCACAACGCGGACAATCAAACTGGTGCTCTTCGCTCTGCGCGACTGCCGCACCGCAGGTTTCGCACCGGGCTACCGTGCGGCACGCGTCGCACGCCATCGCGCGAGCCCGGCCTTTCACGTTCAGCACGCACACCACGCGTTTGGTGGAGTCGCGCAACAACTCGATGAGCGGGCTCGTGACGAGCGACGACGCCCACCGCTCATCGGCGTTTCGATCGATGATGCGAATCCTCGGCCACGCCGCGGCGCTGTGCTCGACGATCACGCGATCCCCCGCCCAGTGCATCGCAGATACCGTCGGCACGGGCGACACGAGCAAACACGGGATGCCCGCTCCCCTCGCCCGCTCGATCGCCACTTCGCGGGCGTGCCACGTGGGAGATCGCTCTTCTTGCAAGGTGTCGTCGTGCTCGTCAATGACCACGATGGCGGCGAGAGACCGCACGCTCGCCCACACCGCGGACCTTGCTCCAACTGCGATGTCGACGCCAGAAGCAGCAGCCACCCAGTCGTCAGGCAACACTGCAGTGGTGAGACCGTTGCGCCGGCATTCCGCAGCTAACCCGCGGGCCCGCACGATCGTTGGCGCGACGACCAGCACCGGGCCGAGCGCAGCCGCGGACAGCACCGTGTCGACACCCGTGGCAGTCGGGCCGCAGCGCACCACGCCGCCACCGCGCGCAAGCAGAGTGCCGAGCGGAGCTGGCGTTTCCGGCGATGTTGCGGTTCGCGGCGAATACCTTGGCGCCACCAACCGCGCCACCGACTTCGGCGGGGATGCGGACACGAAGAACGGTCGCCGACGCGAGGCCCAGCGCACGCTCGCCCACTCGATGAGCTCGACGATGTCTGCCGCAGGGCCGATGGACGTGACTTTTCGAATCGGCAACAGTCGCTTGAGGTCTACTTCGACTTCGTCCGGTGCAAGCAGTGCCGCGACCCACCCGGGCACTTCGCGGCGATGCAACGGCACGCGTACCCGTGAACCGACGACGACCGCGTCGGCGAGAGAATCAGGAATCGCGTAGTCGAAGGGCTTGTCGACCCCGGTGACGTCGACGACCACACGGGCTATTGGCGTCACAGCACCTACGAGAGTAGGCACGCGGTGTGGCGAAGCCGCACCAATTACGCGGTGTGGCGAAGCCGCACCAATTGCGTCGTGTGGCGCCGCTGCGCCGAACTAGAGCTTGGCGGCTTTACGGAAGGCGTCGAGGCGCGACAACTGCTCCCACGTGAACGCTGGATCGTTGCGACCGAAGTGACCGTACGCCGCAGTCTTGCGGTAGATCGGACGCTTCAGGTCAAGGTCGCGCACGATCGCAGCAGGTCGCAGGTCGAACGTGTCGCGCACGGCCTGCTCAATTTTCGACTCCTCGATTTTGTTGGTGCCGAACGTCTCGACGAGGATGCTCACCGGTTGCGCCATGCCGATGGCGTAGGCCACTTGCACCTCGCAACGACGAGCAGCGCCGGAAGCGACCACGTGCTTGGCCACCCAGCGCGCAGCGTACGCAGCGGAGCGGTCGACTTTTGACGGGTCTTTTCCGCTGAATGCACCGCCACCGTGACGGCCCATGCCGCCGTAGGTGTCGACGATGATCTTGCGACCGGTCAAACCGGTGTCGGCGTGCGGTCCGCCCTTCACGAACTCGCCGGTCGGGTTGACGTACACGGCGTAATCGTCTTTGGCGAACTTCGTGGGAATCGTCGGACGAATCACTTGCTCGATGAGGTCGGGTCGGATCACGGTGTCGCGCGCGATGCCATCGGCGTGCTGAGTGCTGATCAAGACGGTACGCAGACGCACCGGCACACCGTCTTCGTAATCGAAGGTGACCTGGGTCTTGCCATCCGGTCTCAGATACGGCACTGCACCCGACTTGCGCACTTCGGTGAGCTGCTCAGCCAAGCGGTGCGCAAGGAAGATCGGCAACGGCATCAGCTCGGGCGTCTCGTCGCATGCGTAGCCGAACATCATGCCCTGGTCGCCGGCTCCCTGCGAGTTGAGTTTGTCTTCACCGCTCTTGCCACCGCGCAACTCTTCGCTCTTGTCGACGCCCATAGCGATGTCACTCGACTGTTCGTCGATGCTGATGATCACGCCGCAGGTGTTGCCATCGAATCCATAGGCCGCGTTGTCGTAACCGATCTCTTTGATGGTGTTGCGTGCCAGCTTGGGGATGTCGACGTACGCCGACGTGGTGATTTCACCGGCGACCACGCACAAGCCTGTGGTGAGCAGGGTCTCGCAAGCGACACGACCGTGCGGGTCTTCGGCGAGAATTGCATCGAGAACAGAGTCGCTGATCTGGTCGGCCATCTTGTCGGGATGGCCCTCGGTGACGCTCTCCGAGGTGAAGGTGTACTTGCGCGACATACGTGCCGCTTACGCCTGCTCTTCTTGCGTCTCTTCCGAGGCCGCAAGCGCGTTGGCTTCGTCTTCGATGCGCTGGCGCTCGGCAATCTCCGCGCGAACCTCTTCGAGGGTCTTGGGCACGAAGCGCACTTTGTCCGCTGCGATTTCTTCGAAGGCGACCGAGAGATGCTTGGTGCTGACGGTTTGCACCGTCGGACCGACGACTTCGCTCATTCGCAGGTTGCCGGAGTATTCGGTGATCTCGCGGGCACGCTTGGCTGCCAGCGTCACGAGGCTGAACTTCGACTTCGTGCGATCCATCAGCTTCTCGATCTGCGGGGACATCATGGTGCTGTCGGCGTTCGTAGTCACAACACTCCTTCTTGTGAGGGGCTGAACAAGCAGTTCAGAACCACAACATACTAGCGGTTTCGAGGAACGTGTCCGGGCTTTCGGCGAGCGCTACGAGCGCTTTCGGCGAGCCTCGCTGATGACCGCCAGCATGTCGTCGATGGTCTTGTCCAACTGTTGATTCACGATCACATGGTCGGCGAGAGCCATGCCGACTGGCTCTTCTTCTTCGGCCTTGCGCAGGCGTTGGTCAACCTTGCGCTCATCGTCGCCGCGGGCATTGAGCCTCGCCCGCTGCTCCTCGCGCGACGGGGGCAATACGAAGATGAGCACGGCATTGGGGTGCTGCTTTTTCACTTGGCTGGCACCGTCGACCTCGATCTCGAGCACGATGTCCTTGCCTACCGGGGGCGTGGGTTGCGGCGTGCCGTAGTAGTTGCCGAGAAAGTTCGTCCATTCGAGGAAACCGCCGCCGTCGATGTGAGCCTCAAACTGCGCGCGAGTGACGAAGTGGTAGGCATCGGGCGCTTCGCCAGGCCGTTGTTCGCGGGTGGTCCACGAGCGGCTGAGCCACAACTGCGGGTCGCGCTTCATGAGCTCAGTCACAAGCGTGCTCTTGCCCACGCCGCCGGGGCCTGACACCACGAACACGAGGCCGCTCATGTGCGTGACCGCCGAGTCGTGAAGCGTACGTTCACGCGAGAGCCTTCACCAGTGAGTCGCGCGCCGACGGCGGTGTCTCGCTCACGCGAGTGCGTTCTCCCAAACCGTGCTTTTCGAGTTCGCGTCGCGCCCGCACCTTGCCGATGCCGGGTACCGCTTCGGCGATTTTTACGAGATACACGAAGCCGTACACCGGCTCCGTCGCAGCACGCTCGAACACTTGCGCGAGCGTCACCAATCCGTCTGCGACGCGCGCGACTAGCGCATCGATTTCATTCCTCAGTGTTGTGGCACGAGCAAGCACTTGGTCTGATTGTCGCGTCGTTGTCGACGACACTGCCATAGAAAAATGCTAGTGGGCTGATCCGATGATCTCATCCCACGAAGTGATGCCGCGACGGTGTGCCCAGTGCCGCATGCCACGCTGCACCTTCGTGATCGCGCGTGGATCAGCGAACGTCGCCGTGCCGACTTGCACGGCATTTGCACCAGCGAGCATCAGTTCCACGGCGTGCTCGGCATGGGCGACGCCTCCGACACCGATGATCGGTATCTGCGGGTGCGCCGCACGCACGTCGAACACGCTGCGAACGGCGACCGCGTGGATTGCCGAGCCGCTCAATCCTCCCCCGCCGTTGCCGAGCACGGGGCGGCGCGTCTCGGTATCGATTCGCATGCCGAGCACGGTGTTGACGAGTACCAGCGCATCCGCACCCGCGCTTGCAACGACGCCGGCGATCTCGACGAGTCGATCAGTGTTGGGGCTCAGTTTCGCCCAAATCGGCAGCGCAGCGTGTGAGCCGCCTGCTATCGCAGTGTGTGTGCTGTTTGCAAGCGCGCTGCGCACTGCCGTAATCACCCGAGCCGACTCGGCCGCATCGTGGGCAAACATCGTCCGCGCATGGTCGAGATTCGGGCACGAGAGGTTCACTTCGATTGCAACGAGATGATCGGCTGCCGCGGCGAGTTGAGTCGCCGCAGCTTCGTAGTCGCTCTCGCGGAATCCCCAGATGCTCGCCACCACGCGCGCGCCTCGCGAGCGCAACCGCGGCAGCTCGTTGCGTATCCAACGGTCGATGCCCTGACCTTGCAAGCCGACTGCGTTGATCATGCCGCCCTCAACGGCATGCAATCGCGGAGCAGCGTTGCCTTTCCACTCGAACGACGCCATCGACTTCACTACGACGGCGCCGATCGACGACAGATCGACGTACGCGGCGAGCTCGTCGGAGTGACCCGCGGTACCCGAAGCGGTGAGCACAGGGTTCGGCAGCGTGACCGACCCGATGCGCACGGACATGTCGCCTCTTTCGTCAGCGGCCTTCGTACCTAGTGAGTGGCCGCTCATCCTGTGCTCACGAAACCTTTCCGTGGTACTCCTGCAACGAACGGATACCGAGCGCAGACTGCCGACGCTCACGCATGCCTTGCACTGCCGCGCGAGCTGCCCGAACGGTGGTCACGAGCGCGACACCCTTCACGTTGGCCGCTTTGCGAATCGCCTCGCCGTCGCTGTGGGTGCCGGACGCCTGGGGGGTGTTGATGACGAATGAGATGTAGCCGCGTTCGATGAGCTGCACGGCGTCCCGCGACTTGCGCTCCGACACCTTGCCGCCGGGCGTCTCCGCTTTGCGCTCCGACACCTTGCCCACCACGCTCTCCACCTTTACGCCGGCGTCGGCGAGCACCTTCGCAGTGCCAGCCGTCGCCACGATGCTGCATCCGACATCAAGCAATGCCTGGCCGAGCTCGACAGCAAACGCCTTGTCGCGATCGTTCAGCGTGAGAAACACCCGACCGCTCGTCGGCAACTCCGTGCCTGCTGCGGACTCCGCCTTGATGAACGCCCGCCCGAATGTGGTGTCGATGCCCATCACTTCGCCGGTCGAACGCATCTCCGGGCCTAGTGCCGTGTCGACCTCGGGGAACCGGTTGAAAGGCAACACCGCTTCTTTCACGCTCACATGCCCTGTCGCAGGGTTTCGCACCAGGCCCTCGCGCCGCAACTCGGCGAGCGTCGCGCCGAGCATGACACGACTAGCGATCATCGCCAGCGGAACTCCCGTCGCTTTGGCGACGAACGGCACCGTGCGGCTCGCACGCGGGTTGGCTTCGATCACGTACACCTTTCCCTCGGCTACGGCGAACTGCACGTTGATGAGTCCGCGCACGTCGAGGGCCTCGGCAATCTTGCGCACATCGGCTTCGATTGCGGCGATGACGTCGGTCGACAAGTTCTGCGGAGGAAGAGCACAAGCCGAGTCACCGGAGTGGATACCCGCTTCTTCGACGTGCTCCATCACGCCGCCGATGAGTACCTCACCTGTGGAGTCGCGAATCGCATCGACATCGACTTCGGTGGCGTCTTGCAAGAAGCGGTCGATCAACACAGGGCGGCTGGCCGACAATCCACCTTCGCGTCCGAGCGTGCCGAAACGCTCCATCTCCGCCATCGCTTCGGCGAGTTCGGCATCGTCATGCACGATTCGCATCGCACGACCTCCGAGCACGTAACTGGGTCGCACGAGCACTGGGTAACCCGTCTTCGCGGTCACTGCTCGCGCACTGGACAAATCGGTGGCGGTTGCGCCAGGCGGTTGAGCGATACCGAGACGGTTGCACAGTGCGTTCCACTGTTCGCGGTCTTCGGCCATGTCGATCGATGCGGGCGACGTGCCGGCGACCAGGTCACTCGGGATCGTTCCCGCCAGCTTGAGCGGCGTCTGGCCGCCGAGCGACACGATGACTCGCGGCTTCTTGCCCGCCGCCTTTGTCTCGGCGTCAATCACGTTGAGCACGTCTTCGGTGGTGAGTGGTTCGAAATAGAGACGATCTGAAGTGTCGTAGTCGGTCGACACCGTCTCTGGATTGCAGTTGAGCATGACGGTCTCATAACCCGCGGCACGCAAGGCAAAGCTCGCGTGCACGCAGCAGTAGTCGAACTCGATGCCCTGACCGATGCGGTTGGGCCCGCTGCCGAGGATGATGACGCGTTCCTTCGTCGAGGCTCGAACCTCCGTCTCGTCCTCGTACGTCGAATAGAAATAGGGCGTCTCCGCCGCAAACTCTGCGCTGCACGTATCGACCGACTTGTAAGTCGGGATCACCCCTGCCCCTTCGCGCGCGGCACGCACGTGCGCCTCGTCGGTTCGCCAGAGCCACGCCAACTGAGCGTCGCTGAAGCCGAGCCGCTTCGCGCGTCGCCACGCGCGCTTGTCGAGCGCCGACGGCGAAGCACCAGTGAGCACTTCACGCTCTGCGTAGATCGCCTTCATCTGATCCAAAAACCACAGGTCGATGCCCGAAGCCTTGTGGATCGCCTCGAGATCCATCGCGCGGCGGATGCACTCCCCGACCTGGAAGATGCGGTCCGGCGTCGGCGTCTCAATGGCCGCCAGCAGCTGGCGATCGTCGAGCGCCACGAAGTTGGCCTCAGCTGCGTCGCAGTTGAGGCCTGCCCGACCGATTTCCAACGAGCGCAACGCTTTCTGCAGGCTCTCCGGGAAGGTGCGGCCGATGGCCATCGCCTCGCCGACGCTGCGCATCTGGGTGCCGAGCACGTTGCTCGCACCTTCGAACTTTTCAAACGCCCAACGCGGCACCTTGGTGACCACGTAGTCGATGGTGGGCTCGAAGCTCGCCGGCGTCATTTTCGTGATGTCATTGGCGATCTCGTCGAGCGTGTAACCGACGGCGAGTTTCGCAGCAATCTTGGCTATCGGAAAGCCGGTGGCTTTCGATGCGAGGGCCGAAGAGCGCGACACGCGCGGGTTCATCTCGATGACCACTTGCTCGCCCGTCTTTGGGTTCACCGCGAACTGAACGTTCGAGCCACCGGTCTCCACGCCCACTCGGCGGATGCAGGCGAATGCCGCGTTGCGCATCTCCTGGTACTCAACGTCGGAGAGCGTCATTGCCGGTGCGACCGTGATTGAGTCGCCGGTGTGCACGCCCATGGCGTCGACGTTCTCAATGGAGCAGATGATCACGCAGTTGTCGGCGCGATCGCGCATCACCTCGAGCTCGTACTCCTTCCATCCCTTGATGGAGGTCTCGATGAGCACCTCGTTGATCGGGCTCGCCGCCAAACCTGCTTTGACGATGCGCTCGAACTCCTCCATGTCGGTGGCGATGCCCGTGCCGCGCCCGCCGAGGATGTACGCCGGGCGGATGATCGCTGGAAGCTTCACCTTGCGCAACACCGACTCTGCTTCTTCGTACGAATGGGCGATACCGCTCTTTGGCACTTTGAGTCCGATCTCGATCATCGCCTCTTTGAACTTCTCGCGGTCTTCGGCGGTCGCAATTGCTTCGGCGTTTGCGCCGATCAACTCGGGCGTTCCGGGCACTCCGACGAGCCCTCGCCCGTGCAGCGCCATCGCCAAGTTGAGCGCTGTCTGCCCACCGAGCGTCGGCAATACCGCATCAGGCTTCTCGCGCTCGATGATCGCCGCCAGCACGTCAGCGGTGAGCGGCTCGATGTAAGTTCGGTCGGCAAAATCCGGGTCGGTCATGATCGTCGCGGGATTCGAGTTGGCGAGAATCACGCGGTAACCCTCGGCGCGAAGCACGCGGCATGCCTGTGTGCCCGAGTAGTCGAACTCGCAGGCTTGGCCGATGACGATCGGACCCGAGCCGATCACGAGGATGCTTCGGAGGTCGTTGCGGCGCGGCATCGCTAGCTGGCTCCGCGCATGAGGTCGGCGAATCGGGCAAAGAGATACCGCGAGTCATGCGGGCCTGGCCCGGCCTCGGGGTGGTACTGCACGCTGAACGCCCGTTTGCCGCGCACGCTCATGCCTTCGTTGGTGTTGTCGTTCAGGTTCACGTGCGTGACGTCGACTTTTCCGTCGAGCGACCGCGGATCGACACAGAAGTTGTGGTTCTGGCTAGTGATCTCCACCCTGCCCGTTGCAATGTCGCGCACGGGGTGGTTCGCGCCGTGGTGCCCGAACGGCAACTTGAAGGTCTTGCCGCCGAGCGCAAGCCCGAGCAGCTGGTGACCGAGACAGATGCCAAAAAGCGGCACGTCTGCGGCCAACAAGTCACCGATGATCTGCGGCGCCTGCGAGACGAGTTCCGGGTCGCCCGGGCCGTTCGACAGAAACACGCCGTCTGGTTTGCGCGCGAGCACTTCGGCGGCGGGCGTCCGCGCCGGCACCACGTGCACGTCGGCAATTTCCGACAAACACCGCAGGATCGTCGCCTTGATGCCGAAGTCGTAGGCGACGACGGAGAACGGTTTCACGCCCTTTGCGACCGCATTCTTCACGTCGTACGGCGCGACCGTCGTGACTTGTGCGACGAGATTCTTGCCTGCGGTGCCCTTTTCTTTCGCCAGTGCAGCCCGCAACGTGGACTCGTCGGCTGTACCGAATACGCCGACCATCGCCCCGGAGTTTCGCAACACGCGGGTGAGCCGGCGGGTGTCGATGCCGGAGATGCCGGCGAGATTGCGCTCGCGCAAGAACACCTCCAACGGTTCGTCGCTTCGCCAGCTGCTGCGCCTTCGTGCCATCTCGCGGATGACCACACCGCGCGCGTGCACTTTGTTCGCCTCGTTGTCGTGACGCGAAATGCCGTAGTTGCCGATGTGCGGTGTAGTGAAGGTGATGACCTGCCCGGCGTAACTCGGGTCGGTGAGCACTTCTTGGTATCCGCTCATGCCGGTGTGGAAGACGACTTCGCCTGATGCCACGGCCAATTCCGCGCCGATGGCCTCGCCTTCGAACGCGCTGCCATCGGCGAGGAGCAGAACTGATGGGCGAACCGTCATCGCTGCACCTCGGTGTCTCGCGTCATCGCTGGGCCTCGCCGTCCACCACCGTGAACGCCCCGTCGAACATTGTGTGGCGCACTTTGCCGCGCAACGTCATGCCGACGTAGGGCGTATTGCGGCTCTTGCTCGCCAGCTGCTCTGGCGAGACTTTCCAGCTGGCGTTCGGGTCGAATACCACGAGGTTGGCTGGTGAACCCGGCTGCACGTCGCAGCCATGACGATCGGCGATGCCTGCGATACGTGCCGGGTTGATCGACATCACGCGCACGAGATGAGCGATATCCACCTGCAGCACGCTAAGCGCGACACCCAGTGCGGTCTCCAGTCCGAGCATGCCAGGTGGTGCGTGGTCGAGCGACAGTTCCTTGTCGCGACGCGGATGCGGTGCGTGATCGGTGGCGAGCGCATCGATGGTGCCGTCACGCACGCCTTCGCGTAGTGCCGCAATGTCGCGCAGCGATCGCAACGGTGGGTTCACCTTGAACACGGTGTCGAACGTGGTGAGACGCGTCTCATCGAGCGACAGATGGTGCGGCGTCACCTCTGCGGTGACGTGCAGGCCGTCTGCCTTGGCGGCACGCACGAGCTCCACGCTGCGCTCAGTGGAGAGGTGCAAGAAGTGCACGCGAGCACCGGTGAGACGCGCAAGTTCGATGTCGCGGAACACCATCAGTTCTTCGGCGATCGACGGCCAACCTGGAAGCCCGAGCGACGTGCAGCACTGGCATTCGTTCATCACCGCACCCTTGGTGAGGCTCGACACTTCGCAGTGCTGCGCAAGTGTGACGCCGAGGCCCTTTCCGTACTCCATCGCCCGACGCATGAGCAAGTCGTCTTGTACCCCGTTTCCGTCATCAGTGAAGATCCGCACGCCGGCTGCGGCGAGTTCGGCCATCGGTGCCAACGCTTCGCCCTTTCTGCCGAGCGTGATGCAGCCGCTCGGCACTACGTCGACGAGACCAGCACGTTTGCCTTGTTCGCGCACGAAATCAACCACCGCCACGCTGTCTTGCGCAGGGTCGGTGTTGGGCATCGCCACCAACGCCGTGTAGCCACCTTTTGCTCCGGCGCGGCTGCCCGTCTCGATCGTTTCAGCTTCTTCTTTGCCGGGTTCGCGCAAGTGCGCGTGCAAGTCGACGAAGCCTGGTGCCACGACGCAGCCCTCGGCATCAGTCTCTTGGTCGCCGCGCAGTGATGCGCCGACTTCGACGATGACACCGTTCTCGATGGCAACGTCGGCCTTGCGTTCGCCGCGCGAGTCGACAACCGTGCCGCCTTTCAACACCGTCCGCACGCTTTCCGCTCCTTTTGTCATCCGCGGGCTCATGACGCCACCTGCACCAGGTTCGCCGCTGACGACTCCCCAGCCAGCAGATCAAACAGCACCGCCATACGCACCGAGACTCCATTGGCGACTTGCCGATGGATCAGGGAGTTGGGCAACGAAGACGGGTCGATGAGCATCTCGACTCCCCTGTTCATCGGGCCAGGGTGCATGATCACCGCGTGCGGCGGCAGTTTTGCGACTCGCGGCGCATCGAGGCCATACGACTCGGCATATTCGCGGAGATTCGGCACGTGGCCCTGCGACATGCGCTCGCTCTGCAAGCGCAACATGTAAAGAATGTCGGTGCGACCGAGCACGTCGTCGAGGCGGTACGACACTTCGACTGGCCAGTGCGACACGTCGGGCGGCAAGAGAGTCGGCGGTGCGACGAGCACCACCTTCGCACCAAGCAAGCTGAACGCCGCAACGTTGCTGCGCGCCACCCGGCTGTGCTTGACGTCCCCCACGATGGTGATGGTGAGATCGTCGAAACGGTTCTTGCCGAGCGCCTCGCGCACGGTGAAGCAATCCACCAATGCCTGCGTCGGGTGCTGGTGCCAGCCGTCGCCGGCGTTCACCACCGACGCGTTCGTCCAGTCACTGATCTGCCACGGGATACCCGTCGACTTGTGTCGAACGACGAATGCATCGACTCCCATGTCCGTGATCGTCTCGACGGTGTCTCGCAGGCTCTCACCCTTGTTGACACTTGAAGTTGAGACACTAAAGCTCATCGTGTCCGCTGAGAGACGTTTGGCTGCCGTCTCGAACGACAATCGTGTGCGTGTCGAATCTTCAAAAAAGAGGCTCACCACGGTGCGACCGCGGAGTGCCGGCACCTTCGGCACAGGCCGGCGGTTCACTTCCACCATGTGGTTGGTGAGGTCGAGCAATCTCAGAAGTCCTTCGTGGCCAAGTTCGTCGATGCTGCGCAGGTGCTTCATTTCGCCGCCTTCGCAGTAATGATTACGCCAT
Organism: Actinomycetota bacterium; assembly: GCA_041180605.1. Lineage (GTDB taxonomy): Bacteria > Actinomycetota > Acidimicrobiia > Acidimicrobiales > Ilumatobacteraceae > F1-60-MAGs027. The sequence continues at coordinate 3,171 of JBEGRF010000024.1, read as the reverse complement.
CGGCAGTTGCTTTCACATCGTCGTCGATGCGGGTGGGCAGGTTCTTGCCGACGTAGTCAGGGCGGATCGGCAGTTCCCGATGACCGCGGTCGACGAGCACTGCCAGTTGCACGGCGCGCGGCCGACCGTAGGTGTTGATGCCTTCGAGTGCGGCGCGCACGGTGCGACCGGTGTAGAGCACGTCGTCGACCAAGACGACGGTCGCGCCGTCGACTGCAAAGTTGATGCTGCTGATCGCGCCGGGCACGACGGGCCGCAGCCCGATGTCGTCGCGATGCATGCTCACGTCGATGTACCCAATCGGCACTTTCGATTGTGGCTCGATGTGATCGATCGCCGCGCCGATCGCATCGGCGAGCCATGCTCCGCCGCGCTGCAGCCCGACAATAGCGAGACGCCCGGAACCTTGCTCTCGTTCGAGAATCTCATGAGCGATGCGGGTGATTGCGCGCCTGACGTCGTCTGCCGACATCACGTTGTTGCTCACGTCGAACTCCTGGCCGTTCGAGCCTCACGGGACTCGTTTTACGGTCGCCTCACCTTACACGCTCGTATACCGTCCAATAGTCATTTCCAAACACCACGTCGAAGGCGTACTGCTCGGCCTGCCAGTCGATGGCGGCTTCGCCGTCCAACTCGCGGGGCAGGATCACGAACCGTACCTCCTGCGCGAACGGGAGTCGGTCGCCCTTGGCGAACACGTTGGGGCCGTACAGCACGCGCCGATACGGCACAGGGAACACGTAGATGCGCTCTCGTCTAGCCATGTGGGCCGTGAGTGTGTGGTAAGCGGAAACGGATGCGTCCTTTGGAATCTTGTCGATGGCCTCGTGGGCGGCCGCCACGGCCGGGTGCGACGGCGACCAGTGCGGCATCTGCGTGCGCAAAAGAGGCAACGGTGTCCACAAGACTGCGCACACGACGCTCGCCGCAAGGACCACCGAGGCCAGCCAGGTTCGCAGGTGATCGGCCATGCGAGAGATGCCAAACATCGCACCGATCACGAGAATCGGCACGAACTGCACGGCGTAGTGGTATTCGATCTGGCTTTGGTACCAGAACGTACTAATCAGATTGGAAAGGAGTGGCAACGTGCCGAGCAACGCAATCTCCGGCCGCAGGAGTGCGATGAAGCCCACCGGCGCGAGCAACTGAAGGAGATAGACGGGCCGCTCTTCGGATATGAGATGACGGATCACTTTGTCGGGACGGGTCAGCGATGTCTTGACGAGCCCACCAAAACCGCCGAACGGCAGTCGCCACTCGTTGCGGTACGGCACACCGATGATGCCGCGCATCAGCGCAAAGATTAAGACGAGCGCAATCCACAGCGAGCCGAGCAGCGTGACAAGACCGATTCGCCGGTCACGGCGCAATGCCACCCATGTGCCGAGCGCCATCACGAAGAGCGCAGTGTCTTCTTTTACGAGCAGGATGAGCACGACTGCCGCCGTGTACTGCACCCAGCGGTACGCAAGCGCCGCATAGATAGCCCAGGCGATGAGCGGTGCGAGCGCAGCGTCCGGATGGAAGTTCTCCATCCCGGTGAATGTCAGAGCCGGATGCAACAAGTACGCAACGACTGCGACGCAACTCATCGGCAGCGAATTGAGGAGAAGTCGGGCCGCCTTCCACACCGGCAGCGCACCAATGCCCAACACGACCGCCTGCACGACGAACAAGAGACCAGTCGAGCCCACCACCCAGTAGAGCGGTACCAGCGGCAGCAAGATGAACGAAGTGTGGTCTCCGAAGAGGTTGCGCCCCATCAGCGTGACGAATGGGGCCTTGCCTTGTGACAACAACCAAACACCTTGGTCGTACAGACCAAAGTCGTATGCAGAGGTGCCGAGCCCGAAATGGTCGAGCGTCGTTCGCGCGGCAAGCCACACGGTGTACAGCGCCGTGGCTGAGATCGCAATGGCATGCCACACGCTGAGCGCGCGCAGTCGCAACACCAGAGACTCCACCGCTTGGCGGAGGTCTACGGCCATGATGTTGTTCTAGTCGCCGGTTTTCGTGCCTGAGCCGCCGCTAGGTGCCGCCCCTGTCCCGCCACTGCGCACGGTGCGCGCGATTGCCGAAAGCAGCCCGTTCACGAACTTCCCAGAGTCATCAGTGCCGTATCGCTTGGCCAGACCTACCGCCTCGTCGAGCACCACCGCCGTTGGCACTTCCAGTCGGCCGATCAGTTCGAACGTTGCGATACGAAGCACGTTTCGGTCGGTCGTCGCCATGCGGTCGATGGTCCAGGAGTGACTGTGGGTAGAGATCAGTTGGTCGATGCGCTCACGGTTGGCGGTGACGCCGTCAATCAGCGTCGTAGTGAGGTCGTCGAAGGGCACCTGAATGCGTGCCATCACCTCGCTCGGTGAACTGGCGCGAAGATCCGCTTCGAACAGCACGTTGAGCGCGCGTTCACGGGCATCGGAGCGCGGGTCGAAGTCGCGATTCCAATCGTCTTCGTCCGTCGCGGGAGGCCTCACCTCTTCGTCGGACAAGAGAGGTCCCGCCTCAGACTCGCGTGATGTAGTCGCCGGTGCGAGTGTCGACCTTCACCTTGTCGCCGATGTTCACGAAGAGCGGAACCTGGATGACCTTGCCTGTCTGCAACGTCGCTGGTTTGCGTGCCCCAGACACTCGATCTCCTTGGATACCCGGTTCGGTTTGCGCAATGGTGAGTTCAACCGACGCGGGTATCTCCACAGCGACGATCTCGCTGCCGAAGAGTGCAATCTGCGCAGTCGCGGACTCGACGAGGTAGTCGGCCGCGTCGCCGAGCGCGACCGGATTCACGTTGATCTGCTCGTAGGTATCGGTATCCATGAAGACGAAGTCATCGCCTTCTTTGTAGAGAAACTGCATGTCGCGTCGGTCAATGATGGCCTGCTCCACGCGCACGCCGGCATTGAACGTGCGCTCGATGACTGCACCGGTGCGCATGTTGCGCAGTTTCGTGCGCACGAATGCTCCGCCCTTGCCCGGCTTCACGTGCTGGAATTCGACGACGTTGAAGAGCCCCTTGTCGAGCTCGAGCGTGACGCCGTTCCTCAGTTCGTTGGTGCTAATTGCAGGCACGAGATGTCCTTTGGTGATGCGGTGAGTATGTCGCAGCCGGTGTCAGTGACGACCACGAGGTCCTCAATTCGCACACCGCCGAGCCCTTCACGA
>JBEGRF010000023.1:0-2958 GCA_041180605.1 Actinomycetota bacterium | reverse complement strand
TCCTCGTCGGCAACCATCGCAGTTACTTCGACGTGTTCGCGGTGTCGCTCACCGTCGGCAAGACGAATCGCACCGTGCGCTTCTTGGGCAAGAAAGAAGTGTTCGATGCGCCGGTCATCGGGCAACTCGCCGCGGCACTCGGCGGTATTCGAGTCGATCGCGGCACGGGCAGCGACGCACCAATTGAGTCTGCGCTCGCCGCATTGCGTGCGGGGGAGATGGTGGCGATCATGCCGCAAGGCACCATTCCGCGCGGGCGCGCATTCTTCGACCCCGTACTCAAGGGTCGCTGGGGTGCGGCACGTCTCGCAGTGATGAGCGGTGCGCCAGTGATACCGCTCGGTCTGTGGGGCACGGAGCGCGTGTGGCCGCGCAATTCGCAACTGCCGATGGTGTGGAATGTGGCGAGCCCTCCGCGCGTGACGATCACCGTCGGCAACGAAGTCGCGCTGCGCCGCGACGGCGCCGAAGGTGCCGGCTCGCCGTCGCAAACCGATGCCGCTCGCGAAGCCGCACAGGCGGCCGCCAACCAACTCGCCGACGAAAACACCGTGCGCATCATGTCGGCGATCAGCAACTTGCTGCCGCCCGAGGCGCGCGAGCACCGCGAGCCCACCGAGGCCGAGCTGCGCGCCACGTTGCCGTCGAACTACAAAGGCGACCCGAACGCCGAGTTCACCCGCCGCCCCGGCACCGACTGACCCCCCGGCCAACCCCCCCGCCCCAGCCCATAGGTTTGTACTGAATCAGAGTTTGGGATAAGTCCAAAACTGTGCTATGGTTTGGCCATGCATTTTGACCCCGCGGGCACCCTGCGCGCGCACCACATGCCGGTGACGGCGCAGCGTCTCGCCGTGTTGCGGGCCGTGCACGGCCGCCCGCACGCCACCGCCGACGAAGTGGCGACCGACGCGGCTCATGACATCGGCACCATCTCGCGACAGTCGGTGTACGACACGCTTGCCGCGATGGTCGAGCGCGGAGTGTTGCGCAAGATCCAACCAATCGGCTCCGTCGCCCGTTACGAAGATCGCGTCGGCGACAACCACCATCACGTGGTGTGCCGCTCGTGCGGTGCAGTTGCCGACGTCGACTGTGCAGTGGGCCATCGTCCGTGCCTCACCGCGTCGCAAGACCACGGGTATCGCATCGACGAAGCCGACGTCTCGCACTGGGGCACGTGCCCGGCGTGCACCAGCACCTCAGGTCGCCGCACGCAGCCAAAGAGCGCACGCCGCACGCCCCGCGCCAACAAGCGCACACCCCGCAAGACTGCACGTTCCACTACAACCACAACATCCAACATCAAGAAAGGCAAGTAATCCCATGACAGACATCCAGAACAACCCGAAGACGGCATCCAGCGCACCCGCTGGCAAGTGCCCGTTCACCGGTGCCGTCACCGACAACAAGATGGCCCCGACGAACAAAGACTGGTGGCCCAACCAGCTCAACATTCGTGTGTTGCACAACAACCCCGAAGTCGGCGACCCGATGGACCCGACCTTCGACTACGCGAAAGAGTTCAAGAAACTCAACCTCAGCGCAGTCGTGAAAGACCTGAAGAAGTTGATGACCAACTCGCAAGAGTGGTGGCCCGCCGACTACGGCCACTACGGTCCGTTCTTCATTCGCATGGCGTGGCACGCAGCTGGCACCTACCGCATCACCGACGGTCGTGGCGGCGCAGGCACCGGCATGCACCGTTTCGCGCCGACGAACTCCTGGCCCGACAACGGCAACCTCGACAAGGCACGCCGCTTGCTCTGGCCGATCAAGCAGAAGTACGGCAAGTCGATCTCGTGGGCTGACCTGTTCGTCTTGACGGGCAACGTCGCGCTCGAGTCGATGGGCTTCAAGACGTTCGGTTTCGCCGGCGGTCGCGCCGACGTGTACGAGCCAGACGACACCTACTGGGGTGCAGAGACCACGTGGCTCGGCGACGAGCGTTACAAGGGCGACCGAGTGCTCGACGAGCCGCTCGGCGCAGTGCAGATGGGTCTCATCTACGTGAACCCCGAAGGCCCGAACGGCAACCCAGATCCGCTCGCGTCAGCAAAGGACATCCGCGAGACGTTCGCCCGCATGGCGATGAACGACGAAGAAACCGTCGCTCTCGTCGCCGGCGGCCACACGTTCGGCAAGGCGCACGGTGCGGGCAACCCCGCGCAATACGTGGGCCGCGAGCCGGAAGGTGCTCCGATCCAGGAGCAGGGCCTCGGCTGGCGCAACTCGCTGGGCAGTGGCAGTGGTGTCAACACCATCACGAGCGGCATCGAAGGCGCGTGGACTCGCAACCCGATCAAGTGGGATGACGACTACTTCGCCATCTTGCTCGACCACGAGTGGGAGCTCACCAAGAGCCCAGCTGGCGCAAACCAGTGGGTGCCGAAGAACGGCGCGCTCAAGGTGGTGCCGGATGCGCACGACCCGAACCGCACGCATCAGCCGATCATGACGACGGCCGACTTGGCGCTCAAGCTCGACCCGGCGTACGCGAAGATCTCCAAGCGGTTCCGCACGGATCACGCCGCATTCGAAGATGCCTTCGCGCGCGCGTGGTTCAAGCTCACGCACCGAGACATGGGACCGAAGGCCCGTTACCTCGGCAAGTTGGTGCCAAGCGAGGAACTGATCTGGCAAGATCCGGTTCCGAAGGCGACCGGCAAGCGTCTCACTTCTTCTGACGTGAAGAACCTGAAGCGTCGCGTGTTGAAGTCGGGCTTGAGCGTGTCGCAGTTGGTGAAGACGGCCTGGGCGTCGGCTTCCACCTTCCGCGGCACCGACAAGCGCGGCGGCGCCAACGGCGCTCGCATCCGTCTTGCTCCGCAGAACATGTGGGAAGTCAACGAGCCCGCAGAGCTGCAGAAGGTGCTGAAGGCACTGGAGAAGGTCCGCGACGCGTTCAACGCCAGCAACAAGAAGGGCGCGCAAGTGTCGATGGCCGATCTCATCGTG
>JBEGRF010000022.1:0-63866 GCA_041180605.1 Actinomycetota bacterium | reverse complement strand
TCGCGCAATTCGCTGGAGCGAAGCCGCTCGTGGATCTCTTCGGCGGCCGCGACCTCCAACTTGTCGCTCTCGGCGATCATCGGACACACCACGTAGGCCTGCTGCCCTGCATCGAGGGCCTCGCGTACGGCCGCCCACATGCGGGTGCGCGCTTCGTCGTCGCTCACGGCGATGGTCTTGATCGGGGTTCGACCCGGCGGCAGTTCGTCAAGAACGCTCACCTCGAGATCGCCGTAGTTCGTGAGTGCCGCGGTTCGCGGGATCGGCGTCGCCGTCATCACCAGCACGTCTGGTGTGGTGTGTTTTTTCCCGGCGCCCTTGCCGCGCAACGCGGCGCGCTGCTCGACGCCGAAGCGATGCTGCTCGTCGATTACCACGACGCCGAGCGACGAGAACTCCACTCCATCTTGAATCAACGCATGCGTGCCGATGACGATGTCGATATCGCCCGAAGCGAGGTCGGCGAGCACTTCTCGGCGCCGCTCTCCCGTCACTCTCCCGGTGAGCAGCTCGACCCGCAGGTTTCGTTCGCCAAAGAGGTTGCCCTCGTCGGGCACACGTAGATCATCGAGCAACGCCCGAATGCCCGCGTAATGCTGCTCGGCGAGAACTTCTGTCGGCGCCATCAAGGCACCTTGGTGACCGCCCTGCACCGCGACCAACATCGCCGCGACCGCCACCACCGTCTTGCCGCTGCCCACGTCACCTTGGAGCAGTCGGTGCATCGGTACCGCGGTGGCAAGATCCGCGTTCACCTCGTCGATGACTCGGCGCTGCGCGGCGGTGAGCGGAAACGGCAGGGCCCCCAGGAACGCCCGCTGCATCGCGCCGCTCATGTCGTGCTGCAACCCGGTGTTGTCTCGCTCGAACGCTTTCTTACGGCCGACCAACACCAGCTGCACGCGCAACAACTCGTCGAATGCCAAGCGTTCGCGAGCCTGTTCTTTCTCGACGATGCTCTCCGGAAAATGGATGGTCGAGAGTGCATCGTTGCGGGACATCAGTCCGAGGCGTGCGCGGAGATCTTCGGGCAACGGATCAGAAATTGTGCGCGGTGCCGCACGCTCTATCGCATTCTCCATCCAGCCAGTCAGTTCCCAGGTGGTGACGCTCAACTTTTCGCTCTGCGGGTAGATCGGCACGACTCGACCTGTGCGGTTCCCGACGATGTCGACGAGCGGGTTGGTCATTTGCAACTTGCCACGAAAGCGCTCGGGCTTGCCGAACACGGCGATTTCTTTGTCGGTCTTCAACTGTCGTTCGCGCCACGGCTGGTTGAAGAACGTGAGCCCAAAGATGCCAGTCGCATCGCCGACCATCGCAGTCACCATGCTTCGTCGGCTTCGCAGAGGTACTCGGCGGACGCTGCGTACCCTCACCAGAACGACGGTTTCGACGCCCTCGACGAGGTCTTCGACGTGCGATTCATTGGTGCGGTCGACGTAACGGCGCGGATACGTCGTGAGCAGGTCGAGAACGTTCGAGATGCCGGCTTCATGCAAAGCGTCGCGTCGTTTGTCGCCGACGCCCTTGATCTTGGAAATGTCGATCGACGCGAGGTCGCGGTACGTGAGCGGGGCCTCGGCCATGCCGCGCTGAAGTTACTCCACGCCGAAGAGATACGGGTACAACGGCTGTCCACCGCGATGCACCTCACAGGCGAGCGCCGGGAAGTGCTCGCCCGCCCACTCGACGATCCTCTCCGTGGTCGTCGACTTTGCGTCCTTGCCGACGATGATCGTGAGCAGTTCGCGATCAGCCGACACGATGTGCTTCAACAACGCAGTCGCGCACTCGAAGACGTCTGCAGAAACGGCGACGATGCCGTCGCCCCTCACGAGCCCAATGGAATCCCCCGCATTGACCGCGCCGGCTTCAGTCTTCGTATCGCGGACCGCGGTAGTGACCTCACCCGTCACGACGGCGGCGGCAGCCTTGGCCATTTCGTTTCCGTTGTGTTCGGCCGACGCCTCGGGGTCGTAAGCGACGAGCGCGGCGAGCGCCTCGGGCATCGAGCAAGTCGGCACCACGCGAACTTCTTTCTTCGTGAGGCCGTCCACCTGACGCGCGACTGGGATGATGTTCTTGTTGTTCGGCAGGATCACCACCTGCTGGGCATTCATATGTTCCACCGCATCAAGCAGCTCTTGAGTGGATGGGTTCAGTGTCTGACCGCCAGTGACGACGCCGTGCACGCCGAGGTTGCCGAACAACTCTGCGATTCCGTCTCCGCTCGCGACGGCAACCACCGCGCAGGTGACTTCTGGCAGGGCTGCATGCGTCTTGAAACTTGGCTTCCCACCATGAGCAGCCGCGACCGCGCTTGTCGGAGCACCGATGAGCGACTCGCGCTTCTCGTGCTCTTCTGCGACTTCTTCGAACAGGTCCGTGACGCGGATCTGGTGCGGGCGACCGCCGAGACCGATCGGAGCTTCGATGGCTGCGCCGATGTCGTTGGTGTGGATATGGCAGTTGAATAGTCCCTCGCCACCGACCACGACGATCGAGTCGCCGACTTCTCCCCACTTCTGCATGAATGCCTTCGACTTTGTGTCGTCGATCTCCAGCAAGAACATCACTTCGTAGCGCAGTTCGCTGACGTCGACTGTGCCGCTCGCGGAGGTGTCATCGCCGCGCTTCATGACCGCAAGCAACTGCTCGGTGTTCGGCCCGGCGATGTTCTCTGGTTCGGGAAGCGGCTCGCCGTCGACGACGTGCAATGCCGAGTCGAGCAAGAGCAGGAAGCCTGCGCCGCCTGCATCGACGACTCCCGCGTCTTTCAAGACCGGCAACAATTCGGGCGTGTTGGCGAGCGATTCGCGACCCGCCGCCCGCGCGACGCGCAACATCGCGGCCAGAGTCGCACCGTCACTCGCAGCCCGCACTGCAGCGTCAGCCGACTCGCGCACGACCGTGAGAATGGTGCCTTCAATCGGCTTCAACACGGATTGGTACGCGGCTGCCGAGGCAGCTTTGAGAGCCTCCGCGACTTTCGGCGCCCCCATTTCTCGTGCCGACTTGAGCGTCGATGCAAGACCGCGGAGAATCTGGCTCAGAATGACACCGCTATTGCCACGCGCACCCATGAGCGAGCCGTGACTGATTGCATTGCAGGTTTCTTCGAGCTCGCCTGGCCGCTTGTCAAGCTCCGCAACCACCGCGTCGAGGGTGCGCGCCATGTTGGTGCCGGTGTCGCCGTCGGGCACCGGATACACGTTCAGTTTGTTGAGGTCGGCTTGATGCCGCTTCAGCGTGTTTCGATAGGTCACCAACGTGTGACGCAAGGCATCTGGCCCCAGTTGTTCTAGGACGGGCACGAAAAAAGGCTACCTGTGATACTTTGAGGCGTCATGCAAGGCGTCGTCAAGGCGTACAACCCCGCGACGGGCGACGGAGTCATCGTTCGCGACACCGACTTGAGCGAGTACGAACTCGCACCGCATGCACTGGAAGGCTCGATCTTCCGCATGTTGCGCCAAGGACAACGAGTCAACTTCTCCGTCGACGCCGCGGGTCGCGCGGCGCAGTTGCGCATCGGCTCTGAAAGAGACATGGGCACACCGGGTTACTGACCCGAGCAAAGTGGGAACTCCATGGTGACGATGGCACTTTCGAACAACGCTCGGCTCCACAAGTGGGTAGATGAGTGGTCGAAAATCCTGCAGCCATCTGCGGTGCACTGGTGCGACGGCTCGCAAGAAGAATACGACCGCCTGTGCGGCGAGCTCGTCGCCGCCGGAACCTTCACCAAGCTCGATGACGAGAAGCGCCCGAACTCGTACTGGGCGCACAGCGATCCAGGTGACGTCGCACGAGTCGAAGACCGCACCTTCATCTGTTCCGAGCGGCAAGTCGACGCAGGCCCGAACAACAACTGGCGGGCACCAGCAGAGATGCGCAAAGAGCTCACTGCGCTCTACACCGGCGCGATGCGCGGCCGCACGTTGTACGTCGTTCCTTTCAGCATGGGTCCGCTCGGGTCGAAAATCGCCCACATCGGCGTGCAGCTCACCGACTCCGCCTATGTCGCAGTGAGCATGCGCATCATGACGCGCATGGGCCAGGGTGCGCTCGACGTGCTCGGCAACGGGGAGTGGGTGCCGTGCGTGCACTCGGTGGGGGCGCCTCTCGCACCAGGCCAAAAAGACGTCGCATGGCCGTGCAATCCCGACAACAAGTACATCGTGCACTTCCCCGAGACGCGCGAAATTTGGTCGTATGGTTCGGGTTACGGCGGCAATGCGCTGCTCGGCAAGAAGTGTTTCGCGCTGCGAATTGCCTCAGTGATGGCGCGCGACGACGGCTGGCTCGCCGAGCACATGCTGATCATGAAACTCACCAACCCTGCGGGTGACGTGAAGTACATCGCCGGCGCCTTCCCTTCGGCGTGCGGCAAGACCAACTTGGCGATGCTGGTGCCGACCGTGAAGGGCTGGAGGGTCGAGACCATCGGCGACGACATCTGCTGGATGAAGTTCGGCGAAGACGGACGCCTCTATGCCATCAACCCCGAGGCAGGTTTCTTCGGTGTTGCGCCGAACACCGGTTGGAAGACCAACCCGAACGCGATGGCGACGCTACATGCGAATTGCCTCTTCACGAACACCGCGATCACTGGCGACGGAGACGTGTGGTGGGAAGGCATGACCGACGAACCGCCGGCGCGAGCAACCGACTGGAAGAACAACACGTGGACTCCTGAGACCACGACACCCGCAGCGCACCCGAACGCGAGGTTCACGGCGCCGGCGTCGCAGTGCCCCGCAATCGCGCCAGAATGGCAAGACCCGAAAGGTGTGCCGATCTCGGCGATCCTCTTTGGTGGTCGCCGCCGCACCACGGTGCCGCTCGTGACGGAGTCGTTCGATTGGAACCACGGTGTGTTCCTCGGATCGATCATGGCGAGCGAGACCACCGCCGCCGCTGGTGGAGCGGTCGGCAAATTGCGTTTCGACCCGATGGCGATGTTGCCGTTTTGCGGCTACAACATGGGCGACTATTTCGCCCACTGGCTGCGCATCGGCAAAAAGTCGGACGCGAGCAAGCTGCCGAAGATCTTCTTCGTCAATTGGTTCCGCCGCAGTGAGGACGGCAGGTTCTTGTGGCCGGGTTTCGGCGAGAACTCACGAGTGTTGAAGTGGGTGTTCGAGCGCGTCGACGGCAAGTCCGAGGCGCAGCGCACGCCGATCGGCCTCTTGCCCCCGACGAGCGCAATCGACACTTCTGCCCTCGACGTTCCAAAGCACGATCTCGAGGAGATTCTCTCGGTTGACGTCGCAGGCTGGAGCGACGCCATCGAGCAAATCAAGCAGCACTACGCGTCGTTCGACGGGCACGTGCCAACCGAACTGCACACCGCGCTCGCGACACTCGAGCGCGAACTTGCCGCCTAGCCCTGGCCGACGAGCATCGCGCGGATGCCGAGCCCCATGATGAAGAGGCCGCCGAAGCCGTACAGCAAGTAGACCTTCGACTTCAACTGCGCGCGGTACGAATAAATGATTGCCACCGCGATGATGCCGACGAATCCGTAGAAGGCGTGAAACTGCGGGAACACCAGATTCTCTATGTTCACCATTGCGACGCCGAGTGCCACCTGCACGAAGACCGTCAGTTGCGCAAGCGTCGTGAACCACCACATCGCCCGCATTCGAAGCGAGGTCACCCTGTGCGCTGCGAGCGACCACACGCCGGCCATCGCATTGCTGAGAATGACTACCCATGCAAAACCGTTGTGCAGCTCGGTCAACGTCGAAGCAATCACCACCGACATCATCTGACGAATCTACCGAACGAACAGCGAAAGCTCAGCGAATGAGCGTGTTCGCTTCGGCGCCACCTTCAACGAGCGAGAGCGAGCCATCATGTGCGACGTCGATGACCGTGATTGACGCGTTGTCGACGCTTCGAATGACGAGCCGATCGTCATCGAGTGCCGCACCGATGAGCGCGTTGATGGCAACGAAGTGCGAGAACGCGACCGTGTCCTTGCGAATCCCGCCTGCCCAGCGCACGAGTGTGCGCCGAAAGTCGCCGTAAACATTGCCGTCGCGCTGCACGAGCTCCGACCAGGTGCCTTGCATCGCACGACGCAACCACGTGACTCGATCTCCCATCTCCACACCGCCTGGCGAGGGAATCTCGGCAATTCGCGGCTCAACTCGTGCGGTCATCCCCGCCGCTTTCTCGAACGCCTCGGCAGTTTGCCGACAACGCAGCAGCGGGCTCGTCAGTGCGTCGATGTCGGTAATGCTCCACTTCGTGTCTTGCAATCGAACCACGAGTTTCGCTGCGGCAGCCGCAGCCTGCTCGCGTCCGAGGTCGTCGAGCGGAGGATCCATCGCGGTGTTCCACCCCGCAGCGGCGCGACCGTGGCGCACGAGATAGAGCTTCGCCATGTGGTCAGTGTCTGCGCGAGCCGAGTGTCGTCAAGTGGCTAGTCCAGCAACGTGGTGCGGCGTGACGGTGCAGGTTCGCCGACTTTGATGAACCACTCGGTGCCGAACGCTCGCAGGAACGACTCTTCGGACATCTCGGTTGCAAAGCCGGTGTCATTTGCCTGGCTGGCATGCGATGCGATGGCCCGACGCTTGGCATCGACGTGCTGAGAGACGTCGATGTGGTGCGTGATGCTCGACTCCGGTTCGCCCATCGGATTGCCGTCGTCGGCGGGTTCGCGCGGATCGAAGTCGTTGTCTCCCCCATTGTTCTTCGACCACTCGAACGCAGCCACGTAAAAATCGCGATTGAGAGTGACTTCGAAGAGATCGGCGATTCCTGTCATCGCGGCGGTTCGGCGCGCCACTTTGTGAACGTGAATGTGATCAGGGTGACCGTAGTTCCCGTGCCAGTCGTACCCGACGAGCACCAGTCGATCAGCCTTCCTTCTTTCTTCCTCGACGATTCGCGCGAACTTCACCGCAGCTTCATTGACCTCGGAGCGGATGAAAGCCCCGGGATCGCTGTTCTGCGGCCAGCCCGTCATCCCGCTGTCGACGTAACCCAGCCACTCGTGGCGAGCGACACCGAGCACTGAAATCGCCGTCGCCAATTCAGAACGGCGTCGCTCGAACAGCTCTTCAGGCGTCGTTATCCCTGCCGGTCGCTCGCCGTGGCGACCATCGGTCGCGGTCACGAGCACAAGGCGGTGCCCAGATGCGGAATATTTCGCGATGGTGCCACCGCTGATGAGGCACTCATCGTCGGGGTGCGCGTGCAAGAAGACGATCGTCGCCATGAGGCTCTAGGCCTGCTTTGCCGCGCCGGATGCAAGCAGCGCATCGATGCGAGCAGCATCGACACCCCAGTCGGCAAGCACGGCGCGCGTGTGCTGACCGGCGTGCGCGGGTGGTTGTGGTGTCGACGTGGACGAGCGCGAGAATCTCGGTGCTGGTGCAGGCTGGGTGACGCCGGCGACGTCGACGAAGGTGCGGCGCTCACGATTGTGCGGGTGCGCGGCTGCCTCGCTCATGCGCAGGACCGGCGCGTAACACACGTCGGTGCCCTCCATGATCGCGTTCCACTGCGTGCGCGTTTTGGTGCGGAAGACCTTCGCCAGTTTTTGCTTCAGCATCGGCCACTTCGTGCGATCCATTTGGGCGGAGAGGTCGCTGTCACCGGCGAGACCCGTCTTCTCCAGCAGCAACGCGTAGAACTGCGGCTCGATCGAACCGATCGACACCCACTCACCGTCGGCGCACTCGAACACGTCGTAGAAGTGCGCACCTGTGTCGAGAAGGTTCGTGCCGCGCGCGTTCTCGTCGAACATGCCGATGTTCTTGAAAGCCCAGAACATGCTCATCAGCACCGCCGAGCCATCGACCATCGCGGCATCGACGACCTGACCCTTCCCCGACCGTTGCGATTCAAGGAGCGCACAGACGACGCCGTAGGCAAGCAACATTCCGCCGCCGCCGAAGTCACCCACCATGTTGAGAGGAGGCGTCGGCGCCTCACCTGCTCGACCGAAGTGCGCCAGTGCACCGGCGAGGGCGATGTAGTTGATGTCGTGACCCGCGGCGTTGGCGTAAGGGCCGCTTTGACCCCAACCCGTCATTCGGCCAAAGACGAGTTTGGGATTTCGTGCCAGGCATTGATCAGGTCCGATGCCGAGTCGTTCCATCACACCGGGCCGGAAGCCTTCGATCAAAGCGTCGGCACGTTCGACAATTTGCAACAAGGTGGACGCACCGTCGGGATGCTTCAAATCGAGGGCGACATTGCGACGACCGCGCAGCAGCACGTCCCAGTGCGCCCCACTCACCCCCGCGCTAACAGACTGTGCTCGCTCGACGCGCACGACTTCTGCGCCCATGTCAGCAAGCATCATCGCGGCGAATGGACCCGGCCCGATGCCTGCAATCTCGACGATTCGAATGCCGTCGAGCGGGCCAGCCACGCCGACCTACTTATTCTTGGCGACGAAGTTCGCGATCGTGTCGACGAACCTCGGCCAGAGCGGCTGCGGTAGGTCGTGACCCATGTCGTCGAACATCACCAATTGCGAACCTGGGATGATCTCCGCGGTGCGCTTCGCCGCGACCGGCGAAATGAGCGTGTCTTGCGTTCCGTGCAGCACCAGAGTGGGCACGCGCAGCGCAGCCAGAGCTTCGGTTCGACGTCCGCTTGCGTAAATGGCCGCGAGTTGTCGCGGTGAACCTTGCGGGTAGAACGAGCGGTCATAATCGCGGGCGGCGTTCTTGCGCGAGAGGTCGTCGTCCCGGTACTTCTTTGACTGGAACGCCTGGTACACGAGCGAATGCTCGATGAACCCCGCGCGATCCGACGGTGGAATCGACATGAGTGCCGTCATCGCCTCGGGCGTCGACTGCATCGTCTCGGGTTCGCCGGGCATCGACATCACGGAGATAAGCGAGATGGTGCGGCCCGGGTTCTCGATAGCGAACACTTGCGCGATCATGCCGCCCATCGACGCGCCCATGATGTGGGCCCTCTCGATGCCGAGATGGTCGAGAAGTCCGCGCGCATCGTTGGCCATATCAGAGAGCGTGTACGGCACCGGCGGGATGGGTTGTTCAAGCAACGCCGCGGTGATTACCTTGTCGGTGTCCACTGCGACACCGTCGAGTTTCGTGGAGAGGCCGCAGTCACGATTGTCGAATCGAATGACGTAGAGACCACGGTCAGCGAGCATCTGCGCAAATGCAGAGTCCCACGCCACCATTTGCGCACCGAAACCCATGATGAGCAACAACGCCGGGTTGCTGCTCTTGCCGAACGTGTCGTATTCGATCTCGATCGGGATGGTTTCCCACTTGTTAACTACGGCGCTTGGCATGCATTCACGGTAGCGTTTCGCCGTGCCGCGAGTCGCGCGCGCGCCCGGTCGCGTAAATCTCATCGGTGATCACACCGACTACACGGGCGGGCTCGTATTACCGATGGCCATCGATCGCGCCACCACGATCGTTTTCGGCGACGACGCAGCAGGTGCGGCGGCGACTAGTGCCGACGCTGGTGCCGAAACTGACACCGTCACCATCGCGAGCGACGACTTTGACGGCGTCGTCTCGTTCAAGCTGCCGGTCACGTCGCCGGAGAAGGTGACGCCGGCGTGGGGCCGCTACGTCGCTGGTGTCGCGGCAGCGATGACAGAACGAGGCATGAAACCTCGCGGTTTCCGCGGTCGTGTATCGACGTCCGTGCCGATTGGTGGCGGTTTGTCGTCGAGCGCCGCGCTCGAAGTGGCGTCTGCACTGGCGTTCGGGATCGACGCCGACTCCTCGACCGTGGCCGCCGTGTGCCGTCGCGCCGAACACCTCGCCACTGCGGTGCCCTGCGGAATCATGGACCAGCTCACCTCGGTCGCCGGCGTGCGCGACCACGCACTGCTCATTGATTGCCACACCCTCGACGTCACGCCGATTCGCCTGCCTGACTCGGTCTCAGTATGGGTGGTGGAGATCTCTTCGCGCACGCTCGATGG
Organism: Actinomycetota bacterium; assembly: GCA_041180605.1. Classification (GTDB taxonomy): domain Bacteria; phylum Actinomycetota; class Acidimicrobiia; order Acidimicrobiales; family Ilumatobacteraceae; genus F1-60-MAGs027. Next base: position 53,920 of record JBEGRF010000022.1, on the reverse strand, counting down.
CAGCGAGTACCCCGCTCGCGTCGCACAATGTGCAAGCGCCGAAAGAGAGATTGGTCCGCTGCGTTCAGCCGACGATGATGCGGTCGAACGCATCGTCGACCCGCTCATCCGCTCGCGCGCCCGGCACGTCGTGACCGAGAATCAGCGCGTGCAAGATTTTGCCTCGGCACTCACGTCGGGCGACATACAAAAGGCCGGTCGCCTCATGTACGCGAGCCATCACAGCCTGAGCCGCGACTTTCAGACTTCGACAAAGAAGATGGACGAAGCTGTCAACGCATATTCCCGAGTGCCTGGTGTGCACGGTGCGCGAATGACAGGCGGAGGATTCGGCGGCTGCATCGTGGTGCTTGCCGAATTCGACACCGATTTGTCAGCCCCGTTGTGCGCGGCATCGGGCGGCATCCGCGTGCGAGCCGCCGACGGTGCGTCTCTCGTGACCATCTCGTAGCACCACTGTCGTAGCCTGCCAGCCGTGAACCCAGAGGCGCTGCTCGCCGACCTCGACGAAGACCAGCAACGCGCCGTCACCTGCGCCCCGACCGCCACCATCGTGCACGCCGGAGCTGGCTCAGGCAAGACGCGCGTGCTCACGCATCGAATTGCATGGCGCATCGCCCAGGGTGATGTCGATCCGGCACGAGTGCTTGCGATTACGTTCACTCGCGAGGCAGCAGCCGAGATGCGCCGACGTCTCCGCGCGCTCGGTGTGACCCGCCACGACCGTCCGGGCGACGTCGACCAGCCCACCATCGGCACCTTCCACGCCGTTGCGCTCGCCTTGCTGCGGCGCAGAGCAAGCGACACCTCGGCGGTCGTGCCGAATATCGTCGGCAATCGCATCTCGCTTCTCAACCAAGCCGTGGGCGAAGCATCGTTCGGTAGAAACACGCAAGCAGTGCTCGCAGAGATCGACTGGGCGCACGCCCGCACAATCACCCCCGAGCGCTATGTACGCGAGACCCAGCGACTCAATCGAACGACGCCGGTCGATGCGCAAAGGGTGGCGTCTGCTTACTCGGCGTACGAGCAACTGAAAACCAAGCGCGGCCTGGCAGACCTTGACGATCTCATCAAACTTGCTACCCGCGCACTCCACGACCGCGCAGATTTTGCGAGTGCTACGCGCTTTCGCTTCAGGCATCTGTTCGTCGACGAAGCCCAAGACATGAACCCGTTGCAATTCGCGTTCTTCGAGGCGCTGCGCGGCGACCGCGAAGACGTCTTCATCGTCGGCGACCCTCTGCAAGCCATCTACGGCTGGAACGGCGCCGACCCGGCTCTCTTCGGCAGCCTTGCAGACGCACTCTCTCGCCCGACGGTGCTCGCCCTCCCCAGCAACTACCGATGCACGCCCGAGGTGCTGGAGGTCGCACGCCACGTCGTGGCGACCTCCGTCGACATCAGTAACGGTGCCCGCGAACTGCAATCGCGCCGCACGAGCGGGCTGCCCGTCGAGTTCGTCGAAGTCGAAGACGAGATCGACGAAGTCGCCCTGGCCCATCGCATCGTTGAGCAGCACGTGCGCTCTGGTGTCGAACCGTCGGTCGCCGTGCTCGCGCGCACGCATCAACTGCTCGAGCCGGTCAAGATCTCGCTCACCGCCGCCGGCATCCCCGTCGCCTCTCGTCGTGCGAGCACTATGCGTGCCAACGCCATCGATGAAGTGGCGGAGTGCCGCTCAAGGCACGATCTCACGGTCTGGGCTGCCGACGTCATCGTCGAATCCACCGACGAAGACGAGCGCATCGTCGCCGAGCAATTGCAGGCCTACCTACGAAGCAGCACTCAGGCGGTAATCGATGGTCGCAGCGCCGCCGCCTTTTTGCGCGCCAGCCAAAGCACGCCAGAGCGTTACGGTGTCGAGTTGCTCACGTTTCACGCAGCAAAAGGCCGCGAGTTCTCCGCAGTCGTCATCATCGGCGTCGAGCGCGGGCTGCTGCCCCACGCCTCGGCAGTGACCGGAGACCAGCTACGTGAAGAAGCTCGTCTCGCTTACGTGGCGTGCACGCGTGCGGCCGATCGACTCATCGTCACCCGAGCGCGAAGACGAAACAATCGCAGCACAACGTTGAGTCCGTTCTTTGCCGATCTGCCGCCAAGCGTGCGCCGCCGCTCACAACAGCTCGTGGATGCTGCACCGAACTCGTTGCCTCGTCTCTCGACCCCTGCCGATCCGCTCGTCGCAGCGCAAAAAGATCTCAAGCGTCGACTTCGTCTCGTGCGCGACGTCATCGCCCGAGCGAATTTTTCTCTGCCTGAGGCGGTGTTGAGCGACGTCGAGATCTCGCGAATCATCGCCGAGAGACCCACCGATCTGGAACAGCTCGCAAAGATCCTCGGGCCGCTGACGGCGAGCCGAATGGGCCCCAAAATTCTTCGCGAAGTCACCGCGTCGGCGTGACCTCACACCGCGAGTCGACATGAGCACCCACCACGCCAGCACCCCCATTCAGAACGTGCGATTTGCGGTCGTCGACACCGAGACCACGGGTCTCTCTACGGACGACGACCGGGTGCTGCAAATCGGGGTGGTCGTCGCGTTGGGCAACGGCGTCATAGAGCATCAGTTCGTCACCTACCTAAGGAGGCTCACATGGGGCTTGGGCCACGTGGGTGCCTATCACGTGCACGGCATCACTCGGCGCCAGTTGCGCAAAGGGATGAAGCCGGTCGAGGCTCTCGAGAAGATGAACGTGCTCATCGACGGTTGCGTATTCACCGCGCACAACGCGAAGTTCGATCTTGGATTTCTACGCTCCGATTCGACCCGGCTTGAAGTACCCCTCAAGGTGACGGGGCCGCTGTGCACGCTCAACCTCTCGCGCCGCCTCGACCCTGAGCGCTCGATGTCGCACAAACTGCGCGACGTCGCGGCGCGCTATGGCAAATCGACTGATCGCCCGCACGACGCGCTCGCCGACGCCTTGCTCACCACTGCGGTACTACCGTCGCTCCTCGAAGCACACCGCGTGCACACCTACGGCGAGCTCGCTGCGTACTTCGGCTAAGTCTGCACTTCGCGCCTCGGATCTTTGTGCGCTTCGCGCCTCGGATCATCGTGCGCTTCGCGCTAGCTGATCAGTCGTATATTGCGCGAACTAGCGCCGCGGTCGCCGCGGCGAGCCCCTGGTGTTTCGCCGGCGCGAGCACGTTCACGTTCTTGCCGCCACGCAGGAGCAACCTCGACAACCAGTGCTCGCTGGTGATTCGCAGCGTCACATCGATCGAGCCGTCACGGTTCTTGCGTCGCGAGACTGTCGGGTACGCCTCGGCGATCCACGAGGCGTCGTCTCGCACACGCAGCGCGACGGTCTCGAGACCGTCGCCGAACCACTCGCGGTCTGCTTCGCTCTCGGCGCGGCGCGCGACATCTGCTTGGTCGTACACCTTCCCCGTACGGTCAATCGACTGAATTCTGTCGACACGGAAATTTCGCATCGCACCCGATTTTTCGTCGTCGGCGAGCACGTACCAGTGACCGTGTTCGCTGAAGATCTTCCCGACGCGAATGGTGCGATTCGACGTCTCCGAACGTGACGGATTGAAATAAGCAATGCGTAACTCGAGAGATTCTCGTTGCGCGTGCTGGAGTTCTTCGAGAAGAGGGTCTTTGGGCAAGTCGATGATCACCGCTGTCTCGTCGGGGTCCGGTGCAAGACGCTTCAATTTGGAGACGGCGGAAGTCAGGGCGCTGCGCGCAGTCGCACCGGGGAGACGTTGTGCCGCATCGACCATCGCAATGATCGCGTACATCTCGGCACTCGTGAGGCGCAACGGGCGGGAGAACAACTTCGGAATTTCCGCAACGACCCAACCGTCATCGATGAAGACGTCGACAAGAGCATCCGGGGTGTAGGGCGGCACGCCGCACACCGCCGCCATCTGCAGGTCAGCCACCAGGTCTTCTTCGCTCATGCGGAACTGCTGGGCAACGGTGCTCAGGCGCACGCGCTTGCGCTTCATCAACCACGGGAGAATCACGAGCAGGCTTGCGACGCGGTCGGATGCGCTGCGCGGCCCGCGGCGACGGGGCGCACCTGCTTTGCGTTTGGGGGCGGCGCGACCCGACGTGCGCGTTGTGCGGCCCGGTTTTCGTCTTTCGCTCGAGCGGCGCGGCGGGGCTTGGGCGGTCGAGCGCTTCTTTACCATCACTCACCCTCCGTCAGTTCGTCAAGCCAACGAACGACGTTGTCGCGCACCTCTTGGGGCTCGAGCACGACTGCTTTGTCCATCATTGCAAACAACCAGAGTCGGAACGCGTAGTTGTTGCTGCACGGTACCTCGACCACCGCCGAGCCGTCAGGGTTCTCGCGTACCACTACTTCGCGACCGAATTCGCGAATCACGTTGCGCACCAACGAGGAGTCAACCCACACCTTGGCTGTCGGGTGCTCGTAGTCGCCGGCCGCCATCATCTGCCGATCAGTCGGAACGGCCCTGGCGACGTTGAGCCCCTTTGGAATCGTGTACGACTTCGCTTTGCCGGCTTCGACCTCACCTTCGATGCGATCGACGCGGAACACACGTTGGGCCTTGCGCAGGTGGTCGAATCCGACCAAGTACCAGAAGCCTTTGCGGGCGAGCATTCCGTAGGCGTCGACCACCCGTTCGTCACCCTTGTACACGAACGTGAGCGGTGCGCGCTTGGCGATGGCTTCGAGAATCACCTCAAGATGCGGGTCAGAAAAGCCGATCGTGACGCGCGGGCCGATGCTCGGCATCACACGCTCTGCACCAAGCTTCCACAGCGCGACTTCGCTCTCCCGTGCGGCGAGTCGCACCGTCGCAGCGGCGATCTGCAGGGCTTCGACTTCGGCGGGTGTGAAGTTTGCGTCGGTAAGTTCGTAATTGTTGCGCGTCACCTTGTAGGCAGTTTCGCCGGCCTGGTCACCACCGAGCACGACTGTCTCGATCGGGATACCGAGGTCGCGCAGGTCGCTTTTGTCGCGCTCAAATTGCGCACGGGACGCCTGTTCGTTGTCGCTGTACTGGCCGCGGAGTTCCTGGCGAATCTGCTTGAGGGTGATCGGTTGCGAACGCACCGAAAGCAGCGCCAGTAAGTTGAGCATTCGCTCTGCGGCGTTGACCTTTGTCGGCACGGGATTTTTGAGTGTAGTCATCGCGGGTTGCGCCAACGACGATGTTGCGCGATCAGCAGCGCCGTGGAGGAGTCGCTGGATCCGTCGGGTGTGCCGTTGATGCCCACTGTGACCTTGGCTGCGAGTTGCTTGCCGAGTTCGACACCCCACTGGTCGAAACTGTTGATCCCGAACATGACACCTTGTACGAACGTTGAGTGTTCGAACGTGGCAACGAGTGCGCCTATGGCCCGCGGGGTGAGCCGCGAGAACAGCATGGTCGTGCTCGGGCGGTTCCCCGGTGTGGCACGGTGCGCGCGCAGGCCCGAGTCTCCCCCGACCTCGCTCTGTGTGACACCGAAGGCGAGGGCCTGGCTTTGGGCGATCATGTTCGCTACCAACGTGTCGTGGTCGGTTTCCGACCCGCCGAGTGCCGCACTGTGGCCGATGAACTCGCACGGCACCACGTGCGTGCCCTGGTGCAGCATCTGAAAGAACGCGTGCTGAGCGTTCGTACCCGTGCCGCCCCACACGACCGGGCTGCTCACTGCGACGGGATTGCCGTCACGGTCGACCGACTTGCCATTGCTCTCCATGATCAACTGCGCCAGGTACGACGGCAGCAGGGCGAGCGACCGGGCGTAGGGCACCACGGCAACGCTCGAGTGGCCGAGCACTGCAGAATTCCACCACCACACCAGACCGTGCAGCAACGGAATGTTCTCGCCCGGTGACGCGGACACGAAATGCTCGTCAACGAGCCGCATGCCGTCGAGAACCTCCTCGAACGCGTCGAGGCCAAAGCCAAGGGCCACCGCGAGCGACACCGCGGAGGAGACGGAGTACCGGCCACCGACACTTTCAGGCATGGTGAGTACTCGTCCGACCGGCACGCCGCTCGCAGCGACCCGATCTGGTCGAGCGGTGACGGCAATGACGTGCTGGCGTGCATCGGAGACCCCACCCGAGGCGAGCCACGCTGATGCGCGTCGGGCGTTGGCCAGTGTTTCGCTCGTGCCGAACGACTTCGAACACACCACAAAGACGGTGCTGTGAGCATCCAGCCCACTGAGCGCGCGATCCAGATCCACAGGATCGATGTTCGAGGCAAATCGCACGTGGCGCAATGGTCTGCGCATCGATGAGAGTGCGTCGTATAGCAAGGCGGGGCCGAGGTCGCTCCCGCCGATTCCGATGTTCACCACGTGGGTGAACTGTGCGGGCAGCGAAGCGACGACTTCTCGCATTTCTTTTCGAGAGCGATTGGCTTCGGCGCGCAGCGGCGCGGTAGACGTGACGTCGCTTGCCGATCGCATGGCGACGTGGGTTACTGGGCGGTTCTCGGTGTTGTTGATCGGGGCACCGGCAATCATCCTGCTGCGCAGATCAAGTACGCCTTTGTCGCGCGCGGTCGTGACGAGAGCGTCGAGAACTTCCGCATCGAGCGACTGCTTGGAGAAGTCGACCATCAGGTCGCAATCGCCGAGCGTGATTGTTCGCGAGAGGCTGACTGAACGATTCGAATCGGAAGCGAACAGTTCGCGCAGCGTCTTTTCGCTCAACGACTTGGCAAGCGCCACGAGATGGGTTGGCACGCTGCCAGCACCGCTCATTACTTCGTTCATTCTACTCGTGTCATTAGTGTCGATCTTCGGCATGAACGAAGATGTGCGGCACGAATCACGCGAAGGAATCGCGAGCGGCCTCGGTGCTTACCTGCTCTGGGGTGCACTGACTGCATATTGGAAACTGCTCGACGGGTTTGAGGCCTTCGATCTGATCGGTTGGCGCATCGTGACCGCGATGGTGCTACTCCTCGTCTTGGTGACTGCACAGAAACGGCTCCGCGTGGTGGGACGGGCGTTGCATGATTCGAAGCTGCTCGCCCGCATCGTCGCTGCCGCGGTCTTGTTGGTCGTCAACTGGACGCTCTACGTCTGGGCGGTGGTCAACGAGCATGTGATCGAAACTGCCCTCGGCTACTTCATTGCCCCGCTCTTCACTGCGATGATTGGCGTGTTCGGTCTTCGTGAGCCGCTGCGATTGCTGCAAAAGATCGGTCTCGGGTTTGCGCTGACTTCTGTGATCGTGCTCACCTTCGCATATGGCCGGCCGCCGATCATCGCGCTTGCGATCGCCGCATCATGGGCGTTCTACGGCCTGCTGAAGAAGCAAGTGTCGTTGCGTCCGGTCGACAGCTTGACGGCAGAGACGGTCGTGCTGGTCGTGCCGGCCAGCTTCTTTGTCGCCTGGAGCCTCACTCGAACGAATCCAATGTTTGACGGCGCTACGGCAGTCGAGATCCTTCTGGTTCTTCTCACGGGGTTGATCACCGCCGTGCCACTCCTGCTCTTTGCCCACTCGGCGCAAAGACTTCCGCTCACCGTCATCGGACCGATGCAATACATCGTTCCCGTCGTGAACTTCTTGCTCGGCTGGCTCGCCTACGGCGAGGAGATGCGTGCCGAACGATTTGCCGGTTTTGTGCTCGTCTGGATCGGTTTGGCGTGCACGTTCGTCGACACCTTGCGGAACTCAGACTCGGCAACGCTGCGGACAGCGACCAGCGACGCGAAGTCTGTCGGAACGGCCTAGACAGTCGCGCGTGACAGCGCGCTTCGTGCCATCGACTTGTAGACCTTCGCCGCTGCGATCAGTCGATCCCTGTCGCGAACCGTGACGGCAAGTCGCGAAAAACCTGCGATCACGCCCGACATGGCGTCGACTGCTGACTGCACCCGCAACGCTTCGGGAAGCTCGCCGCGATTCTTGGCCTCCGTACACAGTCTTGAGAGGAAGATCTCCTGTCGCGGCGGCAAGTTCCCCAATGCCAGACGCAACTCTGGGTGATGACTCGCTTCGGTGATGACGCCTACGACGAAACTCGCGAGCATCGGGTCGTGGCAGCCAAGATCGCACATTGCGTCGAATATGGAGTCGAATTGTTCGAGGAACGTCTCGCGCCTTGCGACCGCAGCGTCGAATGCGTCGAACACCTTGGCCTGCACGTCGGCGAAGACAGCGACGTAGAGGTCGACCTTGGAGGGAAAGTAGTGATAGATCGCCGCGGCAGTGATTCCGGCCCCATTGGCGATCTCTCTGTTGGTGGTGTTGTCGTAGCCGCGCGTCGTGAACGCACGGCGAGCCTCGTCGAGGATTCGCTGGCGCGTTTCGGCGGCATCGCCCTGAATGGGTCGGCCGAGGCGGCGGTTCATGCCCCGCACCCTAGGTGAGCAGACTCGCCGTCGCCGAGTCGAGCGGGCAATTTCACGCGGCGCGAGCGCGCTATAACTCCTTGCGCACAAGACCCGCGAGTTCGCGGGGCCGGTCGCCTTGCACGCTGTGGCCGGCACCCTCTACGACGTGTACCACGGCATCCGGTTTGCGACGACGCAGTTCTGCGACATCGGCATCATCGACTACGGGCGACACTCCCCCTCTCACCAGCGTGAGCGGGCACGGCAGCCGTTCGACCATCTCCCACATCCCCGCGGCGACGTTCGTGCCGGGCTCGCGTCGTGAATGGCTGCGGCGGTCGTACCTCCACTGCCAACTCAGATCGTCGATTTGTCGTGCGTTGTGCAAGATGCCGCGCCGCAACGAAGACTCGCTGCGTGTCGGGTTGTGTTCTTTCGTGCGGGCGAGCAAGTCTTCGAAACTGGCAAAACTCTGCGGGCCGTTCACGAAGTCGGTTATTGCTTTCGACTTCTCTGGTGTCACTCCCGGAGTGATGTCGACCATCATCAATCGGTTCACCAAGTCGGGTCGCTGGTACGCAAGCGCCAACGTGGAGAGGCCTCCGAGCGACATTCCACAAACGAGAGCCGCAGATGGTGCGTGCGCCTCGATGATCGGGGCGATATCAAGTGCGACGGACCTCGGCGAGTAGTCGCCGTCATCGCGCCACGAGGAGTGTCCGTGCCCGGGCATGTCGATCGCCAACACCGCCTCGCCGAGCGCAAGGCAGACGGTGTCCCATGTGTGCGCGTTCTGTGCGCTGCCGTGCACGAAGACGATTCGCGGCGATCCGTTGCCCCACTTGAGCGCGCTGATGCTCCGGCCGTCCTCCAGCGCAAGGCGTACACGCGCGACCACGGGGTTTGGTGATGCATCAAGCGAGTGCTCGGCGATGTTCTCGGCGAAGAACGAGAACTCGTCGTAGGGAATCCTGGATTCCATGCTCATGGGTTGACCTTTCCAGGCACGGTAGTGGTCGTCGCAGTCGACACGCTGGTCGGTGTCACCGTCGTTCCGGGGATGGTGGATTCCGGGACGCTCGTTGGCACTGTCGTTGACACACTCGCCGGCACCGTGGTCAGAACCGTCGTGTAGTTGGGGTCGGGTCGATCGGCAGGCGGTAGCGGCGAACCATACTCTTCGGGTTCCTTCACTCCGTCGAACACATAGATGCGATCGCGGAACTGCACCAATGCGGGGAATATCTGGGCCACCGACATCGGGATGCGCACGCAGCCATGCGACGATGGTTCGAGCGGCACGAGGATCGCCCCGTGCACAGCGATGCCTTGGTTGAAATACACGGGGTTGTAGAGCGTGCCGAGTTTCGTCTCGCGCGTGCCCGATGAGCGTCGGTAGAAGGTGAAGATCCCGGCCGGAGTCACCGAGTCCCCGCAGATGCCAACTTTGAGCGGAAGTCCTGCCGCAAGCTGCTCGGGGCTGTCGTTGCCTTCTTCGCCCGGATCGATCACCACTTCTTCGCACCACGGTTTGCCGTCGCCGCTCGAGATGTGCGAGACGAGCGTCGGCTGACCGCCGAGAAATGTGACGAGCACCTGCTCTGGCAGATACACCTCGGCATGGCGCGGAGTGTCCGCCTGACGTCGCGGCGTGATTCGCACCTCGTTGCGCATGACTTCCCACATTGCGGGCGTGACGACCCCGGTGGCTTTCGCTCTCGGAACTTTCATCACGAGTTTTTCGAACGCCCACACCGCCTGCACCGTTGATCGACCGAAGATGCCGTCGATCGGGCCGGGTGCGAACTTCAGCTCCGCCAGTCGGGTCTGCAGGTTACGTACATCGTCACCTTCTGCACCTTCTTTCAAGTCGCGACCAATCGGCGGCAATATCGCCACGGGTTTGGTCGTGCTCGTGGTGACGACACCCGACGAGTCGAGCTGGTTTTGTGCACTTCGACGCTCCACGACGACGGCGACGACCACCATCACCACCAAGACCAGCGCAGCGGAGACTCCGAGGGTGCGTGTATGTGATTGCGGCGCTTGACCAGGCGTCGGCATGTCGGACCTCTACTTGGAGGACGCTGGCGCGATTGCGTTCAACTCGCGACGAAGCATGAACGCTTCGCGGAGAATCTTCACGATGACCGAGGGCTTCGACAAGGTCGAAACTCCGCGGGTGCGGGGGAAGTAGTCGACGCCGAATTGGACGATCGGATGACCGAGTTTCTTCGCTCGCACGATGAGCTCGGCGTCGATGAACGAGCCTTCGCTCTTCAGGGTGATGTTCTTGAAGATCGAAGCTCGGCAAACTTTGAACGCAAAGTTCACGTCACGTACTCGAACACCGAAGAGCACCCGAACGAGCACGTTGTAGAACGCGGAATACACCACGCGTACCCAGCCTTCGTCTGTTCGGTCGAAGCGGTATGCACTGACCACGTCAGCCTCGTATTGACGCAGGAGGCGGAGTGCCTTGTGCAGCTCGAGCATCTCAAAAGGAAGGTCTGCATCGGTGTAGACGATCACATCCCCCGTCGCGGCAGCGAAGCCCGACTTCATAGAACCACCGAGTTTCCGATTCACCGGGTGATGCACGACCCGGACACGCGAGTCGGTTGCCGCTGCCTCGTCAGCGATCCGCGGGGTCGCATCCGTGGAGGCGTCGTCCACCACGATGAGTTCGTAGTCGGCTATCTCGCCAGACGCAATGAGTTCGCGGGCTACGCCGTGGCCGGCATTCAGCGCTCGGTTGATGTATTGCTCCTCATTCCACATTGGGAAGAAGATCGAGAGTTTCGAAAAGTGCGCCACTGAGAATTAAGGCTACGCGCGTCTGCTTCCACGAATTCTGAAGGTTTTTCTCACTACCCTTGACTCGGTGAACGTCGACACCTCTGCCTCGGTGAACGTCGGCGCTTCAAATCGCACTTGGCGCATCCTGGCCACGATCAGTTGGGTCGGGCTGCTCTTTTGCCAAGCCGCGATCGCAGTCACGGGCCGCAACATCGGCAAATCGGCGTGGTGGCTGGGCCCGGAGGGCGATCCGCAATTCCCGCTCGTGTGGTTCACCCCGTTCATCATCATCGCGGTGGCACTCATTGCTACGCAGCGCCCGCGCAAGTTCACCATTCTCATTCACATCTTTTGTGTGGCACTGCTGGCGGCAGTCGCAACGGGTGACGTGGTCGCCTCCCCCGGGGTCGCCGCGTTGCAATTCGGCGTAGCGGCGATCGCTCTCCTTATCTCTCTCGTCTCGTTGGCGGCACGCCCGTGACGGCGCTGTCGATGCCGCGACCATGACTCGGGTACTCACTTCGTTGCCCGTCGGCGAGCGGGTAGGTATTGCGTTCTCTGGCGGCCTCGACACTTCGGCTGCAGTCGCCTGGATGAAGTCAAAGGGTGCAGTGCCGTGTGCCTACACCGCGGATCTCGGCCAACCCGACGAACCCGACCTGGATGACGTCTCCAAGCGCGCCAAACAGTACGGCGCATCAGTGGCGCGTGTGGTGTCGTGCGTCGAGCAACTCGTGCACGAAGGCTTGGTTGCGTTGCAATGCGGAGCCTTCCACATCACGACCGCAGGCAAGACATATTTCAATACCACCCCGCTCGGTCGCGCAGTCACCGGCACCTTGCTCGTGCGCGCGATGCAAGAAGACAAAGTCGACATCTGGGGCGACGGCAGCACGTACAAAGGCAACGACATCGAGCGCTTCTACCGCTACGGGCTGCTCGCTAATCCGTCGCTGCGCATCTACAAGCCCTGGCTCGACTCCGCGTTCGTGGCTGAACTCGGCGGCCGCGCCGAGATGAGTGCATTTCTCGCCAAGCACAAACTGCCGTACCGCGACAGCGCGGAGAAGGCGTACTCCACCGACGCGAACATCTGGGGTGCGACGCACGAAGCAAAGTCGCTCGAGGAGCTGTCTACTTCTATGCACATCGTGGCTCCGATTATGGGCGTGGCGCACTACGACCCGAAGGTGCAGATAGCGCCAGAAGAGGTGCGGGTGCGTTTCCGCGAAGGATGGCCGGTCGCAATCAACGGCCGCGAGTTCTCGTCGCGGGTGGAGCTGGTGCGCGAAGCGAACACCGTTGGCGGGCGCCACGGTCTGGGCATGAGCGACCAGATCGAGAACCGCATCATCGAAGCCAAGAGCCGCGGCATCTACGAAGCGCCGGGCTTGGCGCTGCTCTACATCGCGTACGAGCGTCTCGTCACAGCGATTCACAACGAGAACACGCTCGAGAATTACCACCAGATGGGCCGCCGCCTCGGTCGCTTGTTGTACGAAGGTCGCTGGTTCGACCCGCAGTCACTGATGCTTCGCGAGTCACTGGCTCGGTGGGTCGGCACGCTCGTGTCGGGCGAAGTCACTTTGCAATTGCGCCGCGGCGACGACTACACGATTCTCGACACCACGGGCCCCAACATCACCTATGCACCCGAACGTCTCAGCATGGAGCGCGTCAAAGATGCCGCATTCGGCCCCACCGATCGCATCGGCCAGTTGACGATGCGCAACCTCGACATCGATGACACACGAACGAAACTCGATGCGTACCGAAAGTCGGGCACCCTCGGCCCGGGCGGCCTCACCGAACTGGATTGATCAGTACCTCCAAGAGATAGCGGCGCCATCTGTCAACGAGAAATGACAGGACCTCGCAACACCGAGCGCGACAAGTTCGATGGATTCCAGCGCAACTACGCGGGTCCCTGACCACCGTGGAGAATGTCGCGCAGACTCACGAAAGCATCGAGAGCATCGGCGTTCAGCAGCGAGTCCAGCGAGCAGACGTCTTCGGGCTTGGCGCCAAGCAGGATCTTCTTCACGGGAATCTCTAGCTTCTTTCCCGAGAGCGTGCGTGGAATCAACGGCACGACGAAGATGTCGTCGGGCACGTGACGTGGCGACAAACGCGTGCGCAACTCGTTTACAAGAGTCGTTCGTTGAGTTTCTCCCAGCAAGTCTCCTTGAGGCTGCACGAAGAGCAGCAATTTCCCGAGCTCTTCACCGGGTGATGCGAAGTGCACCACCAGGCTGTCCAACACGAACGGCAGCGACTCGATGACGTTGTAGAACTCTGCGGTACCGATGCGTACGCCACCGCGATTCAAGGTGGCATCCGACCGGCCGCTTACCACTGCCGTACCGTCGTCGAAAAAAGTGATCCAATCTCCGTGACGCCATTTGCCCGGGAAATCCTCGAAGTACGACGACCTCAACCGTTTGCCGTCCGGATCATTCCAGAAACCAACCGGCATTGATGGCATCGGAGTTGAAATCACCAGTTCGCCAGTTTCGCCTGGTTCACATTCGGTGCCGTCGCTTCGCAGCGCCCGCACGTCAGCACCGAGCAGCGCGCACGACATTTCTCCCGCCCGTATCGGCAGTAGTGGAGACATCCCGAGGAATGCACTCCCAACGTCAGTGCCGCCACAGATGCTGTGCACCGCTGCCCGTCTGCTGACGTGTTCCTTGACCCATCGGAATCCGTCGGCAGCCAGTGGTGATCCCGTCGAGCCGACGATGCGCAGAGAAGAGAGATCGAACTGCTCCTGGGGGCGGAGGCCGGACTTCAGGCAATTGTTGATGAAGTTGGCGCCGAGGCCAATCATGGTGAGTCGCTCGCTGCTCGCCACCGACCACAACCGCGAGAGGTCGGGAAATGCCGGGTCGCCGTCGTAACACACGATGGTTGAGCCAACGAGCAGCGCCGAAACGAGGTAATTCCACATCACCCATCCGGTGGTGGAATACCACATGAACTTGTCGCCATGACTCAGATCATGATGCAGAGACATCACTTTCAAGTGTTCGTGAAGGATGCCCGCGTGTCCAAGAACAATCGGTTTGGGAAGACCGGTCGTTCCCGAGGAATAGAGAACATAGAGCGGGTGATCTGATGGCACGGGCGTGACCGTTACAGTGCCACGTTCACGCATGTTCCCTTGCAGTTCGTCGATCGAGAGAAGTTCAACGCGGCGGGCGGCACGAACGGAGGGCAGTGACTTCAGAATTCTGGAAACAACTTCGGTCTTGTCGTGCTCCTTGTTTGCATAGTGGTACCGATCGACGTAGAACAGCAATGCAGGCTCGATCTGTCCGAGTCGGCTGATCACAGCATCTTCACCAAACTCCGGTGGGCACGAAGAAAATGTGATGCCACGGGCAGCACAGGCCAGGAAGATCGAAACCGTCTCGGGAATGTTCGGCAGGAACGCAGCAACCCGGTCACCTGTACCCAAACCTTCGGACTCGAGGATCGATTGGTAGTGCGCGATCAAATTCAGCAGCTGCGACCACGTCAACTCGATGCGTTCGCGTGAGTCGGAGTATCCGACGACTGCCACTTCGGATTCATGACCTTCTGCCATTCGCAGCACCTGTTCAGCGAAGTTCAGAGTGCCGTCACGCCACCACCTCGAGCCGTGCATGGCAGGGACCCTCTCCAGGACACTGCTGGGCGTCGCGTGCCATTTGACCCTGAATCTTTCGGAGATCTGGCTCCAGAACGTGCCGGGATCCGTGATGCTCCACGCATGAAGACTTGGGTAGTCAACGACCGCCGGTGTCACCGTGTTCTGAATGTGATTCAGGAAACTACGAACTGCTGAATCCTCGTCCTGCGGCTCGTAGAGAATCTCGCCGCGATTCATCTTGTTCCCTTCGGCCGGTTCGCAACCATTGTGGTGTTTTGAAGCGGTAAGGGTTGCGCGATTGATGCGATTGGTGCGAAATCACTTGAAGGCAGTGGCGCTGCCTGCGCGGAATCAACAGCAGCGAAGTGGTCTGGAAGTGAGCGCTGAGACACGGTTGATTTCTCGGATTGACCCGACGAGACCAAACATTATAGAGTTCTGTTAGTCGGTAACTGAATCGTTACCAAAAGGAGCATTGCCTTGTCGTCATCAGCCGAGAACTTGTCACCGCGTTATGCGAAGAGCATTGCTGCACATGAACGGCGTTCGCGGGTCATCGCCGGAGGTGTGAACTCCAACGTTCGACTCATGAGTCGCCCTGTGCCGCTCACGTTCACGCGCGCAAACGGTGCGCTGATCTGGGACATCGACGGAAATGAATACATCGACTACGCAGCCGGGATGGGACCCACGATTCTCGGACATAACCATCCGCGTGTACTTTCCGCAGTTCAGCAAGCCCTGCTTTCGGGACAGTGCTTCGCGGGTCAGCATGAACTGGAAGCTGAATTCGCTGAGCGACTCATTGGCGCAGTTCCATGGATTGAAAACATCCGAATCGGCTTGGCGGGTTCCGACATGGATTTGCTTGCCGTTCGAATCGCGAAGGCGTTCACTGGAAGATCCAAAGTCCTCCGCTTCACAGGTCACTATCACGGCTGGATTGATCCACTTCTCGTTGGTCCGGGTGCCGCACCAACTCCGTTCGGCACACCCCCAGTTGGACCAGGACAGTCAGTGGCGGCAGCGAGCGAAATCGTGATGTGCGAGTGGAATGATGTCTCGCTCGTTGAGCAGGTCTTCGCCGCCCATCAGATCGCCTGCGTGATCATGGAGCCAATCATGTGCAATACCGGGGTGATTGCACCACAGCCGGGATACCTCGAAGCAGTGAAGGCGCTGTGCAAGAAGCACGGCGCGGTCCTGGTGATCGACGAAGTCATCACCGGTTTCCGAGTCGGGTTGCAAGGTGCACAAGGCCATCTCGGCATTACCGGTGACATCACGCTCTATGCCAAGGCAATTGCTTCGGGCTATCCAATGGCCGCCATCGGAACCTCTCGCGAACTCATGGCGGCTGTGGGTCGCGGTGAAGTCAATCACTCGGGCACCTACAACTCGGGTTACCTCTCGGTCGCCGCAGCGGTCGAAACCATGCGAATCCTTACTGAAGAAAATCCGTACCCGTCGCTGCAGAAACACACCGCACGACTCGTCGAAGGATTGAGAAAAGTTGGTAACGGCAAGGGGCTGGCGGTGGACTATGTGGCCGGCTCACTCTTTCAGGTGCGTTTCGGCGTACAAGAACAAATGCGGAATCGTGAGCACTTCGCGAAGAACTCGGATCAGCCGAAACTGTTGAAGTTCCTCGACGCCCTGCAGGACCGCGGAGTTCGCCCTACCAGTCGTGGACTGTTCTTCGTTTCGATCTCCCACGATGACCGATTCATCGATCGGACGTTGGAAATTGCAGAGGCCGCACTCGCAGCGATTTAGTGGCTCTCCCGAGTGACTTTTGAGCCACTCGATCCCACCAGAAAATCAAGGTCGCATCCCGAATCGGCCTGCATCACGTGATCGATGTACAGGCGCGACCAGCCTCGGGTGGCAATTGGCTCAGGCTCACGCCACTGAGCACGACGTCGTGCGAGCTCATCGTCGGACACGTGCAAGGTGAGACGACGTGACGGAACGTCAAGCGTGATGCTGTCGCCGGTCTGCACCAATGCAAGTGGCCCCCCCGCCGTCGACTCAGGCGCCACGTGCAACACAGTTGTGCCGAAGGCGGTACCACTCATTCGTGCGTCACTAATTCGCACCATGTCGCGAACGCCCGCCTTCAGCATCTTTTCGGGCAATGGCATGTTGCCTACCTCTGGCATCCCTGGGTAGCCGCGTGGACCGCACCCACGCAGCACCAACACCGTTTCCGGGGTGACATCGAGTGTCGGATCATCGATTCTCGCCTTGAAATCCTCGATCGAATCAAAGACCAACGCCGGTCCGGTGTGCAACTGCAGCTCCGGCGACGCCGCCGACGGCTTGACTACCGCGCCCTGCGGGCACAGGTTGCCTCGCAAGACCGCGATACCAGCTTCGGCGATAATCGGCTGGCTCAGTGAACGAATCATCGTTGAATCACTGGTGGAGCGACTTTGCCACGACTCACGAATCGGTCGACCAGTCACCGTGAGAGCATCGCCGTCCAGAATCGACGCCACCTCGGCCATGAGTGCCGGAATACCGCCCGCCTCGAAGAAGTCGTCCATTAATCGACTCCCTGCCGGCATGATGTCAACGAGCAACGGAAGGCGTGATCCGATTCGGTCGAAGTCGTCCAGCGTCAGCGGAACACCCACCCGTCCGGCAATCGCCAACAGGTGAATGACGGCGTTGGTGGAGCCGCCGGTGAGGGAAAGAATTTTGATGGCGTTCTCGAACGCATGTCGCGTCATTACCAGACTTGGGCGTAGGTCTTCACGCACCATCTCCACGATGCGCCGCCCTGTCAGGTGCGCCAATTGCTTTCGTCGCGTATCAGGCGCAGGAATCGACGCGCTTTGCGGCAACGTCATCCCCAGCGCCTCAGCCATCGATGCCATGGTCGACGCAGTTCCCATCGGGTTGCAGTGTCCCGCACTACGGGTCATTGACGACTCGGTGGCGATGAACTCCTCTTGGCTCATCTTTCCCGCCCGTACTTCCTCGCTCATGCGCCACATGTCGGTTGCTGACCCGAGCGGCTCGCCACGATGACGACCCGTGAGCATCGGCCCGCCCGTGAGCATGATCGTCGGAAGGTCAACCGATGCAGCACCCATCAACATCGCCGGTGTGGTCTTGTCGCATCCCGAGAGCAGCACGACTCCATCGATTGGATTGCAGCGAATCGACTCTTCCACGTCCATCGACATGAGGTTGCGAAGCAGCGCGGCGGTGGGCTGAATCTGAGTTTCTCCGAGCGACATAACCGGAAACTCAAGGGGCACCCCACCCGCTTCCCACACGCCCCGCTTGACGAATTCTGCGAGGTCATCAAGATGCTGGTTGCAGGGCGTCAGGTCGGATGCCGAATTGCAGATTCCGATCATCGGCTTGCCCGTGAAGACATCGTCAGGCAGCCCGCGCTTCATCCAGCTTCGATGGATGTAATTGTCACGACTGGAACCGCCGTACCAGTGGCGTGTGCGCAGAGAGACCGGCGTACCTGACGGTTTGGTCATGCCCGCCAGTCTTCCACCACATCCAATGGGTACATTGGCCGCGGAATCCGCGCCCAGGGCAATGAGTGCACGTCAGATTGCGTTGGTCCGGGAGTCGCCACCCTGACAAAAGCGGTAGTGATGTCGCGCATGTACTGGAAGTTGGATGCGGTCTTCATCACGATCATCTTGTAGTCGGAAGGTTCAATCCCGAGATGGCGGTAGACCCCCGGGTGGATGCCACCGACACCTGACGTTTCAGTGACGAGAATCGTCACCTTTTCGGTTTCCAAGATCACAGCCTGGCCCATGTCCACTGATCCTTGCGGAAGCCCGTCAAGCGTGACGGAACCTGATCGTTTGGATTTCACTGTTGCCGTCACAGTCACCGGCGAGTAGAACGAATTCGCCCATCCACCCAAATTCACCGTGACCGTGGATCCAACCGCGGCTGACGCGAGGTTGCGCGCAACCACGGGGTCGGTGACAGGCACGAGCGCGCGATGCTTGAGTTTCGAAGCAAGAAGCTCGCGAAGAATCACCGTGCTGTCACCGGTGGAGCCGCCCAAGACGGAGTCTCCGGTGTCACTCAACAACACGGCTCCGCGCGACGCATCATCTGCAAATGAGATGGCTTGGTCCACCGCAAGGTTGTCGAGTTTCATGAAACGGTCCCGCATCGACCACGCGTGGTCAGCCAATTCGTCGGCCATCCGTTCAGCGGAAGGGACATCGTCGTCGGTCACGACGACGATCGACCAGCCTGCCTCCTCCACGTCGAGCCATGGCTGCATCGGAAACAGCGAAATGGTGAGTGCAGATCCTTCCGATTCCAGCCGTCGTGCGTGATCGAACCATTCCTTCATCGGACCGCTGGCCGTCAGATACTGCTCTTGGTGAGTGATCATCGGGAGTTTCCGCCACACCATCGACGGCTTTACCTCACCAGCAAAGGCGCGAAGCGCAATTGCCGTTAGGTCGCGTCCTGTCTCGAATGGATCATGCGGTTGGGTGCGAAAAGCCATCAGCAGATCCGTATTCGCCATCATCTTGGTGGTCACATTTGCGTGGTGATCGAGCATCAAAGCCAAAGGTGTTCTCGCACCAATCACGGTGCGAACCGCGGCGAGTAATTCCCCTTCCACATCGTCGAAGCCGGCCGCAGATGCGGCACCATGCAGGAACATGATCACGCCGTCGAGCTGGCCGGATTGGCGCAGTCCATGAACGATCTTGTCCGTCAGCGTGGCGAGTGTTTCGCCGGTCAGTCGTCCGCCGGACTGCGCATCGGCACGGATGATCGGGACGATCTGCACGGACTTTCCACTCGCGCGAATTGCATAAAGGCACCCTGCAATCGGACCGGCTGGATCAACACGTTCAAGCACTCTCGATCCCTCGAGCAGCGCGACGTTTCGAAATCCTTCGAGTGTCGTTGGAACCGGATTGAACGTGTCGGTCTCCTGCATCACATGAATGAACGCGACGCGCATCGTGCGATTCACCCTGCCGACGACCGGTGGTTCAGTAGTGGATCCAGCCACCGTCGACGTTGATGACCTGACCCGACACGAAACTGCTGTCGTCAGAAGCCAAATAGAGGAACGTCCCCGCGAGATCGTCGGCAAACCCACGCCGAGGCAGACACTGGCGCTCAGCGGACAACACCTTTAGCTCCTCCTCATCGAATCCGAGAGCAATCTCCTGTTCGGTACGAATCGCACCAGGCATCACAGAGTTGACCCTGATGCCGTCCTTGCCGACCTCGCGCGCCAAAGCTCGAGTGAACCCGATCAGCGCAGCCTTGGAACTCACGTAATCGAGCAGACCCGCCATGCCGAGTTCTACCGTCACGCTGGTCACGGTGATGATGTTGCCACCTTTGCGCCGCAACATTCCTGGGTAACAGGCCTTCGCGCAGAGAAACGCACCACGCACATTGACCGCCTGGGTGTAGTCCCACTGTTTGCTCGAAATTTCGTGCCATGGAACTCGAACGCCGTATGCCGCATTGGTAACAAGGATGTCGACATCGCCGAATTCTCGGCGCGCCGATGCAACCATCTCTGCCACCTGCTCTTCGGAGGAGATGTCTGCCGGCACCTTCACCGCCGACCCGCCCTCAGCTCGAATGGCTTCTACGACACCGTCGGCAAGATTGCTCATCTTCTCATCGGGATATGAGTTGACTACGACAGACGCGCCCTCCGCGGCGAACAACTTCGCAACAGCTGCACCGATTCCCCACGAAGCGCCGGTTACCAATGCCACGCGACCAGCAAGTTTTCCGCCGGTCGAACGATTCTTTTGCGTCACCAGACGCTCCAACCACCGTCAACGATGAGATTCGTACCGTGAACAAACGATGATCCCTCCGACGCGAGGAACACCGTGGCAGTCACGTAATCCTCGGGCTGACTGTTCCGACCAACTGGCGTCTGGGAGGCAAGGTGCTTCCAAAGTTCGGGCTCGCCGTCCGGAGTCTCCATCCACGTGATCATTCCTGGACTGAGCGTGTTGATCGTGACGCCAGTCCGACCGATCTGACAGGCGAGATAGTTGGTCAATCCGATCAAACCGTGCTTGGCTGCGGTGTAAGCGCCGGCGCCGGCGTTCTTGCCTGTGTTGTTGGGGTTCTGTCCGATGGTTCCGTAAATCGAGGCGATGTTGATGATGCGTCCCCACTTCTTGGCAGTCATCTTCGGCAGAAAGAGGCGGCACAAACGCTCCGAGGCGATCACGTTGATCTCGTAGGTGTCACGCCATTCCTGAGTGGTTTGCTGACCCCACGGCTTGGAATGTGGGTCACCACCGGCATTGTTCACGAGGATGTCAACGTGCTCGGGAATCTTGTCAAGCTCTGCGTAGAGGGCATCCGAGGTCAGATCGCCCACGATGTATCGGTGAGGCGAACCGAGGCTGGCGAAAGTCTCGCGCAGCTTTGCTTCGCTACGCGCCACACCGATGACCGTGGCACCGTGTGCGGCCAGACCGTGCACGAGGCCGCGCCCAAGTCCGTAGCCACCGCCGGTTACGAGTGCGGTATGTCCAGTCAGATCGAACAGATTCTTTTTTGTCGCCATGAGAAATTCTCCTCTTTTTTAGCTATCAATTCATCGAATACTGGCATTATCTGCCCAACTGCCACCCTTGGTGCTTGTGATTCACCTCACAAGTTGCTTCGTTGACTTATGTGGCAGCAGACGTGAACACTATATAGTTACGAACGAGTCCTTTCAAAGGGGGGAACATGAGAGCAATGCGAAAAGCCCGTACATCGGGGCGCCGTCGCGGTCTTGCTTTCGCACTCGTCGCAGCACTTGCTGTGGCCGCGTGCGGAGGTAGCGATGACGCAAGTGAATCAGCCGATGATTCCGCGACGGAATCGACGGAGGCGCCAGCCGATGCTGCTGCCACCGGCGAAACCAAAGACACGCTGGTCATCGTCACACCACAAGAACCTGCCAGCTGGAACTACTACGAAGTAGCGGCCAACGCCCTGCGCGTGCCGACCTTCAAGAACGTCCAGGAAACGGTGGTCGAACTCAACACGGACGGCACCATCACGCCGTATCTCGCTGAGTCGTGGGAAGTCAGCGCCGACGGTCTTGTCTACACGTTCAAGATCCGCCAAGGCGTGAAGTTCCACGACGGTTCGGACCTCGACTCGGCCGACGTGAAGTACTCGATGGAAATCAACGCGAAGTCGCCCAACAGCAAGTTGAGTGCGGCGCACGCCAACGTAGTCAGCGTCGAGGCACCCGATGCAAACACCGTGGTGATCACGCTGAAGCAGGTGAGCTCGACGTTCCTCAAGGAACTCGGCCAGTCTGCCGGCTACGTGGTTCCGGAGAACTTCCTGACCGAGCACGATCCGAACAAGGAAATGATCGGCACCGGCCCGTACGTGTTCGGTGAATACAAGCCCGACACCAGCCTTACCATGACGCGCTTCGAGGACTACTGGGGCGAGAAGCCCTTCTTCAAGACCCTCGACTGGCGCTTCATCGACGACGAAACAGCGTCGCTCAACGGCATCAAAACCGGAGAGTACGACCTGAACGTCGCCGTTCTGGCCGAAGGTCTCGAGCGTGTCAAAGAGTTCAAGAGCGATCCGAGCGTGAAAGTCGAGCTCCAGGGTTCGACGGAGAACTCGTACCTCTGGTTGAACGTCAACGACAAGCGCTTCCAGGACATCCGTGTCCGCCAAGCGATTGCCCACGCAGTCAACCGTGACGAAGCAATCGCCGTGTACAACGGTGATGCTCGTCCGACCTGCTTGATGGTCATTCCGGACTCCGAGCCGTACAACAGTGACTACTGCCCGTACCCGTACGACGTCGCGAAGGGCAAGGCCCTCTTGGCGGAAGCCGGTTACCCGAATGGCTTCGAGGTCGACTACCCATACCCGACGGTTGCTTCGCACCCGTTCACGATGGAAGTCCTCACCAAGCAACTCGCGGCGATTGGTATCACCGTGAAGGGCCGCGGTCAGGACCTCACCACGTGGTTGGACAAGACCTGGACCAAGGGCGAGTACGGCATGGGTGAAATCCGCGACTCAGCGGGCATCCTGCAGTACGGCTGCAAGGGTGGCCGTGAGCCGTTGGGCAAGAGCTCGAGCCTGTGCGTGAAGGAGTTCGAGGACAAGTTGGCGAAGGCCGATGCGTACCTCAGCTACGACGAGCACCTCGCAGCAATGAGTGACCTCGTCAAGACCTTCGCGGACTTGGCTTGGGTCACCGCCATCGCCGCCGTGCAGGTGCCGATGGTCTACCGCGCAGATCTGACCGGTATTCCGACGGTCCGTGTGAACGACGGTTTCGACGTTCGCAAGGCACGTTGGGTGAACGGCTGATGTAAGTAGGTGTGGAGGTCTGGCGTCTCGTCGGACCTCCACATGAAGTAATGACCGTCCGGCGGTTGCATACCGCCGGACGGTCATTTATTTTGTAAGAAAACCTCGGGGGTTCGAATGCTGAAGTACATCCTTCGCTCGTTCGCGACGCTGGCATTCTCGGCGCTTGTGGGTTCGATCGCCGTCTTCGTTCTCCTCCGGCAACTGGGTGGCGACATCGTGACGGTCTTGCTCGGTCGCATGGCCGCGCCAATCGACGTCTCGTACATGCGCGAGCGCATCGGCCTCGACAAGCCGCTCGTCGTCCAGTACCTGAACTGGTTGAAGGGAGTCGTCACCGGAGACCTCGGCGAGTCCTACGGCATGGGCTACGACATCTTCGACGAAATCCGCCGACGCCTCGGCCCCACCCTGCTGCTGACCATCGGCGGCTTGATTGTCTCGATACCGCTCTCGCTCGTGCTCGGCACCTACTCCGCCATCAATGCAAAGAAGGTGCGCAGCGGCATTCTGGACGTGTTCACGCAGGTCGGCATGGCGATCCCCGCGTTCTGGGCAGGTCTCATGTTCGTACTGGTGTTCGCCGTGCGACTCGGCTGGCTTCCGACCGGAGGATACGTTCCATTCTCGGAGGATCCCGTCCAGGCGCTGCGGGCCGCCATCCTGCCGGTCTGCGCCTTGAGTCTCGGCGTCACCTCCGTGTTCACTCGATACGTTCGCACGGCCATGATCGACGTGATGAACGAAGACTTCATGCGTTCGGCCATGGCCCGCGGACGCACCCGCCGTGGTGCGGCCCTCGTGCATGGTGTCCGCAATGCCTCGATCCCGCTCGTCACCGTCGCCGCGCTGCAGTTCGGACAGCTCATCGCCGGAGCTGTGGTGGTGGAAAACGTGTTCGTGCTTCCGGGCATCGGCCGACTCATGGTGACTGCGACGCTCGGACGGGAAGTCATCGTCGTGCAATCGCTGGCACTGGTAATCATGATGATCATTTTGATCCTCAACTTCATCGTGGACATCGCTTACGGATTCCTCGATCCGCGCATCCGAGACAAGGAGTCCGCCGATGCCTGATACGACACCGGCCGCTGGCCGACCAAGTCTTCGCAAGCGACTGCGACGGCTACCTATCACGCTGTACGTGGGTGGCACGCTCGTCTCGCTCTTCGTGTTGGTGGCTCTTGTGTCGTTCGTGTGGACGCCTTACCCGCCGAACACTCTCAACCTGTTCAATCGGCTCGCTCCCCCAGGGACACCCGGATTCATCTTCGGTACCGACCGTGCGGGTCGCGACGTCGTCACCGAATTGATGCTCGGCGCCCGCAACTCGCTTTATGTCAGCGTGGTGTCGACGATCGT
Source organism: Actinomycetota bacterium (assembly GCA_041180605.1). Classification (GTDB taxonomy): domain Bacteria; phylum Actinomycetota; class Acidimicrobiia; order Acidimicrobiales; family Ilumatobacteraceae; genus F1-60-MAGs027. Next base: position 29,507 of record JBEGRF010000022.1, on the reverse strand, counting down.
CGCGATGTTCTTCGGATCGCTCATCGGTCTCTCTATCGCTGGTTCAAAGAGCGTGCTCCAGGGATCACTTACCCGTTTCGTCGACGTGGGTATCGCCCTGCCAGGAATTCTGACCGCATTGGTGTTGGCATCGAAGCTCGGCCCCGGAAACACCACCGCGACGCTCGCCATCATCACTTGGCAGGTTCCGGTGGCTGCGCGTGTCACCATCGGACCAGCGCGACAGATCCTTGCCCTCGACTACGTCGAGGCCGCATACGGTTACGGGCGCTCGAAGGCTTACGTGCTCCGCCGGCACGTGTTGCCCAACATCAGCCCGCTTCTCATCGTGCTGGGCTCCGTCATGTTTGCGGCCGCAATCCTGATCGAAGCGGCACTGGCATTTCTCGGGGTTGGCGTGCAACCTCCCACGTCTTCGTGGGGTCGCTTCCTCAACGAGACCCAATCGTTGTTGGAAGCGGCGCCATATCTGATGTTCTTCCCGGGCGTGGCAATCGTGCTCACGGCACTCGGGTTCAATTTGCTCGGGGACGGTCTGCGCACGGTGCTCGATCCGCAACAAGCACGAAGCGGACTCGCCTGATGTTGCAGCTACGAAATCTCCGCGTCGCAATTGATGACCAAGAAATCATCAACATCGCCGAACTCGACCTGCAACCGGGATCTCGGTTGGGCCTGGTCGGCGAGTCAGGTTCAGGCAAGACGATGACTGCCAAGGCAATTGCCGGCCTCTTGCCCGACGAGACCAAAGTCTCGGGATCCGTCATGTTCGGCGGACAGAACCTTCTCGAACTCGGCGACCGCCAGCTTGCCAAGATCCGCGGCAAGCGAATCGGATTCGTCTTCCAGGACCCAGCCCGCTCGCTCAACCCGATGATGCGCATCGGCAAACAGGTGTCCGAGGCCATCCGACTGCACACCGACCTTAAAGGCGACGCTGTCAAGGCCAAGGTCATCGAGTTGCTTCAACAAGTGCAACTCCCAGACCCGGAGGCTCTCGTGCGTCGGTACCCGCACCAGTTGTCTGGCGGTCAGCAACAACGCGTCATGATTGCGGCGGCCATCGCCGCTGATCCCGAGCTGCTCATCGCCGACGAGCCAACCACCGCGCTCGACGTCACGGTGCAAGAAGAAATTCTTCGTTTGCTTATCTCGTTGAGTGAGCAACGCAAGATGAGTCTGCTCTTCGTCAGCCACGACCTCGGCGTCATTCGATTCGTGTGCGACCGCGTGGCAGTCATTTACGGCGGCAACATCGTGGAGTCTGGTCGTATCGAGGACATCGTCTCACGACCGATGCACCGCTATACCGCGGCGTTGTTGGCAGCGAACCCCGGTATGCCCAAGGACGACAACTTCTCGGCATACATCGGCAAGCGTTTGCAGACGATCTCCGGCTCGGTGCCGGCAGTCGGCAAATTCCCGAGCGGCTGCCGATTCCGCAACCGTTGCCAACACGCCACGGAATCATGCTCCAACGTGCCTGCCACCTCGATGGTCGGGCAAGAGCACCGCTACGCCTGCTGGCATCCCGGGAATGGAGGCTGATGATGAAGTCGCTAGTAGAAGTCTCCAACATGTACTTCCACTACCCGCGGGTCAAGATCACTGCCGGCGATGTCGGCTGGACGTTGCACGACATCTCCGTCGCGATACGACCGAACTCCACCGTCGGCATCGTTGGTGAGTCCGGATCCGGCAAGTCGACACTGATTCGCGTGATGTGCGGGCTTCTGCACCATCAAAAGGGTTCGGTCAAGTTCGACGGCCGCGAAGTCAGCGAGTACGAAGGTGCCGGCGTGAATGACTTGCGACGTCGCAACCAGATCGTCTTCCAGAATCCCCGCCGATCGCTGGATCCTCGAATGACGATCCGCAGGTCACTGAGCGAACCGATTCGTGCGCTTCAAGAACGCAATCCGGACGACGCCGAACTCATCACATCCATTCAACGGGTGGGTCTGGGCCCTGAAGTGCTGTCGCGCTTCCCGCACCAATTGTCGGGCGGACAACTGCAACGCGTCGGCATCGCCCGGTCGCTTTCGGTGAACCCGACGATTCTCTACGCTGACGAGCCGGTCAGTGCGCTGGACGTGTCGGTTCAAGCGCAGGTACTCAATTTGCTCATGGACTTGCGAGACCAGATGGGTCTCACGCTCCTGATGGTCTCGCACGACCTTGGCGTCGTGAGCCGGATGTGCGAAGAGATCGTGGTCATGCGACACGGTCACATCGTCGAGGCGGGCCCCACGTCGGACGTGCTGTCTCGTCCGAAATCGGACTACACCGCGACGCTGCTCAGAGCAGCTCGCGCAGCGAGCCTCGAGCGCTCGTAACACGAGTGCGTAGCGGCCACAGTCGGTCGCACTAACGATTCGACCTCTCAACGACTGGAACGAATACTGACCGCGTGGCACGCAACGCTGTGGGTCACCGAAAGCTGAGTCAGTTCCGGAGCGGTCTCGGCACACACTTCGGTGGCAACCGGGCAACGACTGCGAAATACGCATCCCCGCTGAACGTCCATCGGGCTAGGAATCTCTCCCGACATGCGGAAGTTTCCGTCTCTCTCAGACGACTTGATTTTCCTACTGGGAATCGAGCGCAGCAGAGCTTGTGTATACGGATGCGCTGCGTTTTCGACCACCTCCGACTGCGACCCAATTTCCATGATGGATCCGAGATATAGAACCGCGACTCGATCAGCCACATGGGTTGCGAGTGGCAAGTCGTGTGTGACGAAGACGCTTGCCAGCTGCGCCTCACGCTTCAGGACTTGGAGAATCTGTACGACCTGAGCTTGGTTTGCCACATCGAGTGCGCTTGTCGGCTCGTCTAACAAGAGAACTTGCGGCGAACTTATTAGTGCTCTTGCGATTGCAACACGCTGTTTCTGGCCACCACTCAACTGGAAGGGATACCTATCGAGGAAGTCTCGATCTAGCTTCAATATGTCGAATAACTGCTCCACCGTCGTGCTCCGACTCTGCTTCACACGCGACGACTTCAGGGGATCAGAAATGATACGCCGGACCGTGAGTCGTTGATTGAGGCTCGCGTTGGGATTCTGAAACACCATCGCAATTCCGGCGTCGATTGCGCGCGTACGCGAAGGATCGTAAGAATTGCCGTCAATTTGAATCTCGCCACCGGCAATTGGAGTCAGTCCGGAGATTGCACGAAGAACGGTGCTCTTACCTGACCCAGACTCTCCCACCAGTGCAAGAGTTGCGGCGGCAGATACATCGAAGGACACTCCACGAACCGCTCTCAATGTTCCAGAATTGAAGATTCCCTGGGCTATGCGATAGTCAACTGAAAGCCCTCGCAGCGAGAGTCGTGGAGTCTCCCTGTCAGCCACGGCTCGACCAATATTCCTTGTCTTCAAAGAATCCGACTTTCTCGAGTCTCGGTATCGAGCGAATTAGCTCGCCCGTATAGGGATGGGAGGGATTTCGAACCACCGAGTCCGCTAATCCAGCTTCGATTGCAACACCGTCCTTCATGACCACAATGTGTGTTGCAATGTCAGCCACAAGATCGATGTCATGGCTGATGAAGATGATTGAAAGCTCAAACTCATCCTTAAGGCGTTTGAGCAGCCGAATGATCTGAGCCTGGAGAGTTACGTCGAGCGCTGTTGTCGGTTCATCGGCTATGAGAACACTTGGCTTCCCTATCAGCGCCGCGGCGATAACAACCCGCTGCTTCATTCCACCGCTCAACTCGTGCGGATACTGCCGAAGCCTACGTTCGACATCTGGAATCTCGACCGCTTCAAGCAAATCACGTGCAATGGACCTGGCGACGGGAAGATCAACCCCGCGATGTCGTTGCGGTTGGACCAGCAATTGCTCGATTGTCAACAGTGGATTCAACGCAGCCTGCGCATCCTGAAATACGTACCCAATTCGGGTGCCCCTCAACTTCTCCCAAACTGAATTCTCGGTGCTGCCGAGGTCTATTGCAATGTCACCGAGCTGCATGGTGCCGCTCACTTCGCATTGACGAGGGTCTAGCAATCCCGCGACTGCCATACCCAGCGTCGATTTACCAGAACCCGATTGACCGACGACCCCGATGATCTCTTTCCGAGGTACCACTAGATTCGCATTCAACACTGCGGGAGCTGACTTACTGCCCCTATAAGCGACAGTCAGGTGTTGCACTTCAATCGCAGATTGCAAGTGGGTCCCCCGGGAGTCACTCACGGATCAGGCCCTGACAGGATTCCGCTTGAGATCGAGTTTGTCGACCAATGCGTCGCCGATTTGATTCACAGATATCACTAGCAGTACAAGTACGGCCGCTGGGAAGAAGATCAAACGAGGTTCGGTGGAAAGGAATCCCTGGTTTTCGGTGAGCAGAATGCCAAGGCTTGGCAGAGGTGGGCGTACTCCCAACCCGAGGTATGACAAGGTAGCTTCAGCAATCATCGCGAACGCTGCGATGCTGGATGCCAACACAAGGATGCTTCCTTGGATGTTGGGAAGTACGTGGACGAAACACTGCCGAAATTTAGGCGAACCATACATTTGTGCAGAAAGCAAGTAGTCCTTCTTGGCTTCTACCAATGCCACATTGCGCACATATCGAACCACGATCGGGATATAGATGATTACCAGGACAGTCATGGCCGTCTGAATTCCCGAACCGAGGATCGTGATCAGTACAAGAGCGAGCAGAATTTGAGGAAATGCAAACAGCACCTCGAGCGTTCGACCAATTGACATGTCAAGCCAGCCACCGCGAATCGCGCTGTAGACACCCATCGGTGCGCCGATCGCTATGGAGAGCAGTGCCACGGTGACACCGACTCCAAGCGAGATGAGTACGCCCAATGACACTCGAGTGAGGTAGTCACGCCCGTAACTGTCAACACCGAAGAGATGTGACGAGCTCGGGGCTGCGAGTCTCTCGCCAGCACCAATATCGTCATAGGAGTAGGAGCCCATGAGGAGCACCAGCGCAGCAGCTATGAAGAGCAGCGCGAGAACGAAAAAACCAATTCGAATTTTCTGACTAGGAGAAAGAAGCGACGTACTCACTGCGTCCGTACCGTTCACTTTCTCAGTCTCGGATCAACAAAGATGAGTGACAAGTCAACAAGAAGGTTTATCAATGTGAATCCCACCGCGAACAACAGAACTGCCGCTTGAACCATCGGATAATCCCGACCCGAAATTGCATCCACCGTGAGTTGCCCGACTCCGGGGTAGCCGAAGATTTCCTCAACGACTATGGATCCCCCGAAAAGGTAGCCAATCTCGAGACCCACGGTGGTCAACGTGGGGAGTGCGGCGTTCCTATAAATGTGCCAGCGATAGATCTTCCGTTCAGGAAGCCCCCAGGACTTCGCGGCCACGACGTAGTCGGCCACCGTCGCCTCGACGATGCTCGTGCGAAGAACTCGAGCGGTGAATGCCGAGAGCGCGAGACCGAGAGTGATGCACGGGAGGATCATGGCGGTCAACCAACGACGGAAATCTGACGTTGGGTCAACCCAACCACCAGCTGGCAGCCACTTGAGTATCACCGCAAAGATGTAGACGAGCAATAATCCGGTAATGAATTGTGGAACCGATATGAGGAGTCCGTTCAACACCGTGAGGAATGACCCAGTCTTCTGATCACGTCGACGAGCTGACACCGTGCCGAGCGGTATGGCGATCGCCAGACCGATTAGTAGGCCACCGATCATCAAATGCAACGTCCTCAGGAAACGTTCGAGAATCTGCTCGTTGATTTTCGCACCATTGATCAGGGAATAACCGAAGTCCCCCGTAATCGCTGCACTGATCCAGTCCAGATACTGAATGAAGAAATTCCCATCCAGTCCCAAACGTTTACGCATCAGTGCAGCGACTTCGGGGTCGAAGGCACGCCCCAGCAACGCCGTCGCCGGATCGCCCGGGATGAGCCGGACCATGCCAAAGATCAGGAACGAACTGACCAGGAGCGTCGCCAAACTTCCCAAAACTCGGAAAGTCAGGTAACGCAAGGTCATTGTGTTACCGGTCTACTATTCGCAGTGACTACGAAAGTTCTGCTTCCGGCCAGATGATGTACTGGATGAAACCACCCATGAATTCTGGGTAGTTGGTGTCCTTGTAAGCGGCAGGTAGTACTTCGGCGACCAGCGGGATGAATCCGGTGTCTTCCAACATCGAGATGAGCTGAACTTCCTTGTAGATCTCGAACCGCTTGTCGTTATCCACTTCTCGCAGCCCTTGGTCGAGGAGTTCGTCAACTTTGGGGTTGCTGTAGAAGCCGCAGTTTCTCGCACCGGTCGATCGGATGTAGTACTCGTGCAGTTCTGACACGTCCGGTGACAGCGCATCTCCGAGCACAACCATGTTGAACTCTTTGCGGTTGAACATTCGATCGATCACTGCTGGTGTCTCTTCGATTTCCACAGTGATGTCAATTCCAATTTCGGCAAGGTTGTTCTTCATGATTGTCGATAGCCCGATGAAGTAGTCCACGTTTGGGGTGTAGATCTTCTCCGCAAAACCTGAAGCCAATCCAGCTTCAGCCATGAGTGCCTTTGCTTGCTCAATGTCGCGCTCATATTCAAGTTCCTTCACGTAGAAGGAGCTCTCCGGCTTCAGCATCGAGAAGAACGGTCTGCTCACGGCATTGAACGGCCCATCGACCATCGCCTGACGATCCAGGGCGAGTCGAATTGCTTTACGCACCTTCGGATCTGCTGTCGGACCTGACTTGCAATTGTTAATGAGGTAACAGACACCTGGTTCAAGTGGCAGGTAGCTCAATTCACCAGCGTCGGCTCGCGCTGTGAGATCTTTTGCCTGCGACAATGACGTCGGGTAGACCCAGTTCTTTCCGCCTGCCAAGAACGCTTGGGTACCGGCATTTGAGTCGTTGAAGTGCTCCATCCTGATGGTGTCAAGGGTGATTCGGTCGGCTTCGCGATAGTTGGGGTCCTTCGTGTACTCAACGTAGGAACCCTGTACCCACTCTTTGAACTTGTATGGTCCGCAACCACTTGGGTTGAGTGCCTGATCAGCCATTGTTGCGACCGCAACGATGGGAAGTCTTGTCACGGCGTACCGGAAAGCGACATCGGCCTTGGGCAGATTGAGCTGGACCGTCAGGTCATCGACCGCGACCGCTTCAACGCCTTCAAATCGAGCGTTGAGCCAGGCACCATTGTTCTTGTCCTGGATCCACGCGACGAGATCGACGACGGCTTGCGCGTTAACGGGCTCACCGTTCTGGAATTTGACGCCGGAGCGAATTTTGTACACGATTGTTTGCGGGTCTGATTGCTCAACGCTCTCCGCAAGGGAGGGGTAGAGGTCACCGTTGATCGCGACGTATTCAAGCCAGTCGTGGCATGGACCGGCGGCATTGAGAGCTGCGCCCTGCGCATTGGTGATGGGGTCAAGCGATGACGGAATCTGTTGGGTCATGACTCCGACCAACGTGCCACCCGAAGAACCACCATCCGAGCTACCGGAGCAGGCTGCAAGTATTCCGCCCAGGGTGATGACGCCACCCATGGCCGCAATCAATTCACGACGGGACAAGCTTTGACCCCACGAACCGACATAGTGCAATTGTTGACCTTCGTTTTGTTCCTTGCTCATGGCTGTCTCACTTTCCTGTGAAATAGTTGGATAAATGGGTGAGTACTTAGGTATATAAACTTCTCTCTCTTGAAGATTATAGACCTATTGAGTCCGATATGTCAAACGTCACGTTTTGCAGTTGAGGATCAGTAGCGCATCTTGCATCTGAGGTGCCGTAGAGCATCGCCCGCATGTGCCGCGTGGGCGCTTGCCTGAGTGTGGCCAACTATATACACTTTTTGCTATGAGCAGCAGCTCGTCGCTCACGCCAGAGCAGTTGGATCACTTCCAACGCGAGGGTTACGTGGTGATTCGCCAGGCATTTGACCCTGATCGTTGGTTGGCACCCCTGTTGCGCGAGTACGAGCAAGTTCTCGATCGCCTGGCCCGCAAGCTCTTCGCTGAGGGACGCATCTCCAGCCTCTACGACGACCTGCCATTTGGCGAACGCTTCGTCGAGGTGTGCGCGGAGTCCAACGACACCAACCACCAATATTTCGACTTCTCCCTACCGCAAGCCAACATCGCGCACGACACCCCGATGTGGCATGGCCCTGCGGTATTCCGCATGCTGCGCTGTCCGGAATTGCTGAATCTCGTGGAGGGATTCATCGGACCGGAGATCTACTCGAATCCGGTGCAGCACGTGCGCATCAAGATGCCCGAGTCCCGTGAACCGCGCGATCCGGCTACAGGCGCGCTGAAGATGGGTGCCACCAACTGGCATCAGGACAACGGCGTGGTCACCCCCGATGCCGACGCAACACAAATGCTCACCGTGTGGTTCCCCCTTCGTTACGCGGGGATCGAACACGGTTGCTTGCAGGTCGTTCCGCGAACCCATGAGCGCGGCCTCATGGACCACTGCCCCGCCGGCCCGGGAGGTCTGCAGGTGCCCGAGAAGATCGCATCGCGTGACCGTGCGGTGGCACTGCCGATGCACCCCGGTGATCTGCTCTTCATCAACAAGATGACACTCCACAACTCGTTGCCTAACACCAGCAAAGAGATTCGGATCAGTTTTGACCTGCGCTACAACCCAATCGGTCAGCCCACGGGTCGCGGCGCTTTCCCCGGATTCGTGGCGCGCAGCAAGCAGGCCCCGCACACCGAGTTGCACGATGCCGACGAATGGGCACGACTTTGGGTGGAGGCTCGCCACGAACTAGCCGACGCGCCGGCGTTGAAGCCGTTCAACCGGTGGAGCGCCGACGCGCCCGTCTGCGCCTGACGACTACGTCGTCAGATTCCGAGACGGCTATCTCGTCGGGGTCCCGAACGGCGTGTAACCCCTGCCAGCCACGCCCGGCCGGCATGCAAACAATGATCCAGCGAGCGGGTTCGTGCGACGCCGTTCGTCATCGAGGTCTACTGTCGCCGTAGTGATGTAGAGCGTGCGCAGATCGTCGCCGCCGAATGCACAACTCGTGATCCAACCACCAGGCACGTCGATTCGATGGTCGATCTCACCGCTCGGGGCCAGACGCACGACGCCGCCACCGTCCCAGAGCGCCACCCAGATTCCACCTTCGGCATCGACGGAGACGCCGTCAGGCAGCACGTCAAAATTGGCGATGGTGCGCTCAGAGACGGGAAATCCCGCCTCGTCGAGCTGCAGTTCATCTACGGTTCGATCCAACGAATCCACGTGGTAACACCTCGATCCGTCAGGGCTCCAGTCGATGCCATTTGACATCGCACGACCCGATCGAACGCGACGCACACCTCCTGAAGCATCGACGCAGAAGACCCCAGCTTGATGCGCCCCGCTGCGGTCCACGGTGCCGATCCACAGTCGTCCTTGCGGATCGCATCGACCATCATTGGCCCGCCCGTCGCCATCAGCGGGGAGTTCAGCGATAATCGGACCGAGGTCTCCGGATTCACGCAACAATCCCACTTGCACGCCCGACACGGCCAGCAGCCCGCCGCTGCACGTAGGCACCACCACGCTGGTTGGCCCGGCGAGCCGCTGCTCTTCGTGTCGACCATCCTCGTGTAATCGATGCAGAAGGTGGCCGTCAATGTCTAGCCACAGCAACGTCGACGAAGCGGCATCCCACGTCACACCTTCGCCGAGCAGACTTCGGCACTCCACCACCAGTTCAACCGAGATGTCAACGCCCATGATTTCGGTCCCTTGCCAGCCTTGATTTCTCGTCGTTCATCTGTGCTAGAAAGATTATAAACTCGTCACCGCAAGGGGGATTCCACATGTTGATCACCGCACCCGTACTCATGAAGCCCAAAGAAAAGATGCAGATGCTAGAGCTCGACCTCGACGAACCTCGTTTCGGCGAGGTGCGCGTGAAGATGGTGGCGAGCGGCGTCTGCCATAGCTGTCTCCACGCTTATGACGGTTCGCACACCGGCATTCCGATGCCGATCGTACTCGGTGACGAAGGTTCTGGAATCATCGACGCTGTTGGCGCAGGAGTGTCCCACCTGCAAAAGGGCGACCACGTTGTCATTTCATGGGCACCGTCATGCAACAGCTGCAAGTACTGCAACCTCGGCTTTCCGGCACTCTGTCTCAACACGCCCGCAATCGGCAAGACCACCGGTGACGTCACCCTCTTCCACCACAACGGCAAGGACGTGTACCACTACGGCCCGGCAACCTACGGTTCGTACATCGTGGTACCAGAGTCGGCTGCGGTGAAGATTCGCAAAGACTTCCCGCTCGAGGCTGCTGCGCTCATCGGCTGCTCAGTTGCCACAGGGTTCGGCTCGGCAGTGAACAGTGCGGGCTTGCGTGCAGGCCAGAGTGTCGCCGTCTTCGGCTGCGGCGGAGTCGGATTGAATGCCATTCAGGGCGCGGTCGCCACAGGCGCGTACCCGATTATCGGCGTTGACGTGCTCGATGCCAAACTTGACATGGCGCGTCATTTCGGTGCCACCCACACCATCAATCTCACCAAGCAGGACCTCGAGGCAGAGGTGAAGAAACTCACCGGCAACGGCGTCGACGCCACCATCATCGCCGTCGGAAACAGCAAGGCGATGGAACAAGGTTTGGCGATTCTCGCCAAACAGGGCATCGAAGTGGTGCTCGGACTGCCCGGTCAAGGAGAGAAGGTTCCGGTCGACCCGTGGTTGCTGATGGGTGGCGAGCGCAAGATCGTCGGATCGCGCTACGGCACCAGCAACCCACTCGTGGAGTTCCCCAAGCTCGTTGAATTGGCGATGGCCGGTCGGATCAAGATCGAAGAGCTCGTCACCAAGCGCTACGACCTTGATGAAGCCGACGAGGCGTTCCGCTCGTTGGCCGCCGGCGAGCAGGCCCGCGGTCTCATCGTCTTCTAGCGCTCGCACGACCACCCATCACGAAAGAAGAATCGGCATGAAGCTGGCTTCGGTACTCACCCCGCTCTCCGACGAGAACCTCACGTTGGCGGCACAATGCGGTGTTGACCAGATCGTCGTTCGCTTTCCCGGGCCAGACCTCAGCGAGTTCGATCGTATGCAACAGCGCATCCGATCATTCGGAATGGAGATCGGGGTCGTGGAGGGCTACCTACCGATCGATCGCATCAAGCTCGGCACCGACGACGGCACCGACTTGAGCGCGATGAAGTCGCTCATCCGCCATCTCTCCGATCTCGACATCCGGATGGTGTGTTACAACTTCATGGCCGGAACCGACTGGATTCGAACCTCAGTTGACACGCTCGAGAGGGCTGGGTCAAAGGTGACCGCGTTCCGTCTGGCCGATCTCGACAAGGCGCGCATTCCCGGTCGTCCGGCGTTCCGCGCGGAGCTCGAGCCCGGCGCCAAACGTCCGGAACTGTGGAAGAACTTGCAGAACTTCCTCGAAGAGATCATCCCGGTCGCCGAGGATGCTGGTGTCGTCATGGCGATGCATCCCGACGATCCGCCGTTGCCCCAGCTGCTTGGCAACGACCGCATCATGCACGATGTTGCGGGCTTCGAGCGCCTCGTCGAGATCGTCAAGTCACCGTCGAACAAGATTGCGTTCTGTCAAGGCTCGTTCGCGGAGATGGGCATCGATATCCCCAAGACCATCCGCCAATTGGGTTCGCACATCGCCTACGTGCACTTCCGTGACGTCGTCGGCGGCCCCGACGACTTCCGCGAGAGCTGGCAAGACAACGGCCAGACCGACATGGCCGAGGCGATGCGCGCCTACCGGGAGATCGGGTTCAACGGCCCGATGCGACCCGACCACGTTCCGCAAATGTACGGCGAAGACGACGGCGAACCGGGATACACGATGCTCGGCCGACTCTTTGCCTACGGTTACATCCGCGGCTTGATGCACGCCACGGAAGGCCACTGCTGCTAGCAGGTCATTGTGGTCGCCGGACCGCAACTACATCAATCTCGAACTTCAACGCCGCCGACAGACAACTGGTGATCGTCGTACGCGCCGGAAGCGGCGCCGAGAAGAATTCGCGGTAGAGCGCGTTGTACTGCGGAAGATGGGCGGGATCATGCACATAGCTCGTCACACGCACGACATCACCGAGATCGAGTCCGACAGCGGCGAGAATTCGTTGCACGTTCGACATCGACCGTCGCATCTCCTGCTCGAAGTCGCCGCTGACGATTGCACCGTTCTCGTCCACCGATGCCTGCCCCGACACGAAGACGAAGCCGTTCGCCTCGACGGCTGCCGAGAACGGGAGATGGCTGGAGATCGGCGTGGCCAGTGGCGACCATCCGCGCACGATCTTCTCGTTTGATGAGCTGTTCGACATCGTGAGAATCCCTCTCGATTGTTCGGCCTTGGTAGTTGGGTAACATCAAAGATTATAAACATTCTCGAGCACACTCCCCGCGGCGTGATGCGCACTGGTGCGTTGCCTCATGAATGACGTTCTGATCACCAACGTGACCATCGTTGATGGCACCGGCGGAGCACCAACACAAGGTCGCGTTGCGATGAAAGACGGAGTCATCACGTCGGTGGCAACGGAGCCGTCGCCGAATTCGCCCGAAGTGCAAGCGCACCGAACCATCGACGGCGCAGGCAAGGTTCTGTGCCCTGGTTTCATCGATATCCACACGCACTCGGACCTCACTCTCATCGAAGACGGACGCGGTGAAAGCAAGCTACGACAAGGCGTCACCACCGAGGTGGTGGGAAACTGCTCTTTCTCTGCGTTCCCCATCGAGCCCCGTCACCTCGATCTCCATGCCGATCACCTCGCACGTGCTACGGCTCCGATTCGACCGTGGTGGACCGACCTAGCCGGATATGCCGCCGCGCTCCATGACAAAGGAATCACCGTCAACGTTGCGCCGCTAGCGGGCCATGGAACGCTTCGCGTTGCGGCGATGGGTGTGGATCAACGGCCACCGACGACCGGCGAACTTGCCCGAATGGTGTCAGATCTCCGCACCGCGTTGGCACAAGGCGCGTTCGGCATGAGCACGGGTCTCACCCACGTTCCAAGCGCCTACGGTGACTTTGACGAGGTGGTCGCCCTCGCTGAGGTGCTGGCCGAACACGGTGCTCTCTATGCGACACACTGCCGCGCGGCCGAACCAGATGAACGGGCCGCGGTCGCCGAATCCATCGAACTTGGTCGCCGCACCTCGGTGACAGTCGAGTTCAGCCATCTCGCCATCAATCGACCCGATCGATGGGGCACGGGCGCCGAGCTGTTGCAGATGTTCGATGATGCACGAGCGGAAGGCATCGACATCTTCTTCGATGTCTACCCGTACGACGCATCGTCGTCCTCTCTGACGCAGTATCTCCCGCCCTGGCTGCAAGCTGGCGGCACCGAGGCGATGCGGGCCCGTCTCGCCGATGACGCGCAACGAGCCAAGGCTCTCTCCGACATGACCGAAGGATGGTTCAATGGCATCCCCTGGCTTTGGGATCGCTTCCACATCTCGAGCACCCCCGACGGTCGTTATGTCGGCGAGACGCTCGAGTCTGCGGCTCGCTCGCTGCATATCGCACCCGACGAACTCACGTTGCGACTCTGCGCGGAGTACGGCAACGAGATTCAGGTGGTGCTCTTCTACCGAACCGAGGCGGACGTCTCAGCTTTCCTCAAACATCCGCTGGCCGTCGTCGGCTCCGACGGCAATGCGATTTCGCTCCACCAGCCGTGTGCTCGGCCGCATCCACGGAACTTTGGAACGTTCCCACGGGTACTTGGTCGCTACGTGCGTGACCGGGGCGTGCTCGAACTTGCCGACGCCGTACGAAAGATGACCCATGAGCCGGCGCGTCGACTCGGAATCCACGATCGGGGTCGTATCGCTACCGGACTGGCAGCCGATCTCGTGCTGCTCGATCCGCAAAACGTGATCGATCGCGCCGACTTCGGCAAGGCGCCAGAAGGTCCGGTTGGTATCACCCATGTGTTCGTGAACGGTCGAATGGTGCTCGAAGAGGGCAGCATCACTCCCGAACGCCCAGGTCGCGTGCTCCAGCACTCCTCGCGCTAACGCCTGCCTGTAAGCCGCACCTCGACGCCAGGTCGATTGACGATGTCGGGCTGAAGTACCGCGCCAATTCCAGTACGCGTAGGTGGCAGGTACTTGCCGTGGTGCAAGGTCGGCAACTCATCCACGAATTCGGGATACACGGAATGCAGATAGGCGCGAACGACCTCTTGATACAGCACGTTCGCCGAGCCGAAGGAGAGATGGATACCGGCAAGCAACGTGAATGGTCCCGTGCAGTCGTGGAACGTTACGGGCAATCGTGCCGCCTCGGCGAGCGCAATGATGCGACGAGATTCCGTGACACCACCACACCACGTTGGATCGATCATGATGATGTCGGCTGCCTGCATTTCCATGACTGGTGCGTACTCGAATCGCGAGATCAGGTATTCGCTGGCCAGCAACGGGATGGTCGTACTCTGCTTCAACTCGCGAAGAAGCGCTGGTTGATCGGCCAGGATGAAGTCCTCAAGCCACGCCGGCCGAACAGGCTCCAACGCCTTGGCGATGGTCTTGGCAGCGTCGAGCGACCACATTCCGTGACCTTCCGCCATGATCTCGATGTCCGAACCGACAGCGGCTCGAATCTTCTCGAAGATCTCCACACCCACTCGCAGGTCCGCGGGCTCGATCGTTGGCGCACCCGGAAAGCGCGCCATCCGATCAAATGGCCAGATCTTCATCCCCGCGAATCCCTCCGCGACGAGCTCAACGGCGAGTTCTCCGGGACGATGAATGAACGAGTCGTAGTCCTCGTACATTCCGCGACCGACCGAAGCCGATCCGATACGCCAGCTCTTTCCGTAGCTCGGCCCAGCGCACGTGTTGTAGGTGGATAAGCGTTCCTTCGTTGGACCTCCCCACATGGCGTGGAGTGGCACACCGGCGGCGAGTGCACAGGCGTCCCACACCGCAACGTCGACTGCCGAGAGCGCCCGCATCTCCAGACCACGACCGCCAAAACGGGCCGCGGCACGGTATCCGTGCTCCCAGAGTGCTTCCGGTGAGCTTCCCCCGTGTGCGATAAGCCTCGGGGCGAGGAACTCGTGCAGATATTCAGCCACCGCACGAGGCGTGTAATACGTTTCGCCGTGCCCGACGATCCCCGAATCGGTGTAAACACGTACGAACACGATCTCCGGCAGCGGCGACTGATCTCCAGGCAGGATCGTTTCGATGCCGATGATCTTCACGGGGGGTTTCAATACCTTGACGTTGAGGACGACGGCGCCGACCTACTTGACGACATAGTGATCGGCACCCTCAGTGCCGGCTGCGCCAGCAAGAATGGCGTCAACCTCAGCAAGTTCCGCCGGGGAGAGTGACCAATCGATTCCGGCGACGTTGTCGTCAACTTCGAGCGGAGTAATCATCCCGGCAAGACAAGTGCTGACGATCTCGTGCATCGCCACCCAGGCAATCGCCAGCTGCGGAAGCGTGCGCGAGCGAGCCTGCGCGAACGACTTCAGTTGATCTGCCATTGCAATGTTTTTACGAAGATTGTCGCCCGCAAATAGCGGCAGTCCAAAGACGTCCCCCTTGGAGCGCCAGTCACCGGCAGGGAACGATGTCTTGTGGTTCCAGGTTCCGGAGAAGAGCCCGTGGCAGAGCGAACCGTAGGTCATAAAGCCAATATGATGCGCTCGCACATACGGAACCATTTTTGCCTCTGTGCGTCGGTCGAGCATGTTGTAACCCGACTGCTGAACCTGCACTACCCCGTGCCTGCGATATTCGTCCAGCTGTTCGGTGGTGAAGTTGGAGACACCAACCGCCCGGACCTTGCCAGAGTCGACGAGTTCACGGAACGCAGCCATCGAACCCGCTGGGGATCCTTCGGGATCGGGCACGTGGATGAGCAGTACATCAATGCGGTCCGTGCGGAGACGCTGCAAACTCTGCTCGGCTGACGCAAGGATCGCCTCGCGATTCGACGTCGTCACCCATTGGTCCTTGGCGTAGTCCCAATGCACCGCGCACTTCGTGACGATGACCGCGTCATTACGACGCGAGCCGAGAGCCGCGCCCAAAATCGATTCGGCGCGGCCGTTGCCGTAGGCGGGGGCAGTATCAAAGAGCGTCACACCAAGATCGAGAGCTCGATGTATCGCAGCGACGGCAGCGTCGTCGTCGACTTTTCCATAGTCGCCGACGTGTTGGGTGCCACCAATTGGCCACATGCCAAAGCCGAGCAACGACGCCTCAATTCCCGTACTTCCGAGTTGTCGATACTTCATTTGGCTCCCTGAATTGACGTCTTCACAACTCTATAACATTCGTTTTTCGCGAGGTCAGCATAGAGTTGCTCACATCAACACTGCAGCTCGCCATCTTCGCGTCGCACTTGCCGGTTTTCATCACGAGTCGAACACATTCGCACCAGTTCCGGCCTCGCTCGAGCGTTTCCTGGCAGCCGGCCCGGTGGAGGACGACGAGCTAGTTCGTGTCTACGGTGATTCAAAGGCCACGCTCGGTGGATTTCTTGAGCTGCGTTCGCTCCCCGATCTCACCGTGATTCCCCTTTTCCATGCGGACCTGAATCCGATGGGCACGATCACAGAAGAGGCGTTCGAGGTTCTGGTCGGACGCATGCTCGAACGGCTCGCTGCAGAAGGGCCGTGGGACGTGGTGCTACTCGCACTGCACGGTGCCGCGGTCGCCGAACATCAACCTGATGCCGACGGCGAAATCATCGAGCGAGTTCGCAGACTCGTCGGTCCGAGCGTGGTGGTGGGTGTTGCGCTCGACATGCACGCCAATGTCTCCGAGCGAATGGTACGCAACAGCACGGTTATAAACGCATACCTCACCAATCCGCACGTCGACCCGCGCGAGCGTGCCCGACAAGTTGCCGACTTGTCTGTACGAGCGGCACGTGGCGAGATTCGGCCAACCACGGCATTCGTTCCAATTCCTGCGGCTATCAACATCCTTCGACAGGGCACTTCCGACTTCCCGATGGCACAGCTCGTGGGTCGCGCCAATGAAATGCAACAACGCGACGCTGTGTTGTCGGTGAGCGTGATCGAAGGTTTTCCCTACGCCGATGTTCACGAGCTCGGAATGTCGTTCATAGTCATTACTGATAACGATCAGTTGCTCGCCGATCAGTTGGCGCAGCAACTGGCCCACGAAGCATGGGAGCTGCGAGATCAGTTCGTCGGTGACGGAATAGATCTCGAAACGGCGTTGCGACGCGCGACATCCGCACCTGGCGGACCGGTCGTCTTGCTCGACGTTGGTGACAACGTCGGTGGCGGAAGTCCGGCCGACTCAACCCACGTGCTGGCAGCTGCTCAACGTCTTGGAGTCGGCGGACTCTTTCACTCGATTTGCGACCCAGCCAGCGCGCAGACCTGTCATACCGTTGGGGTCGGGGCACGAGTAGATCTTTACGTTGGTGGCAAGACGGATGCGCTCCATGGCGCGCCCGTGCATATCACCGGCATCGTGAAACACGTCGACGATGGCAGATTCGAGGACACCGGGGTAACCCACGGCGGTTTCCGTTTCTTCAATGCCGGCACGCGTGCGTTGGTGCACACCGACGACGATCACTTCGTACTTCTCACTTCACGGCCGATGGGCAACACCAGCCGTGCCGAATTGACGAGCGTCGGGCTTGATCCGCTGACGATCAAAATCATCGTTGCCAAAGGAGTTCATTCTCCGCGCGGCGCATTCGAGCCAATTGCCACCGAGCTCATCCAACTCAACACCCCAGGATGCACGAGTGCAGACATGTCGACGTTGCATTATCAACATCGTCGACGGCCGATGTTTCCGTTCGAAACAACGGCTGCACTCCGCGACTAAAAGAACGTCCGGGCAACCTCAACCACGCGGTAGTGGTCGTCGACAATGGGAATCGCACGCCACTTGTCAAATGTGGTGCACGGGTGCGAGATTCCGAGTCCCACCAGGTCGCCCACCGCAATGTCGTCCGAATCCGCAACGTCGAGGTAGGTGTGTTGATCGTCAACCCGAGTAGCCCGTCCTAACGACGTCCACAACTCCACGGGTTCGCTCTTTCGACGACGTCGCTTCTTGGCCACAGGCAAGAGTCCATCGGTGGAGACATCACGTTTGCCAATGCCTAGGATGACCCGCGTCGGCTCGGGACGCGACAAGACCACACCCCACACTTCGAGAGCCGGCTGAAAGATCTCTCCACTGTCACGTGGCGTCGCACCGAGTGGTGACAGTTCGTGAATCACGCCGTCATCATGGCTGATATAACAGCCGCTACGAACCACGATTCGCTCCTTCATCGCTGGATTCGCGCGGTACAACTGCGTCACTACCCGCTCAAAGAACACGCTGCCACCGGCGCTGATCACCAGCTCGCCAGTGACATCAATCAACCGTTGCGCAATGACCTGGTCGGCCAATCGACGCAAGCCCGACAGAAATTCGTCCACTCGCTCCTCTGCAGATTGAGATTCATTCGCAGAAATGATGCCCTCAAACCCAGACACTCCTGCCAGCCGAAGCTTCGCGCTGGTCGTTACACGTCGCGCCACATCTAGAGCTTCGCCAAGACTGCGGCATCCCGTTCGTCCGCTCGGCACCCCGAGTTCAACGAGCACCGGAACTCGTGTGTCTCGCGGCAGCTCCTTTAGACCAGCGTCGAGCAGCTTCACTGCATCAAGTGAGTCGACACAGCAGTACACCTCGTGTCCGCGTTGAGAAGCACGAGCAAGCCATGCGATGTCACCTGGCGCAATCACCTCATTGGCAATGAAGACTCGCGGGACGCCGTGTTCGACCATCGTTCTGGCCTGGAACGTGGTGGCGGCGGTGATTGCCCAAGCACCGTCGTCGAGCTGCATTCGAAACAGTTCAGGGGACATGGTCGTCTTGCCGTGCGGCGCAAAGGACACGTGATGGCGCGAGCAATAGTCAGCGAAACTGCTGCTGTTATTCATGAGCGATGAACGAAGCAGCACCGCGGTGGGCATTAACACATCGTCGTCGAATACCGACCATCCAACCGATCGCGTTTGACGTGCAGGAAATCCTTTTTGGCGAGCAGATCGTCGAAACACGCTCAACTGCCGATGGTGATGCGACCACCCACGGTCACATGCGTCACCCTCGCATCAGTCGGACTGAACGGTGTGAGCGACATCCGCGTACTGCGCGACTCCCCTGGTGCGAGTGATATCGCCTGGCCACGCGCACGCGCCTCTGCCAATCCAAGTCCGGGCCACGAACACGCTGGTTCGATTGCCACCAACGATGCACGACCGTAGAAAGGGAAGCCCTTGCTGCCATGCTCGCGCCATAACCACACGTGCGGAAAATCTCGCGCTTCCCACGCCATTGCGATTCCGATTTCGGGGCGGCGAAGTGCCGCCCAACCGTGTTTCACGTCAGTGATGAAGTGCACGCTCTCCTGCGGTGCCCTCTCGTCGATGACATCGAGACGACTCGAGTTTTCGAGCGGCCAACGCCCTAACGGTGCACCCGATGCATCGGCGACGTTGGCCGTCGGGAGATCGATGGTGTCTCCGGCGAGTACGCGAAATGCTGGATGCTCACCCCAGATGAATGAAGTGGATTCGCTCGACGTATTTTGAACCTCGGTGAAGATTTCCACCCGATCGGGCTCATGTTGCAACGAAATATCGCGCGTCACGGTGATGGGAAGTCGTGTTCCTGCCCGGACTCGCACCATCAGCTCCGACTGCGCAATCACGTCAACCTGAGTACGAGACCATTCACCGTGAAATGGAAGATTCACACCATCCACTTCGCATTCTGGGCCGGCGTTTGGTACCAAGAATTGCCATCCGCCCCGATACTCCGAGAGCCAGTCATGGCGATGTTTGCCGTACGACGTGCTTTTGCCAACGGCGACGGGACTGTCCCAGTCGTAACATGCGAGGAGTTCAATGGAGCCCACCGCAATCTGTGCAATTTCGGCTCCCCGCCGCTCGTCGATACGCACCGTCAATCGGTCGTTGTGCAGGGTAATCACGGCCGAGCCGGTACTTTCGCGTTGGTCATCGGATGGTCGAATCGTATAGCATCTGTTTCGTGCCGACGAAAGGGCGTTCAGCAGTGAAGAGAAGCTCCCCTCGGATACAGCGGTCTGACGACAGTTCAGTCGCCCATGTCGTTGAGCACTTGCGCCGCGGCATCATCATGGGTCGCTACGGACGCGATTCCAAGATCCTCCCCAAACAGATAGCCGAGCGATGTGGCACGAGTTTCATTCCGGTTCGGGAAGCTCTGCGCATTTTGGAGGCCGAAGGATTCATTGTCTTTCGTCACAATCGCGGCGCATGGGTGACACCTGTCTCACTCACCGACCTCGAGGACCTCTACGACGTTCGAATCGCGATGGAAGCCGATGCCGTTGCGAAGTGCAAGCCGTTCAGCGACGAAGCCTTGCAAGACCTGCACACGCTCATTGGGAAGATGTCGGGTGCCTATGCCGCTAACGATTCCGGCCGCGTGGTGAAGCTCAACCGTGACTTCCACTTCCGCATCTACCGCAACTGTGAATCTCAACGTCGACTTCAGATCATCCGTCAGCTCTGGATGCACGCCGAGCGTTACCAGCAGTTGTCCTTGCAGGTTCGACACGATGCTGCTGACGATGAGCACAAGGCGATCGTCGTCGCACTGTCGTCACGAGACCATGAATTGGCAGCCGAAGCCCTGCGATCCCACCTCACCACTACGGTCAGCCTCCTGAAGGCTGACTGGC
This sequence comes from Actinomycetota bacterium, assembly GCA_041180605.1. Taxonomy (GTDB): domain Bacteria; phylum Actinomycetota; class Acidimicrobiia; order Acidimicrobiales; family Ilumatobacteraceae; genus F1-60-MAGs027. The sequence continues at coordinate 8,765 of JBEGRF010000022.1, read as the reverse complement.
AGAGAGTTGAATCTTCAACCGGCAAATTTTGAAATGCCGACGACGATTGACTCGGGCCGCGGGGCTCGCGAAGACCACGGACAACGCGAAGCTGGTTTGCTTCGGTTAGAACAACGCTTCGGCAAGCAGGCCACCCGCGGACAAGATGTTCTCTCCCAGCATTCTCACGACGAGAGCTTCCACCTCCCCGGCCAGCCAGATCTTGTGATCTTCGCCGAGTCGACGCAAGACGTCGCCGATTGTCTGTCGATCTGCTCTCGGCATCTCATTCCCGTCATCCCCTTCGGAGTCGGAACTTCACTCGAAGGCCATGTCAACGCCTTGCACGGTGGTGTCTCGCTCGACCTGTCGAGAATGAACCGGGTTCTGCGGGTCAGCAGTGACGATCTTGACTGCACCGTCGAGGCGGGTGTGCTGCGCAAGCAACTTGCCAAAGAACTCGTGCAATACGGATTGTTCTTCCCGGTCGATCCAGGTGCCGATGCGACTATCGGAGGCATGGCCGCCACCGGTGCCTCTGGTACCACCACAGTGAAGTACGGCGCAATGCGAGAGCTTGTGCTCTCACTCAAGGTGGTGTTGCCGGACGGAAGCGTTATAGAAACCGGACGCCGTGCACGAAAGACTTCTGCCGGATACGACCTCACTCACCTCTTCTTGGGCTCGGAGGGCACGCTCGGTGTGATCACTGAAGTTTCGTTGCGACTGTTCGGAATTCCCGAGGCAACTGCGGCGGCAACCGTGCGATTCGACGATCTGAACTCGGCAGTGTCGTCAGTCATCGCCATCATCCAATTGGGTATCAGTGTCGCTCGTATCGAACTGCTCGACAAAGCTGCCGTGGCAGCCGTCAACTCTTACTCAAAGACCACGTTGCCGGAATCCAATATGTTGTTGCTTGAATTCCACGGCTCCGACGAGGTGGTGCGACACGAAGCCAAATTGGCTGGCGAGATCCTCGCGGATCACGGCGGAACTGGCTTCACCTTCAGCACCGATCAAGCAGAGCGCACCGTGCTGTGGCAGGCACGCCACGATGCCGCTTGGGCCATTCGCGCCCAGCGCCCCGGCGCCCAGATCTTCGTAACTGACGTTTGTGTGCCGATTTCACGGCTCGCAGATTGCATCACTCAAACACACGCGGATATTGCGGCGTCAGGAATTCTCGGGCCAATCATCGGACACGTCGGTGATGGAAACTTCCACGTCGTCGTCGTCGTCACCCCCGACGATGCCGAAGAGATGCATCGTGTCGAGTCGTTCAACGAACGTCTCATTTCACGTGCACTCGACATGGGCGGGACTTGCACTGGCGAACACGGCATTGGCGTCGGAAAGATCCCCTACTTGGTTCGCGAGCTCGGCAGCGAGGCCGTTGATCTCATGCGTTCGATCAAGAAGGCGGTCGACCCGCTGGGGCTCATGAATCCGGGGAAGGTGGTCGCCGAAGTATGAGGCTCGTGAGATTGGGCGACCACGGCCGCGAGATTCCGGCCGTGCAATTGGCCAATGCTCCGGAGGTTCTCGATGCCCGCTCTGTCACATCTGATTACGATCCTGACTTCTTCGCCAGCGGCGGTATCCAGCGACTGCGCGATGCTCTGAACAATGGCGAGCTCACGCCGCTACGCGAAAAGGGTTTGCGCATCGGTGCGCCTATCCGCAAGCCGGAGAAGATCGTTTGCATCGGGCTCAACTACCGCAACCACGCACTCGAGTCAGGAATGGAAGTGCCCAAGGAGCCAATCATCTTCATGAAGGCCCCGAATACATTGGTGGGCCCGCACGATGAAGTGCGGATCCCACACCGTTCGCTTAAGACGGACTGGGAGGTCGAGCTCGCGGTCGTCATCGGTTCGACTGCCTCTTACCTCGCTAGTCCATCAGATTCACTCGTTCATGTCGCGGGATACGCAGTTTCCAACGACGTCTCGGAGCGGGAGTTTCAACTCGAACGCGGGGGGCAGTGGGACAAGGGAAAGTCATGTGCCACTTTCAACCCGCTCGGCCCGTGGTTGGTGACTAGCGACGAGGTTCCAGACCCGCAACGACTCCAGATGTTTCTTGACGTCAATGGTCAGCGACTTCAGAATGAAAGTACCTCCGACATGATCTTCTCGGTGAGTCATCTCATCTGGTACGTGAGCCAGTTCATGGTTCTTGAGCCGGGTGACATCATCAACACCGGCACACCATCTGGTGTTGGACTCGGTCTACGACCACCCCGATATCTCGTACCCGGCGACGAAATGCACCTCGGCATTGATGGTCTGGGTGAACAGCGTTCGCGCGTCGTTGCGACTCCGTAGCGAGTGCAAATGACTCACATGTCACCTCGTGTGGTGACGATTGCCGCGCCGTCAGCGGGTCCTGTGGTCGCACTGCTGGGGGGCGTGCATGGCGACGAGTATGAGGGAGTCATCGCGGCACGCTGGCTCATCGCTTACCTGCGCGCCAATCTGGTGAGGGGGACGATTCGTGCTGCGGCCCCAGCACACCCAGCAGCCTGGGAGACGACTTCACGCGAGAGCCCGACCGACGGCAAGAACCTCGCCCGAGTGTTTCCTGGCGACGCCAGCGGCACATCGACAGAAGTCGTAGCGCACGAACTCTCCGAACGTGTGCTGAAAAGCTCGGATCTGCTCATTGATCTTCACTCGGCAGGAACTAACTTCGAGATGCCGTTTCTCTGCGGTTTCCAAGACGACGGTGGCAGTGTTTCAGCGACATCCTGTCAACTTGCCGACACGTTTGCCGCTACCTTCACTTGGCGGCACATGGGTAAGCCAGCGCCCGGTAGGTCGCTCTCCGTGGCGTTTGACCTCGGCATTCCGGCGATCTACACCGAAGGTGGAGGCGGAAGGTCGATACGTCATGACGAGCTCACTGGTTACACGGACGGCGTGCTGCGGGTATTGCACGAGCTTGGGATGGTGGCCAGTGCGCCATCTTCCTTGATATCAAGTGTTCGAGTGCTGGGCGACGGAAACACTGACGCCGGCATCACAGCCCCAGCGTCGGGATACATGGTCTCACTGGTCGAGAGTGGAGAACCGTGCGTTTCAGGTCAACCTCTCGCTGACATTGTTGACTTTGAAGGAAAAACTCTTGACCAGATCCGTGCACCGCAGGCGGGATTCGTCATGATGCGACGCCGCGATGCGAGGGTAGAGACGGGCGATACGGTGCTCATCTTCGCCGTAAAGGACGAGCGGTAGTAGTGGCAAAGCTCTCTCTTGGCGAAGGAAACACGCCGATTCTCCCGCTCACCGCCCTCGCAAAAGCACTCGGTATGAGCGAGGTATCGGCCAAAGCCGAGTGGATAAGCCCGACCGGCTCATACAAAGATCGAATCGCCGCCGCCACCATCGATGATGCACTGCGACGAGGTCTGCGTGGCTGGATAGGTACGTCGTCGGGCAATGGTGGGGCATCAATGTCGGCTTACGGAGCCAAGGCTGGTCTTCCCGGATTCCTTTGCATTGCCGCCGATGCGCCTGCAGAAAAGATTCGATCCATCGTGCCGTACGGTGCGACACTTCTACCTATGACACAACTCGGAATCGCCGAGATGGAAGCAATTCGCGAACTGTCGTCCGAGTTTCGCTTGAAGCTCTCGGTTACCGCTTATCGATACAACCCAGAAGGCATGTCCGGGGCGGAATCCATCGGTGCAGAGCTGATGAAACAAGGAGACTTCACCCACGTGTACGTCCCGGCAGGCGGTGGCGGATTACTCGTGGCCGTCGCACGCGGAATGCAAGCGTCGGCAAAGATACGGTTGATCTGTGCACAACCCGCAGGTTGTGATCCGATCGTTCGATTCCTCAGCGGTGAGATCGCCGAACCACGTGTTGATAAGTGCACCTCAGATATCTCAGGATTACAGCTTCCTGCGCCTCCCGATGGCGAACTCGCAGCCTCTGCGGTACTGGAGTCTGGCGGTTGGGGATGCTCGGTGAGCGATGCGGACGCGTGGTCCATGCAGGACTACCTTGCCAGCCGAGAAGGGATCTTCGTAGAGCCCGCTTCTGCACTTGCTGCAGCTGCGCTGGCAAACGACGTGAAGTCGGGGCGCTTGCCTTCATCTGCTCGTCCGGTTGCGGTACTCACAGGCAGCGGACTGAAGGATTTGCGGCGATTCAGCTCGGCAACTGGATTCGGAGAGCAGACATTTACGATCAATGATTTGCGGCTGCGGCTAAAGGCACTCGACGCGAACGAATAACCCTCCATGCGATGATGACCCCGCATGGCAACAGGATCGCGTTGGGGTAGATGTACAGCCACTCCTTCACTTCGAGACCGTAGACCAGCCAGAAGACACACTGAACCGAAAAGAGCACATTCGACCACGCCGAGACGCCATACAGTTCGCTCTTTCGAACTGCCGTCCAGAGCTGCGGGAGAAACATCGGCGTTGACACGATGAGACCGCTGACTCCCACCACATACGGTGAAACTTCGTTCATGACTAAGCAATAGACCACCGTGGAAACGAACAGCGCGACAGCCAGCACCGGGTTGATCCCTCTTCTGCGCGCCATCTGGAAGGCGATCAAGACAAAAGCGATTCCAACGTTGGAGTTCGCGAACACCGCGAGTGTGCGGCCAGTCGAATAACCGAAAACTGTCCAGAAGATGGGATTAACAAGTCCTACGAGCACGGTGGTCGCAGAGAGACCCTCAATCGAGTGGCGCCGATAGATCCGAAAGACCTGGGGCCAGATGAAGCCCATTCCACAAATCGTGGCAATTGCTCCGGAGAACACCTCGAGAGTCACTGGACCACCGTACTTACCTAAATCTTGAGCGTTTGCCGGAGACTTCATCCCCTTCGTCGAGGAGATTCTTCGTCGGCAACCGCGGCCCAGGAAATCGATGTTCAGTTGCTGAGCGGCACGCCGTAGGTGTCGCAAAGCAGGGCAATCTCATCGAAATGCATATCGAGCAGGTCCCAGATGTCGGGCACCAGTTCGCGACAGCCGATCAGACCGAACGCCAGACGATCGAGGTAACTGTGCACCGTGATGTTGAGCCCCATGCCGTCGGTGACGATGGAGATCGGGATGTAGTTCTCCATTCGCGCGCCTCCCAACCACAACGGATTGCGCGGGCCTGGAACGTTGGAAATCACCACGTTGTTCGGCAGCAGGTTCGTGCGATCGGCCCAGCGCAGTCGCGATGCCAACCGAGTCGCAGCCGTGGCGAGGATTGGCGACGTTGCTTGTGCACCTTCGGCAATGGTGTCGGCTGGCAGCAACTCGAACTGCCGTTTGGCTGACTCCATCGCCTCGTGACACCGGCGCACGCGCTCGCGCGGATCGTCAGCGTCGGTCGGCAGGTCGGCGATGATGCCGGTGACCATGTTTGTCCACGGCACTTCTTCGGCACCTGTGCGGAACGAGACGGGCACCATCGCGCGCAAGGGTCGGTCGGGCAAAGCATCGTGTCGCATGAGGTACGAGCGCAGTGCGCCTGTACACACCGCCATGACGATGTCGTTCACGGTGCCGCCCGCCGCAGACTTCAACGCGCGAACGGTGTCGAGCGACGCTGAACGCATTGCGAATCTGCGGTGCGCGGAGATGGTCTTGTTCCACGGTGTCGGTGGTGCGGGGTTGAGTGGCAGGCGGACTCTTTGCTCCGCAGTCGGGTTGTCGGGGTCGGATCGTCTGGTGATGCCGCGCAGCGTGCGCCTGACCTGGCGAGTGATCTGGCTCGCCGGGCGAATACCCAGCGAATCGGCGATGCCTTGTGCCACCCGCAACTGAAGTCTCAACGCACGTACGGGGTTGGTGACGAGTTTCGACAATCCACGTTGCAGCAATTCGGCGGGAGCCGGAGGAAATTCGGGACTTATCGGCACCGGTGCGAGATTGGGTGTTGCATCAGGTGTCGTGTCAGTCAACATGTTGAGTAAGACGACCCCCGCACCACCGTCGATCGCCGAATGGTGGAACTTCGTCATGAGCGCCCATCTTCCGTCGGCAAGCCCCTCAATGACATAGACCTCCCACAGCGGCCTCGACCGGTCGAGTGCGCGACCAAATATGCGTGCAACTTGGTCGGAAAGTTGACGTTCGTCCCCGGGAGGGGCAAGACCGAGCTGACGAACGTGGAACTTGAGGTCGAAGTCATTGTCGACTACCCAATACGGGTGGTCGATACCGAACGGCACGTCGAGCAACTTCTGATGCAGCGGTTCGACCCGACCCGATAGCGCCTCGAAACGTCGGTACACGACTTCATACGGGTCGAAGTCGGGCGACGGACGGTCGTAAATTGCAAGGCCCGACACGTGACCGTACGTAGTCGATGTCTCCATGTGCAAGAACGTCGCGTCGAGACCCGACAGTTGACGCACGTGGTTATCCGTTGACTATCGCCTGCACGAGACCTGCGAGGAGTGCTGCACGCTCTGGCATGAGGTCGAGTCGAACGTGCTCGGTTTCTGCATGGGCGCCGGCGCCGACTGCACCGAGTCCGTCGAGCGTGCGGATTCCGACTGCGGCAGTGATGTTGCCGTCGCTGCCACCGCCGACTGCAACACCTTTAAGATCGTCGACGCCGAAATCTTTGGCGACTCGTTGCGCGACGACGAACAATTCCTTGGTCATCGATTCGTGCAGCGGAGGACGGTTCATCCCGCCCGAAACTTCGAGCCGCGCACCCGCGAGAGTTGGCGCGAGTTTGTGCATCTCGTACTCGATACGTTCCGCCTCTTCGGGCAGCACACAACGCACGTCGACTGCAATCGACGCGGAGTCGGGCACCACGTTGTCTGCCGTGCCGGCTTTCGCCACGGTTGGTGTCACCGTGGTGCCGACTTCCGGTCGCGCGATGGCGGCGATACGCGGCACTTGGGCGGCGAGCTCGACGAGTGCGTTGATGCCCTTTTCTGGCTCCAGCCCGGCATGCGATGCGCGACCAGTGATGTTCACGTTGAAAGTTCCCGTACCCTTGCGCGCCGTCTTGAGAGCCCCTCCGTCGGCGCTCGGCTCGAGCACCAACACTGCACCGGTCGCTTTCGCCCGCTCTTCGAGCAGCGCGCGCGACGCGTGCGAGCCGACTTCTTCGTCGGAGGTGATGAGAATTTCCGTGTGATACCACTCCTTCACCGCAGCAACTCCGTAGATGGCCTGCACGATGCCGGCTTTCATGTCAAAGATTCCAGGACCACGGCCGACGTTGCCGACGCGAGTGAACGACCTTGTTGCGACGGTGCCGCGCGGGAAAACGGTGTCGTGATGGCCGACGATCAAGACGCGCGTGTCGTCGCTGCCCTTCCAGTGCACGTGCGGGCCGCGATCAGAGTCGATGATGTCCGGCGCCTTCCCCAAGACTCTCGTCATCAGTTCGGCGAGAAACTTGGCGCTTGCTGCGAGACAGTCGCGCTCCAACGAGGGGGATTCCGTGTTGACGAACTTGGCGAGATCGTCGACCATCGTGTCGCGTTGGGCATCGAGGGCTGCTCGCACTTGGGAGGCGGTGCGTTGGTCAGTTGCGCCGAGAGCCATGCACCTTCATTCTGGCGGAGCTCACGAATCGCACTGGCGTGCCCGGGGCGGGACTCGAACCCACACGACGATTTCTCGTCAGGGGGGTTTAAGCCCCCCGCGTCTACCATTCCGCCACCCGGGCAATCCGGCGAACAGGCAATGTTCGCCGTTGGTCAGGCTACGTGTGCGTCCAGCGGCGATTGCTCGAGCGACTGCCACAACGCAGACCGCACTCGTGTCGCATCGGCAGCGACAAGCCGGTTGAGCACGACGACACCCTCGATCATGTCAGCGACGATGGCAGCCAGCGGTCGACCCTTCACGACGACGGCGACAATGCCATCGAGGGACTCGTTGCCGAAACGTCGAAGCGTTCGATCGACTCCAACGATTCGCGGCGGACATCGAAAACCTGGAGCAACGAGACCAAGCCTCCGCGACGTCATCGCAAGCGTGCGTGCGACGGCGGCGAATTCAGCGGTGTTGAGGCCCGATGATTGCGTCTGCATAGAACCGACCATCATCCCGCATGGGTGCGACGCTGTTTCCGCTCCCCCCCTTCACTACAGTTGCCGCACCGTGACCACTCCGCCGACCGAACTCAACCCGATGCAACAGGCCGTCGTCGACGCGCTCGGACGGTCACCTGACTGGACTCCTCTTCCCAGAGAAGTAGTCGAGACCGTTCGCACTCACTTGAACGAGCAACTCGCCGATGTCGCTGCGCGATTCAGCCGCGAAGAACCCCTTTGGGTCAGCAAGCGCCTGCTCACCACCATCCACGGGTGCGAAGCCCACCATGTTGCGTCAAAACATTCTTTCGAATGGACGCCTGCCACTGCACGCGGCACCGTGCTGCACAAGGCCGTCGAGCTCGGAGTGCACTGGAAGGGCGACACGGCGCCTGCCGACATCGTCGACGAAGCCATTGCACGACTTGCGGACTCCGGCAACAATGTCGCCGACTTTCTCGTCACGATGTCGCCCGGCGACCAAGCACAATTACGCAGTTATGTGGTCGATCTCTACACACGATTCGAAGAGTGCTTCCCGAAGCTGAAGCCGTCTTGGCGACCTGTCAGCGAGTCGTCGGCACGATACGAGATGTTCGGCGGCGCAATCGTGCTCGGCACCAAGGCTGACCTCACGCTCGGTACCGCCGAGCAGAAGGTAATCATCGACGTGAAGAGCGGCGGACTTCATGCTTCGCACCGCGAAGACTTGCGCTTCTACGCACTCGTCGAAGCTTTGCGAAGCGGCATG
>JBEGRF010000021.1:0-29162 GCA_041180605.1 Actinomycetota bacterium | reverse complement strand
GGGCGCCAATTGCGCGGCATCCACCAGGCGATGGAGTACCTGCCGATTGCCAACAAGGTGCAAGAAGGCGACACCACCGAACCTTCGATCAATGCAGCCGGCAAACACGTGATCATCATCGGTGGCGGAGATACCGGTGCCGACTGCCTCGGCACCGCGCACCGCCAGGGTGCGGCGTCGGTGACACAACTCGAGATCATGCCGCGGCCACCCGAGTTGCGAGCCAACGACAACCCGTGGCCGCAGTGGAGCCTCGTGTATCGCACGTCGTCGGCCCACGAAGAAGGCGGCGAGCGCGTGTTCAGCGTGAACACCGAGGAGTTCGTCGGCGACGCTGACGGCAACGTTCGCGCGCTGGTGCTCGTCGAGGTGCGCTACGAACACGGTGCCCCCGCAGCCCCAGGCGGCCCTGCAACCCCAGGCAAGTTCGTGTCGGTGCCCGGCACACGACGTGAGATTCCCGCCGACCTCGTGTTCTTGGCGCTCGGTTTCGTCGGCCCTGAGAAAGGTTCGTGGCTCGAGCAACTCGGCGTCGCGCTCGACTCGCGCGGCAACGTGGCACGCGCCGACGACTATCGCACGAATGTTGACGGTGTCTTCGTCGCCGGTGACATGGGTCGCGGCCAGAGTCTCATCGTCTGGGCGATCGCGGAGGGTCGCGCCGCAGCATCCGCAGTAGATGCGTATCTCATGGGCTCCACGTCGCTGCCGTCGCCGATCGCGGCGTCCGCCCGCCCCCTCGCATAGTGGCGTACGCCACCCTCACGCCGCAACGCATCCGTCACACCACCGTCACGCCGCGGCGCATCCGTCACATCACCCTCACGCCGATGCGCACTACCGAAGCGTAAACTCGTCGCAATGCGCTCGCGTTGGTTGGTGCTCGCACTGTTGCTCGCCTCGTGCGGCGTCGATGCCGCCGGCTCCGCCACCACCATCGTGCCAATCGGCCCCACAGACTTCGCGACCATTCCGCCCGCAGTCACCACCATTGCACCAGTCGTCACCACGCTGCCGCCGGGCGCAGTCGGCGTCGAACAGATCTACGTGGTGCAAGCCGGCGACTCACCGATCTTGGTAGCCAACATGTTCGGCATCTCGGTGGAGCAGCTGCTCTCGTGGAACGGCCTGCTCTCCACCTCGCAGTTTCCGTATCCAGGTCGCGAACTGAAGATTCCGCCCAGCGCCCAAGTGACCGTTAACCAGACGCAACAGACTGTCGTCGCCAACCCAGTTGGCAAACCCGGCTGCGGCAACCGCCCGGCAGGCACTTACGAAGTGCAGGCGGGCGATTCGTTCTCCGCCATTCGCAAGAAGTTCTGCGTGTCGACCAACTCGCTGCTCGCTGCGAACCAGTGGCCGAGCTACAACGTGTTCTTGTATCCAGGAATGAAGATCAACATTCCGCCCGCTGGCAGCTGACCGGACACTCGGTCGCGCGCGGCCCCGCCTAGCGCTTCGTCGTGCGAAATCTCGCGCGGCGCTCGTGGCGCTCCAGCGCCAACGAAATCAACTCGTCGAGCAGCGCAGGGTAGGAGAGTCCCGTCGCCTGCCACAACTTCGGGTACATCGAAATCGGCGTGAAACCAGGGATCGTGTTGATCTCGTTGCACATGAAGCCGCGGCCCTTGCTGCCGTCGGTGCGCTTCTCTTCGTAGAAAAAGTCGACGCGTGCCATGCCTTCGGCGCGCACGGCCCGAAACACGCGCAATGCCAGCCCGCGAACCTGCGCCGCCTCGTCGTCGCTCAATGGGGCGGGCACCAGCAACTTTGCCGCGTCGCCGACGTATTTGTCTTCGTAGTCGTAGAACTCGCGACCGGGGATGATCTCACCGGCCACCGACGCACGCGGCTCACGATTGCCGAGCACTGAAACTTCGATCTCGCGACCCGTGACGGCTTCTTCGAACAACACCCACTCGTCGAATGCGAGCGCTGCGCGTGCGGCAGCAATCGCTTCTTCGACCGACTTCGCCTTCGCTACCCCAACTGACGACCCCATGTTCGCCGGTTTTACGAACACCGGCAGCCCGAGTTTCGACACCGCGTCGCTGATGGTCGTCGAACCTGCGGCGCCGGTGATTGCATCTTCGCGCAACGCGACGAACTTGGGCTGCGGGATTCCCTCTGCTGCCAGCACGCGCTTGGTGGTCGCTTTGTCCATCGACACTGCGCTGCCGAGCACACCGGCACCCACGTAGGCGACGTGCGCGAGCTCGAGCAGACCTTGCACCGTACCGTCTTCGCCCATCGGGCCGTGCAAGAGCGGCAACACCACCGTGTTGGTTGTGCCTGCATTCGCCATCACTTCTCCGAGCGACGACGGCCGCCCCTTGGCTTCCAGCCGATCGGGCAATGCATCACGCCCGCGCGACAACGCCGCCATCGCACGGTCTGCGAGCACCCACTCGCCGGTGCGTGAGATGGCGACTGTGGTCACGTCATATTTCTGCGGGTCGAGTGCGCGCAACACGTGGGCGGCAGTCACGCAGCTCACGTCGTGTTCCGCCGACTCGCCACCGAAGATGACGATCACGTGGGTGCGCGAGCGCGATTTCACTCGTGTCAACGGTACTTGCCTCGTACGCTTGGTAGCCGTATGCGCTTCATGGCGACCGACGTCGCACACGCTGTCGGTGGTCAGCTGAGCGGCAAGAACGCGCATCTCTCCGGAGCCACCTTCGACTCGCGCTCGCTTGCGATGGGCCAACTCTTCGTGCCGGTCGCCGCCCAGCGCGACGGCCACGACTTCATCGACGATGCGCTCTCGCGCGGTGCCGGCGCCTACCTCACCTCACGCGAGCCAGGTCGCGGCACTGCGATCATCGTGCCCGACACCATCGAAGCGCTCCGCAAGTTGGGCCGCTGGGCCCGCGAATCTCTCGCCGACCGCGTGCAGCACCGCGTCGTGGGCATCACAGGCTCGGTGGGCAAGACCACCACCAAAGACTTCGCAGCCGCCGCGATCGGATCGGCACTCAAGGTCGCGGCAAGTTCGCGGTCGTTCAACAACGACCAAGGCGTACCGATCACCCTGCTCAACGCCCCCGACGACACCGAAGCCCTCGTGCTTGAGATGGGCATGCGCGGACACGGAGAGATCACCCGCCTTACCGAAGTGGGACTGCCGCGCATCGGCGTGGTCACCGCGGTCGCCGAGGCGCACAGTGCGCTGCTCGACAACCTCGACGGCATCGCCCGTGCGAAGGGCGAGCTCATCGAAGCGTTGCCCAGCGACGGCATCGCCATTCTGAACGCCGACGACGAGCGAGTACTTGCCATGCAGTCGAGGTCGTCGGCACCAGTCATCACGTTCGGTGAGTCGCAGACGTCGACCGTGCGAATCGTGAACGTCGAACTCGACGACAGAGCCCACGCCACCGTGCACCTCGCCACGCCGTGGGGCAACGTGTCGTTCCGTCTGCCGATCGCCGGTCGCCACAGCGCACACAACGCGGCAGCTGCAATCGCCGCAGCCGGGGCATGCGGTGTCGACGTCCAGGCGGCGGGTGCCGCCATCGAGTCGGCGCAGATGTCGCCCAACCGCATGAGCGTGCGCACCACGTCTCGCGGGGTCACGCTGATCGACGACGCCTACAACGCGAACCCGAAATCGATGGCCGCAGCTTTCGAGACGCTGGCGGCGCTGCCGGCAAGGCGACGGGTCGCTTTCGTCGGGGTGATGGCCGAACTAAAGAATCCGGAAATTTCGCACCGCGCCATCGCCGCCCTCGCTCGACGCCACGACATCGAGCTCATCTCCGTCGACACGAATCTCTACGGCGACGACTCGCTGTCGCTGCAGGCGGCGATTCACCGCGTCGGGGAATTCGGCGACGGCGATGCGGTACTCGTCAAAGGTTCGCGCGTCGCGGGGCTCGAACGCCTCGTGCAGGCTTTCGTCTAACTGCTCCGGCGTTCAGGCCGCCGCACTATCGCACCCGCGGTCAGGCCGCCGCACTATCGCACCCGCGGATAGGCCGCCGCGCGGCTGGTTTTTTCGTCGATGGCGCGAACGTTGCACCACCACGCGAGCACCAACGCCCACGCCGCACCGAGAAACAGCAACCATCTCGAGCCGTAGCGGTCGACGAGCGGGCCGAAGATGATGTTGCCGATCGGCACCGTGCCGCCGAACGACATGAACCACAGCGCCATCGTGCGACCGCGCTCGTTCGGCGCGAGCCGCCCTTGCAGCACGGTCGACATCGCCGTCGTGGTGAAGAAGTACGACACGCCGAGCACGAATCCAGCAAAGAACGCCGGCACTGCCGATCGCGACGCGGCGAACCCGAACATCGCAACCGCGTTCGCGGCGAAACCCCAGCGGATCATCACGCGCGGATCGCGACCGACGAACAACGTGCCGAGCGCGAGCCCGCCCAGCGCCGCCCCGAGCGCCCACGTGGCGTAGAGCCACTTGTAAACGGCGCTCGAGCCGTCGACGCCGAAATTCAACTCGGCAACGGCGGGGAAGAGCCCGATGTACGGCAGCGAGATCAGCGAATACAACCCGAGCGTCAAGATCAACCTGCCGATGACCGGACGCTCCTTCGCCACTCGGAATGCGAACGTGAAACGCCGCCAGCCGCGTGTCGTGTCGGGTGCGTGATGCGGGGTCTGCGTCCGAGAGAGCGCCCACACCACCAACAGATACGTGAACGCGTTGAACGCAAAGAAATGCCACGCTTCCGCGCCGAGCGGCGAGAACAACGCCACCAAGATCGGCCCGATCACGCGCGAGCCGTTGATCAACGCAGAATTCAACGACATCGCGCCGGGCAGGTCGTGTTGCGGCACGAGCGACGGCAGCAGCGCCGACCACGCGGGCATGTTCAGTGCGTTGGCGATGCCGATTGCGAGTTGTGCGAGAAATAGCGCCCAGATCGGTGCGTCCACCCGCGCTAGCGCGGCGAGCACGAACGAGAACGAGAGCATCACCATCTGCATCGACATCAACCACTTGCGACGGTCGACCGTGTCGGCGACGACACCGGCGGGGATTGCGAGCAGCAACAGCGGCCCCATTTGCGCCAAGATGAGCAGCGCCACCACTGAGGCCTTGCCGGTGCGGTTGTAGATGTAGATCGGCAATACGACGTTTTGAATCCACGAGCCGATGTTCGAGCCGAACGAGGCAGCAAAGATGCGTCGGAACTGCGAGTGGGAGAGCGCCGATCGCGCGCTGCCGGGTCGAAGGAGCGGCAACTCGCCAGTTTCAGTGGCGAGAGGCGAGTTATCAGTCATGTGCGAGCCGCGGCGTTCTACGCTAGGTGTCACATGGGCCCGCAGAACGCATCAGGCGCGTCGATTGCGTCACACGATTCGGCTGTGGCGCTCACGCCACCGGCACCAAGTTCCACTTCGCCGGGTTCTACCGCTGCGTGCAGTACACGATTCGCGATCTTTAGCGAATGCCCACAGTGCGGCCACGCGCTTCACCCCGAGCACGCGCATTACAAGTGCGCCGGCTGCGGGTGGCGCGACAGCTGCTGCGACTAAGTCGAAACCGTCTCGCTCAGCGTCGCACCGAGTGTTGCTCGCGCCTTAGGCAAGCAAGTCGCCGTACATCGACAACAGCGATGCCGGCCCACCCACCAAGAAGGTGGTTACTGCAGTTTCTTTCCACTTCGGCAACTCGGCCTTGATCTTGTCGAGTGGCCCGACGAGTGCGACATCTTCCACCATCTCGAGCGGGATGAGCGCAGCGGCCTCCTTTTTCTTGCCCTGCAAGTAGAGCTCTTGCACCTGGTTGGCAACGTGCTCCCAGCCCATGCGCGCGAACACTTCGAAGTGAAAGTTCGCACCCTTGGCACCCATGCCACCCGCATACAGCGCGACGAACGGGCGAATGAAGTCGGCACACTTTTCCGCATCGTCGCCAGGCACCACGAACAGTGACGACACCACTTCGAATCGGTCGCGCTTGGTCGCATCGCTGGCCTTCTTGAAGCCCTCATCGAGGCAGCGTCGGTAGTGCGCGTCATCCTTTGGTGAATAAAACAAAGGCAACCATCCGTCGCAAATTTCAGCGGCGAGTGCGACGTTCTTCGGGCCCTCTGCCGCGAGATAGATCGGGATCTCCTTGCGGAACGGATGAATCGTGCTCTTCAGCGCCTTGCCCAGGCCGAGTCCGCCTTCGCGCAGTGGCATGTCGTAGAACTCTCCGTGAAAGTCGACTGGCTCTTCGCGTCGCACGATGCGACGGACAATGTCGACGTATTCACGGGTACGAGCGAGCGGCTTTGGGTACGGCTGGCCGTACCAGCCCTCCACCACCTGCGGGCCCGATGCACCGAGCCCGAGAATCATCCGGCCTTCGCTCAAGTGGTCGAGCGTCATCGCTGACATCGCGGTCGCGGCGGGCGTGCGTGCGCTCATTTGCACGATGCCGGTGCCGAGCTTGATCTGTTTCGTCTGCGCACCCCACCATGCCAGCGGCGTGAGCGCGTCGCTGCCGTACGCCTCGGCGGTCCACAGCGAGTGGAAGCCGAGTTTGTCGGCTTCTTTCACTGCCTCCACCACGCCGGCCGGCGGGCCCGCACCCCAGTAACCGGTGTTGTATCCGAGTTTCTTTGCGTGTTGCTTTGCGCCAGCAGCCATTGCCGCGACCCTACTGAATCATCAGGCTGGCGCGAAACTCGGCGTCGGCCACCATCGCTTTAATCTCGGGCGACGGTTCGCTGAGACGCTCGAGCAACACCGAATGAATCTCGCCAGTGAAGCGGTACACGTGCGGATAGTTGCCGACGACTGCCCCCGAGTCGAGCCCCACGTCGAACGTCTCGCCGCTCATCGAGAACACCACGGGCACCGTGTGAGAGAGTCTTGCTGCCGCGACTGCTGAAGCGTCGACCGACACGACGGCGTCGCCTCCCGCACCGAAGCCACCGTCGTACACGAAGTCGACGGCAACGCGGTGACGCCCAGGCGCGAGCGGCTTCTTCGCCGCCGCCACGTAGTGCTCGTGGCCGACCCAGTTGTAGTGGTACACGGGTCGCGTCTCGTCGTCGAGATACAAACTCCAACCCGCCATGTTGCCGCCTTGGCAGGCGATCACGCCGTGCGTTCCTCGGCCGACCGTCACGTCAGCGACGATACGGAACGAACAATTCTTGAGATTTACCACGTTGCGCTCGGGCATGCGCCAGTTGACCGTGGTGTAGGTCATCGAAGTTACGTCACCGAGCGCATCACCCACCTGAAATGCGGGACCGAACGTCTGGGCCGGTTCTTTCAGCGGGTACACATTGTTGCGTCGTGCTTCGGCATCGAAGAGCGATTTGAGTCGCTCAAGACGATCAGGGTGCCGCGCAGCGAGGTCGACACCCTGCGAAAAGTCGTTGCGAACGTCGTATAGCTCCCACTTTTCTTGCGGGCCGTCGAACGGCACGGAGCCGAAGCGGTTCCACGGTACGCGACCGTGGAAGCACGACGCGATCCACCCGTCGTTGTAGATCGCACGATTGCCGAACATCTCGAAGTACTGCGTGTGGTGCGTTTCGGCAGCGTTCGCATCGGCAAACGATCGCATCATCGACACTCCGTGCAACGGCATCTGCTCGACGCCATTCACAGCACGCGGCGCCTCGATACCTGCGGCTTCGAGAATCGTGGGGTAAAGGTCGACCACGTGGTGGAACTGCTGTCGCAGACCGCCCTTTTCGCCGATGCCGCGCGGCCATCGAACTGCCATGGCGTTGCGGGTGCCGCCGAAGTGCGAAGCCACCTGTTTCATCCACTGGAACGGTGCGTCAAGTGCCCATGCCCACGCAAGGTTGTAGTGATTCTCGCAACGTGAGGTGCCGAAGTCGTCGATGTGTTCGAGGATCCAGTCGGGATCTTCAGGCATGCCGTTCTGAAACGACGGCGCACTCCACGCGCCGTGCAGCGTGCCCTCGGCCGAGGCACCGTTGTCGCCGGTGACGTAGACGAACATGGTGTCATCCGCTGTTCCCATCTCGTCCAGCGCGTCGAGAAGCCTGCCGACTTGGGCGTCCGTGTGCGCCATGAACCCGGCGAACACCTCCATCAGGCGACGCGCTGCCGGCTTGTACTTGTCGGGGTATTCGCTCCATGAAGGAATCTCTGCCGGTCGCGGCGTTAGCACCGTGCCCTTCGGGATGACGCCGAGTGCCAGCTGTCGGTCGTAGATGCGTTCGCGCAACGCGTCCCAGCCGTCGTCGAACTGGCCCTTGAATCTGTCGGCCCACTCCGGCCACACGTGATGCGGACAGTGCATCGCGCCCGTCGCGAAATATGCAAAGAACGGTCGCTGCGGGTTCGTCGAGCGCTGCAATCGCATCCAGTCGATGGCACGGTCGGCGATGTCCTCGGTCATGTGGTATCGCTCGTTGTGTTCGTAGGGCATCACCGGCGTCGCCTGGTCGAACATCGGTGGCTCGTACTGGCTCGCTTCAGCCGACAGGATGCCATAGAAACGCTCGAATCCCAGACCCATCGGCCAGCGATCGAACGGCCCGGTCAGGCTCTGTTCGCGCAGCGGCGTGAGATGCCATTTTCCGAACGCCGCGGTGGAATAGCCAGAGTGTTTCAACACTTCGGCGATGCTCGCCGCCTCGCGCGGAATGATGCAGTCGTATCCCGGGAACGCCGACCCGCCCTCTGCGATGCCGCCCATGTGCACGGCGTGGTGGTTGCGCCCCGTCAACATCGCTGCGCGCGTCGGCGAGCAGAGTGCGGTGGTGTGAAACTGGTTGAAACGCAGTCCTTCGCGCGCGACGCGATCGAGCGCAGGCGTCGGCACCGGGCCGCCGAAGGTGGAGCACGTGCCAAACCCCACGTCGTCGAGCAGCACAATCACCACGTTCGGCGCGCCATGCGGCGGCAACGTCAACGGTTCTGAAGCGGGCCTTGATTCCGGCAACAGGCGCGACAAATTGCCGGCGAATGGGCGGGACGCGTGCGGTAGTGCTGGGCCGGTGGGTTGCGTGGAGTGGCCGTTCATGACTTCAGCCCGGGCACGTCGAATGCCGCCCGTACGGCATCGAGCTGTTTGGTTTCGCCCGATACTCGAATCGCGCCAGTCGCTACGCACTCCGACCATGTTGTGCGACCAGAGAGCACATCGATCAGCGTGTTGCGGGTGAGCGTGGCTTCGCTGCTGCTCGTTGCACTTGCGCCGCCACCTGCGCCGCTCGTCGGCACCGCCACGCCGTTTCGCACGTGCAGCCCCCGGCGTTCGCCGTCGATCACAAACGTGACGTGATGGTCCATTCCCTCGACCTGGGACGGTTCCAACGTCACCCGAAGCGTGTTGATGATCGTCGCATTGTCATGGTGTCGAACGAGTCGCGGGCTGAAACGGTGTTGGTAGTAGCGATCCATCGGGCCCGAGCCGTCGAGGTGTCGCGCGCGGGTGATCGTCCAGTTGCGGATGTTTGCAGCTGGGGTACGCTCGCCGATGGTGCGCATGCAACGGGCGAGCAACGCCCTGTCTTCGTTGGTCGCTGCCGGTGAGCGCGCCAGCCAGCCGGCGAGCTCGGTGGCCCAACGCACGTCGTTGTTCGCAAGCGCGTCAGAAGCTTGTTTGCGTACTTCGTCGCGACCACCGAAACCGTCGATCAGTTTTTGGTATCGCTCTGCAGGTGCGAGCGGGAAGAGTTTGGTCTCGTCTCCGTCGAACCAGCCGCGCAACCCAGCGAAGATCTGCCGCACGTGGTGCTCAGCCACGCCGTAGCGCTCTGAAGTGAGATAGTCGTCGTCGCTCGCGGCGGGCAGCTTGATGCGCTCGGCGATTTCGTCGGCGGTCCATCCTTTGTTGATGCCGCGCACCGTCTGGTCCCACAAGAATTGGATGGCGTCGCGCGATCGAGTGACTCGCTCGCGGATCTGCTTCTGGCCCGAGATCGCCGGGCCGTGCGCACCCACGAGGTGCTCGGGTTGCCAGGCGAGAATCTGGTCGAAGCCCTTCAGCAACACTCGCGGGTCGCGGTACTCCTCGCCGCGAATGGCGTACACGTTGAACAGCGCCGGCCACACCGTGTTGTGCACGCACAGCCCGCGCGACGGGAAGTAGAAGTTCACCGAGTCATCGGCGTCGCTGGGGCAGTGCGCCCACTCGATGGTTTCGCCGGCGAGTGTGAATGTGCCCGATGCGTCGTCGAGTTCTTGCGTCACGGGGAGATGCCCCGCGGTGAATGGTGCATGTTCGGGGTTGCGATAGAAGCGACCGAGACCCACGTTGACGAGACCGTCCGGCCCGTCGGCGGGTATCGCCACGGCGAACTGCTCGACGATGCCACGCGAATATGCGGGGCCGATCTCGGCGGAGGCGCGCGTGCGGTTCACACTTATGCGTTTGTGCCCGACAATCGGCAGCGTCGCCGCGGCCTTCGCCGCCGCGCCGCCGCCCGCGCCGCCGGCCTTGGCCGTGCTGGCCCCGGCCTCTTCGAGAATCGCCGCTGTGCCGTCGACGTAGTGAAAGTGGGTGTAGATCACGCCGGCAATCGGTGCGTTCTCGACGGCGCGCAACTCGCTCAGTGCCTCGCGCATCTCCTCGATGCTTTCGCCGGTGTCGATGGCGATCACACCATCGCGGGCTTTGACGAAAGTTTGATTCGAGAGTCCGTTGCCGACGAGGCTCCACACTCCCGCACATGGCGACTCGAACTGCCGCTTGATTACCTCGTTTTGGCGCACCGTGTCGCGGTGCGCGCGCTGCCCACCGGGCATGACGACGGTGTTCTTCGGATCATGGTCAAAACTCCGCGCCACCTTGCCGCAGCCTCACTTCTTCTTGAAGCCGGCCGGGCACTTCGGAGGATTTCCGGACACGACCTTCGTTACCTTCCCCTTCACGCACGTGATCTTGGTGGATTTCGCAGGTGTACCCGCGCCTCCCGACGACGGTGCGACAGTGCTCGTCGAAGATTTCGTCGCGGCAGTGCCGGTCGACATGAAGATTTGGTTGCCGTCTGGTCCCGGCCCGAAGAGTGAAGCGAAGAGACGAAGAGTCTTGTCGGGCATGACCATTAAGTCGCAGTCGTCGGCCATGTTCTCCGTACCGTAACTCGTCTTCTTCATGGTCGCGGGAATGCGTTTCGGTGCGCTAAACGTGAGCCCGTCGGTCGAGAGTGCGTAGTGACACGACGATTGCCACTCCGAATTCGATTTTTCGATGTCGTTGTTAACGTGGAAGATGATTCCGACTGCGCCGTTCGGATCGACGAATGCATGCGGGTGAAGGTTGCATCGAGTCCCGAGTTCGGGCCCGATTCGATAGCCAGCGTCGACCGTCCACGTCAACTGATCACTGCTGGTGGCACTGTAGATCTTGACGCTCACTGACTTGTCGCTGCCGCATCGACGGAAATACGACGATTCGTCGCCGACGTACATCCGGTATCTCCCGTCGGGGAGCTTTGCGACTCCGCCGCCGTCGAGTTTCTCGAGGCCGAAAGCCGACGGTGCAAGTCGGACGCCAGATTCCTTGGTCCAGGTTTGTCCGTTAGAGGAATAGACGGAGGTGATTCCCGTCTCGTTGCGCACGAATCCTCGATAGCCCCCGTCCGGGGCAGCGACGACACTGATGTGCCCGAACGAGGACTGTAAGTCGGTCGGCCAACTGAACGAGGTGTCGACTGCCCATGTCGCTCCGCCGTCACTCGAGATGGTCGACCACTTCCTGTCGGAGGGAGAGCCGCCTTCGAAGATCATTCGCAGGCGACCAGCACCGTCAATGAATGCCGCGCTGTTGACCCCCGCTCGGACGCTGCCGCTCTCGGCGATGCCCATCAAGTTGTAAGTAACGACGAGTTTTGGTGTCGACCAGGTGTATGCGGCATCGTCGGATGCTGCAGCTCGAACTTGCAGCGGAACGACGAGAACCGCGAGTGCGGACAGGGTGAAGAACGTTCTTCGCATGGTGGCGACGCTACGTCGGCTGCGAACGTGAGAAGAAATTGGGCGAGCGCCGTCGGCGCACCCTCAGCCGGGGTTGGAGTCGCCTAGGCGCTGGGCCAGCCACGCGATCGGCAGCGATACCAGCATCACCAGCGTGGCCATCACCGTCACATAGGGCAGCACGTTGGGGCGCGAGAAATTGTTCAAGATCCATTGCGGCAGAGTCTGAATGCCTGCACCGGCGGTGAACGTCGTGACCACGACTTCGTCGAAGCTCAACGCAAAAGCAAGGATGCCGCCCGCCAGTACCGCCGAACGAATGAGCGGCCACGTCACGAGTCGGAATGTCTGGAATGGCGTCGCCCCGAGGTCGGCCGAAGCCTCGCGCAAGTTCGGTGCGATGCGGCGCAACCGGGCGATCACGTTGTTGTGCGCGACCACGATGCAGAACGTCGCATGACCGGCCACTACCGAGAGAAACCCGAGGTCCCACCCGAAGCGCACGAACGTGTTGCGCAATGCGACGCCGGTGACGATGCCCGGAAGGGCGATTGGCAGCACGGCGAGAAAACTGATCACGTTCTTGCCGTAGAACTCGTATCGCTGCAGGGCGAACGCGAGCATCGAGCCGAGCACAATGGCGATGAACATCGCGACGAACGCCAATCGAGCAGAAGACAGAAGCGCATCTCGAGCACTCTCCACTTCGAGAAAACCCTCCCACCACCGGGTGGAGAAACCCACCGGAGGCCAGGCGATCGATTTTGCGGAGTTGAACGAGAGCACGAAGATCAACGCGAGCGGCAGGTACACCACGCCGAGCACGGCGTACGTCACGAGACGCAACACGAGTCGGGCGAGCGGCGAGAGTTGCATCAGAGGTTCTTGAACGCGCCTGCGCGCCCCATCACCGCGAGGTATGCCACCATGATCATCATCGGCCACAGCGTGAATGCCGCAGCAAGGGGCTGGTTCGGTGCCAGCAGGGCTCGCTCGATGATGTTGCCGATCAATTGCGCGGTGCCACCGACGATCTTGACGGTGATGTAGTCACCGAGCGAGAGAGAGAACGTGAAGATGCTGCCGGCGGCGATCGACGGCAGCAAGAGCGGCAGCATCACGAGGCGGAATGTGCGAATCGAGCCCGCGCCGAGATCTGCCGACGCGTCGAGCAGCGAATTCGGCAGACGTTCGAGGCCGGCATAGATCGGCAGCAACATGTACGGAAACCACAAGTAGGCGAGCGTCAACGTCACCGCGACGTAGCCGAAGCCGGGCGACCAGCCGACGAGCCCCGACATGAATCCACCGTTGCCGTAGTCGGAACCAGGCGCCAGCACGGCGCGAAGCGCGAACGCTTTGACGAGATAGCCAGTCCAGAGGGGCAGGATGAGCGCCACCACCAACGCCCGTCGAGTGCGGCGCGAGGCCAGGCGGGCGATATAGAACGCAGTCGGCATGGCGAGCGCGAAACACAAGAGCGTCGCGGCGACGGCCACTGCGACGCTTCGCACGACGAGCGAGATGTACTCGCCCTGCGTGAAGGCCTCAGAGATATTGCTGGTGGTGAGTTCTGTCGTCGGTTTGCCCGTGAAGTCGTCGAGGCTGAAGAACGCGCTCACCACCAAGAGCGCGAGCGAACCCACGTAGACGACGAGCAGCCAGGCGAGCGGGGCCGACAACAGCCCCCACAGCGCAAATGCGGGCCGGGGTTTCCCCCGGCCCGCGATGTTGCGACCTGAGTCGGTTACGCGCGGAGCTTGTTCCAGGCGTTCACCCATTCGCTGTACGGCACGCACTCGACGTCACGGCCGTCCAAGCAGTCCTTGGTCGGCGTGGTCCAGTAGTACACCTTCGAGAAGTAGTCCTCGTCGTCGGCGTGGAACGTGGTGCAGTGGTTGGGGTCGGCGGTCAGTGCGCACGACTTCGCGTTCGAAGGTGCTTCACCGAACCACTCGGCAACCGAGGCATTCGCCTGCGGCGAGATGATGTGGTCCAACCACATGTACGCGCAGTTCGGATGCTTGGCCTTGCTCGACACCATCCAGGTGTCGGACCAGCCGGTCGCACCTTCGTTATGCAGCGTCGCATCGATCTTCGCGCCGTTGGCTTTCGCCAGGTTCACGATGACCTGCCAGGTGGTGCCCAGCGTGACGCTGCCGTTCTCGAGAGCGGCTTGCTGATCGGTGTAGAGCGCCCAGTACTGACCGACGATCGACTTCTGCGTCTCGAGCGCGGCGATTGCCGCGTCGAACTGCGCCTGGTCGAGCGCGTACGGGTTGGTGATGCCCAACTCCGGCTGCGTCGCCATCAAGTAGATCGCTGCGTCAGCGATGTAGATCGGGCTGTCGTATACCGAGATCTTTCCGGCGTACGGGCTGTCGGGCGAGAACATGTCGACGATCGACGACGGAGCCGCGCCTGCTTCGGTGTTGTACACCAAGAGGTTGGCGCCGCGACCGTGCGGCACGCCGTAGGCCTTGCCATCGACGGAGTTCCACGGCTTGTTCTTCAAGCCTTCGAACACGTCTGCGTAGTTCGGGATCAGGTCGGTATTGACCGGCACGACGTCGCCGCCGGCGATCAGGCGAAGCGTTGCGTCGCCCGAGGCCGATACCGCGTCGTATTCGCCGCTCTGCATGAGCTCGACCATCTCGTCGGACGAGTTGCCGATCTTCACGTTGACCTGGCAACCGGTTTCGGCTTCGAAGTCGCTCACCCAGTCGACGTTCGGGTCGGTGGAGCCGTCTTCGACGTATCCGGCCCAGGCGACGAGGTTGACTGCACCCTCGCCTTCGCCGAGTTCGTCGAGCATTGCTCCGCCGTCGTCGCCTCCGCCGCACGCTGCGAGCGTGACGACGCCGAGCAGCGCTGCTGCTAGTGCACTTACTTTTTTCATTTGCCCCCCTTTAGTGGACACTTTGTGTATTGCGGTTCATCTCGAATCGCTCACCTCGAACACCGCACTCGAATCCCACGACAATGCGACGTGTTCGTCGCGTGTAGGAGTTCGCTGCAGTGCGCTCGGCACGCTGGCTACGACATTACCCCCGGCGTCGAGGCGACAGGACAGACGTATCTCTGCCCCGAGATATTGGGTATCTACCACCCGCGCGGGGTGACCCTCCTTCGCCCCAGCAGGAAGCACGCGCACGCGCTCGGGCCGCAACGTGTGTACTGCTCGGCGACCGAACAGACGTTGCGAAACGTCTTCATCGAACAAGTTCGCCACGCCGACGAACCCGGCGACGAAGGCCGTCGCGGGTTTTTCGTAGAGGTCGCGGGGCGAGCCGACCTGCTCGAGACGCCCGCCGTTGAACACCGCGATGCGATCGCTCATCGACAACGCCTCACCCTGGTCGTGCGTGACATAAACGAACGTGATGTTCAGCGTGCGCTGCAGGGCCTTGAGTTCGACCTGCATTTCTTCGCGAAGCTTCAAGTCGAGGGCACCGAGCGGTTCGTCGAGCAGCAACACCTTCGGACGGTTGACGATGGCACGGGCGAGCGCGACTCGCTGGCGCTGACCCCCCGAGAGTTGTGCCGGCATGCGACCGGCCAGTTCGCTGAGGCGCACCATGCGCAACGCTTCGTCGCGACGCTGCGACCGTTCCGCCTTGTCGACCTTGCGTACGCGCATGCCGTACTCCACGTTTTCTGCCACGGTCATGTGCGGGAAGAGTGCGTAGTCCTGAAACACGGTGTTGACGTCGCGCTTGAACGCTGGTTCGTTCGAAACGTCGTTGCCGTCGAGCAGGATCACGCCGCTCGTCGGCAACTCGAAGCCGGCGATCATGCGCAAAACGGTGGTTTTACCCGAACCTGACGGGCCGAGCAACGTGAGGAACTCACCGTCATTGATGTCGAGCGACACGTCCGAAACGGCGACGACATCACCGAAGTGTTTCGACACTTTTCGCAGCGAGATTGCGGCGGCGTTCGACATCGTGCCCGGCTGGTCTCGCGTCAGCCCAACGCGACGAGCGGCTCGACGAAGTCATAACCGAGTGCCTCGGCGCTCGGCTTGTTGGTCATCTTGCCGCCGACCGTGTTCACGCCGAGCGCCATCGCCGCGTCGACCTTTGCTGCATCGCGCGCGCCGTGCACCGCCAATGCCAACTGGTAGGGCAGCGTCGCGTTCGTAAGCGCGTACGTGCTGGTGTTGGGCACGGCACCCGGCATGTTGCCGACCGCGTAGTGCACCACACCATGCAACTCGTACACCGGTTCGGTGTGGGTGGTCTCGCGCATGGTCTCCACACAGCCGCCCTGGTCGATGGCGACGTCGACGATGACCGAACCCTTCTTCATCGACTTCACCATGTCTGCGCTGACCACGATTGGTGCGCGCGCACCCGCAATGAGTACAGCACCGATCACGAGGTCTGCTTCTGCAATCGTGCGCTCGATGGCGCCGCGGTTCGACGCGAGCGTGGTGATGCGGCCCTGGTGAATCTGGTCGACGAAGCGCAGACGATCCAGGTTCTTGTCCAGGATCGTGACCTCGGCTTCCATGCCGGCCGCGATGCGGGCCGAGTTCCAACCCACGTTGCCGGCACCGATCACCATCACCTTCGCCGGCCGCACGCCGGGTGCGCCACCGATCAGCACTCCGCGACCGCCGTACGGTCGCTGCAAGTAATAGGCACCGGCCTGGGTCGCGAGTCGTCCCGCAATTTCGCTCATCGGTGCGAGGAGTGGCAGCGAACCATCGGCGAGTTGCACCGTTTCATACGCGACGCCCGTCGTGCCCTTCTCGAGCAGCGCCTTGGCCACCTTCGGGTACGCCGCGAGATGCAAGTAAGTGAAGAGAGTCAGGTCTTTGCGCAGGAATGCGAACTCTTTCTCCGTCGGCTCTTTCACCTTCACAACCATGCTCTGGCCCCACGCCTCGGCGGCAGTCTTCACGATGGTGGCACCAGCGGCCTCGTAGGCCGAGTCGGGGATCGACGCCGCCTCGCCGGCATGCGTCTCGACGAACACCTCCACACCAAGGCGCTCGAACTCGCGCACACCGTCGGGGGTGAGAGCCACGCGACCCTCAAGAGTCTTGGTTTCCTTGGGTACGCCCAGCGTGCCGTGCGCGGGCTTCTTCGGCGCCGACGTGTTTCGCGCGGAACTCACGCCACTTGTTCTAGCGCAACGTATGCACCCCCCAACCGCAGCACATGCATGTGTACGGCCGAGCAGTTGCGGCGCTGTGATAGATAAATCCGTATGAAAAAGTTCCGCAACTTCATCGAGGGCAAGCACGTAGACGCCGCGAAGGGCGAGACGCTCGACATCATCAACCCGGCCACAGGCAAGGTGTACGCCACCTCGCCCAACAGCAAGCAGGCCGACATTGACGCCGCCATGGCCGCAGCGCAACGCGGCTTTGATGTGTGGAAGGAGTCGACACCGAGCGAACGTTCGCTCGCCCTTTTCCGCATCGCCGACGCCATCGAGGCGCGCAAAGACGAATTCATCGCGATGGAAGTCGAGAACTGCGGCAAACCCCTCGCAATCACCGCGTCAGAAGAGATCCCGCCGATGGTCGACCAGATTCGATTCTTTGCGGGTGCTGCACGCATGCTCGAAGGCAAGAGCGCGGGCGAATACATGAAGGGCTACACGTCGATGATTCGTCGCGAACCCGTCGGCGTGTGCGCGCAAGTCGCACCGTGGAACTACCCGATGATGATGGCGGTCTGGAAGTTCGCACCCGCCCTCGCCGCGGGCAACAGTGTCGTGCTGAAGCCGAGCGACACGACACCTGCCACCACCACACTGCTCGCCGAGATTGCAGCAGAGTTCTTGCCAGCTGGCGTGTTTAACGTGGTGTGCGGCGACCGCGACACAGGTCGTACGATGGTTTCACATCCCACGCCGTCGATGGTGTCGGTCACTGGTTCCGTACGCGCCGGAATGGAAGTCGCAGAAGCCGCGTCGAAGTCGCTCAAGCGCGTGCACCTCGAGCTCGGTGGCAAGGCGCCGGTCGTGGTGTTCGACGATGCGGACCTCGCCGCGGCAGCAGCACAGATCTCGATGACCGGTTACTTCAACGCAGGCCAAGACTGCACCGCAGCCACACGTGTGATAGTCGGGCCGAAGGTATACGGCGATTTCGTCGACGCGCTCGCTGAGGCGGCGAAAGCCACCAAGACTGGTGCGCCGAACGACGACGTGCTCTACGGCGCACTCAACAACGCCAACCAGCTCGCGCGCGTGAGCGGTTTCGTCGACAAGACGCCAAAGCACGCCCGCGTGGTCGCCGGCGGCAACAAAATCGGCAACGCAGGATACTTCTTCGAGCCGACCGTCGTCGCCGACCTGAAGCAGAACGACGACATGATCCAGCAAGAAATCTTCGGCCCGGTCATCACCGTGCAGAAGTTCAGCGACGAAGCCGAGGCCATCAAGTGGGCCAACGGCGTCGAATACGGCCTCGCCTCGTCAGTGTGGACTCGCGACTTCGGCAAGGCGATGCGCATGGCGAAAGCGCTCGACTTCGGTTGCGTGTGGATCAACACGCACATCCCCGTGGTCGCCGAGATGCCGCACGGTGGCTACAAGAAGTCGGGCTACGGCAAAGACCTCTCCGCCTACGCTCTTGACGACTACACGCGCATCAAGCACGTGATGGCGAACATCAATATTTAGATGCCTCACCGCCACCAGACGAATGGCGCACCCGCGCCTTTGCTGACTAGCGTTTCGCAGTCGAGGGGGCGATAGTCGTCAGTGAGCGGGGAGCGCGGATCAGTCGAACTCGTTGACGTCACCAAGCGCTACGGCGACGTCGTCGCCGTCGACAAGATCAACCTCGAGATTCACCCCGGCGAGTTCCTCTCGTTTCTCGGGCCGAGCGGCTGCGGCAAAACCACCACGCTGCGCATGCTCGCGGGTTTTGAGCAACCCGACGAAGGGTTCATCCGCATCTCCGGCCAGTTCGTGCAGGGCGTGCCGCCGTACAAGCGCGACGTGAACACGGTCTTTCAGCACTATGCGCTCTTCCCGCACATGACGGTGGCGGAGAACGTCGCCTATGGTCTGCGACAAAAAGGCGTCGCCAAATCGGAGATCACCACTCGCGTCGTCGAAGCACTCGACATGGTGCAAATGTCGAAACTCGCGGATCGTCGTCCGCGACAAATGTCGGGCGGACAACAACAACGGGTCGCCGTTGCTCGTGCGCTCGTCAACCGCCCGAGCATCCTCCTGCTCGACGAACCGCTCGGAGCGCTCGACCGCAAACTGCGCGAAGAGATGCAGATCGAACTCAAACTGTTGCAGACGCGACTCGGCATCACCTTCGTATTCGTCACGCACGACCAAGAAGAAGCCATGTCGATGAGCGACCGCATCGCCATCATGCTCAACGGACACATCGAACAGATCGCCGACCCGGAGACCGTGTACGAGCATCCGACCACGGCGTTCGTCGCCGGCTTCGTTGGACGCAACAACTTCTGGCAGGGCACCGCCACCGAGCACGGCTCGCAGGCTGACGATGGCACAGTATTCATAGCCAGCAGACCCGAAGAAGACGTGCCCAACGGCGAGCCCGCGCTCTCGGCCGTGCGCCCCGAGTGCATCAACCTAAGCGCCAAACAGCCCGCCAAACCCGAGAACTCGACGCAGGCCACGGTCGCCGGCGTGTCGTATTTCGGCGACGTGCTGCAATACGTCGTGCGAACCCGCACGAGAGACCTGCTCGTGTTGGTGCCGCGAACGAACCCCGAGCGATTCCAAGTGGACGACCCTGTCTGGTGCTCGTGGTCGGCAGAAGACGTGTATCTCTTCTCTGCCCGCCAGGCCAACATCG
Source organism: Actinomycetota bacterium (assembly GCA_041180605.1). GTDB lineage: Bacteria > Actinomycetota > Acidimicrobiia > Acidimicrobiales > Ilumatobacteraceae > F1-60-MAGs027. The sequence continues at coordinate 9,490 of JBEGRF010000021.1, read as the reverse complement.
TGCTGGCCGCACCTGCTGCCACCGCCTGACGGCGAACCTCACGGTCTCGCCCGGTCCGCTGACGGTGAGCCTCACTTCGCGGCGCGTCGCGAGTGCGCTAACTTGGGCAAAACCACGGCGGCACGAGTCGTCGTACCTCAGAGGGGGAATCACATGGCCAAGCAACTTCGCATGCTCGCTCCGGAAGCATTCCGCGAGCATCTCTCGCGCCGCGCGTTCATCACCGGCGGCACCGCGGCAGCGGGCTTTGCCGTCGTGCTCGCAGCATGCGGTGGATCAGAGGAAGAGTCGACGAGCGAAGGCGCCACTGAGGCAGGCGGCGATTACAGCCGCGTCATCAACAAGTCGTCGGGCTCGCTCGCGATGTACACCTGGGGCGACTACAACGACCCCGACATCGTCGGCGCTCTCGCCGAGAGCGAACTCGGTGTCACGATGAAAGTCGACTACTACCCGAGCAACGAAGACCTCATCACCAAACTGGCGGCGAGCAACGGCAACAGCGGCTTCGACATCGTCGTGCCGACCGGCCCCTACGTACCGCAGATGATCGAGAAAGGTCTCATCCAGAAACTCGACATGTCGAAGCTCCCGAACTGGGTGAACATCGACCCGGCATACGTTTCGCAAGCGTGGGATCCGAACAACGAATACTCCGTCTGCAAGAACTGGGGCAGCACCGGCTACTTCTACAACAAGACGAAGATCACGCGGAAGATGGAGACGTGGCAAGACTTCATCGACGCCTGCATGAACGAAGGCAGCGGCGACTGCGCGATGATCGACACCGCGCCGAACCTCTGCGGCATGTGGTACTGGGCCAACGGCCACAACTGGAACGACCAAGACCCCGCGAAGCTCGATGCGTGCGAGAAATTCTTCGTCGAAGAATTCGCGCAGCACATCAAGGCGTTCGACTCGTACCCGAGCACCAAACTCGCCGAGGGCGCCTACAGCCTCGCGATGGGTTGGAACGGCGACCTTCGCCAGGCGTACGTGCGCATCGCTGATGCCGGCGGAAACCCCGACGAGTGGGTGTGGGTGCTCGGCGCACCGGCCACCGAGTTGTGGATGGACACCTATTGCATCCCCACCGGCGCACCGAACCCCGACGCAGCGCACGCATGGATCAACTGGGAACTCGTCCCCGAGATCTCGATCAAAGACCTGCAGTACCACGGCTACAACACCGGCATGAAGAACATGGATTCGCTCATCGCCGAGCTCGCACCCGACCTCGAGCGCGGAGAGATGATCTTCTTCACGCCCGAACAGGTGGCCACGTTCCAGACTCAGGAGATCTCGCCGTCGCTTGACCGCATGGTCGACATTTACAACAAGGTGAAGGCGAAAGCCGGAGCCTGATCACCGCGTGAAGGCGCCGAAGTTCGCGCTCGCGCTGCCGTCGATCGTTTGGTACACGGCGTTCTTCGTCGTCCCGATTGCGCTCGTCGTCGTCTATTCGTTCGGCACCAAAGACACCAGTCGCCTCGTACCCGTCGACTTCTCCAATCCGTCTACACGTAGCTACGTAGAGGTCTTTGACGAGACGTTCTTCACGGTGTTTCGCAGCACCGTGCGCATCGCCATCACCGCGACCTTGCTGTGCGTGCTGATCGGACTTCCGGTGGCGTACTTCGCGGCGTTCAAGGTGAGTGAAAAGTGGCGCGCCATCGTGCTCGCAGCAGTGGTGGTACCGAGCTTCACGAGCTTCCTCATACGCACCGTGGCCTGGAGAATTCCGCTCGCGCCGAACGGCAACCTGTCGAGATGGCTGCAGGATCTCGGCGTCATCGGTGAAGACGGCATCCAGATCTTGGAGACCGCCGCTGCCGTGCAACTGGCGATCGTCTACAACTACCTCGGGTTCATGATCCTGCCGCTCTACGTGGCGTTCGACCGCATCGACGTGCGACTGCGTGAGGCGAGCAAAGATTTGGGTGCCGGTCGCGTATCGACGTTCTTTAGCGTCACTTTGCCGCTCGCCGGCCCGGGCATCGCGGCGGGCGTGCTGCTCACGTTCATCCCGATGTGCGGCGATTACGTGACCGCGACGGTGCTCGGCGGTGCGAAGGGCAACATGATCGGCGCGATGATCGCATCGCAGTTCAGCGGTGCGCAGAACTGGCCGCTCGGTTCGGCGATGGCCATCTTGATGATTGCCGCCGTGCTGCTCACGCTCGTGGTGGGCGCGGCCATCGTGTGGGTGTTCCCGCGGCTGCTCAGTTTGCTCGAACCTCTGATTCAGCAGTGGCGCCGCTCGCGCGCCGCTCGCGACGCACGGTTGCTGGCTGCGCCAACCGCCGGGGGAACAGCCTCGGCGACGCCGTCACGGCGTTGGTCGCTCGCCGACAGAGTGCTGCACCGGGGTCTTGGCGTGTGGACCACGGTCGTCTTGATCTTCCTCTTCATTCCGGTGGGGCTCGTCTTCTTGCATTCGTTCAACCGCGGCAACTCCTTCACCATCTTCGCCAACGCCGTCAGCACCAAGTGGTGGGGCGAGTTGTTCGATGCGCCGGTGTTCTTGGCAACCGCCGGCCGGTTCGCTGTGTTCATCGTTGCCGCGGTGATTGCGCGTCGATTGCTCGCCCGCCGAGCGCTCTTTGGTCGCGCGGCTTCCACGGTGTGGCTCGTGCCAGCGGGGTTCGCTCTGGCGTTGGTGATCAATGGTCTGCTCACCAGTTGGTATGCCAAGTTGTTCGACTTCGCCGGCATCGGCGACGCAATTCGCAACTCGTTCATTGCGGCGTTCGGCGCCACGGTGATCGCCGTTGCACTCGGAGGCAGCGCAGGCGTCGCGCTCGCGCGTCGGCCTGGTGCATGGTCGAACGCGTTCATGGTGGTGGTGTTCCTCATCCTCGTGACGCCAGAAATCATGGATGCCATCGCGCTCGCCACGTGGTTCCCGCGCATTCAAGATGTGGCGGTCATCGGACGAATCTTCACCGACGGTTGGGGTCCGTTCAACGGAGGCATCAACAAATTGTGGGTGGGGCAGTCGCTGTATGCGTCGGCGGTGGTCACGCTCATCGTGCGCGCGCGACTTGCCGGTCTCGACGAGTCGCTCGAGCAAGCAGCGGCGGATCTCGGTGCGCCTCCGGGCCGAGCGTTCCGCCAGATCACTCTGCCGTTGATCGCATCGGCGATGATCGCCGGTGGTTTGCTCTCGTTTGCGTTGTGCCTCGACAACGCGGTCATCTCCACTTTGATCAGTGAGGCTGGTTCGACTACGTTCCCGGTCGCTCTGCTCGGCGCCACGCGCAGCACCATCAAACCGTTCTGGGGGGTCGGTGCGATCAGTTTGTTCGTCGTGACGATGGCGTCGCTGTGGTTCTTGGTCGTCATCTTGCGCCGCGGAGGTGCGTCGGCTGGCAACATCGCCGCCACGCTCACCGGCAACTAGTCAGTGTCGCGCGTTGCAGTCGGCCCCGCGAAGGCCCCGGAGTGGATCCGCGAAGCCGTTCGTGCCGGCGGCTGCAACATCGTCGACTATGCCGACGCCGACGCCCTCGTGTGGGGTGACCCGCATGGCGCCGATGCACTCGGTGAAGTGATGCGTGCGCATACGCACTTCAGCTGGGTCCAACTTCCCTTCGCCGGCATCGAAAACTTCGTACCGCACCTCGACGACCGTCGCGTGTGGACGAGCGGCAAGGGCGTCTACGCCGAGCCCGTCGCCGAGTTGTGCATGGCTTTTCTGCTCGGCGGCATGCGCCATGTGATCGGCTACTCGCGCGTGCGCGAGTGGACGGTCGACCACGGTCGCTACCTGATTGGGGGCAACATCGTCATCGTCGGCGGGGGAGGCATCACCACGTCGCTTGTGCGCATGTTGCAAGGTTTCAACGCGCGCATCACCGTGGTGCGTCGCCACCCGGCACCGATGCCTGGAGTAGAGCGCGTGGTGGGTCAGAGCGAGCTGCACTCGTTGCTGCCGACGGCAGATGCCGTGGTGCTTGCCTGTGCGCTCACGCCAGAGACGAGAGGAATGTTTGCTTCGCGCGAGTTCGCGATGATGAAACGTGACGCCTGGATCGTGAACGTCGGTCGCGGACGCCTCATCGTCACCGACGACCTCGTCGCTGCGTTGCGCGACGACCGCATCGGCGGTGCCGCGCTTGATGTGACCGACCCTGAACCACTGCCGATAGAACATCCGCTGTGGTCGCTCGACAACTGCCTCGTCACGCCGCACATCGGCAATACGCGCGCGATGGCCGTACCGCTTTTGAGCGAACGCATCACCACGAATTGTCGATTGTTTGCCGCGGGCCAGCCGCTCATCGGCCTAGTCGACGTGACTCTCGGCTACTGACGTGACTGACCATTACGCCACTCTCGGTGTTTCGCACGGGGCATCGCACGAGCAGATTCGCCGCGCCTACCGCGAGCGCATGCGTGCAGCACACCCGGACTCCGCATCAAGCGCAGCGCCGCGCGCTCGCCAGCGTGCCAGCTCCACCGACGAAGTGACGCGCATTGCCGAAGCGTGGGACGTGCTCTCCTCGCCTTCGCGTCGCGCCGCCTACGACCTGCAGCTCTCGGTGGGCTCAGCCGCCGGTGCGAACGGCGACTCGATGTCGCACGAGCGTGCTACGAACGAGTCGAATCTTGATCGCGTGTATCCGCCCGCGCGGTTTCCGTGGCGATTTGTGCTCACGATCATCGGCATTGGGACGGCAATCCTCATCGTCTTGCACATCTTGGGCGATCCGATGCCCGAGCGCGGCATCGACGGACTGATCTCCTCCGGCTCGTGCGTCGACTTCGACGAAGTCGGCGCGGCGTTCGAGGTGCCGTGCAACGGCCCGCACCAGGCAGTGGTGCGCGAGCTCGTGCCGTTCGATTCGCCGTGTGACAGCGACACCACGCAAGCTCGCGATCGCCAAGGCATGGGCACGGTGTGCATCGAGCCCTGACAAATTGCGCGTTCACATTGCGAGGTGCTGAATGCCACCAAGTTCTCGCTGCCGCTAGCCTCACTGAGCACAAAGGGCGATTAGCTCAGTCGGAAGAGCGCTACGTTCACATCGTAGAAGTCGTGGGATCGAGGCCCGCATCGCCCACTAGAAGCAATAACACGCATAATACGAACATTGCGGTCGTGCGGGCCCGGCGAGATTCCCCACACGGCGCGGCGCGCTCCCTACTGTTGTAGCCGTGAGTCGCAGTTGCGAAAAGCTCGGATGCAGCGAGCCGGCAGACGTCGCCTACGGAATCGATCGAGTCGCATGCGTCGTGTGGCTGGAGAACTACGACACTGAAGAGGCCCGCCACCTCAACGCACTCTGCGTCGAGCACACTTCACGCCTCACGCTGCCGCGTGGATGGAGTTTCGATGACCGTCGTGAGCGGTCTCCGCGCCTTTTCAACTCTCCACGACCATCGTCGGCACGCATCACTCCGATCACAAAGTCAAAGACTGCCGCAAAGCCCGCAGCCAAGTCGACGCCCGCCGCGAAAGGCTCGCCCAAATCTGCTCGCACGTCTGGCAACAAAACCGCAAGCTTGCCGCGCCGCACCTCGCGCGATTCTTCTGCTCCGCACAAGCGATACGACGGTCCGGGATTGTTCGACCCGACGGTGCCGCTCGCACCGCCGGCACCACGCGCGACACAAGCCATGTTCTCCGACACGACCGTTTCTTCCGCTGACGCATCTGCCGATCCTTCGTTGCTCGAAGTCGACGCCGCAACCTCAGGGGACGAGCCGAAATACGAGCCGCGATTCGACCGCACCAGCGACGTCGGTGGAGTACTGAACGCCACCAGTCGACTGCTGCGCCGCGCTTTCAACAGCCAGACCAAGCCGATCGAGCGCCCCGCGCGCTCAGGCGACACCGACTCGTTGCCGCAGGGCGATCACATCGACGACTTCAACCAGGGCGACCACGTCGAGTAGCCCGCTCGGGCACGCCATGGATCTCAGCGCCAGTCTGCGCACGACAGCGACCGTTGACGCGGTGCTCCGCCAGGTTCGCGATCTCGACCGCTACGTCGAGTGGATGCCGCTCGTGCACAGTGCGGTGCCCGAGCCGGGCAGCGCTCCTGCCGCTTGGTCAGTTGAACTTCGCGCGCGGGTCGGCCCGTTCGCGCGATCGAAACGTCTCCGCATGGTGCGAACCGTCATGGATGACGGCACTTCGTCTCCATCGGGCACTCGCACTCCAGCGCGCGTCGTGTTCGAGCGCCGCGAACTGGACGGTCGCGCGCACGCCGCATGGCGTCTCGAGGTCGTCATTACTCCGGCACCGCACGTGTCACCCGACGCTCCAGGCGCAACTCCCGCCACCGAGCTCACGATGCACCTCTCCTATGACGGACGATTCTTTGCGTCCGTCGTCGAGTCGATCTTGCGTCAACACATCGACGAAGGTCGTGAGCGCCTCAGCACTCTGCTCGCAGGATAATCGGCGGTTGAGCGACTAGATATTCCGTCGCGCGGTCGACTAGATATTCCGTCGCGGCGTCAGCACCACCGGCTGTCCCGCCGCCAACTGCCCGCACGCGGCATCGATGTCAGTTCCGCGGTTGCGCCGCACGGTCGCATTGATTCCGAGATCCTGCAAGCGTTTGGCGAACCGGCGCACACCCTGTGCATCCGTTCCGCGAGTCGGAAACCCAGGCGTCGGATTCAGCGGTATCAGATTCACGTGCGCCGACGGACGCAACTTGTTCGCGAGCCTCGCGAGCTCGGTTGCGTCACGCGCGGTGTCGTTCACGCCAGCAATCAGCGCCCACTCAAAACTGATGCGACGATTCCGCACCTTCAGGTAATCGCGGCACGCCTCGACGAGATCATCAATGGGGTAGCGCTTGTTGATCGGCACGAGCTCGTCGCGCAAATCGTTGCGCGCTGCGTGCATCGACACGGCGAGATTCACCGGAAGTGGGCGCGTCGCCAACGTGCGGATCCCCGGCACGATGCCCACCGTCGACACGGTGAGATGCCGCGCCGAGATGCCGATGTCGTGATGCAGGCGCTCGATCGCACCCCACACCGCCGGCTCGTTTGCGAGCGGTTCGCCCATGCCCATGAACACGATGTTCGCAACACGCTGTTTTCGCTTCTTTGAGTGGCGCGCAGCACGCACCACCTGTTCCACGATCTCGCCCACGGAGAGTTGACGGTTGAAGCCCGCTTGACCAGTCGCGCAAAACCCGCATGCCATTGCGCAACCTGCCTGCGTGCTCACGCACACGGTGGCGCGATCCGCGTAGTGCATCAAGACCGTCTCGATCGGATGATTTCCGTCGGCGAGATGCCACAAGAACTTCACCGTGTCTCCCTTGTCGCTCACGCTCTCGCGCACCGGCACGAGTGCGGGAGGAAGCGCATCGTTTAGCCGTTTACGCAACGCAGCCGAAAGCGTGGTGATGTTCTCGGGCTCGGCGAACGACTCATAGAGACCCTTCCAGGTCTGCTCGATTCGGTACGACGGCTCGCCAGCCAGCACCTCGCCAATTTGCTCGCGCGTCGCATCAAACAGCGTCAACGTCACGCCTTCAAACTAGGTGTGTCTGCAAGTGAATGGGACCGAGAGATAATGGTTGAATCGCCAGCCGTCGAGGTGATAGCCATGACAGTCATTGATTACGCGGAGGAACAGTGACTGATCAAGCAAGCCTGGTGCGCCGTGCGGTGAAAAGAGTCGTGCCAGGGTTCATCGTTGAAGCACGGCGACGCTGGTTGGTGGGTAGGTCAATAAGGCGAGTCGATCAAGATCTCGTTGGTAGGCCAACATCAGAGATTTTTTCTGAGATTTATCGACGTCAATTGTGGGGGAAACCGGTGAATGGCAGACAGTTCTCGTCTGGCCATGGTTCGGCGATGGAGATACATGTTGCCCCGTACGTAACCGCAGTTAGCAAGTTTGTTGAAGGGCTCTCATGGACGCCGAGCGTCGTCGACATGGGTTGCGGCGACTTCAATGTTGGCAGCAGAATTCGGCAGCACTTCGGAAAGTACATCGCCTGCGACGTGGCGCCGGAGGTGCTGACAGAGAACAGATCTCGATTCGCAGACCTCGACGTGGATTTTCGTCAGTTCGACATGATCAACGACGAGTTTCCGGAAGCTGACATATGCATCATTCGGCAGGTACTCCAACATTTGAGCAATGCGGACATCATGCGGGTTGTCAAGAAACTGAACAGATATCAGATTCTCATTCTGACCGAACCCTTGCCGAAGACTGAGTTCACCCCCAATCTCGATCAGCCGACGGGCGTTTCGTCGCGACTGGCAAGGGGGATTTCCAGCGGGGTCGTGCTTACGGAGCCGCCCTTCTCTCTTCGAGTGGTATCGAGCCAGGTGCTCTGCACAACTTTTGACGATTCATCTGCCGCCCTCATCGTAACTACAATGTTTTTTTTAGGCTAGAATCTGCATCAACACAAGTCAGTCGCGCCCAGGCAAGTCACCGGTAGCACCGAGGTGCAAGTCCCGCCTCTTCAGCCGCCATTCGGTGCAAGATTGTTTCACGTATGATGTCCTGCATTAATTGATATCACCTGTTGGAAAATTTAGCGAATAGGTCGACTCGGTGGATTGTTAGAGAAATGTACCGACTTCCATGCGCCAAGGACCAGCCTGCATCTTCTTGGTCCCATTCAAGAGAGTATGACTCTCAACACTTCATGATCACCAGGTTCTAGGCTGGCTTATGGAAGTGGCAAAATGTGTGAGGGTAAGTCTGATGTTGACATTGGTTCTGCTTTCGGGGGCCGCCTGCTCGTCTCAATTGAAAAAATGCGTAGGCCCATCGTATAACGGCTGTGATCTGCGCGAAGTGGACTTCAGCAACCGAATCTTAGACGACTTAGATTTCGGAGCAGCAGACCTTAGTCGGGCAAATTTCGCAGGTGCTTCTCTGAGGGGCAGCACGTTTTCAAATGCTGACCTTCATGGGGCAAACCTTGAGCGGGCGGACCTATCTGGTGCTGAATTATCAGCGACCAATTTGGACTATGCAAATTTGCGGAAAGCGAGACTCGATGGCGCCGTTCTGAGAGCAGCATCGCTTTGGCACGCGGATCTCTCTTCGGCGAGTCTGGTAAATGCCGATATCCGGTCGACTGAATTTCATTACGCTAATCTCAAGGGAGCTGATTTCACAGGAGTAGAAGTAGACGAATTCACGAACTTCTCTAGTACAGTCCTGGAAGACACTCGCGTCGACCCGCAACGCGGTAAGTGACGAAGCCAAATATGAGATGTCGTGAGAGTCAACCTTCATTTCTCGAAGACACAGCCGTCGACCCTCTTCCCGGAAAGTAGCAGGCGACAGAGAATCGAGTTCCTCTCAGACTTGCCGCACCCACCCGGCAATTCACGCCCCGAGGCGCGCCACTAGGCGCAGCGCGCTACTTCAGATGAGGTTTCGCCAGCTGTTCGTAGTCGCGCATGCGGGCGCGCAGAACGTCGAGTGACGCAGTCCAGAACTCTTCCTTCGTCACGTCGAGACCGAACGATGCGCCGAGTTGCTCGG
>JBEGRF010000020.1:0-42093 GCA_041180605.1 Actinomycetota bacterium | reverse complement strand
TGCCGACGGTGTCGCACTCTTGGAATGCATCGGTGCCGATCGCTGCCGTCGACACCTGACCAGTGATGCCGACCATCGGAATCGAGTCCATGTATGCGTCACAGAGCGGCGTGACGAGGTTCGTGGCGGCGGGGCCGCTCGTCACCATCGCGACACCCGGTCGGCCGGTGACATGCGCATATCCCTCAGCCATGTGGCCGGCACCTTGTTCGTGGCGCACGAGGATGTGCCGGATCTTTGAATCGAGCAACGGGTCGTACGCGGGAAGAATGCAGCCGCCAGGCAACCCGAACATGACCTCGACGTTCTCGTGCTCGAGCGACCTGATGAGGGCCTGGGCTCCGGTGAGTTTCTCTTTCATCTCTTTGCCTTTCTTGAAGTCTCGCTGTGGATTTCGTGTTTCGTTTCTCGGTTGACTCGTTTTTGGTGTAATTCGGAGATTTTCGGGAACAAAAAAACCTCCCCGATGGGGAGGTTGGGCGCACGCGGTAGGGGCGTGCGCTTAGCTAATTACTACGAGAGCGACCACGATGCTGCGTCGGCTCGTCATAAGGGATTCAGTCTGCCAGCCGATTCGAGCGGTTTCCAACCCGCTGCCGCGCTACCGCTGGCCCGGGCGAGCCACGACCAGCACACGTCGCTGCAGGTCGTCGGCCGAAATCCGCACTGGGGTTGCCCCTGCGACCTGAGTCGGAGCCGAACCAGTCGGTTGTGGTTGCGGTTGCGTCGCCGACTGGTTCGCCGACTGGTTTGCCAACTCTGAGAGTTGCACGTCACCGCTCAGGGCAATGTTCACTTGGGTGCGCACACCGGGAACCCGCTGTGCGAGCAGCATGCACACTGCAGTCGCACGCATACGAGCAAGATCGCGCAAGACCCGCAGTGGTCCTGTACCTGCACCGCCGACGCACGTGACCACGTCTGTCGGAGCGAGCGAACTCGCGAACGCGGTGATTTGCCGGCGTTGTGCACCAGACAACGATGTCGACAACGGCGGAAACGGGCGCAAGACGAACGAGCGAGTGGTGAACACAGCGGTTGTCGAGGCGGTGGTCGTCGGTGCGGGTGAATTGGTCGTCGGGGTCGTCGTCGGGGGCAACGTCGTGGTGGTCGTCGTTGTCGATGTGGTGGTGGTCGTAGTGGTCGTTGTCGAAGTGGTGGTAGTTGCTGGTTGCGTCGGTGCTGGTGTCGTGGCGACCGGTGCAGAGGTGTCGCCGCCGCTCTGCGGCGGAGTCGTCGTTGTCGGGGCGACTGTGGTGGTGGTTGAGGTCGTTGTCGTTGGGGCGACTGTGGTCGTCGTGGTCGTTGATGTGGAAGATGTCGTCGTTGTTGAGGCGACCGTGGTCGTAGTGGAGGTCGTTGTGGTTGGGGCGACCGTTGTCGTGGTGGTCGTAGTCGTGGTGGTCGTCGTGGTCGTCGTCGGTGCGACGGGCGTCAGCACATCGCTCGTCAGCGACGTCGCCCCGTCGCCGATCGAATTGCGTGCAGTAACACGAAAGCGGTACTCGGTCGCGTTGTTGAGACCGTTCACGATGGCCGAGAGCGAAGTAGAGACCCCGTCAGCGAACGTGGTCCACACCTCACCGTCGCTTGAGTATTCGATGACATAGTCGGTGATGGCGCTGTCACCGTCGCTCGCTGGTGCTGTCCACGTCAATGTCACGGTGCCGTCCCCGGCCGTGCCGGTGGGTGCGCCGACACGGCCGGGTTCGGTGAGCGACGACACGCGGCGATCGGTTCCAAGGTTCACCGCGATGAGGTTGTCGCCCATCTCGCTGGCTGCATCACCGAGGATGGTGGTGCCGCCAGACCCAATTCGTCCACTCGTTGCCAAACCAAAGCACTTGAGGGCAGCGGTATCGAGCAACACGCACGTGTGGGCGGTGCCAGCGACAACGGCTCGTACCGAACGACCAGTGCCGACCGAGATCGGCTGCAAATTGTCGCCAAGTTCTCCTGGCTGATCTCCAAGGTTGTTCTGACTCCCACTTCCAAGTCGACCATCGGCTCCGTTTCCCCAACACTTCACGGTGGCGTTGTCGAGCACCGCACAGGTGTGGCTGGCACCCGCACTGATCGCCACGGCTGAGCGACCCGCACCGAGCGGAACTGCCACGAGTGCGCTACCCATCTCCCCCGGCTGACTTCCGACATCGTCACCACTCGAATTGCCGAGACGTCCGTTTAGGCCATATCCCCAACACACCACGTCGTTGGTGTCACGAATCGCACACGTGTGCGCGCTCCCTGCGGTGATCGCCTTGGCCGTACGACCTGAACCCAAGTCGACGCTCGGCAGCGAACCACCCATCTCCCCTGCTTCATCGCCGCGCGACGACTCGTCACCACTCCCGAGTCGACCATTGCCGCCCGCACCCCAACACTTGACCGTGCCGTCCGACAACAGCACGCACGTGTGCGCGTCGCCGGCGGTAATCGATGTGACACGCACACCAGACGAAAGCCCGAGTGACACGGCGGGAAGCGCATCGCCCATCTCGTCGACGGCGTCACCGCGGGCATCGGTGTCGCCAAGACCGAGCTGTCCGTCATCGTTCGTCCCCCAGCACTTCACCGAGTAGTCGTCGAGCAGCGCACACGTGTGTGCGGCACCCGTGGCGATCGCCTTCGCCGTGCGACCTGTGCCGAGCGAGACGGCAGCCAGTGCGTCGCCCATCGACGCCACACTGCGACCCGCATCAGACGTCGAGCCGCGACCGAGGCGTCCGCCGTCACCCTCGCCGAAACACTTCACGTTGCCGTCGTCGAGCAGCACGCACGTGTGCAATGCCCCAGTCGACACGGCTCGTGCGGTGCGACCACTGCCGAGATTCACCGCGACGAGCGCATCGCCCATCTCTGCAGTCGCATCGCCCAGGTTGGCGGTGCCGCCCGAGCCGATCTGCCCCGAACTGCTCGAGCCAAAGCATTTGAGTTGCGCGTTGTCGAGCACCACGCACGTGTGCGCTTCGCCGGCGTCCAAGTACCGGGCAAGGGCTGCGATCTGTGTCGACGACCCATCCGCCTGGGTCGTCGACGCGCCGGACGAATCAGCAGTCACTCGATGTGCGACAAGCACGCCAGAGAGAGCAATGATCGTCGTGAGCAACGTGAGAGTGCGATATCGGGCCAGCACGGTCGCCGAAGTTAGAAATTCGCGCCGAGGCCCTGCCAAACCGAGGTCAACGCGCAACCCGAGTTTCACCGACGCGAAAAATCACAACGTTGTAAGCAGTCGCTCTCTTGCAGTCATGCCCGTCGCGCACTCGTGACATGACTGTCTCGTGCGTGAACGGACCGTTACAACATTTCGAAACTCAGTGAACTTCGGCGCAACGTCGGAAAAGCAGCCGCGCTCCGCTTGCAACGTATGAACGATTTACACCTACAGTGCAACGCATGCAAGTTGCCCGCACCCCCGACAGTCGCTTCGTGAACTTGCGCGACTGGCCCTACGAACCCCGTTACACCGACGTCGATCAAGACGGCATCACGTTGCGAATTGCCCATGTCGACGCTGGCCCGCACGATGCAGCGACCACGCTGCTGTGCATGCACGGCGAACCGAGTTGGTCGTATCTCTATCGCAAGATGATCCCAGTGTTCGTCGCGGGCGGCCACCGGGTCGTGGCGCCAGACCTCGTCGGCTTCGGCCGAAGCGACAAGCCGACCTCGGTCGACGACTACACCTACGAACGACACGTCGCATGGATGAGCCAGTGGCTCGTCACGAACGATCTTCGCGGTCTCACTCTCGTGTGCCAAGACTGGGGTGGTCTCATCGGATTGCGGCTGCTCACAGCATTCCCTGAACGTTTCGACCGGCTCGTCGTTGCGAACACGTTCTTGCCGGTCGGCGACCGTGCACCGAGCGAGGCATTCATGGCGTGGCGGAAATACAGCCAAGAAACGCCGACGTTCAATGTCGGTCGCATCGTCGAAGGGGGATGTGCTCGCAAGCCGCTTGCACCAGAAGTCGTCGAAGCGTACGACGCACCGTTCCCCGACGACTCGTACAAGGCAGGTGCGCGCGTCTTCCCCACGCTCGTTCCGATCAGCCTCGATGATCCGTCTTCGAAAGCAAACCAAGCAGCGTGGAAGGTACTCGAGCAGTTCGAGAAGCCGACGTTGACTGCATTCAGCGACGCAGACCCTGTCACGAAGGGAGGCGATCGCGGCTTTCAGCAACGCGTCCCCGGAACGCGCGGCCAAACGCACACCACCATCACGAATGCCGGGCACTTCCTGCAAGAAGACGCGGGCGAAGAACTCGCGCGCGTGATCAATGAGTTCGTCTCCCGCAACCCGTAGCCGCCATGAACGTCGCAGTATCGACGAAGCCGAGCACCAAGCAAAACATTGCTTCGGTGCGCGCTGCGCGCACGCGCTCGATGATCATCGATGCGTTCAGGGCCTTGGTCTACGAAGGGCCGGGCTCGCCGCGCATGCGCGACGTCGCCCAACGGGCCGGCGTGTCGCTACGGACCATCTTCCACCACTTCAGCGACGTCGAGACGTTGTACGAAGAAGTCATTGGGATGCTCGAGCTGCAAGTGTCGAGGCTGATCGAAGCACAAGACACGCGAAGCCCGTTGCACTCGAGAGTTCGCCGGCTTGTGGCGCAACGATGTGCTGTCTACAGAACCATCGCGCCGTTGCGACGTGCGGTTCTCGCAAGCCCCGAAGTGAGATCCTCGCCGGCCATCGCTGCATACAAGCGCCGTCTTGACTACGTGTTGTCACGAAATGTGAGCGAGACACTCTCCCCCGAGCTGCGAGGGGCTCCGGATCGTTACGGCTCACTCGAGCGCATCACCGCAGTCATCTCATACGAGATGTGGAGTCATCTCTCCAACGTGCAGCGACTCTCACCGTCGCGAGTAGAACGACACATGATGATCGCAATCATGCGCGAACTCGCCCGCTAGATCGCGCTGTTCAGCGCATGTTCTGGTGGCGCCAGGCGGCGAGCGTGTTCTCGATGAGGCACGCCACCGTCATCGGCCCTGTTCCGCCCGGCATCGGAGTGATGGCTGCGGCAACCGCCTGCACTTCGTCGAACGCGACGTCACCGACTACTCCGCTCTCGCTGCGCGAGATTCCAACGTCGACCACCCACGCCCCTGGCTTGACGTGCTCGCGGCGGATGCTGTGTGCCTGGCCGGTCGCGGAGATCAAGATGTCTGCCTCGCGACAGACAGCGGCAATATCTGCAGTGCGGCTGTGAGCGAGCGTGACCGTCGCGTCGGTGCCCTTGCGCGAGAGCAGAATCGCGAGCGGCATTCCGACCAAGCTCGAGCGACCCACGACGACGACTCGCTTGCCGGCAATCTTCGCTCCGTAGTGCTGCAGCAGTCGCAGCACTCCGAGCGGTGTGCACGGCACGAGTGACCGGGCACCGCGCACGAGTGCCCCCATCGACAACGTCGTGAGGCCGTCGACGTCTTTTTCGACCGGGATCAATGCGAGCAATGCCTCACCATCGAGATGGGGCGGCACCGGCTGTTGCACGATGATGCCGCTTACGGTCGCGTCCTTGGCGAGCGATGCGACGAGTGATGCGGCATCCCGCTGCGAAACTGTCGCCGGCAGCGTCTCGTTGCGGCTCGTCATGCCGGCTAGTTGCGCGAATCGGTGTTTGTTGCGAACGTACACCTGCGACGGGCGATCGTCGCCGATCAAGACGGTCGCCAAGCACGGAGCACTGTGTAGCGCCGCTACCTCGCGACCGATGTCTGCAATCATGCGATCGCGCAGCGAGTTGCCGTCCAGGACGAGCGCCCCGCCGGGTGTGCGCGCGTCGCTCGTCATCACTTTCACGCTATTGCGATGCCGCGCGTAGGCTGGGAAGGCCGCGCAGTCGCGCGAAGGAGCTCCGATGTCACCAACTTCTTCTGGTTCAGCCCGCAAGATCGCACCCGCCACCGGCAAATTGGGTGTGCTCACTGTCGGTCTCGGCGCCGTTTCCAGCACTCTGATCGCCGGCGTCGAACTCGCCAAGCGCGGCATGGCTGCACCCATCGGCTCGCTGGCACAGATGGGCACCATCCGACTCGGCAAACGCACCGAGAACCGTTCACCCTTGATCAAAGACTTCGTGCCGCTTGCCCGCCTCGAAGACATCGAGTGGGGTGCGTGGGATCCGTTCCCTGATGACGCCTATGTCGCCGCCCAGCGCGCGGGCGTGCTCGAAGGTCCGCGTCACATCGAGGCCATCTCAGACACGCTCCGCGCAATTCGCCCGATGAAGGCCGCCTTCGACCGCGAGTACGTGAAGAACATCAACGCCGACAACACCATCGGCACCATCTCCAAACGCGCGATGCTGAATGCGATCCGCGAAGACATCCACCGCTTTCGCGACGAAAAGAAAGTCGACCGGATCGTGATGATCTGGTGTGCCTCCACTGAGAAATTCATCGAGCCAGGTCCGGCACATCGCGACCTCGCGAGTTTCGAGAAGGCGATCGATGCCAACGACCCGTCGATTGCGCCGTCGATGCTCTACGCGTATGCCGCGATTCTCGAAGGCATCCCTTTCGCGAACGGCGCGCCGAACCTCGCCGTCGACACGCCTGTGCTGCGCGACCTGGCGACGCAAAAGGGCGTCGCCATCAGCGGCAAAGACTTCAAGACCGGCCAGACGATGGTGAAGACCGTCATCGCCCCGATGCTGAAAGCGCGCATGCTCGGCTTGTCGGGTTGGTATTCCACGAACATCCTCGGCAATCGCGACGGCGAAGTGCTCGACGACCCGGAGAACTTCAAGACGAAAGAAGAGTCAAAACTCGGCGTTCTCGAACACATCCTGCAGCCCGAGAAATACCCCGACTTGTACGGCAACGTCTTCCACAAAGTGCGAATCAACTACTACCCGCCGCGTGGCGACAACAAAGAGGGTTGGGACAACATCGACATCTTCGGCTGGCTCGGCTACCCGATGCAGATCAAAGTGGACTTCCTGTGTCGTGACTCGATCCTCGCGGCTCCGCTGGCGCTTGACCTCGTGTTGTTCTCCGACCTGGCCCAGCGCGCAGGCCTCGGCGGCATCCAGGAGTGGTTGTCGTTCTATTACAAGAGCCCGCAAGTTGCCGAGGGTCTCTACCCGGAGCACGATCTATTCATCCAGTTGACGAAACTGAAGAACACGCTTCGTTGGATGATGGGCGAGGAGCAGATCACGCACCTCGGCCGCGAATATTACGACGAAGCCTGAACCGTGAGAGTGCTGCGCAACGGCACGGCAGCACGGGCATGAACGCTGCACGACGCGGGGCGGTTCTGCGCTTCATGCTCGACGTCACCTGCGTGGTGATCTTCGTGATCATCGGTAGACGCAATCACGGTGAATCAACTGGCTCTGGCGACACGTTACGTACCGCCGCGCCATTTGTCATCGCACTCGTCGGCGCATGGATCGGTGCGCGGGCTTGGCGATTCCCCCGCGCGCTGGCCACCGGCGTCGTGCTGTGGATCGTGACTGCGGCAGTGGGCTTGGGGATACGGCGACTCGTGTTCCGAGACGGCATCGCGACTCCGTTCATCGTCGTTGCGACGATCGTGCTCGGGTTGTTGCTGGTGGGAACGCGCCTGCCCAAACGAATCAAGAAATGATGTTGGTGATGGCGCCGGTTTCGGCGCCTTGCACGAGTCGCGCGTACTTGGCGAGCACGCCGCTCGTGTAGCGCGGAGGGTTCGGCTTCCAACCGCGACGCCGTTCGTTGAGCGTCGCATCATCGACGAGCAAGTCGAGGCGCTTGGTCGGCACATCGATGCGGATGCGGTCGCCGTCATGCACGAAGGCGATCGGCCCGCCGTCAACGGCTTCTGGCGCGACGTGACCGATGCAGAATCCCCACGTGCCGCCGCTGAAACGACCGTCGGTGATGAGCGCGCAGTCGGCGCCGCGACCTGCACCTTTCAGCGCTCCCGTGATGGCGAGCATCTCGCGCATGCCAGGGCCGCCCTTTGGACCTTCATATCGAATGACGAGCACGGTGCCGGGCTTGATGTCGCCGGCCATGATCGCCGCCATCGCGCCGTCTTCGCCGTCAAACACGCGAGCCGTGCCGTCGAAGGTCTTTTGCTCGTGGGAAAGCCCGGCGACTTTGACGACTGCCCCGTTTGGTGCCAGCGACCCGGTGAGGATGTTGATGCCGCCCTCTGCATGAATCGGCATCTTCACCGTGCGAATGACGTCGTTGTCCGGTGCAGGCGGTGCGATTTCGGCCAGGTTCTCCGCCATGGTCTTGCCCGTGCACGTCATGGCGTCACCGTGGAAAAGACCTTCGTCGAGCAAGTGTTTCATCACGACGGGCACGCCACCGATGCGATCGATGTCGGTCATGTGATACCGACCGCCTGGTTTGGTGTCGGCGATGTGCGGCACCTTCGCAGCAATCCGGTTGAAGTCGTCGAGCGAGAGCTTCACCCCTGCCTCGTTGGCGAGTGCCAGCAAGTGCAACACCGCGTTGGTGCTGCCGCCAAGCGCATTGACCATCGCAATCGCATTCTCGAACGCTTTCTTCGTCATGATGTCGCGCGGCGTGATACCGAGTCGCAAGAGATTCACGACGGCTTCGCCGGCGCGTCGGGCGTCGGCGTCGCGACGGCCGTCGATGGCTGGTGGCGATGCAGTGCCGGGCAAGCTCATGCCGATTGCTTCGGCAATGCTCGACATGGTGTTAGCGGTGAACATCCCGCCGCACGCACCCTCGCCCGGGCATGCGGCACGCTCGATCTCGTCCACCTCTTCGCGTGACATGGTGCCGGCAGCACAGGCGCCGACTGCTTCGAACACCGTCGTGATGTCGATGTTCTTGCCCTTGTGCACGCCGGGCAGGATTGAACCGTTGTAGACGAACACGCTCGGGAGATTCAGCCTCGCTGCAGCCATCAACATGGCAGGGATGCTCTTGTCGCAGCCAGCGAGACCGACGAACCCGTCGAAGCGCTCGGCGTGCACCACCGTCTCGACGCTGTCGCATATGACCTCTCTGCTCACCAGTGACGCACGCATGCCTTCGTGACCCATGCTGATGCCGTCGCTCACCGTGATGGTGCCGAATTCGAGCGCGATACCACCGGCGGCGCGCACTCCGAGCTTGGATTGTTCAGCGAGTCGACGCAACGACACGTTGCACGGGGTTACTTCATTCCACGCAGATGCAATGCCAATCTGGGGCTTTTCCCAGTCGTCGTCACCGAGACCGACCGCGCGCAACATCGCACGCGACGCGGCTTTTTGCAGTCCGTCAGTGACGTCGCGACTGCGCGGTTTGACGTCGACTTTCGTCTCCGTCTTGCGCGCCACGGAGTCAGGCTACTTGTGTCGGCTCCTTGCGGTTGCCGGTTGCCGGCGCCGAACTGTTCGATCCGCCGCGCAGGTAGAGGGCGAGCACGGGCATCAGGTACACGAAGTAGGCGATGACACGAATGTTCTCCGGCTTGCTGTGCCAGCCGAACAATCCGCGCATGAAGTCGTAGAAGGTTCCGCTCGACCAGACGCCCGACTCGATGGACCACATCGGCTGCACGAGCCAACCGTCTTCCCATGCGATGAGTTCCCGCAGCTCATGCACGGCCTTGCCCGCGAGACCGGCAGCGAAGAGCAACAGCAATACCGCGGTGACGTTGAAGAAGGTCTTCAAGTTCAGGCGATTCCCACTGCGGTATACCGCGACGCCGATCACGATCGAAAGCAGCAGACCCATGACGCCGCTCACCACGACCTGGCTGCCTGACGCCGTCTCCGTCTTGGCCGAGAGAAGGAAGAGCACAGTCTCGAGACCCTCGCGAACTACGGCCGCGAATGCGATGACAGAGAGTGCCGATGCCGCCGAGCGGTCAACTTTGTCGCGAAGTTCTTGGCCGAGCGAGCGAGCATGCGCACGCATCCAGAAGATCATGTGGGTCAGCACCCCCATCGCAAAGAGTGCGATGAACCCTTCGACGGCGTACTTGAACGTGCCTTCCATGCCGTCGAGCACGACGAAAATCGCGATACCGGCGACCAAACACACTGCGACTGCGGCCGCGGTGCCATTCCACACGTAGCGAGCGTCTGCCCACCGGTTGGTCTTCTTCAAATAGGTGAGGAGAATGGCAAGAATCAGCGAAGCTTCAAGGCCTTCGCGCAGTGTGATGAGGAAACTGGCGCCCATACTTAGATGTTAGGCATGCCTAACAACTTTTGCAAGTCCCCCTGTTTGAGTGGAATCAGGCCTTGTTATGGCGGCGTCCGAGTTATGGCGGTGTCAGGCCGTGGCCTTCGCCTGGAGCAGCGCCGTCACGGCCTTGCCGTCGGCTTTGCCCTTCGACGACTTCATCACGGCACCGACAAGTGCCCCGATTGCCTTTTGCTCGCCGGCTTTGAACTTGGCCCAGGCGTCTGGGTCGGCGGCGATTGCTGCGTCGACCAGGGCTTCCAGTGCCCCGGTGTCCATCGATTCAAATCCCTTCGCTTTTGCCATCGCGATCACATCGCCACCGCCATTGGTGACGAGATCCGCGAGCAGCGTTTTGGCTTGCGTCGATGTGATCTTTCCATTCTTCTCCATCAATGTGAGCGCCGCGACGTCTCCGGCTGGCACGCGCGGTGACGCGGGTTCGTCGGCGAACGCCTGTTGCACGTAGACGAGCGCACGGGCTGCGTCACCGCCCACCTTTGCGACCTCGCTGACGTACGCATCCTGACCACGCTCGACGACGACCGCCACCGCTTCGCTCTCTTTGGCCTGACCCGTGAGCTTGGCCAGCGCTTCCCGACGCACTGCAGGAAGCGGCGGCAGTGCGGCACGGACGCGCTCGACCCATGCTTTATCGGGAACGAGCGGCACGAGATCGGGCTCCAAGAAGTAGCGGTAGTCGTCGGCATCTTCTTTGGTACGCAGCACGTTGGTGCGACCGGCTGCGTCATCCCAATGCAGCGTCTGCTGCTTGATCGTTCCACCGCTCGAGATGATGTCAATCTGTCGGCGTGCTTCGTAGTCGATCGCACGTCCGACCGCACGAATCGAGTTGACGTTCTTGATCTCGCAACGCGTACCGAACGGAGTACCGGGTTTGTGCACTGACACATTGACGTCGCAACGCATCGAGCCTTCTTCCATCTTTGCGTCACTCGCGCCGACGGCGAGCAAGATGGCGCGCAGTTCTGACACGTACTGCTTGGCTTGCTCGCTGGTGCGAATGTCAGGGCGAGAGACAATCTCGACGAGCGGCACGCCGGCGCGGTTGAAGTCGATCAACGAATATTCACTGCCGGCAATGCGACCCTCTGCCCCGCCGAAGTGCGTGGACTTGCCAGTGTCTTCTTCGAGATGTGCGCGCTCGATGCCGACGCGCACGTCTCCAGGCAGCATGAGATAGCCGTCAACGTTCAGTGGCTGGTCGTACTGGCTGACTTGGTAGGCCTTCGGCAGGTCGGGGTAGAAGTAGTTCTTGCGGTGGAACGTGCACGGTTGCACTTTGCAATTGAGTGCCAGCCCGAGCCGCATTGCCAACTCGACGGCGTGGCGATTGAGCACAGGCAACGCGCCCGGCAAGCCGAGCGTCACGGGGTCGATGTGCGTGTTCGGTTCGTCACCGAAACGATTCGCGCTCGCGCTGAACAACTTGGTCTTGGTCGCCAGTTCGACGTGAACTTCGAGGCCGACGACGAGTTCCCACCCGTCGATGAGTTGTTCAGCCGAGGCCACGACCGACGACGGGTTCGTCACGGTCATGATGTGGGCTCCGCGTTGCACAGATTCACGATGCGCGCTCCAGCTCCGCGGCAACGCGGAACATGGTCGCCTCGCCCAGTGCCGGAGCGAGCACCTGCACGCCAACGGGCAGGTCGGCCTCTCCACTACCGAACGGCACGCTCATCGCGGCGTGACCGGCCAGGTTCGTCGGGATGGTGAACACGTCGCAGAGGTACATCGCGAGCGGGTTGCTCGTCTTGTCGCCGAATTTGAATGCCACCGTGGGTGACGTCGGCGTGAGTATGGCGTCACACTTCTCGTAAGCCTTCGCAAAATCATCGGCGATCAGGCGGCGCACCTTGAGGGCCTTGCCGTAATACGCGTCGTAGTACCCGGCCGAAAGCGCGTACGTGCCGAGCATGATGCGGCGTTTCACCTCGTCGCCGAAGCCCGCGGCGCGGGTGGCACCATACATCGCGTTGAGGTCTTTGGCGTCGACGCGCAGACCGTAGCGCACGCCGTCAAAACGCGCGAGATTGCTGCTCGCTTCAGCCGGGGCGACCAAGTAGTAGGCAGTGAGACCAAACGACATCGAGGGGAGCTTCACGTCGACGACGGTCGCACCGGCAGTGCGTAACGAGTCGAATGCCGCGTCGAGCCGTGCCATCACGTCCGGCGACGAACCTTCCGGCAGATCGACGACTCGACCGATGCGCAGGCCTTTGACACCTTGCGGGAGAACGTTCAGCAGTTGCGGTGCAGGTTGCGGCAGCGACGTTGAGTCGAGCGGGTCGTGACCGGCGATCACTTCCATCAACAACGCGGCATCTGCAACGGTCGTAGCGAACGGTCCGATCTGGTCGAGGCTGCTACCGAATGCGACGAGGCCTAGTCGCGACACCACCCCGTACGTCGGTTTCACCCCGACGAGACCACAGAGTGCTGCAGGTTGGCGGATGCTGCCGCCCGTGTCGCTGCCGAACGAGGCGGCAGAGAAACCGGCGGCGACCGCAGCTGCGCTGCCGCCACTCGAGCCTCCGGGCACCCTCGACGTGTCGAGCGGGTTGCGTGTGGGGCCGAATGCAGAGTTCTCAGTGCTCGAGCCCATCGCAAACTCGTCAAGATTCGTCTTGCCGACGAACACTGCACCCTCGTCGGCGAGGCGTCGTACGACCGTGGCATCGTATGGAGGCTTCCACCCCGCGAGAATCTTCGACGAGCACGTCGTTTCGACGCCGCGTGTGCACATGTTGTCTTTGAGCGCGATCGTGACGCCAGCGAGACGACCGACCTTCTTGCCAGCTTTCACGTCGGCATCGATCTGCGCCGCCCGCTCGCGCGCGCGGTCGGCCGTGACGACGTTGAATGCATGAATCTCTTTCTCGCGAGCGTCGATGGCGGCGAGATTCTCCTCGAGTACTTTCGCCGCCGACAATGACCCGGCAGCGACTTGGGTGGCGATGTCGACGACCGTTCGGCGTATCACCGGTTCACTCCTCGAATCCGATGATCGGCGGCACACGGAAGCGTCCGTCTTGCGCCGCCGGTGCGTTACCGAGCACTTCCTCGCGGTCCAGCGACGGCTGTTCGACGTCATCGCGGAGCACGTTGGTGAGCGGAATCGGCTGGTTCATCGGCTCGACCTTCGACAAGTCGAGTGCGTCGACATCGCGGAAGTGGTCGAGCATGCCGGCCAACTGCGTGGTCATGCGGTCGACTTCTGCTTCTGTGAGGTCGAGTCGCGCCAGACGGGCCACTTTGGCGACGGTTTCGCGAGAAATCGGCTCTGGCACGAGGTCAAATGCTACGAGCGAGCGAGCGAGCGAACTGGCAGGCGCCGCTATGAACGAACGTGCACGAGCATGCCCGACTCGGGCCACATGCTCGGCGGCTGCAGGCCGACCGTCGCGAGTTCGTGACCGGTGCAGACGAATGACGACTTCATCCACCCGGGCAAGGTGCGCCCGATCCCGCCTGCGGTACCAAGCGGAAGATGAGTCACCTGGTAAGTACGGTCAGGATTGAGCCCGGGAATTCGCCATCGTGGCACCACCAACCACGGCGAAGTCTGTAGTTGGACATAGGCAACGAGTGCTTCGTTTCGGTCTCTCGAATACACCCCGTACGCGAGCGCAGTGTCGTCATCCAAGTCGAAGCGAACGTCATCGCCTGAGTGCAGCAACTGACGATGTCGTTTGTGCAATGCGATCGCATCGCGCAGCACGCCGCGATCATGGTCATCGAGTTTTCTCGGGTCGCACTCCACGCCCATCCAGCCAAAGAGTGCGGTGAGCGCACGCAGTTCGATGCTCTGCGAACGACCGGTCGTGTGCGATTGCTTTGCGCCAACGTGCATGCCGAGCATCTCGTTAGGAACCCACATACCCGTCCCCCGCTGGATGCGTTGACGTTCGAGCGGGTCATTGCAGTCACTCGTCCACACGCGCACCGTACGCGACAGCACTGCGTGGTCGATTCGACCGCCGCCAGATGCGCACGACTCGAACTCGACTGCCGGATGCGAAGAACGCAGCGAATCGAGCAGACGGTAAAACGCGAGCGTCTGACCTCGCGCGCCAGCCGCCCCGTCGACGCTGCTTGCGTGGGTGAGCGGCCGGTTCATGTCCCACTTCACGAACGCGATGTCATGGTCGCGCAAGAGAGCATCGAGCTGAGCAAACACGTGCGCGTACGCCGATTCATTGGTGAGATCGAGCAATAGCTGGTTCCGCGCCATCACTGGTTCGTAGTCGGACGCGTGCAACACCCAATCGGAGTGTGCCCGCACGAGATCGCTGTCGCGATTGACCATCTCTGGTTCGACCCAGATGCCGAAGTCCATGCCGCGTGACTGCACGTGCTTGATGAGCGGCGAGAGACCTTGTGGATAGACGTCGCGCGACACCACCCAGTCGCCGAGACCGGCACGGTCGTTTCTGCGGGCACCGAACCAACCGTCGTCGAGCACGAATCGTTCGATGCCGATCTCGGCTGCGGCATCAGCGAGCGCACACAACTTCGCTGTGTCGTGGTCGAAGTACGTGGCCTCCCACGTGTTGAGCAGCACTTTGCGCGACGACGACGGCGAAGCAGCGCGGACATGACGATGCATCACCCACGAAGCCGAGTTGAAGCCGTCGGCACCGTACGCACCTATTACGACGGGCGTCGCGTATGACGTGCCCGGGTCGAGACACACCTCGCCGGGCATCAGAAGTTCGCCAAGTTGCGTGTAGCGACGCCCGTCAGGCAATACTTCCGCGAGCAGCACGTGATTACTGCTCCACGCAAGATGCGCTCCCCAGACTTCGCCTGACCATTCATGTGCGCTCGTCGTGCTCCACCACAGCGTCGGCGGATACTCGTGCGAAGTGCGGCCCGTGCGATTCTCGGCAGTCCATGCACCGTGGTCGAACGTCTGTCGATGCATCGCCGACTCCCGCGACCAACGCCCTGAATACGTCGTGAGGTCGCGCGCATGCGACGGCACGGGCAGCGACACCGTGAGTGCGTCGAGCAGAAAACGTGATTCGCCCTCGTTGGTGACCGTCGCAGTGATGCGGAGAGCCCCGCTTTCTTCGAGCGAGATGTGCGTCTCGAGTCGCAGCCGCGCAACGGTGTCACGCGAGATGGTGGTGACGGAACGGGATGTGGCCTGCACTTCGCACGAAGAAAATCTTGGGGCCCAGTCACGACCACCCGGGCGGTGGCCTTGCAGACCGGGGCGAGCCTGCGAACCGAGAGAGTGCTGCGGCACGATCTGCAGTGCAGGCACCACGTCCAGCGAGCCGTGAGTCGTCGGGCGCGACGTCATTGCAGCGAGACGCTCGGCGTCGGGCGACTCGAGTCGCACACCCCAGTGCATGATGGCGGGCACACCACCCGAAACGTCGATCACGACGGAGACGCCGTCGTGCACCAAGTGCACCATGCGGCTCACCCCTTCGTTGAACCGAGCGTCAACCCTGAGACGAACTGGCGGCGCAGCACGAAGAACACGATGAGCGTCGGCAGGGCCGCAATCATCGCGCCGGCGGCGAGCAGGTTGTAGTCGGTCACGTACTCTCCAGTCAACCGCCCGAGCGCGGAGGTGATCAGATGCTCTCCCATGTTCGAGCGTCTCGCCTACCGTAGGCGGTGGTGGTGGGGCATCCGCCCTGTCCAAGGGGGTAGCGCGTCCGACGTGCTTATCAATCGGGTCACTCAAGAGTTCTTTGGGATGAGCCACCCCGCCGTCGACTCTGTCGATCTAACGGTTGGAGATGGGAAGTTCTTGGTATCGGTTGGTTCGTCCGGCTACGGCAGATCCACCCTGCTTCGGATGATCGCGGAGCTCGAGTCGGTCGACTCGGGTTCGATCAGCATCGGCGACCGCGAGGTGACCGATCTTGCGCCGAAAGATCTCAACATCACGATGGTATTCCAGAGCTACACCAGTGCGCTGCACGTGTTCGACGCGCAATCCGGCATGCGCATCTCCGCATAGTGGCCGAGCTGCGCGTCGACCCGTGGCTCGGCACGATGGTGCACGTCGTCGCGTCACGACAGAACAGACCCAACCTCCCAGAGGCAGGATGCCCATTCTGTGTCGGCGGTCTCGAGGCAGCCGAGCCGTACACGGTGAAAGCGATCCCGAACCGCTGGCCACCGATGCCCAACGAACGTTGCGAGGTCGTGATGTACACGAGCGACCACGCCGCACGTTTGAGCAATCTTCCGCCCGAACAACTGTCGTCACTCATCGACCTGTGGGCCGAGCGCACTGTCGCACTCGGATCACGCAGTGACGTCGACTTCGTTCTCGTGTTCGAAAACTCTGGCCGCGCAGTGGGAGCAACCATCGACCATCCACACGGGCAGATCTACGCGTTCGACCACGTTCCGGCGCGTCCGCGCAAGCGACTTGCCGCCCGCTGGAAGCCCGACACATCCCCTGAGCGTCTCGTCGTTGATCGCGATGGCTGGTCCGCCGCCGTTCCGCTGGCATCGGTGTATCCGGTGGCGGTGGAGATTGCACCGCGAGAGCGGGTCCCCGACTTGCCGAGCATGAGCGCATCACAGAGGAGTGCGTTCGGGTCGGTCCTACAAGATGTCCTGTCGCGGGTCGAGCGCCTTTATGGAGAACCAGCGCCGACGATGATGTGGTTCAACCAACGACCAACGCTCGATGCCAGGCGTTCGCGAGACGTCGACGGTGTTGACGAAGCGTGGTTCAACGTCGAGGTGGTCTCACCCTGGCGGTCTGCACAGGTGATGCGTTACATCGCAGCAGCCGAAGTCGCCACCGACGAATACTTCATCCCGGTCGTCCCCGAAGACCTTGCCACGCGCCTTCGCGGCGTCTAGGCCTCGGCTTCGGTCTCGTGCTCAGCTTGGGTTTCGATCTCGTTGCGTCGTCGAAGCACCAGCAACATCACGACAGATGCGGCAAAGACCACGAGTGACACCCATTGGTTGAGCCGCAATCCGCTCGCCGACTTTGCAGCGTCAATCCGCAGCCCTTCGACAAAGAAGCGAAGCAGCCCGTAACCCGCCGCATAGAAGAGGAACAACCTGCCGGGCCTCAGGTCAGAACGCCGGTCTATCTGCACCAACAGAGCAGAAAGCACCAGCAACCCGAGCGACTCATACAAGAACGTCGGATGAAAGAGCGTGCCAACTTCGTACCCGCGAGGCAGGTGACGTGCGTCGATCTCAAGACCCCAAGGCAACGTGGTCGGTCGTCCAAACAGTTCTTGGTTGAACCAGTTGCCCCAGCGACCGATGGCTTGCGCCAGCGGAAGTGCCGGTGCGACCGCCGTCAGCGTGCGGCCGAATTGCAGACTGCGTCGTCGTGCGATCCAGATTCCCACTGCCGTGCCGAGCAGCAAACCGCCGTAGATGCCGAGACCGCCCTTCCAAATCTTGAAGACTTCGAGGAAGCGGCCGTCAAAACGTTCCCAATCGGTGACCACGTGATAGATGCGGGCACCGATGACTCCTGCCGGAACGGCCCACATCGCGATGCTGCTGGCATCGTCGCGAGATCCCCACTTGCGTGCTTCGAGCCGGCGACCCGTCAACCACGTCGCGGCGATTGCGCCGAGTGCGATCATCAACCCGTATGCGTTGAGTCGCAGCGGGCCGAGTTCGAGCGACCCCGATGACGGACTCGGGAGCGAGGCGAGCCAACTCACGCCACCCACGATAGGTTCACCACTCGTGTCGGGTCGTTCGCCGAGCGTCGATTGGTCGGCGTTTGCCGGTGTGACCGGCATCGTCGCGCTTCTTCCCGCGTGGCTGCTCACGACTTCGGTGCTCTGGTTGCCGTTCTGGTGGTGGGACCAAGTCAATTACTGGTTGTTCGTCGCCGCGTTCTTTGCTCTCTTCATCTTGTTGTTCTCTCGTCCAGTGCAGAAGTTCGTGCTGCTCCGGCTGCTCGGTGCACGAATGCCTTCTCCGCAAGAGCAACTAGAGCTCGAGAAGGCGTGGTCCCCCATCGTTCACCGCAACTCGCTCGAACGACGTCGCTTTGTATTGGCAGTGGTCGACACAACATCGCTCAACGCGTTCGCCTGCGGCGGTCATCTCGTCATCGTGTCTTCGCAGGCAATCGAGCAACTGGATGTCCAGCGCCTTTCCGGTGTGATGGCGCACGAACTCAGCCACCATCTCGGGCTGCACACTGTCACGCTCACCATCGCACAATGGATGATCCTCCCGATCGCACTGCTCTCCCGCACCGGGATGCGGCTTCGTGCCGTCGCCGAAACCGCGACGATGGCATTCGTCCGCCGAATACCGCTGCTGCACGCCCTCGGGCTGTTCGTCGCGGCCTTCCTGCACGTCGCCTCGTGGTTGCTCATGCTCAACGTCTCACTGGCCACCTCACTCGGCAACGCGGCGAGTCGATCGACGGAATTCCAAGCCGATCGCCGTGCCGCCCAGCTCGGATTCGGAAACCAGCTGCTCGCCGCGATGCGTGACTGGGAGGCTGCGTCGCCACGAGAAGGTCGCACGGGAGTATGGGAGCGCGTGTTCGCCTCGCACCCACCGATGCGCCTGCGCATAAACAAACTCGCCGCGTACTTGCGAACGCGCGGTGCGTCGCGATGACTCCACGCACAGCAAAGTGGGTTCCGTGGCAGCAAGCACTCGCGATGCTCGGCGGCGTGCTCGTTGCAATCGGCATTCCCCCGCTCGGATGGTGGCCGACGATCCCACTCGGCATCGCGTGCTACGTGGTTGCCGCCGAGAGTGCTGACTCGCGAGATCGCACGCAGTTCGTCATCGCCGCACTCTTTGCCTGGTCGTGGCTCGCCCCAGCGATGGGCTGGATGTGGCATCTCGTGCCTGGCGGATTCATCATCGCACCGTCGTTGTTCGCTGTCACTCACGGCGCGGCCGCCGTACTGGTCACGCGAGTCGCACCCCCGGCCGGAAAGAGCGGAGTCGCGACGCGCGTCGTGGCGCGAACGGTGTTGCATTCGTTGGCCGAGTGCGCTCGCATGTTCGTGCCGTTCGGCGGTGTCCCTCTTGCGGGTCTCGCTCTCGGTGTCGCCGACACTCGACTCGCGAATCTCGTGCGTCTGGTCGGCCCGATCGGTCTCTCGCTCTGGTTGATGCTCGTCGGAGGGCTCATCGCAGCTGTGTTTCTCCAGCGTCGCTCTTCGCGAGCGCTGCTCTCGATTGCCACCGCTCTGCTGTTGGTGCAAGTCGTCGCCCAATTCGTGCCACATGGTCGTGCGACCGGCGAGACGCTACGCGTAGCCGCCGTGCAAGGCGGCGGGCCGCAGGGTGTGCTTGCCATCAATACCGATCCGCGAGACGTGACCGATCGCCACCTCGCAGCGACCGCACTGTTGGCGCCAGAGGACAGAATCGACCTTGTCGTTTGGCCCGAGAACACCATCGATGTCCGAGACTTCTCGTCGAGTTCGATTCTCCAGATCATCGCAGCCGAGTCTCGGCGACTTGGGGCACCATTTGCCGTGGGAGTCACCGAGGACGCGGGCGAGAACTTCACGAATGCGCAGATCGTCGTCGACGGTGACGGCAATGAGATCAGTCGCTACGACAAAGTAAGACGAGTGCCGTACGGCGAGTACGTGCCGTTGCGATCGTTGCTTGCCGGTTTCGGAGCGCCGGTCGATCGCATTCCGCGAGACGCCGTGGCGGGTACCACACCGGCGACGATCAGCGTGCCAGTCTCGAGCGGTACAACGGTGCCTCTTGCCGTCGCGATCTCTTGGGAAGTGTTTTTTCCGGCGCGAGTGAACGACGGTGTCGCTGCCGGCGGCGAAGTCGTTGTGAATCCGACAAACGGCTCCAGCTACACCGGCGAGATCCTCCAACAGCAACAAGTAGCGACGTCCCAGTTGCGCGCGATCGAGTCGGGACGATTCCTCATCCAGGCGGCGACGACCGGTTACAGCCTCGTAATTGACTCCGACGGCAAGATACTGCGCAGCATTCCAGTCGGTGCCCAAGACGTGATCGTGCACGACGTCGCACTACGAACTGGTCGCACTCCATATTCGTATCTCGGGGACATGACCATCGCATTCGCATTGGCGGCGATGGTTCTTCTCATTCGTTTGAGCGCTCGCAAGACCGCGTCGAGTGTGCGCGCGTGAGCAACGAGATCCATCTCGGCACCGCCGCGTTCGGCTGCTCGGTCGACGCACTGCACGGCGCCCGCTTGTCATCGCTGCGCGTTGCCGGAAGGGAACGACTGGTCGGGTTCACGCGCGGCGCCGCGGCAACATCGTGGGGTGCTTACCCGATGGTGCCGTACGCGGGCCGGGTTCGTAACGGCCGTTTCACCCACGAAGGTACGACTCACCAGTTGCTGCTCAATCTCGGACAGCACGCGATACACGGAACCGTGTTCGATGCTCCATGGTCGATTGTCGAGCGATCATCGACGCACGCGACGCTCGCAGCCCCGCTGGGGAGACGCTGGCCGTTTGCCGCAGACGTCACGCACGAGGTCACCGTCGACACCGTGGAGCGTATTGTCACGTGCGTATTGACGGTCTCCGCCTCGAGCGCGACTATGCCTGCACAGGTGGGATGGCACCCGTGGTTCTTGCGCCCGGCGATGCTTGAGATCGACTTCGCCGAAATGTACGTGCGCGACGAGCATCACGTTCCAAACGGGCACCGAATCGTCCCAAGTGCAGGACCTTGGGATGATTGTTTCGTCGGTGCACGCCGAGATCCGAACGTCGTGTTCGGCGATGGCGTACGCGTGACCATCGAGAGCGATTGCGACCATTGGGTCATCTATGACATGCCGCAACATGCGTTGTGCGTTGAGCCGCAATCCGGACCACCAGACGGTTTCACGCTTGCTCCGCACATCGTGACACCAGGAACGCCGCTGCGACGCACGATGAGTCTGATCGGCCGATAATTTCGTAGCGATAGCGTCAAACCGCATGTCGGAAGCCGACGTGCTGCGTGAACTCGACCGACTTCGCGAAGGTCCGTTGCGACTCGCGTACCTCACCTACCGAGGCAAACCACACGTCGGCGGGCAAGGCGTCTATACCCGCCATCTCACGAAGGCGCTCGTCGACCTCGGTCACCACGTGGAGGTGTACGGCGGTCAGCCCTATCCCGTGCTCGACCCACGAATCACTCTTCACAAGCTGCCGAGCCTCGACATTTTCAACGACCAATACCCGGGTCGCTTCCCCGCGTACTGGGAACTGAACAACTGGCCCAACGCTCTCGAAGCGCTCTACTTCTTGAAGGGCACCTTCGCTGAGCCGCTCACGTTCAGCCTCCGCGCCTACCGCGCGTTGCGCGACCGCAACGACGACTTCGACTTGGTGCACGATAACCAGTGCCTCGGCAAGCACATTCTTTCGATTGAAGAAATGATTCCGACCATCGTCACCTTGCACCATCCGATCACCAAAGACCGAAAACTGGAGATGCAGCATTCGAAGACACTTTGGAAGCGCTTCGGCATCTCTCGCTGGTATTCGTTCGTCAAGATGCAAGGCAAGGTTGCCAGCAGGTTGCCGCGCATCCTGGTGGTGAGTGAGAACTCCATCAACGACATCCACACCGACATGGGCGTCTCGCTCGACCGCATGCGGCTGGTGCCAGTCGGTGTCGACCCAGATTTGTTCAAGCCGTTGCCGTCGGTCGCGCGCAAGCCGCACCATCTCATCACGACTGCGTCGGCAGACGTAGCACTGAAGGGACTCTCCTATCTTTTGGAAGCCGTTGCCAAGCTGCGCACCGAGCGCGACATCCACCTCACGATCATCGGCAAGCCCCGCGCGGGTGCGAGTGCCGATCTCATCGAATCACTCGGATTACAAGACTGCATCAGTTACGTGTCGGGAGTAAGCGACGAGCGCATCGTCGAGCTTTATGCCGAGAGCACGCTCGCGATCGTGCCGAGCCTCTACGAAGGCTTCAGTCTCCCGTCGGTCGAGGCAATGAGCACGGGGATCTGCCTCGTCGCCACCACCGGAGGCGCGCTACCCGAGGTGACGGGGCGCGATGGCGAGACCGTGCTGTCGTGCCAGCCTGCCGATGCCGACGCACTCGCTGCGGCGATCCGACGCGGTCTCGACGACGAAGCACTGCGCACCCGGATCGGCCTTGCCGGTCGTCAGCGCGTCGTCGAACGCTGGTCGTGGCGCCACTGTGCGTCGCTGACGGTCGACCAGTACCGCGAAGTACTCATGATGCCGCACAACGTGGAGAAGCTTCGTCGTCGTATCAAGAAGCAGTCGAAGTAGGCAGTCCGTGCTGACGATTCGCTTCGACCGACTTCGCATCACCAAAGACACGCTCTTTCTCGACGCAGGTGCAGGTTTCGGTCGACATGCGTACGAAGCAGCACGTCGGGGCGCAAAGGTAGTTGCACTCGACTACGGGCACGACGAAGTCACGGGCACGCGCAATACGTTCGCGGCGATGGCGATGGCCGGCGAGATCGATGCAAGCCGGTTCGGTGGTGCCATTCGCGGAGACGCGACGTGCCTGCCCTTCGCCGATGCTTCATTCGACTGCGTCGTCACCAGCGAAGTGCTCGAGCACATCCACGACGATGCGGCGGCCTTGCGTGAACTCGTACGAGTGCTGAAACCCGGCGGGGTCTTCGCCGCGACTGTGCCTTCCTGGTTGCCGGAGAAGATCAACTGGATGTTGAGCGACGAATACCACGCTCCGTTCGTTCCGGGCGGACACGTGCGCATCTACAAAGCGCGCGAGCTGCGCGAGAAGCTCGTCTCGGCGGGTCTCCGCGTCGGTTCCTCACACCGGGCACACGGCCTTCACTCGCCGTATTGGTGGCTGCGGTGCGCAGTCGGCCCGACTCGCGAAAATCACCCCCTCGTCAAGCCATACAAGAAGCTGCTCGAGTGGGACATCATGCGTGCACCTCTCGTCACTCGCGCACTCGACACTGCGATGAGCCCTGCTCTCGGCAAGTCGTTCGTCGTGTACGCGGACAAAGACATAGCCGACTCGAAGAACGAATCTCGCCCGAGTACTGCACGACCGTCGAGAGAATTTCCGCGCCTCCCAACTACCGACGAGTTACGCGCGACAGCGAAGTGGATTGCATCGCTCCAGTCGTCTAACGGCATGATCCCTTGGTTTCCAGGTGGGCACTGCGACCCGTGGAATCACGTCGAGACTGCGATGGCCCTCGACGTGATGGGACTGCACGACGAAGCCCGCCGTGCCTACGAATGGCTCATGCGAATGCAGCGCCCAGACGGGTCGTGGCACAACTACTACGCAGAAGGCAACGTCGTGAAGGAGTCGAAACTCGACTCCAACGTCTGCGCTTACGTGGGTGCCGGAATCTGGCACCACTGGCAGTGTGCAGACGACCTTGCGGCGGTCGAGCGTTTCTGGCCGATGGTGGAGCGTGCAATGGAATTCGTCTTAAACATGCGCCGCAAAGACGGCACGGTGCTCTGGGCCAAAGAAGTCGATGCAGAACCGTGGTCGTATGCGCTGCTCGCCGGCAGCAGTTCGATTCGCCACTCGCTTCACTGCGCCGCCAACGTGGCCGCATTGCTCGGCGAACCACGCCCGCTCTGGCGGGCGGCGGCCGACGCCATCGACGCAGTCATCAATTACTCGCCGAACTCGTTCGAGCCCAAGGAGCGCTGGGCAATGGACTGGTATTACCCCGTGCTCGCCGGCGCACTCACCGATGATGCCGCCAAGTTGCGCCTCAACGACAATTGGGACACGTTTTATCTGCCCGAGCGAGGCATCCGTTGCGTGAGCGACGAACCGTGGGTGACGGCGTCAGAGACCGCCGAATGTGCCATCGCGTACAGCGCTATCGGAGACCAAGAGACCGCCCGAGAACTCCTGTCACTCACGTCACCGCACCGCAACGACGACGGTTCGTACCTCACCGGTCTGGTCTACCCGCAACGCATCGCTTTTCCAGCCGACGAGGTGAGTGCCTACACCGGAGCAGCAGTGATCCTCGCTGCGGATGCGCAACTCGCGCTCTCACCGGCACACAAGTTGTTCACGCACCACTAGGCCGCGCGCTGCAGCACTCGCAGCGAACCGTGCCGTGACACCTCGGAGAACCGCTTCGAGGTGACGGCGGGCAAGTAGATCTCTTCGTACGGCGCCTGGCCACCTTCGTGAGGTTGCTCAAAGACGTCGTGAATCACGAGGAATCCGTTCGGTGCGACGTGGCCCGCCCACGCCGAGTAATCCCCTCGTGCAACCTCGCGGCCGTGACCGCCGTCGATGAAACACATCGACAATGGTTTCGTCCACTCGCGACCGATTTGGTGCGAGTCACCCACGCGTTCACGCACGACCTCAGTCAGCCCTGCCCGTCGAATCGTGTCCCGAAAGAACGGCAGCGTGTCGATGCGACCTTCGGCATTCACGACCTCCGCGTCATGCCACTCCCATCCCGATTGGTTTTCTTCTGATCCACCATGGTGATCCACGGCGTAGAGCAATACTCCGCACGCACGCGCGGCAGCACCCAACCAGACCGTCGACCTGCCGCAGTACGAACCAACTTCCACCATCGGCAGTCCGGGAACATTCGAACAAGCGGTGAGAGCTGCGGCATGCAACGCATCCCCTTCGTCGGGAGGCATGAAACCTTTCGTCGCGAGCGCGATCCTGCGCAAGTTGGCTTCGAGCATGACGAGCGTGTCGAACGCTAGCGAGCACTCTTCTGCCAACATGGAGGGGTGCCAGGCGCGCAACAACCACTCAACGACCTCGTTGCCCTGCTCGACGTGGAGCCGATCGAAGTCAACATCTTCCGAGGCCGCAGCCCCGACGAAAACCGCCAACGAGTCTTCGGCGGCCAAGTCGCCGGTCAAGCACTCGTCGCTGCCGCGCGAACGATCGACCTGGGTAATCGTGACGTCCACTCGTTGCACGCATACTTCCTGCGTCCCGGCGACCCCAACGTGCCGATCCTCTACCAAGTGGATCGCCTGCGCGACGGCAGGAGTTTTTCGACGCGCCGCGTCGTCGCCATCCAACACGGCGAAGTGATCTTCAACTTGCAGGCCAGTTTCCACGCCCATGAACCGGGGCTCGACTACCAACTTTCAATGCCTGCCGACGTACCCGACCCAGAGTCACTGCCCGACTTCAAGACTCGAATGGCGCCGTACAAAGCACAACTCGGCGAGTGGTACGACCGACCGAGACCAATCGACATTCGGTATGTCGACTCAGACCCGATTTCTCGCGAGAAGAATCCGCGGTCGGGTCAACGCGTCTGGATGCGTGCCGCTGGAACGCTTCCCGCCGACCATGTTCTGCACACGTGCATCGTCACCTACGCCAGCGACATGACACTGCTCGACACCGCGCTCTTGCCGCACGGGATCGGCTGGACTGACGGCAAAGTGCAGATGGCGAGCCTCGACCACGCGATGTGGTTCCATCGACCGTTCAAGGCGGACGAGTGGATGCTGTACGACCAGACTTCGCTCTCCACGTCGGACGCCCGCGGGCTGGCGGGAGGCGCGATTTTTTCGCGAAGCGGTGAGCTCGTCGTGTCGGTGGTACAAGAGGGTCTCATACGATTGGTGACCAAGAAGTAGCCGCCGATGGATACGAATGCACATTTCGCCGTTGCGACATCGCTCGCGCTGGCGACCGTCGGATTCTTCGTCATGGAAGTCGTCACCTACCTCGTTCATCGGTTCGTAATGCACGGCCTGCTGGAGCGGCTCCACCTCAGCCACCACCGCAACGCGGCGGCGGAGTTCGCGGACAAGTCATTCGAACCGAACGACGCGTTTCCACTGGCATTCTCGGTCTTGGTGCTCGCCGCGATGTGGGCCGGGTTCAACGTGCCCGGTCTCTCGTGGATCGTTCCGCTCTCGGTCGGGATCACCTTGTACGGCATCGTGTACACCGTCGTTCACGACGGCATCATCCATGGTCGCGTGCGTTGGATGAAGCGCGACCGCTCACGATTTGCAGCGAACCTCGCCGTCGCTCATCGAGCCCACCACCGCACGAACGGTGAGCCTTACGGAATGTTGTTCCCTCGGCTCACGATGCCGCGCACCGAGACCGCTCGCTACGACCCGCTTCGAAGCGGGTCACGCCCGTCCCACGTGCCCGCCGACCAATAAGGCTCGAACCTCGCGAACATTTCTTCGCCGTACCAGCGTTCGCTGCGAGTACGACTGACGACGCGTCCGTGTTGCGGTGCGCGGTGGCCGAACTCAGACATCGCCTCCAGGTTCTGCCAGATACTGAAGGTGCCGAGCCGAAGCATCGGTGCGTCACCGATGCCGATGACTGCGAGCAGCCCTCTGCTCGCGCGCAGTTCGGTGTCGACGACGCTCGCGTCACGAGAGAACGCGCGCCATGAACGCAGTCGAACATCGGCACGGGTGATGATCGCAATTGGCGAAGTGCCTTGACGAATGCGCTCTGCAGAGTCATCACCCATCAGGCGAGGCACATCGACACCGCGCCACGAACCATGCCCGCCCGCGCCGCGCAACTTCACGTGCCACGACTCGGCAAGGCCGCGGCGATGCTGCACCCGCGCGATGAACGCATCGGCGTTCGTCTCGTTCTCGAACAGTGCGAACACGGCGGTGCGGACCGACTGCGAACCAGGCGCGGTGCTGCTGCCTCGTCCGGTGCCGAGCACGCGCAGCAACTGCAACCCGTCGGAGTTGCCGTAGCGAAACCGATCAAATGCGAGGGCCTGCAGCATCCCCAGTGCACTGCGCCACTTCAAGACGTGGAGCGTCGCTACGTAACCCATCCCTGCCTTACAGTGTGTCTGCGTGTCTGCCGTCTTGCTCATCATCGCAGTCGGATACGTGCTCGGGTCGGTGCCCGTCGCCGACCTCGTGACGCGGCGTGCTGGCGCGCCGAATCTTCGCGACGTCGGCGACGCTAACCCCGGGTTCTGGAACTCCCGCTCGGTTCTCAGCCGCAACCAGTCGTTGATCATCTTCGTCGGAGACTTGCTGAAAGGCGCCGTCTCCGTCGTCGTGGCACAGGAGCTCTCCGACGACTGGCGTGCATGGTTTCTCGGAGCCGGAGCAGCAATGGTCGGTCACGCGTGGCCGCTCTTTGCGAAATTCCGTGGCGGTCGCAGCGTTCTCACCTGGGTTGGTGCGGCAATCGTGCTCAGCCCGTTGCCTGCTGCGTTCTGCGTGTTGATGTTCGTTCTGTTCTGGGCAGCCACCCGCGACTTCAGCCATGGTGTCAAGATCGGCGTGGTCCTCTATCCGTTCGCGCAGTGGTACTCAGACGGTGCTTGGCAGGCGGCAGCCACCGGTCTCTTGATGTGCATCATCGGTCTGCGCTTCTTGATGGCGCTCGGCCTCGACTCAGTACTCGCGGCCACGCCACTGGCGCGACGGCGAAACGATGCCGCGCACGACGACGAACCACGCGAGTAGGTCAGCCAACGGCGAGAGCCAATATCCCAATCCCGGACGCTCGTACACGCGCACGGTGCCCAAGAGCGTGCCCACTCGCAGCAGCAGCAACACTGCAGACACGGGTGTGGCGACTCCGCATACGAGCAACCAGATAGGCAGGACGAGAGCAATCAACGTGACGATCGCGTCCTGCCACTGGCGCGATGGACGGTCGACGCTCGAGAGAGCGAGCGAACGTCCCCATCCGCGCCACGTGTCGACGAATCCTTCGAACATCTGCACCGTCAACAACCTGTGCCCGTCGAACATTTCGACGTGCCGACCCTGTCGCACCAGGCGTCGAACAAGGGCGACGTCTTCGATGGTTTCCCCTCTCACGCTGCGGCACCAGTCGCCGTTCCTCGCGTCCTGACTACGAAACACCATGCACTGCCCGTTGGCTACCGAGTCTCGGTCTGCGCGACCAGCACCTGCACCGTGGCGGTACACCAACGAAGTCAGCATCGAAGCATGCAGCCACTGCGACATCGCCGTCGTGCTGCGAAACTTTGGGGCGACAGTGGCCAAGACGGCCCCCGATTGCAACAGTGCCTCGACTGCTGCGCCCGGCAAGACGGGTGACGGTCGGGCGTCGGCGTCGAGCGTGACGATGAACTCGCTCGACGCGGCGTCAATGCCTTGTTGAAGAGCCCAGATCTTTCCTGCCCAGCCTGAGGGCAGGGCTGCACCGTGCACGACGGTGGCGCCGAGCTCACTGGCAATCGCAGCCGTGGCGTCGGTTGATTCGTCGTCGACGACGATTACCTCTCGTACGCGAGGCGCATCGAGAAGCGGTGCAACGCACTCCTTGATTCGATTTGCCTCGTTGCGCGCCGGTATCACCACGCTGATATCGCGAGTCGATACCTCACTGCGCAACCCGTCAGCATCACTATTCGAATCATCGACGAGCATTCTCCCGCGACGCGCCGCACGCAAGAGGCGCGGCACGACTACGACGAGGGCTGCAAACTCAGCGAGAAGATATGCCCAACGCAATGCGTCGTTCACGCATGCACTGCAGGTCGGCGCGACGCCCACGGCACAGCTGCTTCGATCTGTGCCGCCAGTCGGATGAGCAAGTCCTCCCGGTACGGTGCGCCGACAAACTGCACGCCCATCGGCAGGCCGCTCGCGCTGCTGTGCAGCGGGAGGCTGATGGCCGGCTGGCCGGTCATGTTGAACTGCGCCGTGTACTGCATGATTTCACGAATGCGGTCGGTCGAGTCATCACCCGAGAGCGCACCGATCTTCGGCGGTGGTCCGGCGAGGGTCGGCGTCACGAGCACGTCAAAGCCTTGCTTCCCGTCGCGCGGCAACCACCATGACACCACTCGGCGAGTCCACGCGTGCATCCAATTGACGGCGCTCAGATACGCCACCACATTGGTGGCGTTGCCGAATTGGGCCATGAGATGGTTGCCGGGCTCGATGTCGTCGGTGGTCAGCGTGACACCGAAGCCCCGCTCGAGTGCCGCGACGTCGCTTGCGATGTGCGCGATGACGATCGCAAGAAACATGTCGCCGAACTCTGGCTCGTTGAGCGCCGCCGGATGCGCGACCTCGACATGGTGCCCGAGTCGTTGCAGCAGTTGGCCCGTCGATTCGACACTGGCGCGAGCATCAGGATGGTCGAGCCCGCCCGGCAAGAGTGCCCCGGAGAGCAGACCGACGCGGAGTTTCTCCACTTTTGCGCCGACTTCGTTCGCGTACGGACGCGACGGCAAGGGCGGGGTGTTCGGGTCCCCAGTTTCGTAGCCCGACAACACGTCCAACATTGCTGCCGTGTCGCGCACCGAGCGACTCACGCAACCCTCGACGACGCCACCGATCCACGACTCTCCGAGCGCTGGTCCGAGACTCACCCGACCTTTGCTCGGTTTCAAACCGACGAGCCCGCACTCGCTCGCCGGGATGCGGATCGAACCGCCACCGTCGTTGGCATGCGCGATTGCCACGCAGCCAGAAGCGACCGTCGCAGCGCTGCCACCGCTGCTTCCACCCGTGGAGTGCTCGGTGTTCCACGGGTTGCGCGCCGGTCCGTACGCCAGCGGTTCAGTGGTGATGGTGCTGCCGAATTCAGGGGTGTTCGTGCGACCGATGGTGACAAAACCGGCACGACACAAGCGCTCGTAGAGATAGGAGTCTTCGGTAGCGACGAACCTACGGTTCTTCAAGAATCTCGTACCGAGGTGGTACGGCTCACCCTTGATCTGGCAGTTGAGATCCTTCACCACCATCGGCACACCGGCGAACGTGCCGCTGGGGCCAGCCTTGGCTTCCGCACGTGCTTGCTCATAGCGCGGGTGAATGACGGCATTGATCTTCGGATTCACTCGCTCGACGGCGGCGATGGCCAAGTCGATGAGTTCGCTGGCGGAGATCTGTTTCGTGCGAACGAGTTCTGCTTGTGCAATGGCGTCAAGGTGCAGTGGGTTGCTCATATTCCGACACACTAGAAGCCGTGCGGGTCTTGGCGGCAGTCGACAAGTTCCGCGGTACTGCGACCGCCCGCGACGTGGCTCGTGCTGTCGCTGATGCCTGCTGGACCACCGGGCACGAGTGCATCGAAATGCCGCTCGCCGACGGCGGCGAAGGAACTCTCGAGGTACTCGGCGGGCCGAACCGCACTTCCCGCGTCGAAGGGCCCCTCGGCTTGCCCGTCGATGCCGCATGGCGGCTGCACCGCGGCACGGCAGTGATCGAGATGGCACTCGCGTCGGGTATCGAGATCGTCGGTGGTGCCGAGCACAATGATCCGATCGCGGCATCCACCGTCGGTACCGGCCAACTCATCGATGCGGCACTGAATCTCGGTGCGGAGCGCATCATCGTGTGCGTCGGCGGCTCGGCGACCACCGACGGGGGCCTCGGTGCAGTGCAAGCAATCAGCACTCCTGCACGGCTGAAGCGTGTCGAATTCGTCGTTGCCTGCGACGTCGACACGTTGTTTCTGGATGCTGCGGAAGTCTTTGCCCCGCAAAAAGGTGCGACTTCGTCCCAAGTCAAATTTCTCACTTCGCGACTTGCCGGTACTGCCGAGCATTATCGCAAACGTTTTGGGACGGAAGTTACGAACGTCACTGGCGGTGGTGCGGCAGGCGGACTCGCCGGCGGCTTGCACGCGATCGGCGCGCGGCTCGTGCCCGGGTTTTCGCTCGTGGCTGAAGAAGTCGGCCTCTACGACACGTTGCCGACGTGCGATGTCGTCGTGACCGGTGAGGGCAGGCTCGATGAGACGAGCTTCTCTGGCAAAGTTGTCGGTGGCGTTGCCCAACTCGCTCGGGAGCACCGCAAGAAGGCGATTGCACTCTGCGGTGAAGTCACCCCAGGTGGTCGTGCCCAAGCATCACGACGAGGTGTCGACGTGGTGAGCCTTCGCGATGATTACGGCGATGACGCCGTGACATTTACCGTGCGCTGCGTGCGTGAAGCAGCAGAGCGGGTGCTGGCGTCGATGTGACGGTCACACCGTCGTCGACATGGCGGTCACGCCGTGGTGGTCGTCGTGACGATGATCGGTGCCGTCGGGGCACCGCCGGCAATGATGGCGAGCGGCTTGCCGGCCAAGTCAGTACCGAGCAGCACCAAGACGCTGGCTTCGCCGAGGCTGCCGGTTTCTGTGGGGA
Organism: Actinomycetota bacterium; assembly: GCA_041180605.1. Lineage (GTDB taxonomy): Bacteria > Actinomycetota > Acidimicrobiia > Acidimicrobiales > Ilumatobacteraceae > F1-60-MAGs027. Next base: position 10,857 of record JBEGRF010000020.1, on the reverse strand, counting down.
TCGGCGTCGGCATCGGCGACGTGGCGACTCCGCCGAGGACCTGTGCGACCTGCGCGGCCGCGGCTTCGCTGCCCAACAAGTAGTAGACGACCGTCGTCGTCTGCTTCGGGGTGATCTCGCTCTTGTTGATGGCGGGTTGGACGATGTAGCCCTTGCCCTGTAGTTCAGTGGTGAGCAAACCCGCACTTCCACTGACGCCGGAAGCGTTGGCAACCTGCACTTTGAAGGCGGTCAAGACGACCGGTGCCGCGGTGGTTTCGACCGGCATGGTATCGAGCGTGGTCTCGGAGGCCGCCTCTTGCGTCGCATCCGACTCTTCAGGCAGCGCGACACCCTTGTCGTTGCGCAAGTCGCGGAGGATGAAGAAGCCGAGCAACACTGCGAGCACGGCCACCGCGATGGAGAGCACCGAGTTGACGTTTGCGGCTCGGGGTTCTGGGGCGGGGCGCGGACGACGTTGCTCTTGACTCATGGCTTCCACAGTACTCACGCATGACGCGCAGAGAGTTCAATGAGCCGAGGGTGGGGATTGAACCCACGACCTGCCGCTTACAAGGCGGCTGCTCTGCCACTGAGCTACCTCGGCGAATCGCATGAAGCGACGGCGAGCAATGCTACGAGCGATTTGTCTCAGGTTCGTGCGCGCGCGACTTCGTATGTAGCGAGTGCGGCTGCTGCAGAAACGTTGAGCGACGACAGTGCTCCGCGCATCGGAATGGAGAGCAGCAAGTCGCACCGTTCGCGCACGAGTCGCGAGAGACCTGGGCCCTCGGCGCCGAGCACGAGGCACACATGCTCGCGTGCGAGGTCGCCGAGACCGAACATCGGCTTGTCGGCGGCGTCGTCGAACCCGATGACCCACACGTTGTTGTCTCGCATTTGCTGAATTGCCGTCGGCAGCCCGGGCACGACGCACATCGTGAGGTACTCGATCGCGCCAGCGGAGGCCTTGGCCGCGCTCGGTGTGATGTGTACGGCTCTATGACGCGGGAGAATGACTGCGTCAACCCCCGCCCCTTCGCAGGATCGAAGAATCGCACCGAGATTTCCGGGGTCGGTGACGCCGTCGATGGCGACGAGGAAGAGCTTGTCGGTCGCTCCTGCAATCACGTCGTCGAGCAGCGTCTCGGCGAGCGGTTCTGCAAATGCAATGACGCCTTGTGGCGCCTCGCTTCGTGCCTGCTCGTCGATCTCACGTCTGTCGACTTGGCGGACGACCACCCTCTGCGCACGTGCCAAGTCGAAAATCTCGGCGATGATCGGGTTTCGTTCGCTGTCGTCAGCGACGAGAACCTCGCGAACTTTGCGACGTGAGGCAATCAGCAGTTCTCGAACTGCCTGGCGACCTTCAATCTGTTCGCCGCCGAGAGTGCGGTCGTTTACTCGCGCGCGACCTGCACGCTCGCCGTTTCGCGGGCGCCCGGCACGTGATCCCGGTCGCTCTTGGCGACGAGGGCCACGCCGTGGACCGCGACTCATGCGGTCAGCAGCGCGACGGCCAGGCACATGATGCCCTCGCCTCGACCGATGCTTCCCATGCGTTCTGCTCGTCGGCCTTTCACGCTCGCCGGTGCGCCGAGTGCCGCCGCGAGATTTGCCTGCATTGCATCGCGGTGGGGAGCAATCTTGGGCTGTTCGCATACGACGTTCACGTCGACGTTGGCAATTTTCCAACCTGCGGCACGCACTTTGGCCACGACTTCACGCAGAATCCGCATCGAGTCGGCGCCTTTCCACTGCGGATCGGTATCAGGAAAGTGTTGGCCGATGTCTCCGAGGCCGGCGGCGCCGAGCAGGGCGTCGCTTACTGCGTGGGCAACTGCGTCAGCATCACTGTGACCGAGCAGACCGCGCTCACCAGGAAACTTCACGCCCGCCAGCACGAGCGCACGGTCGTCATCGGCGAAACGGTGGATGTCGAACCCTTGGCCGATGCGCATGATGACCGTTTCATGCCCGCTCGATGGCTCGGCCGTCACTGCTCGCCCCGTTGCTGTGCACGGGCCCATTCAAGGTCGTCACGCGTGGTGATCTTTCGATTGAGCACGTCGCCGTCGACCACCACAACTTTGCCGCCTTCTGCTTCGACGAGCGCGGCATCGTCGGTGCTCTCACCGCGTGATGCGTGGGCCCGACGCAACGCTTCGGCGCGGAAGGCTTGGGGTGTCTGCACTGCGCGCAACGAACCGCGCGAAGGAGTACGAATCACCTGTCCGGTGTCGTCGACCACCTTGATGGTGTCTGCCACGGGAATCGCCGGCACTGCTCCGTCTGCCCCGTTGACGACGGCTTCGATGACGCGCGCGAAGTCGTCTTCGTTTGCAAACGGGCGCGCGGCATCGTGCACGCAGATGATGGTGGCACTCTTGGGTACCGCGGCAAGACCGTTGCGTACCGATTCGCTGCGTGTTGAACCGCCGACGATTCCGCCTTCTTGCTCGGCGACTTCTGCTGGCAGCACCACGACGACACCGTCGCTGGCCTCTCGCGCGATGGTGACCGACCAGTCAATTACCCGCCGGTCCCCCAATGTCTCAAACTGCTTTGGTCCGCCGAATCTCGTGCCAGCACCAGCAGCAACGACAACCGTCCAAATCACTTCGCCGGGTCTGCGAAGTTCTCCCGTCGGCATCGACTTTCAGGGTAGTACCGTGATGCCCATGACTCACGAAGAACTCCTCAGCAAGAACGCGTTCTTCGCAGCGACGCCACCCGATGCACTCAAGAAGATCGCTGCCGCCGGCATCGTGCGATCACTCCAACGGGGCGACGTGTTGTTCAACGAAGGCGAAGTCCCCGACGCGATGTTCGTGGTGCTCTCCGGTCGTATCGCGATTGCAATCGGCAACCGTCCGCTCGACTCGCGCGAGAGCATGCTCGCCCTCATGGAGAGCGGTGACTTGTTCGGAGAACTCGGCCTGCTCGACGACGGTGCCCGCAGTGCACTCGCGCGAGCACTCGAACCGTCCAGCGTGCTGCGCATCCCTTACGCGGCAGTGCGGGCAGAACTGCAGTCGAACCCCACGATGCTCTGGGGTGTCACGAAGCTGCTCGCCAGCCGTCTGCGAATAATGGACGAAGTGCTCTCCGACAGCGTTTTTCTCGACGTCACTGGTCGCACTGCGAAGCGGTTGCTCGAACTATCGGACGGGAAGGACGAGTTCATCCTTCCAGTCACGCAGGAGGAACTGGCCGGAATGGTCGGCGCTTCTCGTGAGCGCGTCAACAAGGCGATTGCCAGTTTCATCCGACTCGGCTGGTTGGAACAGTCCGACCGGCGCTATCGAATAATGGAGCGATCCAAGCTCAGCACTCGATCGTCGTAACCGTCACGAGTGCGTTGCGGCTCGACTACGACGATCCGAGCAACCAGGTGCGGGCCCGCTCGAACGCGTCTTCAGCGTCATCTTTGCGATACGACGGTCGCGATGCGTCGTGGGCGAAGGCGTGCTCGGCGCCCTCGTATTCGACGACGTTGCATCCTCTCGCGCGAAGCTCGGCGACGTCTGGGGCCGGCGTGTACGGATCTTTCGTGCCGATGATTGCCAGCACTTTCTTGGCGTCGCCGCGCGAAAGATACTCGAGGGGCTCGCCCTGTGTGTCTGAACGCCAGTTCTTGGGAACCCTGATCATCCCGTAGAAACTCGCGATCCGTGCGAAACGATCGCTGACCGATGACTTGAAGCAATACATTCCGCCGAGACAAAAGCCCATCAGTCCCGTGCGCGAAGTACCGAGCGCGTCGGCGGCCTCGTGCAAATCGCGAAGATGAGTGGCGTCGTCGAGCGTGGGGACGGCGGCCATGCGCGGTTCTATCTCCTGCGAGAGCACCCGACCAGGAAAGGGTTCGACGGCGCACACCGCCATGTTCCACTCGCGAGCAAGCCGCGCGACCATGTCGTCGTAGAGCGGACGAAGCGACCAGATGTCCGGCGCGATGACGAGACCCATCTTCGGGTTCTTCGTGCTGCGGTCAATCACTGCTGGGCAGCCGGACGGCAGAACGATGCGCATGCCCCAAGTCTGGCCGACGGCGAGGCAGCGGTGAGAGTCGCGGTGAGGGCGGTTCCCACACTCGGGAGGCATGACCACTTCAGAACGAGACATGTCCGTGCGATGCAATCCCGTCACTCTCCTGCAAAAGGAGTGGAACCGGCTCACTTACTGTCCGCGCACCTTGGACGCGGTGAATTCGTGGGGGCTCGCCGACCGGCGTTTCACCTCGCTCGACGAGGTGCTGCGTTCGGCTGGATATTTCGGGGCCAAGTGCGACGCGCACGCCGACCGTGTACTCGCGGCAATCATTCGTCGTGCCGCGACCGACCAACTGGCGGCACGAATCGTGTTACAGAGAGTCTTCCCGCCGATGCTGGCGATCGGCCGGCGACGCGGCCGATCTCGAAGCGTGGGCTTCGACTATGCCTTCAGCCTGGTGCTCTCGCACGCTTGGGAGATCATCCGTACCTACCCGATCGACAGGCGACCGACCAAGATCGCCGCAAACATCGTGCGCGACATCGAATATTTCGCGTTCGTGCGGCGCGAGCGTCGCAGACCACGGCAGGATCGGCTCGACGACCATTGGGACCTCGTCGTCGACGGCTACACGACCGACTCGCACGGCACGGCGCTCGACCGCGGTGCAAACGAAGCCGAACCACACGCCGAAGAATTGCTGCGAGAGGTACTCGATGACGCTCGTCATCAACACGTGTCGGAACGATCGATCCGCATCTTGGAGTCGCTACGCACGCAGAGCGTCGAGCAACTCGCTCGGCACTTCGGCGTGAGTTGCCGAACCGTACGAGAATGGCGACGCGATGCGCTCAACGAGTTGCGTGAACGAATGCTGTCTGCGGCGTAAGCCGGACTTTGCGCAAGCGGAGGCTGTTGGTCACCACGAACAAACTGGAAAGTGCCATAGCGAGGCCCGCCCACATCGGGTTGAGCAAGCCGAACGCGGCCAACGGAACGGCGGCAGTGTTGTAGATGAACGCCCAGAACACGTTCGCACTTATCGTGCGCAGCGTGGCGCGCGAAAGGAGAATTGCGTCGGGTACGAGCCGCAAGTCGCCGCTCACAATCGTGAGGTCACTTGCATTCATGGCGACATCGGTGCCGGTGCCCATCGCAATGCCGACGTTGGCTTGTGCGAGCGCAGCGGCGTCGTTGACTCCGTCTCCGACCATCGCCACTGCATAACCGCGCTCTTGCAAGTCGGCGACGACCCTCACCTTCTCCTCGGGCAAGACGCCGGCAATGACGTGCTGCTCGTCTGACTCGATACCTACTTGTGACGCGACGGCGAGCGCGGTTGCGCGACTGTCACCGGTGAGCAATATCGGCCGCAGCCCGAGGTCGCGCAGTGCAGCGATGGCGGCTGCACTGTTCGCCTTCGGACGGTCGGCCACCACGCACACGCCCTTGATCGCACCGTTGACGGCGACCAGAACCGCGATGTTCCCCGATGCGCGTGCAGACTCGATCGCCTCAGACATCGGTTTTGGAATCAGCACGAGTTTTCGTCGCATGAGCAGTTCGTTGCCGACCATCACGCCCGCACCAGCGACGCTGCCGACTGCACCCATGCCAGGAAGGTTCTCGAAGTCGACGACGGGGGCGAGCGTGCCGAGTTCGGAGCGCGCCGCCGACGCAATTGCTTTCGCCACCGGATGCTCACTGGCGTGTTCGAGCGCACCCGCAGCCGCGAGTACCTCGGCTCGAGACGAGCCTTCGTGACACACGACGTCTACCAATTGCATCGCTCCAGTCGTCACGGTGCCTGTCTTGTCGAACACGACGGTGTCGACTCGACGCGTTCCTTGCAACACGTCTGCACCCTTGATGACGATGCCCATCTGCGCCGCCCGGCCGCTGCCGACCATGAGGGCGGTCGGTGTGGCGAGACCGAGCGCGCACGGACAGGCGATGATCAGCACCGCCACCGATGCGGTGAAGGCCTGAGAGAGATCGCCTTCGAACCACCACCACGCGGCGAACGTGACGATCGAGATCGCGATGACCGTCGGCACGAAGACACTGCTCACGCGGTCGGCGAGTTTTTGCACGGGTGCCTTCGTCGCCTGCGCATCGCGAACGAGTCTGGCCATCTGCGCAAAGGTGGAGTCGGCACCGACTCGAGTCGCCTGCACGACAAGTCGGCCCGTGAGATTGACCGTCGTACCCGTCACATTCGCGCCGATCGTTACGTCGATCGGAACGCTCTCACCCGTAAGCATCGACACGTCGACCGAGGAGCTTCCCTCTCGCACGACGCCGTCGGCGGCGATGATCTCGCCGGGACGCACGACGATGAGGTCCCCCACTCGCACTGCTGCAGCATCGATCAGCACTTCTTCGCCGCCGCGGATCACCGTGGCACTTCGGGCACCGAGAGCCAGCAAGGAGCGGAGGGCGTCACCAGCCCGCCGTTTTGCCCGTGCCTCGAAATAGCGGCCGGCAAGAAGGAAGACCGTCACGGCGACGGCGACCTCCATATATATATGGTCAATCTCGGACGAGGTCATGCTCATCCCGGAGTGGTCCTCGGCGGCATTTCCCCAGACGAGCGCCCAGACCGACCATCCCATGGCGGCGATGATGCCGATGGAGATGAGCGTGTCCATGGTGGTCGCCCGATGGCGAGCGTTCATCCACGCGGCGCGGTGGAACGGTGCAGCACCCCAGACTGCGACGGGCAGCGACAATGCCAGCGCCCACCACTGCCAGCCCCCGAAGTGGAGCGCGGGAATCATCGAAAATGCGACGACCGGAAGTCCGAAAGCGATCGACAACGTGAGTCGCGCGCGCAACATCGCCACCCGTTCGTCGGTCTCCTTGTCGAGCATCTCCGGAGTGGTGTCCGCGAGAAGACGGGCGTGATACCCCGCCTTCTCCACTTGTGACACGAGTTGCTCGGTGGAAACCCGATCATTGAGCGTTATTCGCGCTGTCTCGGTGGCAAAGTTGACGGACGCGCTCACTCCTTCGAGTGAGTTGAGTGACTTCTCCACTTTCAATGCGCACGCACCACACGTCATTCCGGAGATGGCGAGGTCGACCTGGTCGAGCTTGGTGTTCACGTGGGTCGCCCGGGGCTCGAACCCGGGACCTGCGGATTAAAAGTCCGTTGCTCTACCAACTGAGCTAGCGACCCGATGGGCTTTTCAGACTAGTTCCGTGTTCAACGCACGAGCAGCGTGGTGGCGGTGAATTGCAGCGCAACGGCAATCACCGTCAGCGAATGCCACACTTCATGAAAGCCGAACTGTGACGGACGCAATGTCGGCCAACGTCGGTAGAACATGACGGCACCTACCGTGAAGACCGTCCCGCCGACTGCGTAGAGAGACAGTGCCAAGAGGCCGATTCGTTCGTAGGCCCAGGGAAGCACGAAGACGACGATCCATCCGAGTGCGACATAGAGCACGGATGCGAATACTCGGGCCCGCCAGATTGATTTGAGGAGAATGCCGACTGCGGCGACGCACCACACCACACACAGCATCACGATGCCGAGCACTCGAGGCAGCGCGACGAGACACAACGGCGTGTACGTACCGGCGATAAGCACGTACACCATTGAGTGGTCGAGGCGTTGCATCACGAGCTGAGCGCGACGGCTTCTCGCCAGCATGTGATACGACGCGGACGTGCCAAAGAGCAGCACGAGCGATGCCGCGTACACCGATGTTGCAGTGGTGGCAGCCGCACCCTCAGCGAGAACGACGAGCGCGATGCCGGCAGGCAGCGCGGCGCACATCGCGAGCGCGTGGATACGCCCGCGCCATCGTGAGCGAAACTCACCCGTGAGGTGATGCAACACGGGTTGATACTGCATCTCGCCTCCCCGGCCGACAGTACTGGTCACTTGCGCGACTCGGGGACATGCTCGGAAGTCAGGCTTCCTTGGCGAACTGCTCTTCCATCATGGCGCGAGACCGGCGAGCTGCAGAGCGTCGTTTCCACTCTTTGGTCTTCCAGTGACGAAGCCGTCTGCCGTGAGACGCGCGTTCTCCGGCACGGTGGTGATCGGCGCGACGCTCCGTTCGCCAATGCACTGCCGGTTCGTCGCATTCATCTGGGTCGATCGAACGCCCGACTGCCGTCGCCAAATCATGGAGTTCGCCCTTGATTCGATGACGTTCGCAGTGCGCATGCGCTCGTAGCTCTGCTTTGGGTCGTGGTATCGAATTGCCGTCTCGATGGCGTTTGCTCACTATTGCCTCCTTGAGCGTGTCTGTGTTGACCCCCTACTGCGCGACGGTACTCCTCTTGCAGACAGAGTCAAGAGACAGATGTTGTGGCCAAGTAACTTTCGGATCCCAAGCCGGCTGCGAGCGGTATTCGTGTGTCAGCCGAATGCGCGAATCGGCCGCACATGGAACGGGTTGAACCCACCATCCTTGCGCTGGTCGCCATTCAGCCACTTTTCACGGTCAAATTGTTGGCCGTCGATCCATAACTGTGTCCAGGCCGTCTCATTGTTGTATTCCGACGACGTCCAGTAGTAACCGCGGGTGAAACCGAACGAGTTGTTACCGGTGAGATCGTTACCGGTGACAGCGAGCACGTTGTAGAGGGTGTCGAGTTCGTCTTTGCTCGGGAGGAACCAGTCGTCTTTTCCCCCGCACACGAGGGAGTCGGCGTATCCAGCTGCGGTGTTCTCGAAGAAGTTCTTCGGTATTACCGCGTGTTGTTTGACGATCAGTGCGGTGTTCGACCTACCCATTCCGAGTCGCTTCGACTCAACACGTTGTCGAGCGGCGGTCTTCCACGTCGGATATAACTGCGGTAGCTCTTTGGTACCGCGCTTGCCGGGTGCGGCGAATCGCCATGACTTGCCGCTGGCCTGGCACGCTGACGGCGCTGCTTCGAGGTAACGACCCCACGACTCGGTCTTGCCTGCGTCATAGAAGACGACGCCACCACCCGGGCCGATGTCGCCTACTTGGCATGAACGCCCAGACGAACACTCCGTCGACGTGCGACCACCTGCGGGTACGACTGGCCGCGCGGGCTTCGGCGGAAGCACTGCACCGAGCGGTGCCCACGAACCCACGTTGATGTATCGAAACGGTTTTGAAGGAAACGCAGATCCCTTGTGCTCATTGCTCTTGGTCAAGTTCTTGTTGCCCGAGAGCGGGACGAGCTGGCCGTTGACTTTGACTTGGCCGATGCCGTTGGCGTCGGTGAACTGGGTTCCGTCGTTGAAGAGCTGGTACCACGCAAAGGTGTCCGATGCTTCAGATGAGGTCCAATACGGGTCACCCCCGACTCCGATGTCGAAGGCAGCCGACAACGGCGACTTGGATGTGGCGATGTAGTTGTACAGAGCGTCCAGTTCGTCTTTTGATGGAACGAAGAACTTGTAGCCGATCTTTCGCCAGAATTCTTCCGAGAAGAGCTGTTCAGATTGAATACGGCTCACTAGAAAGGTGTTTTGGTCACCAGAGCCGATGTATTTGGCTTCGATTCGTCGCGCCTTGGCATCAGCACCACCAAAGACCACTAGTCGATTCCAATCGATGAAGATTTTGATGTCGTTATATACCTTCGTGGTCTCCATGTATTGTCCCCACCACTGCGGGGTAGTTGCCGCGTAGAACACCACTCCGCCGAGAGGTCCCTTGTCGCCCAGCGTGCACGGGCCGCCTTCGCTGCACTTCGGCACGTCGCCGACCAATGGTTCTGCCGCGACAGGTTGTGAGCGGTGCAGGAGCGGTAGCGCAACTATCAGCAACGCGATGGTGAGTGCGAGTTGCACTCGTCGAAATTTCACCACGTCAACCTAGTTTGCATCGTGCAGCTTGCAGCGGACCTCTGGATGCGGCGACGCAAGGTATGGGTGTCCTTGCGGTCTAGTCTCGGCGCATGAACTACGACTTCGACCGATTCTTGCGCTACGAAGAGATGGCTGCATGGCTGCGCTCGCTCGCAGCACAGCACCCGAGCCTGCTCACCATCGAAAGTTACGGCCAATCACATCTCGGTCGCGACCTGTTGGTCGCGACAATCACGGATACCCGCTCTGGTGAACATCACACCAAACCCGCTCACTGGATCGACGCCAACATCCACGCCGTGGAAGTCACGGGAGGCGTAGCGGCGCTTTACATCATCCACCACCTCGTCACGAAGTTCGTCGCAGGTGATGCGACAGTCATCGAGGCGCTGCGCACGCGCACCTTTTACATCGCTCCTCGCGTCAACCCCGACGGAGTGGAAGATGCCCTTGCCGAACGCCCGCTCTTCCACCGCTCGAGCGTGCGGCCATGGCCGTGGCGCGACGGCCACCGCTGGCCCGGATTGCACCCGCAGGACATCGACGGTGACGGTCGCATTCTCACGATGCGCATCGCCGATCCCGACGGTGCATGGATGCCGCACCCCGATGAACCGCGAGTGATGATTCCTGTCGGTCCGCTCGGAGCGACAACAGGCACGACCCGCTACCGACTGCTCACCGAAGGATTGATCGAAAACTACGACGGCTTCACCATCGACCAGCCGCGCGACCCTGCCGGACTCGACTTGAACAGGAACTTTCCTGCCGGTTGGGGCGTCGACGTGCTCGGCTCAGGCGACCACCCGATGAGCGAACCGGAGATCCACTCTCTCGTGCGCGCGGTGAAAGCGCGGCCGAACGTGTGCGGATACAACGCATTCCACACTGCCGGCGGTTTCATGCTGCGGCCGAGCAGCAACCTTCCCGACTCGAAGCTCCCGCCGGAGGACCTCTTCATCTTCAAGAAATTCGGCGAACACTCGACACCTCTCACCACGTATCCCGTGCACTCGGTGTTCGAAGACCTGACCTGGGACAAGTCGCGAGTGATGGGCGGCGCCGGCGACGAC